>JBFMDO010000043.1:0-83941 GCA_040753615.1 Nitrospirota bacterium | reverse complement strand
CTCAGTTTTATTTCAGGACTACTGATGTAACAGGAGTAGCGCAATTACCTGAGGGAGTAGAGATGGTTATGCCTGGTGACAATATAAACATGGCAGTAGAGCTGATTTCACCTATAGCGATGGAAGATGGATTAAGGTTTGCGATAAGAGAAGGTGGAAGAACTGTAGGTGCAGGCGTTGTTACCCAAATATTGGAGTAAATTTATTATAAAAGAGAGATGGACGTGAATCAGAAGATAAGGATAAAATTAAAATCTTATGACCATAGAATACTTGACCAAGCTGTAAAGGAAATAGTGGATACCGTACAGAGGACGGGCGCAAGAATAGCCGGACCTATACCATTGCCTACAAAAATAAGCAGGGTTACTGTCCTGAGGTCTCCACATGTTGACAAAAAGTCAAGAGAACAGTTTGAGATAAGGACTCACAAAAGGATAATAGATATAGTTGATCCAACGCCTCAGACGGTTGATGTACTTATGAAATTGGAAATTGCAGCAGGCGTGGATGTAGAGATAAAGTTATAATTTCGGAGATAAAATATGGTGGGAATATTGGGCAAAAAACTCGGAATGACTCAGATATTTACAGAAGATGGAAAGATATGTCCTGTGACTGTTATTGAGGCAGGTCCATGCTGTGTTGTTCAGATAAAAACCCTTGATAACGATGGATATGAGGCGATTAAGATAGGCTTTTCAGAGATAGCAGAGAAGAAATTAAACAAGCCTCTATCAGGTATTTTTAAAAAGGCCGGATTAAAACCTTATAGGCTATTAAGAGAATTCCCTATGAGTGGGTTAAAGGTTGGCGAATTTGTGACTGTAGAAAGATTTGCAAAGGGAGACAAGGTTTTGGTTTCCGCTATCTCTAAGGGCAAGGGGTTTCAGGGTGTTATGAAGAGGTTTAACTATGCTGGAGGCCCCGGATCTCATGGTTCAATGTTTAACAGAGCGCCGGGTTCTATTGGTGCGAGTTCATTTCCGTCAAGGGTATGGAAAAATAAAGGGATGCCAGGTCATATGGGATCAGAAAGGGTAACAGTTAAAAACCTTGAGGTAGTTGATGTTAAGGTTGGCCAGAATATTCTTCTTATACGTGGAGCAGTTCCGGGTGCAAACGGGACCATGGTCGAGATAAAAAAGGAAGATTGATATGCCAGAGATTAATGTAAGGGATAAAGATAATAATATTATAGATAATATCAAACTAAGTGAAGATGTATTTGGCGTTAAGAGCAATCCCATTGTTGTTCATGCGGCAGTGGTCAATTTTCTTGCAAACCAGAGGCAGGGGACGCATGCCACAAAGACAAAGGGGCTCGTCAGCGGAGGAGGTAAAAAGCCATGGAAACAGAAACATACAGGACGGGCAAGGGCTGGTAGTATACGTTCTCCTCTATGGAGGGGTGGAGGGATAGTTTTCGGGCCGCAGCCGAGGGATTACTCATATAAGTTGCCGAAAAAAGTTAAAAAGATGGCGTTAATAACAAGCCTTAAAGAGAAACTTTCGAGTGGTGAAATTGTTGTAATAAACGATTTTTCTATTGAAAAACCAAAGACAAAAGAGATGATCTCTGTCCTGAAAAATCTCGGTCTGAATGGTAAGAGCGTGCTTATAGTTCTTCCTGAAAGGGATGATACGATCAGGCTTTCGGCCAGAAATATTCCGGGTGTAAGTATTATGAGAGTTGCTGATCTTAATACCTATAACGTAGTTGCTCATAATATACTTCTTATGACAAAAGAGGCAGTAGCCAAATTAGAGGAAATAAAGGCATGAAAAATCTTTATACAATAATGAAAAAGCCGCTTTTTACAGAAAAGGGCAGTAATCTTAAAGAGACAGAGAATAAGATATTCGTAGAAGTATCAAAGGATGCAAACAAGATTGAGATAAAGAAAGCTATAGAGGAAATTTTTAATGTGAAGGTTGAAAAAGTGGCAACAATTATTACACCAGGAAAATGGAAAAGGTACGGAAAGTTTATCGGAAAAACCTCTGATAGAAAAAAGGCAATAATTACCCTGAAAAAGGGCGAAAAACTTGACTTTATTGAAGGTGCATAATGGGAGTAAGAAAATATAATCCAACATCTCCGGGCATAAGATTTCAGACAGTCTCTGACTTTGCTGAAATAACTAAACATGAGCCGTGTAAGTCTTTGTTGAAATCTCTTAAAAAGACAGGGGGAAGAAATAATAATGGCCGTGTTACGACCTGGCAGAGAGGCGGAGGCAATAAAAGGGCATACAGGATTATAGATTTTAAGAGGGATAAAATAGGCATACCTGCGAGAGTGGCTACAATAGAGTATGATCCCAACAGGTCAGCAAGAATAGCTCTTCTTAAATATAAAGATGGTGAGAAAAGATATATAATTGCGCCTTTAGGACTTCAGGTAGGAGATAAAGTTGTTTCTGGCAAGGATGCTGAGATAAAAGTGGGCAATGCGTTAGCCTTAAGTGATATGCCATTGGGAACATTTATACATAATATTGAAATGAAGCCAGGAGAGGGAGCGAAACTTGTAAGGAGCGCAGGGACATCAGCGCAGCTTGTAGCAAAAGAAGAAAAATATGTCCAGGTAAAACTTTCATCAGGTGAGGTGCGATTAATACCTTCGAATTGCGTGGCAACCATAGGACAGGTTAGCAACCCTGATCATGAAAATATTTCTTATGGTAAGGCAGGCAGAATAAGGTGGTTTGGCAGAAGACCCAATGTGAGGGGTGTTGCAATGAATCCGATAGACCACCCTCTCGGTGGCGGTGAAGGCAAGGCGTCAGGTGGTCGGCCGGCGTGTTCTCCATGGGGAAAGCCAGAAGGCGTCAAAACGAGACGTAATAAAAGGACTGATAGGTTTATTGTCAGAAGGAGGAAGTAAGTGCCACGATCTGTAAAAAAGGGACCGTTTGTAGATGAAAAGCTTTTGAAAAAGGTTAAAGCAATGATAGAAAGCGGAGAAAAGAAGATTATAAAAACATGGTCAAGGCGCTCAACAATAATACCTGAATTTATAGGGTATACATTTGCCGTACATAATGGTAAAAAATTTATACCTGTATATGTTACAGAAAATATGGTTGGTCATAAGTTGGGTGAGTTTTCGCCCACCAGAACATTCAGGGGTCACTCAGGCGCTGAAAAGGCCGCTGCTGCCAAGAGTTAAGGGAGAAGGTATATTTAAATGGAATCAAAGGCAATATTAAGATATGCAAGGGTCACTCCGAGAAAAGCGAGCAGGGTAGTAGACCTTATAAGACATAGGAGTGCAGGCGATGCCCTTTTATTTTTGCGGTTTATGCCATATAGGCCAGCGAGGCTTGTTGAAAAGGTGCTTAAATCTGCAATAGCGAATGCCGAACAGAAAAAGGCTGTTAATCCCGAAAATATGAGAATTGTAAAGGCATTTGTTGATCAGGGTCCTGCAATGAAAAGGGTTGAACAGAGGGCAATGGGAAGGGCTAATATTATCAAAAAGAGAACCTGTCATATAACACTGGTTCTTTCTGAGTGAGAAAGATAGGAGGTAGATTTTGGGACAGAAGACACACCCTGTAGGAAATAGAATCGGGATAATAAAGACGTGGGATTCACGCTGGTTTTCAAAAAAGGGATATAGTGAACAACTTATTGAGGATATTTCGATTAGAAAGTTTCTAAAGGGAAGGCTTTCCCACGCTGGTGTATCAAAGATCGAGTTAGAGAGAACGGGTAATAATATAAGGGTGGTAATACATGCTGCAAGACCAGGCATTATTATTGGGAAAAAAGGAACAGAGGTCGAAAAACTCAGAAAAGACATTAAAAATATTACAGGAAAAGAGATCGCAATAGATATAAAAGAAATAAGAAAACCAGAGACAAATGCCCAACTGGTTGCTGAAAATGTAGCCCTTCAACTTGAAAAACGGGTAGCCTTTAGAAGGGCGATGAAAAAAGCTGTAGCATCAGCACTAAGATTTGGTATTCTCGGGGTGAGGATTGCGTGCTCAGGAAGGCTTGCCGGTGCTGAGATAGCCAGATCAGAGTGGTATAGAGAAGGAAGGGTTCCGCTCCATACTTTAAGGGCAGATATAGATTATGGATTTTCAAAGGCAAGAACTACATATGGTATTATAGGCGTTAAGGTCTGGATGTATCATGGAGATATTCTACCCGAAAGTAGTACCAAGTTAATTTAGGTGGTGATATTATGTTAATGCCCAAGAAAGTAAAATTCAGAAAGATGCAGAAAGGTAGAATGAACGGTAAGGCATACAGGGGGTCTACTGTCGAATTCGGTGATTTTGGATTAAGGGCGATTGAACCAGGGTGGATTTCGAGCAGGCAGATAGAGGCAGCAAGAATTGCGATTACGAGGCATGCTAAAAGAGGTTGTAAGCTGTGGATAAGGATATTCCCAGACAAACCAATAACAAAAAAACCTGCTGAAACAAGGATGGGTAAAGGTAAAGGATCGCCTGAATACTGGGTTGCAGTTGTAAAACCAGGCAGGATGCTTTATGAGGTATCAGGGGTTACCGAAACCCTCGCTAAAGAGGCTATGCGTCTTGCTTCATATAAATTGCCTATAGCAACAAAGTTTGTGAAAAGGGATGAGGAGGTTCTATGAGGCTGTCTGATCTCAGGGTACTGACCATAACTGAACTCGATAACAAAGAAAAGGACTTAAGGAAAGAACTTTTTAATCTGAGGTTTCAAAAGGCTACAGGTGAAATAGAAAACCCCATGCGTATACGTACTGTAAAAAAAGATATCGCAAAGGTTTTAACACTAAAAACTGAAAAATTAAAGGCGGAGAAATAGAAATGCCCAGAAGGATATACACTGGCAAAGTTATCAGCGATAAGATGGATAAGACTGTTATTGTGGCTGTTACGAGACTTTTTCAACATCCGGTATATAAGAAGACCGTAAAGAAGGTTGCAAGATTTAAGGCACATGATGAGAATAACAAATATCATGTTGGGGATACTGTAAAGATAATAGAGTCAAAACCGTTGAGTAAGGAAAAAAAGTGGATAGTAATAGAATAGAAGTTAAGAAGCGGAGTGCTCGATAATGATTCAATTAAGAACTATGCTTGAGGTAGCAGACAATTCTGGAGCCAAGAGGGTGCAGTGCATAAAGGTGCTGGGGGGGTTTCATAAAAGGTACGCAAGGCTCGGTGATATAGTTGTTGTAAGTGTTAAAGAGGCATTGCCTGATAGCAATATTAAAAAAGGTACTGTAGCAAAGGCTGTTGTAGTAAGGACAAGAAAAGAATATAGAAGGTCTGATGGATCCTATATTCGCTTTGACCAGAATGCAGTGGTTATTATAGATGCTCAGGGCGAACCTATGGGGACAAGGATATTTGGACCTGTTGCAAGGGAGCTGAGGTGGAAAGAGTTTACTAAGATAATCTCTCTGGCCCCCGAGGTTTTATAGGAGAAAAGATGGGTTTAGGCATAAAGAAAAATGACACAATAGTAGTAATTACTGGCAAGGAAAAAGGGAAGATAGGAAGGGTTCTTTCCTTGTTGCCTTCGAAAGAAAAGATTTTGGTAGAAAAAGTCAACATTATTAAAAGGCATATGAAACCAACAAAAAAATATACTCAGGGAGGCATTATCGAGAAGGAAGGGCCGCTTCCTATATCTAATGTGATGTTAATATGCCCTAAATGTAATAAACCAACAAGGATTGGCAACGAATTTCTCAAAGATGAAAGAAAGGTCAGGATGTGCAAGAAATGCAGGGAGGTTATTGACGAGTAATGGCTCCGAGATTTAAACAAAGGTATTTAAAAGAAGTTATACCGATAATGATGAAGGAATTTTCATATAAAAATGTAATGGAGGTCCCAAAATTACAGAAGATTGTACTTAATGTAGGCATTGGTGAAGCTATACAAAACATAAAATTACTTGATGCAGCGCAGAAGGAACTTTCTTTGATAACAGGACAAAAGGCTGTTGTAACAAAGGCAAAGAAGTCTATAGCAGCTTTTAAACTAAGAAAAGGGGCGCCCATAGGATGCAAGGTAACTCTTAGAGGCGATAGAATGTATGAATTTCTTGATCGGTTAATAAGCCTTGCACTGCCAAGAATCAGGGATTTTAAAGGCGTATCAGAAAGGTCATTTGACGGAAGAGGCAACTATTCTTTAGGGGTTAAGGAACAGTTTATCTTTCCTGAGATTGATTATGATAAAGTAGAAATGGTTCACGGACTTGATATCACAATCTGCACCAGTGCAAAGACTGACAAAGAGAGCAGGTCCCTTTTAGGTTATATGGGAATGCCGTTCAGGGATTAACAAATAAGGAGTAATTAATGGCAAAAACTTGCATGATAGAAAAGACAAAGATTCCGCCAAAATTCAAAGTACGAGCTTATAATAGGTGCAAAATATGCGGAAGGCCAAGGGCCTATCTGCGTAAATTTGGAATGTGCAGGATTTGTTTTAGAACACTTTCGCTTGAGGGGCAGATACCAGGAGTAAGAAAATCAAGTTGGTAGTGGCTTATAAGGAGGTTTAATGCTAACAGATCCAGTTGCAGACATGCTTACAAGGATAAGGAACGGTGTACACGCTAAAGCTGAGAAGGTGGATATTCCTATCTCAAAACTTAAATTAGAGATAGCCAAGATATTAAAAGAAGAAGGCTTTATAAAAGGATATAAAATACTAAAAGATAAGAAGCAGGGTACCCTCAGGATTATCCCAAAATATGTAGATAATGAAAACGTTATCTCGGGGTTAAAAAGAGTAAGCAAGCCAGGACGAAGGGTTTATACAGGCAAAGAGGATATTCCGAAAGTAATGGGTGGTCTCGGGGTTGCAATCCTGACAACATCAAAAGGTTTGTTAACTGATAAGGTCTGCCGCCGCGAAGGTATTGGTGGCGAAGTTATATGCTATGTATGGTAAGGAGAATAATCAGAGATGTCAAGGATTGGTAAGAAGCCAATAGAAATACCTGAAAAGGTTGCAGCAGAAATAAAGGGTGGTGTAATAAATGTTAAGGGACCTAATGGGGAACTTAGCTGGACTTATCCAGATAAGGTCAAGGTTTCGGTTAATAATAAAAGCATTTCTGTAGAGAGGACATCTGACTTAAAGTTTGATAGGTCACTTCATGGACTCACAAGAAGTATTATTTCTAATATGATAAAAGGGGTCTCACAGGGTTATCAGAAGGTTCTTGAGATAGTTGGAGTTGGATACAAGGCACAGGTATCTGGCAATAAGATTGTTCTGAGTCTGGGGTATTCTCATCCTGTGGAATTTCATTTGCCTGATGGCATAAAGGCATCGGTTGATCCCAAGCAGATACAGATTACCCTTACAGGTATAGATAAACAATTGCTCGGTCAGGTAGCGGCAAGTTTAAAGTCACTTAGATTTCCTGATGCATATAAAGGCAAAGGTATCAGACATGCTGGAGAAAAGTTTAAATTAAAGGCTGGCAAGGCGGGTAAAAAATAAAGGAGGTTGTATTTTGGCTGATAGTAAAAATGATAGCAAATACAAGCGACATAGACGG
Organism: Nitrospirota bacterium; assembly: GCA_040753615.1. Lineage (GTDB taxonomy): Bacteria > Nitrospirota > Thermodesulfovibrionia > Thermodesulfovibrionales > SM23-35 > JBFMDO01. The sequence goes on along the minus strand of JBFMDO010000043.1, from coordinate 76,400 downwards.
ATAAGAAAAAAGGTATTCGGAACACAAGAGAGGCTAAGATTATCAGTTTATCGTAGCTTGAACCATATTTACGTACAGATTATAAATGATACCAAAGGGCATACTGTTGTGGCCGCATCCAGTCTTGAGAAAGAATTTAAGGACAAGAATTTTCATAAGGGAAATGTTAAGACAGCAAAACTCGTGGGTGAGCTTGTAGCAAAAAAGGCATTAGAAAAAGGTGTAAAAAAGGTGGTATTTGACAGAGGCGGCTATATTTACCATGGCTGTGTTAAGGCATTAGCAGAATCTGCAAGGAAAGCAGGGTTAGAGTTTTAGGAGGTTATGTGGGGAAAATTGATCCAGAAGGGCTGAATCTAAAAGATAAAGTAGTATATATAAACAGGGTAGCAAAGGTAGTTAAGGGTGGAAGGCGTTTTTCTTTTACTGCCCTTGTTGCTGTCGGAGATGGAGAAGGGGCTGTTGGTATAGGAAAAGGAAAGGCTTCAGAGGTTCCTGAGGCTATAAGAAAGGCAATAGAGCAGGCAAAAAAATCTCTTATAAAATTCCCTATTAAAGATGGGACAATACCCCATAGGGTTATAGGAAGATTCGGCTCTGGTACAGTGGTTATAAATCCTGCAGCTAAAGGTACCGGCATCATTGCAGGGGGTGCTGTAAGGGCTATTCTGGAAGTTGCAGGAGTTTACAATATTGTTGCAAAATCTATTCGTAGCCACAATCCATTCAATTCAATAAAGGCAACCCTTAACGGGCTCGCAAGCCTTAAGGATCCTGTTTCGGTTACGAAGATGAGAAAAGGGAAGCCCGAAGAGGAAACACAGGAGGCGATGTGAAGACAGAGTGGTTAAAGCCTGCTGAAGGAAGTAGGAAAAATAAAAAAAGAGTAGGCCGTGGTGTAGGATCAGGACACGGGAAGACCTCGTGTAAAGGACATAAAGGACAGAAGGCTCGTTCAGGCGGTACAAAAGGGCCTGGGTTTGAGGGTGGGCAGATGCCTTTACAGAGAAGACTCCCAAAGAGGGGGTTTAAGAATCGTTTTATGATAAAACATGCAGTTATAAACATTGGAGATATAAATAAGATAACAGGGGTAGATGTTATAACGCCCGAGGTCCTTTTTGAAAGAAAAATCATAAAGGATTTTAAAGACGGGATCAAGGTTCTCGGCAAGGGCGAGATCAATAGGCCTATTACTATAAAGGCAGATGCCTTTAGTGATTCTGCAATAACTAAAATAACTGCAGCAGGTGGTAAGGCAGAGGTAATATAGCTTTGGGTGTTCTCTCCAGCTTCCAGAATATATTTAAGATCGCAGAACTTAGAAGCAGGGTTCTTTTTACATTAGCACTCCTTGCTGTATACAGGATAGGCGCCCATATCCCCACTCCGGGTATTAATGGTGAAGAATTAAGTAAATTTCTTATTGAAAAGGGTGGAGCCCTCATGGGGTTCTTCGATATGTTCTCTGGTGGAGCTTTATCGAGAGTCACTATTTTTGCCCTTGGTATAATGCCTTATATAAGTGCATCAATTATTCTTCAGCTCCTTACAGTTGTGATCCCTGCCCTCGGCAAGCTTGCCAAAGAGGGTGAGATGGGCAGAAAAAAGATTGTGCGTTACACGAGATACGGTACAGTTATTATCAGTGCGATACAGTCATTTGGCATTGCCACAGGACTTGAAGGTATGGGGGGTGGCGCATTTGTGCAGAATCCTGGATGGTCATTCAGATTGCTTACAATGATTACATTGACATCAGGAACAGCTTTTATTATGTGGCTTGGAGAACAGATTACTGAAAGAGGAATAGGTAATGGCATATCGCTTATAATATTCGCGGGGATTGTGGCAAGATTCCCTCAAGCAGTAGTCAGTACAGGCAGACTTTTGCAGGCAGGTGAATTACCCATATTTTTCCTTATCTTTCTTGTTGTAATGATGGTGGCTGTTGTAGGCGCTATAATATACATGGAAAGGGGGCAGAGAAAAATTCCTGTACAGTACGCAAAGAGGGTTGTGGGCCGAAAGGTATACGGTGGCCAATCAACACATCTGCCTCTTAAAGTGAATACATCGGGAGTTATACCGCCTATTTTTGCTTCTTCCATAATCATGTTTCCTGCAACAATAGCAGGTTTTATCGCAATACCATGGGTGCAGGCTATTGCCCAGCAGCTTTCTCCCGGGACGTTGCTGTATACCATACTTTATATCGGGATGATCATTTTCTTTGCATATTTCTATACCGCTATTATCTTTAATCCTATTGACATTGCAGATAATCTCAAAAAATATGGTGGTTATATCCCCGGCATAAGACCTGGGACAAAAACTTCCGAATACATCTACAGGGTGCTGTCGAGATTAACATTTGTGGGTGCTATATACCTTGCAACCGTATGCATTATCCCTGAGATTCTGATACAGAGATTCAACGTGCCGTTTTATTTTGGAGGGACTTCTCTTCTGATTGCGGTTGGCGTTGCCCTCGATACTGTTTCTCAAATAGAATCACACTTGATTACTCGGTCATATGAAGGTTTTCTGAAGAAAGGCAGACTGAAAGGCCGGAGAGGATAAATATTTTAAGGCTTTTATATATAGTGAATTATGATTATCCTGAAATCCCCAGAAGAGATAGAAAAGATGTCTTATGCTTGCAGGGTTGTTGCTGAGACACTTAATGCTATAAAGACTATAGTAAGACCTGGTATTACAACCGAAGAGATAAATAAATTTGCAGATGCCTTTATCCGCTCAAAAGACGCAGCACCTGCGTTTAAAGGTTACAGGGGATATCCTGCGAGTATATGTGCATCGGTAAATGAAGAAGTTATCCATGGTATACCATCTAACAGGATACTAAAGGAAGGAGATATTCTGAGTATAGATCTAGGTGTATATAGAGATGGTTTTTACGGCGATGCTGCTTATACATTACCTGTAGGCAAAATACATCCCGATGCGGAAAGGTTATTAAGGGTAACAGAGGATGCCCTTTATATAGGGATAGAACATGCGAGAGATCACAACAGGGTATCTGATATATCATATTCTATTCAGAGACATGTGGAGTCAAATGGGTTTTCTGTGGTGAGGGCATTTGTGGGTCATGGCATCGGCAGGAGTCTGCATGAAGATCCTCCGGTCCCAAATTTTGGAAATCCGGGGCGGGGGCCGAGACTAAAAATAGGCATGACATTGGCAATAGAGCCTATGGTTAACTATGGTGGCTATGAAGTCACGGTACTTGAAGATGGATGGACAGCTGTAACTCTGGATGGTAAATTATCAGCTCACTTTGAGCATACTGTGCTAATTACATCTGATGGACCAAAAATCTTGACTAAAAGCAATGAAAGAGAATATAATATTTAGCTTATGCCGAAAGAAGACCATATAGAGGTAGAAGGTACGGTCAGAGAAACCCTGCCCAATGCAATGTTTAAAGTGGAACTCGAAAATGGTCAGATTATTCTTGCGTATGTATCAGGAAAGATGAGGATGCATTTTATAAAGATTTTGCCGGGAGATAAGGTTACAGTAGAAATTTCACCTTATGATCTTACCAAGGGTAGGATAACTTATAGATTTAAGTAAAAGGGAGTTAATTATGAAAGTTCGCTCTTCAGTTAAGCCTATATGTGCAAAATGTAAAATAATAAAGAGAAAAGGTATTATAAGGGTTATATGCGAGAATCCGCGGCATAAACAGAGACAGGGATGATAATAAAAGTTCAAAGTTCAAGATTCAAAATTAAAAATTAAGGAGTTTTTTATGGCGAGGATTGCAGGAGTTGATTTGCCAAAAAATGAGCGTGTGGAGATTGGATTAACGAGGATTTTCGGTATAGGAAGATCGCTTTCACGGAAGATATTGTCCGAAACGGGAATTAATCCTGACACGAGGGTTAAAAATCTTACAGATGAGGATATATTAAAGATAAGGGCTGTTATAGATAGAGATTACAGGGTAGAGGGCGACCTTAGACGCGATGTTTCTATGAATATAAAAAGGATTATAGATATTGGCTGTTACAGAGGACAAAGGCATCGGTTAGGACTTCCGGTAAGGGGACAGAGGACAAAAACGAATGCGCGAACTCGCAAAGGGCCTGTAAAGGCTGCTATTAGCAAGAAGAAGGGGGCTTAAAAATGGCTCAAGGAAGGAAAGGAATAAAAAAAGAGAAGAAAAATATCAATCATGGGATGGCTCATATACAGGCTACTTTTAACAATACTATAGTAACTATAACTGACCCAAGTGGTAATGTGATAACATGGGCAAGCGCTGGAAATTTAGGGTTTAAAGGGTCGAGAAAAGGCACTCCTTACGCAGCGCAGATAGCGGCTGCTGCAGCAGCGAAAAAAGCAATAGATTTTTTTGGCATGAAACAAATTGATATATTTGTAAACGGTCCTGGCGCAGGAAGGGAGTCTGCTATCAGGGCGCTTCAGGCAGCGGGGTTGGAGATTAATCTTATAAAAGATGTCACTCCCGTTCCTCATAATGGCTGCAGACCACCAAAGAGGAGGAGGGTGTAAAAATGGCAAGATATACAGAAGCTTTGTGCAGGGTTTGCCGCAGAGAAGGAGAAAAACTCTTTCTTAAGGGTGGTAGATGTTATACGGATAAATGCATAATTGAAAGGAGAAAATATCCTCCCGGGCAGCATGGTCAGAGTTATAAAAAATTATCTGATTACGGACTCCAACTTAGAGAAAAACAGAAAGTCAAAAGGATGTATGGAATTTTGGAGAGACAATTCAGAAAATATTTCAGTAAGGCAGAAAAAAAGAAAGGAGTTACAGGAGAGGTTCTTCTTCAGATTATAGAAAGTCGTCTCGATAACGTTGTACATTGTATGGGATTTGCTCCTAACAGACGCAGTGCCAGACAATTTGTCAATCACGGACATATACTTGTAAATGGCAAGAAAGTGGATATCCCATCGTATATAGTTAAAAAGGGAGATGTAGTTAGCATAAAAGAGTCGAGTAAAAATATACCCGAGATAATAGATAGCATTTCAAAGATTGAACATAGAGGAATTCCTTCTTGGGTTGAAGTTGACAGAGCGAGTCTTGCGGGCAAGGTTTTGCATATCCCGTCCCGTGACGAAATACACGTTCCCGTGCAGGAACAGTTAATAGTAGAATTATATTCTAAATAAGGGTTTGGGGTTTAGTTTAATTTTAAAATTTACAGTTATTCAAAAATAATTAAGAGGCATAGGAGGCCTTATGGACTTAATCAAAAGAGGCTTTCGGCTACCCGAAATTATCAGGTTTGAGGAAGAGACTTTAACAGATAAGTATGGTAAGCTCGTGGCTGAGCCGTTAGAGCGTGGTTTTGGTATCACAATAGGAAATGCATTAAGAAGGGTGCTGCTTTCTTCTATTGAAGGTGCAGCAGTAACTGCAGTTAAGATACCGGGCGTCTTGCATGAATTTTCTACTATAAAAGGCGTTAAAGAAGACGTTGTAGATGTAATATTGAATATAAAAAAGCTCAGATTCAAGCTGCATACCAGCGGAAAGAAAATTGCCACGCTAAAGGCAAGCGGCGCTAAAAGAATAACAGGCGATAATATTCAGAAAGATGCAGCTTTTGATCTTCTTAATCCTGATCAGTTAATTGCGACATTGGATAAGGATGCTATATTTGAGGTTGAAATGCACATAAAAAAGGGGAAGGGATATGTGCCAGCCGAATTGAATAAAGAGGAAGACCTTCCTGTAGGGACGATTGCTGTTGATTCTGTTTTTACACCCATTAAGAAGGTTAATTTTACTGTTGAGAAAGCAAGGGTTGGAAGGGCGACTGATTATGATAGACTCATAATGGAGATATGGACCGATGGCAGCATAACTCCGGAAAAGGCAGCTTCTGAAGCTTCGTCAATCATAATTGAACACATGAGCATGTTCGTATTAGAAAAAGAAGATGAAGATACTGTTTCAATAGAGGAACCAACGCTAGTTCACTCAAGCAATGAAGATTCTATATTTAATAAAAATTTATTTAGAAGTGTTGAGGATCTGGAGCTGTCTGTGAGGGCACAAAATTGCTTAAAGAATGCGAACATAAAGACAATAGCAGAACTTGTGAAAAAAACAGAACAAGAGATGTTAAGGACAAAGAATTTCGGGAGGAAGTCACTGAATGAGATAAAGGAAATACTACATGGCATGGGACTTCGTCTTGGCATGAAGATTGATAGTGACGCCATGAATAAAGAAGATAAGGCAGGCGGAGGTATTAATAAAGATGCGACATAGAGTTGATGGCAGATTATTCGGAAGGACTGCAAATCAGAGGAAGGCTTTATTGAGGGGGCTGGTATTTTCTTTGCTTGAACAGGAAAGGATCGAGACGACGGTTGCAAAGGCGAAGGCAGCAAAGAGCATTGCGGAAAAAATAATAACACTCGGCATCAAAGGGGATTTACATTCAAAACGACTTGCTCTCTCGTATATACCTAACAGATATGTTATAGCTAAACTCTTTAGTGAGATAGCACCGAGGATGTCAGGAAGAAACGGCGGATATCTTAGGATTATACAAACGAGAAATAGGGTTAAAGATTCCTCACCTATGGCTGTGCTTGAATTTGTTGATTATGAAGATTTAAAGAAATCAAAAGAAGGAAAATCAGAGAAAAAGACATCAGAAAAGCCATCTGTGTAGTTTTAAGAAGCTTTTATACCTCAAATGCATCCTTAATATGTTCAACCTTGTTTTTCCCATTATCCGCGCAGAAGATGCTCACTATATCAAACCTGACAGAAAACTCTTCTTTTTGTTGTTTTAAATAGAGCAAAGCCAAGTTTTTCAGCTTTTGCCTTTTTTTTGTATTTATAGCCTCAAATGGATATCCAAAAGAGATATTTGTTCTTGTTTTTACTTCTATAAATACTATAGTATCGCCATCTTTTGCAATGATATCTATCTCACCGATTGTGCTCCTATAGTTTCGTCTGATTATTTTATATCCTTTTTCTTTCAGAAATTTTACTGCAAAGTCTTCGCCTTTATCGCCAAGGATTTTTGTCACCTTCAAGTCTCCTGATAAGCTTTGGAATCCCCTCGATATCGCTTATATCTTTCTGGCAGAGCATCTTTAAAAGATCTCGGAACCAAGAAAATTTTTCCCAGCGCCCTTTAAGATATTCGGATAAGGTCTTGTGAAGATTATCACCGCTTTTATCCCAGTCAACGAGGATAATAACTCCTGGAAAAATTTCTTCGATTTCAGAACAAAAATCATAAATATTTTTACCCCTGTGAAGTATAATAATCTCGCCGACAAGTCCCAATTTTCGTAAGGCAGACGCATCTTTTTTGCCTTCTACAATAACTGGAATTTTTTTATTTATTTCATTTAATGCTTCAATAACTAATCTCAGCCGTTCGGCTCTCTCAGTGTCATTTGTAGAAGGTATTCCATTTGGACGATTAATCGACATAATTTATCCTAACATAACATTTGTTTTTAGTTAATATACCATGAGGGCAGACAATGTTTGTAATGTCTTAACCTGTTTGAGTTCTTGAGTTGACAATACTAAGATTTTTATATATGTTAAATTATGGCGGCTAAATTAGGACAGCTTCTGGTAGCCTCAAATATTATTACTGAGAGCCAATTAAGGGAGGCACTGAATCATCAGAGGAGAGAAGGCGGTAGATTAGGGACGAACCTTGTAAGGCTGGGATATGTAACAGAAGAAAAGCTCATCACATTTTTGAGCAGGCAATATGGAGTTCCAGCGATAAACCTATCTGATTACAAGATTGAATCATTGGTTTTAAAGCTCATACCTATAGAGATAGCGAGGAAGTATCTTATAATGCCTGTTGCGAGGGTAGGGGCGACATTGACAGTAGCGATGGCAGATCCGTCCAATGTATTTGCGATAGACGATATAAAGTTTATGACAGGATATAATGTAGATGTAGTAGTTGCGAGCGAGTCATCTATATTACAATCTATATCCCAGTATTATGGGAGTAAAGGTGAAGCACTTGTTGCTGCGAAGAAGACGTCACAGATGGTACAGGCAAAGGATTATACGCTTTCGGATGAAGATCTTAAAGATGAAGGTATAACAACCTCATTTGAGGAAGGCAGCATGATTGATGTTGATGAGTTTGACAAGGTAGTAGATAAAGCCCTCGATGAAGTTGAGGTAGTAGAAGAGAGTGAAGAAGATACGGTAAGAGAGGTAGAACAGCCGATAGTAAAACTTGTTAATGGAATACTTGTGAATGCTATAAAGGAAAGAGCGAGTGATATACATATAGAACCGTATGAGAATACCTTAAGGGTAAGACAGCGGGTTGACGGCGTTATGTATACTGTTATGAGCCTGCCTGTAAAGATAAAGGCAGCGATAGCCTCAAGGGTAAAGATAATGTCAAACCTTGATATTTCTGAAAGGAGACTGCCACAGGACGGTAGGATTAAACTTAAATTCGGGAAAAAAAGAGAGATAGATTTTCGTGTCTCTACTGTTCCATGTTTGTTTGGTGAAAGAGTAGTCTTAAGACTTCTTGATAAATCTAACCTGCAGGTTGACCTTACAAAGCTTGGATTCGATGAGGATACGCTCGAGGATTTCAAAAATGGACTGGATAAACCATACGGTATGATACTTGTTACAGGTCCTACAGGATGTGGCAAGACAACCACCCTTTATTCTGCATTGAATTATCTCAATAAGATAGGTGTGAATATATCAACTGCTGAGGATCCTGTTGAGTATAATTTTTTTGGTATAAATCAGGTCCATGTAAAAGAAGATATAGGACTTACATTCGCTTCAGCATTAAGGTCATTTCTCAGACAGGACCCTGATATAATCATGGTTGGCGAGATACGTGATTTTGAGACAGCAGAGATTGCGGTTAAAGCAGCTTTGACAGGACATCTTGTCTTGAGCACCCTGCATACAAATGATGCACCGGGTACTATAAGCAGATTATTGAATATGGGTATTGAACCATTTCTCGTATCAGCTTCGGTAATCCTTATTGCTTCGCAAAGACTTGTCAGAAAAATATGCACAGAATGTAAAGAAGAAGAGAAGCTTTCTACCTCTGCACTTGTAAGTCTCGGCTTTTCAGAAGAAGAAGCGAAGACGGTTAAATGTTATAAAGGCAAAGGATGTCCTGTATGCAATAATTCTGGGTATAAAGGAAGGATAGCACTTTATGAAGTTATGCCCCTTAAAGAAGAGATTAAAGAGATGATCCTTGAAGGTGCATCAGCGGATGAATTAAAAAAGACTGCTATAAGGCTTGGAATGAAGACTTTAAGGATGAGCGGTCTGTCTAAAATAAAAGATGGAGTCACTGCTGTAGAAGAAGTTTTGAGGGTGACATTTGGTGATTAAATAAATGGTGGATTATGGCAGCTAAATTAGGACAGCTTCTGGTAGCCTCAAATATTATTACTGAGAGCCAATTAAGGGAGGCACTGAATCATCAGAGGAGAGAAGGCGGTAGATTAGGGACGAACCTTGTAAGGCTGGGATATGTAACAGAAGAAAAGCTCATCACATTTTTGAGCAGGCAATATGGAGTTCCAGCGATAAACCTATCTGATTACAAGATTGAATCATTGGTTTTAAAGCTCATACCTATAGAGATAGCGAGGAAGTATCTTATAATGCCTGTTGCGAGGGTAGGGGCGACATTGACAGTAGCGATGGCAGATCCGTCCAATGTATTTGCGATAGACGATATAAAGTTTATGACAGGATATAATGTAGATGTAGTAGTTGCGAGCGAGTCATCTATATTACAATCTATATCCCAGTATTATGGGAGTAAAGGTGAAGCACTTGTTGCTGCGAAGAAGACGTCACAGATGGTACAGGCAAAGGATTATACGCTTTCGGATGAAGATCTTAAAGATGAAGGTACAACAACCTCATTTGAGGAAGGCAGCATGATTGATGTTGATGATTTTGACAAGGTTGTTGGAGATGCGCTTGATAGTGTGGAGGCATATATTGAGAAAGAAGAAGCAGCAGAAGGAGAAGTTGATGAACCAATAGTAAAACTTGTTAATGGTATCCTTATAAATGCTATAAAAGGCGGAGCGAGTGATATACATATAGAGCCATTTGAGAATGTTTTGAGGGTAAGATACAGGGTTGATGGAGTGCTTTTTACAGCAATGAATCTTCCTGTAAAAATAAAGAATTCTGTAACCTCAAGACTCAAGATAATGTCGAAACTCGATATTGCCGAAAGAAGGCTTCCACAGGATGGGAGAATTAAATTGAGACTCGGGAAAAAAAGAGAGATAGATTTTCGTGTATCTGTTCTGCCGTGTCTTTTTGGCGAAAAGACCGTTATGAGGATTCTCGATAAGTCTAACCTCCAGATAGATCTTACAAAGCTTGGATTTGAAGAAGACCAGATAAAAAAGTTTATGGAAGCGATAGATAAACCATACGGTATGATACTTGTTACAGGTCCTACAGGGAGTGGTAAGACAACCACCCTCTATTCTGCTTTGAGTTATCTTAATAAACCCGGGCTTAATATAATGACTGCTGAAGACCCTGTCGAATATAATTTTACAGGGATGAATCAGGTACAGATGAAAGAGGAGATAGGGCTTACTTTTGCTACAGCCCTAAGGGCTTTCTTGCGGCAAAGCCCTGATATTATACTGGTTGGCGAGATACGTGATTTTGAGACAGCAGAGATTGCGGTTAAAGCAGCTTTGACAGGACATCTTGTCTTGAGCACCCTGCATACAAATGACGCCCCGAGCAGCATAAGCAGACTGCTGAATATGGGCATTGAACCATTTCTTGTATCAGCTTCGGTAATCCTTATAGCAGCACAAAGGCTTGCCAGGAAGATATGCAAAGAGTGCAGGGAAGAAGAAAAGGTTCCCATATCTTCACTTATAAAGCTGGGCTTCCCAGAAGAAGAGGCGAACACTGTTAAGTGTTATAAAGGCAAAGGATGTCCTATATGTAATAATTCAGGCTATAAAGGTAGATTAGCCATATATGAGATCATGCCTGTTGGTTCTGAGATAAAGGAGATGGTTCTCGAGGGTGCGTCAGGAGATGAGATAAAGAAAACTGCTATAAGGCTTGGAATGAAGACGTTAAGAATGAGCGGTCTTACCAAAGTGAAAGAAGGCGTTATGTCGATAGAAGAAATTATGAGAGTTACATTTGGAGATTAAAAATATATATAATATTGAGGAGGAAGTGAAATAAATGGCAACTCTTTATGACCTGTTGAAAATAATGATAGAAAGAAACGCATCAGACCTCCATATAACAACAGGCAGTCCACCGAGATTGAGGATAGATGGCAAGCTTGTAGAGACTGATCAGCCGCCCTTGACACCTGCGGACACAAAGACGCTCTGCTACAGCGTGCTTACCGATGCACAAAAACATAAATTTGAGGAGCATAGTGAACTTGACCTCTCTTTTGGGGTTAAAGGATTAAGCAGGTTCAGGGCAAATATATTTATGCAAAGAGGTGCGGTAGCCGGGGCATTTAGAACCATTCCTTTTGAGATCAAGAGTTTTAGAGATCTTGGCTTACCCGAGATCATGAATGAACTCGTAAAAAGGCCCAGGGGATTAATTCTTGTTACAGGTCCTACAGGATCTGGTAAATCTACTACACTTGCTGCTATGGTTGATAAAATAAATGAAGAAAGAAGTGATCACATTATAACAGTAGAAGATCCAATAGAATATCTTCACGGACATAAAAAATGCCTGATCAATCAGAGGGAAGTGAATGCAGATACCACTTCATTTAAAACAGCGCTGAAATATATCCTTAGACAGGATCCGGATGTAGTTCTTATAGGTGAGATGCGCGACCTTGAGACAATAGAGGCGGCACTTACGGTTTCTGAAACAGGACACTTAACATTTGCTACACTCCATACAAATTCTGCTGTACAGACGATAAACCGTATTATTGATGTTTTTCCACCCCATCAACAGGAACAGGTAAGGGTCCAGCTATCCTTTGTACTTGAAGCCATACTTGCCCAACAACTTATTGCTAAAAAATCCGGAAAAGGCAGGGTTCTTGCCATTGAACTGCTTGTTCCAAATCCTGCCATAAGGAACCTTATAAGAGAAGACAAAATACATCAGGTTTATTCAATGATGCAGACAGGACAGGCAAAATTCGGTATGCAGACTATGAACCAGTCATTAGTTGAGCTTTATTCAAAAGGACTTATATCATATGAAGATGCTGTTGCAAGGTCACCTGTGATAGAAGAGATAGTTCCAATGCTTCAGAGGACCGCAGCAGCAGGTTCTATACGAGGGAGGGCATAAAATGGCTACTGTATTCCAATGGTCAGGTAAAACCCCGAGGGGCATTGTTGAATCAGGAGAGATAACCGCGGCTTCAAAGGAAGATGTAGCAGCACAACTGAGAAGGAAAAATATTGTCCCTACGTTGATAATCGAAAAACCCAAAAAAGTTGGCAAGGTGAAACTTGGAGGGAGAGTAAAGGATAAAGATATTGTTGTTTTTACAAGACAGTTTGCTACGATGATCGATGCAGGGCTCCCACTTGTACAGGCACTTGAGATACTTTCCACACAGGTTGAAAATAAATCTTTTGGGAAGACTCTCGCGCAGGTAAAAGTAGACGTTGAAGCTGGCTCTACATATGCTGATTCGCTCAGGAAACATCCAAAAACATTTAGTGAATTATATATAAATATGGTTGCAGCAGGTGAGGCAGGCGGTATTCTGGATACAATACTTAACAGGTTGGCAGGATATATAGAAAAGGCAATGAACCTGAAGAAAAAGGTTAAGGGTGCAATGGTCTATCCTGCGGTTGTTGTAACGATTGCTGTCCTTGTAATTACTGTTATAATGTTAGCTGTTGTCCCGCAATTTGCAAAGATGTTTGCTGAGTCTGGAGTAGCCATGCCCCTTCCAACAAAGATCGTTATTAACATGAGTAATTTTATTGCAAGTATACGCGGTTTAATAACGCTTGGGATAATAGTCGCTGCTATTATGTTGATTATCCAGTTTCGAAGAAGCGAAAAGGGTAAAAGGGTAACGGATAGAATATTTCTTAAGCTTCCTATATTTGGCATGATCCTTAATAAGGTTGCTGTAGCAAAATTTACACGAACTCTCGGGACGCTTGTAAGTAGTGGTGTGCCAATACTTGATGGACTTGAGATAACAGCAAAGACTTCAGGTAACAAGGTGATAGAGGATGCTATTATGGAAGTTAGAAAAGGGGTTGTAGGAGGGAAAACACTTGCAGAGCCTATTACAAAGGCAAAGGTATTTCCTCCAATGGTAACGCACATGATAGCAGTTGGTGAATCAACAGGTGCACTGGATGCAATGCTTGGAAAGATTGCTGATTTTTATGACGACGAAGTTGATTCAGCAGTATCAGCACTTACTTCAATGATGGAGCCAATACTTATGGTATTTCTTGGCGGTGCTGTTGGTTTCATAGTCGTTGCAATGTATCTCCCAATATTCAAGTTAGCAACAGTAGCGGGTGGAGGATAGTGAAGCTCCCGGACTAAAAGTCGGAGACGAAAGCCAGCATCCATGTAATGAAGTCAAGCTCTCCGAGCTTGCCAGGAGAGCTTCAATATTGAGGAAAAAGTTTATTATTTTTATACGTGTAAAAGCTTAAAATATTGGAGATGTTAGAACATGTCACCACCTTAAGAAAAAAGATAAATGCCCTGATAGTCTTCAGGGTCATTTTTGTTACACTCCTTCTCGGCGCATCTTTTCTCTTTAAGGGATATGAAGAGTTTATCAATCTTAAATTATTATCTTATCTAATAATTTCGCTGTATATTGTTACTATTATCTATTCTCTCCTCATTAAAAAAGTAAAGAACCTTGTTATATTCGCATATGCACAATTAATAATTGATGTATTTTTTGGGATGTTCCTTATTTATATTACAGGTGGGATTGAAAGCTGGTTTTCTTTTACCCTTATACTTACTGTGATATCGTCGAGTATAGTATTGAATAAAAGGGCCGGATATGTGATCTCAACTGTTAGCAGCATTTTATACGGGACATTTATAAATTTTCAGTATTATGGAGTTATACATTTTAATATAGGTATGACTGCAGAGAAAAATTATCTTTATAATGTATTTGTCCATATAATCTCTTTTTATCTTACAGCTTATCTCAGCGGATATCTTTCGTCGAGACTTGAAAAAGCAGAACAAAAAATTGAGGAGAAAGATATTAATCTGCGGGACCTCGAGTTTTTTAACAAGGAAGTGATAGAGAATCTGCCGAGTGGATTATTTACAACCGATACAGATGGCAATGTATTAATTTTTAATCGTGCTGCTGAAAAGATAACAGGCGTAGATAGGATATCCATAGTAGGCAAAAAGATAGATTCGGTTTTACCATTTTTTAAATTCCCTTTTTTAGAAGGACGCAAAGAGGAGCAAATGTTGATTAATGATACACAGCGGATAATTGGACTTAATATCTGTGCGCTGCGAAGTATAAACGAAGTTGATGATAGAGGATTTATAGTAATTTTCCAGGATCTTACAGAGTTTAAAAGACTTGAAGCAGAAATGAAGCAGAAAGAGAAATGGGCAACGATAGGAGAACTTTCATCAAATATTGCCCATGAGATCAAAAATCCCCTTGCATCTTTAAGGGGTTCTATAGAGATACTTAAAGAAGATACAGTAGTAGGACCATATAAGGACAAACTTATGGATATTGCCCTGAATGAGATGGATCGTCTCGACAAGATTATAACTGATTTTTTGATATATTCACGACCTTCACAATTGGAGGTCAAAAGATTTAATCTGCATGAGCTTCTTGATGATACATTAGAACTCTTCAAGAGCAGTGAACAGAAAAAAGGATATGTTACTGTAAAGAAGAATTATAATGGGATACTTGAAATTAATGCGGATCCGCAAAAGATGAGGCAGGTATTCTGGAACCTCGCCTTGAATGCTATAGAGGCAATGCCTGAAGGTGGAGAACTTATTGTTTCTACAAGAAACATGGGCGATAAAATAGGCATAAGTTTCAGGGATTCAGGGATTGGAATAAAAGAGGATGACTTAGAAAAAATTTTTTATCCGTTTTATACTACAAAAGATTATGGTACAGGACTTGGACTTGCAATAGCATATAAGATAATAGAAGAACATAAAGGCAGGATGAATGTGGACAGCGGTCCCGGTTTAGGAACAACTTTTGAGATTATATTGCCGAGGACAGATGGGAAAAAATAAAGGGAAGATACTGGTAGTAGAAGACGAAAAAAATATGCGCGAGGTAATCAAGATCCTCTTAGAGGAAGAGGGTTATGAGGTAACTACAGCCTCTGATGGGCTTGAAGGACTGTCATATATAGATAAGGATATTTTTGACCTTGTTATAACAGACTTGAAAATGCCTCATGTTGACGGTTTTGGACTCCTGAAGAAAACAAAAGAAGTAGCCCCGGATACTATTGTAATAATAATAACAGCCTTTGGAACAACTGAAACAGCAATCGAGGCCATGAAATCAGGCGCCTATGATTATATCAATAAACCCTTCAAGATAGATGAAATCAGATTAATTGTAAGAAAGGCGATCGAAAAGAAAAGGCTGAGGGAAGAACTTTCATTATTAAGAGAGAAAGTAAAAACAGCTTATGCACTTGAAAATATTATAGGAAAAAGCCCCAAGATGCAGGAATTATTCACAATGATTCCTAAAATTGCTCAAAGCAATTCAAATGTTTTGATAATAGGTGAAAGTGGTTCTGGGAAAGAATTAGTTGCGAATGCATTGCACAACCTGAGCAATAGAAGAGATAAGAATTTTGTAACAATAAACTGTGCAGCATTCCCTGAAGGACTTCTTGAATCAGAACTTTTCGGGCATATGAAGGGCGCATTTACTGGTGCTGTATATAACAAACAGGGTCTGTTTGAGATAGCAGATGGAGGGAGTGTTTTGCTCGATGAAATCGTAGAAATGCCGATTAACCTTCAGGCAAAACTACTAAGGGTTATAGAGAATGGAACTTTCAGACGTGTTGGCGGGACATCTGACATAAAGGTTAATGTAAGGATTATTTCGTCCACAAATAAAGATGTCAAGGAAGAGATTGCAGCAGGAAGATTCAGGGAAGATTTATTTTATAGATTGAATGGAGTTCCTATAAATATACCTCCGCTAAGAGATAGAATAGAGGATATCCCATTACTTATAGAGCACTTTTTAAGGAAAACATCTGCAAAACCCAAAAAGATTACACCCGATGCAATGAAATTTTTGATGGACTATTTCTGGAAAGGTAATGTCAGGGAATTAGAAAATATCGTTGAACGGCTTGCACTTCTTGTGGATAAAGACGAGGTAACTCCTGCAGACCTGCCTGCAGAGATATTTGAATATGCACGTGATAAAAAATACGCTTTAGACCTTACATCTAAAGGGGTTGATCTTGATGAAGTCATCGGAGATATTGAGAGAAGATATCTTCTTAAGGCACTTGAAATAACAAATGGTGTAAAGACAGATGCAGCAAAACTTTTAAATCTATCTTTTAGATCATTCCGACACAGACTTCAAAAATATGGGATAAAGTAAGGTCTTAATTTCTGAAGTTTGCTAAAATATTTATACACTATGTTTAATAATAACTCCTCTGAATTAATCCATATCCCAACAGATTCCGCCATTCTCGAAGGGATTCTGGATCTTCCACGAGAGGCGCAAGCACTGGTAATCTTTGCCCACGGCAGCGGTAGCAGCCGACATAGTAAGAGAAATAAGTATGTGGCACAGGTGATCCGCGAAGCTGGACTGGGCACGCTGCTTTTTGATTTGCTTACCAAGGAGGAAGATGCTATCTATGAAAATCGCTTTGACATTCCTTTGCTGTCAGAACGTTTATTGGCAGCTACCCTGTGGATTAAAGAACAGCCGAAAACTAGAAAACTCAATATCGGCTATTTTGGGGCAAGTACTGGAGCCGCGGCAGCCCTCCTTGCAGCTGTCGCCCCCAGCTCAGAAGTAAATGCAATTGTCTCACGCGGCGGTCGCCCTGATCTTGCAGAACAAGCCCTTCAATATATCAATGCCCCGACTCTTCTTATTGTTGGTGGCAATGATTATGGTGTCATCCAGCTTAATCAGCAGGCGTATAAGTTAATCAAGGCCGAAAAAGAGCTACAAATTATTCGCGGTGCATCACATCTTTTTGAGGAACCCGGCAAGTTGGAGCAAGTGGCACGCCTTTCATCTGAGTGGTTCAAGAGGCATCTCCTTCATTTTTTTTCTTAACCTAATCAAACCCGCTTCAATCCTTGTAAATGTGAGACTTTTCCTATTTTTTACCGGACATTAGTGTACTATTTCTGTTTCTTCCGTGTTTTCTACAGGCTTTATATGTTAACAATTTTTTTTTCAGAACCTTTATGTCCACCGATGTATGTCAAGCTAATATAATAAAAACTACTATTAACGAAAAGCGCCGCAAAACGCCCCATCCGATCTGATAACTAAAGGATATTTTTAAAATTTTATGAGATTATCCTTTGTGGGTTCGTATAAACGTTCAGATAATCTCCTCTCACAAAACCCAGAAGTGTAATTCCTGATTTCTCAGCGATATCTACTGCGAAGTCAGTTGGTGCCGCTCGACTGACAATTATTGGGATCTCCCATTTTAAACATTTCGATATAATCGTAGAAGAAATACGGCAGCTTACAAGTAAACATTTCCCTGTAAATGACATATCATTCAGAATAGCACTTCCTATTATCTTATCAACAGCATTGTGTCTGCTTATGTCCTCTGAGAAGGCAAGAATTTTTCCGCCGTCTGAAAGTGCTGCGCTATGAAAACAACCGGTTAATCTGAAGAGTTCTGATTTCTGCTGGAACTCATTAAAGATATTTTTTAATGCGGTAAGTGTAATAGAAAAGTTATCTTTTATCTTGTTGAATTCCATTTTTTTATTGAAAAGAACCCTGCCATAGCGCTGTAAGTTGACTAATGTTTCTGGAATGATATTTTTCCCAGTAAGTATGTCTATCTTAATTTCTTCTCCTTCATATTTTATTTCCAGATTTTCTATATATGCTCTATCTGTCAGTATTTCCTCTGTGAGTAAAAAGCCGGTTGCCAGTTCTTTTATCATAAGAGGGGTGCAATATAAAATCATGGTCTTCTTTCCATTAATAAAAATACTAAGTCTTTTTTCAACAGCGATATAATCCGCTGTTTCATTAGAAGATGTTCCCTGTATTCTCGTTATAATTTTTTTTATGTAAGGATCCATGATCTGTTTAAGATAATTTTATATAAGAGGCTAAATGCCTCATAAACACACTGAATCGACATGATAATTTATTTATCAAACCTCTTTTTGTATATAATTCATTATATGGATAACTCTCATATAATGTTATTCAGGAAGCATTATGTTTTTTTCTAAGGTGTTGTCATTGTGTTTATTCAGCACCCAGCCTCTTTTCTGTTATCTTGGACAGCTATGCTTTATCATGGAATTTTAACAGAGGAGATATAGCGGTGTCGAGAAGAACCGTAATCCGTAGTTGTCACCCTGAACTTGTTTCAGGGTCTCAAAATAATCGCTCTCATAAGATGCTGAAATAAATTCAGCATGACGAGGATTATCAAGGTTTTTTTGATTTCTGATTACGGATTATGGGAAGAAAAAATAAAACTTAGATAATCTGGTAGAATATTTATATTATGGAGGGCATTTACAACATAAAAACCCCTGCATTCGAAGGTCCTTTTGATCTTCTTCTGCATCTCATCAGAGAAAACAAGATTGATATTTATGATATACCTATTGCTTTAATTACAGGACAGTATCTCCAATATATCGAGATGATGAAAGAACTTAATCTCGAGATAGCAGGGGATTTTCTTGTGATGGCAGCAAGCCTTATCCAGATAAAATCAAGGATGTTACTCCCTCCTGATGAAGAAGCGCCTTCTGAAGAACAGGAAGACCCGAGGCTTGAACTTGTCCAGAGGTTACTCGAATACCAGAAATTTAAAGAAGCAGCAGGTCATTTAAGGGACAGGGAAGATGAATGGATGAAGGTATTTCGGAAAGAACAGGAATCAGATATTGCAGAGGAGAAAGAACTTTATCTTTTTGATCTGAATCTGTTTGACCTCCTCGGTGCGTTTAGAAAGATACTTGAGACTGCTCCGCCAGAAGTTATTTCTATTACTAAAGAGACTCTGACTATTAAGGATAAGATGTCTTTAATAATGGAGATAATAGAAGTCCATGATGCTATCAGATTTGAAGAACTTTTTAAAGGAAGTGTTACGAAAATCCAATTAATAGTCACGTTTATTGCACTTCTTGAACTCATCAGACTCAGCCTTGTTAAGGCATATCAGGAAAGAGATTTTGGAAATATATGGTTGATTAATCCCTCAAAACAGGCTGCAGTTGCCGATCAAGTCTGATTGTTTATGAGTCTGCATGATCAGTGATTATCCTCAATTATAACAGCAGGGAATATATTATTAAAAATCCAAAAGCAGGATTAAAATTGGTGAAATGGTATATAGGGAAAGGAAATGCTTAGATTTCTCAAGATAATAATTGCGGTTGCAGTCATTATTTTTCTTCTATATATAAGCCATGGTTTTATTCTGGAAAAGGCGGGGAGGCACTTATATTACAAGGATGAGATGAAACCAGCAGATGTTATAGTTATACTCGGAGGTGAGGAAACAGAACGAGTTATATATGGTGTTAAGCTTTTTAAGGAGGGGTGGGCAAGGAAGGACAGAATAATATTAGCAGGCGGTCCAGTTGTCTGGAGACATACATGGGCATCTCTTATGAAGGGACATGCAGTCTCACTCGGCGTGCCAAAAAACGCTATTATTCTGGAGGATAAATCAAGAAATGCTGAAGAAGGTGCTATTTTCACAAAGAAGATTTTAGATAAATATAAATACAAGTCATGTGTCATTGTTACTTCTCCATATCACAGCAGGAGGGCGGCTAAAACTTTCAAAAAAGTTATGGGGGACGAAATAAATGTAATCAGTGCACCCTGCAATAAAAGCTGGTTTAGTTTTGATGAATGGTGGAAGAGGAGAAGGGACAGGGCAATGGTACTAAATGAATATTCCAAATTAATCTGGCTCTGGATATTTGGCATTAAAGGTAATGCTTAACAACGAGCTAAATAAATTTATCAAATGTAACCCCTTTGGACTTTGTTTTGAAATATAAAATTTCTTCTTTTAGAAAGGCTATGATTTCATATTTATGGGATCTTCTCATGCAACCTTTCTCAATCTATTGAGGATTTTTTTAAGTTCTTCAGCCTTGTGGATAATAGAAAGAGTGAATCTGTTAAGAATATCAACATTAGTTATAAGTATTGGAACACCATTTAAAGCTTCAAGTTTTATTAGAGGAATGCAACTGGAATGTTATCTCTATAATTATCTAAATATGATTTAATATTGTTTATCCTCTTGTCTGTAATTTTAGTCTTTTTCATCGAAAATCCTTTTTGCCCAGATGTTTTAGATATAATAGGTTTTAAAGTTTTATCCTGTCAAGGCAGGAAATCATGAGCCACGTAAATGGGCAGGTAAAAACTGACCCCTTTCCTTGACAGGGGATAATATTTTAGCTATGATTCATGCATTAATGCATGAATGACTTAAAACTATTTCTTTAGTTTTTACCAGTACGGGTTAGCATTCTTTTAATATTATTTCGATACTCTTGAAAGGAGATAGAAGATGAAAGAATTAAAATTTCTAACAAGATGGGTAATTATCCTTGCGGCACTACTTTTAAGTGTCGGAGTAACTTTTGCAGAAGATTTGGTGTTGCCTGAGCCAGCCCCAGCACCTGTTGAGGCAACCACCAGCCTCGAATTCAACGGTATACTCGAAGCGACCGGGACGCATTTTGCGCTAACCCAAAGCGAGTACCTGAACGTGACGGTTGACAGCACGGAGACGATCACACTGAAGCTTGAATCTATTCCAGAGATGGTAACGCTGCATATTGAGGCGAGCGCCGTTGCAACTACTACAACGCTAACTCTCGGCGGCTTTCTGCCGCAGACGGCATATTATAAGTACCAGGACGACTACAGCAATGTTGAGGCATTCACTACCGATGAAAACGGGAAATACACTTACACCCAGGACATCTCATCTGTGCATCTGGTCTTCATCCAGCCGCGGCCTTCAACAATCTTTTTGAGCGACTCCGGCTGGAGCGACCCGAGTGTCGGAACATGGGATTCAGTTAACAGAATAGCGACGCTCACAACTAATGTTTACGAGACAATCCAGATAAACGCTAACAACCTCACCCTTGATGGCAATGGCTACTCAGTAATTGGCAGTGGAACAGGTTATGGCGTATATCTTTATGGAAGAACGGGTGTTACTATTAAGAATCTGACGGCGAAGAATTTCAGTAGTGGAATTTGTCTCAATTATTCGTATGGCAATATGTTGATCAACAATACCGCCGAGGCTAATAATAATTATGGAATCTTCATTGGCTACAATTCTTACAACAATAATCTTAGCAATAACACTGCAATCGCCAATAAGGTTTACGGATTGTATATTATTTATTCCGAGAACAACACCCTCAGCGGTAATACAATGTCTGCAAACAAGTTTAATTTTGGTGTTGACGGGTATTACG
Organism: Nitrospirota bacterium; assembly: GCA_040753615.1. Classification (GTDB taxonomy): domain Bacteria; phylum Nitrospirota; class Thermodesulfovibrionia; order Thermodesulfovibrionales; family SM23-35; genus JBFMDO01. The sequence goes on along the minus strand of JBFMDO010000043.1, from coordinate 54,644 downwards.
AAACGCACTATCTTCAGAATGTAGATACGAGCAATTTGGTAGATGGGAAGCCTATCTACTACTTAAAAGGTGTCACGGGTCAGGTGTTTGACAGCTCAGTAAACGTGGGCGCAATCTACTGTGTAAACTGCGACTCTATTACCATTAGGGACATAGCTTTCACAAACGCTGGGGAGGCAATACTATTCTGGAATACCGACAATTCGCTGATAGAAAACGTTTCGGCTTCGAATAACTGGAACGGCATCGAGTTATGGTATTCCGACGGCAACACTATAAGCGGCGCAACTGCTTCAAACAACTACTACGGTATGTACTTATACTCTTCCAACAGCAATACCCTTTCCGGCAATACGGCTAATTCAAACGCAGGCGGCATCAATCTTATTAGGTGTAGCGGCTGCAACCTCACCAACAATATTGCCAATTCAAATCAGAACGGAATTATGTTAGACGTTTGCAATGGCAACAACCTCACCGGCAATACTGCCAATTTGAATCGTTATTGGGGAATGCTTATCAGCAGTTCCAGCAATAACATCGTCAATAGCAATATCGCTTCGGGCAACGAGGGCGGCATTGCACTTTCTTACCTTAACAATATTACCGTCAGCGGTAATCAGGCTTTAAATAATAGCAACAATGGGGTTTATCTCAACAGTTCCACAGGCGGTACCTTTAACGGGAACATAATGTCCGGGAACCGCTACAATTTTGCTCTTAATGTTTTCGACGAGTCAGACGCATCCTATATTCACAATATTGACACAAGCAATCTGGTTGACGGCAAACCAATCTATTACTTAACAAACGTTTTCGGCCAAACACTGGACATCTCCTCGAACGCAGGTACAATTTTTTGCATCAACTGCGACGGCGTCATTATTAAAGACCTTACGCTGATTAAAAACGGCACAGGAGTGGTTCTGCGGAATACCACTAATTCAATAATAGAAAATGTTATTGCCTCTGATAATGCCTTTGGCGGAATATGGCTTAGAAACGCGAGCGGCAACACCATCACGGGCAATACCGCCGACCGCAACACTTATGGGATCATTCTCAAGGGTTCCAGCAACAATACGGTTGCCAATAACAACAAAGTCTCGTATTCTTACTGCGGCATTAGTCTTGAATATTCTTCTAACAACAATACGCTTTCGGACAATATTGCCAATAACAGCACTTATGGGATCTACCTTTACGAATCCACCGGAAACACTCTTGCCGGGAATATCGCCAGCTCGAATCGGTACGCTGGGATTCTGCTAACCCTCTCCAGCAACAACACACTTACCGGAAATACTGCGTCCAATAGCTATTTTTGGGGCACTGGGATCCAAATCAGTACATATAGCAACAATAATGTCTTAACTAAAAACACCATTAGTGGAAACTCATACTATGGGTTGATTATTGGCTCTGATTACAACCAGGTTTATAACAATAACTTTATAAACAACGCGACGCAGGCAAGGGTTATGAGCGGCACCGGCAACATCTTCAATCTGGATAAACCCACTGGCGGCAATTATTGGAGCGACTGGAACACTCCGGACAACGACAGCGATGGTTTTGTAGACTACCCGTATGTTTTCTCTGGCGGGCAGGATAATCTTCCTTGGGCAATACAGGATGGATGGGTTAAGCCTGCTGATATTACGCCCCCCGTGACAAATATTGCGATCAGCGGGACTTCTGGTAATAACGGCTGGTATATGTCAGATGTAACAGTGACCTTTACATCAATAGACAACGAGGGTGGTTCAGGAGTTGCTCTGATAGAATACAGCTTTGACGGCGTGACCTATAATACCTACACGTCTCCTATTGATATAAACACAGAAGGGGTAACGACTGTTTACTACCGCTCCACAGACAATGCAGGCAACATGGAGATGGCACGGCAAGCAATAATCAACATTGACAAGACTGCGCCCGAAGTAGTCATCAATGCTCCGGTTGATGGGGCAATATATATCTTGAATGAAACTATTACTGTTGACTGGTTGGCAGGCGACAGTGTTTCTGGACTTGCTGAAGTAACAGGTACTGTCCCCAACGGAGCATCACTGGATACTGCCACGCCGGGCATAAAGACTTTCACTGTTGCTGCAACGGACATTGCCGGAAACGTTACTAACAAAACCGTGAGTTACAATGTTGTCTATAACAAGACTGGGTTTCTGCCTCCGATTAAGCAATCGCCACTTTTAAGTGTCTTTAAATCAGGCAGTACAATTCCGGCTAAGTTTCAGTTGACTGATGTGAATGGCAACTATATATCTACTGCGGTAGCTGTTTTTATGTATCAATACGTTAGTGATATTTTTGTTGGTGAGATAGTTGAAGGCATTTCTACCAGTGCAGCGACAACTGATTCGCTTTTCCGATATGACCCAGTGGACAACCAGTATATCTTTAATTGGGATACAAGCGATGTGCTTCCAGGTCTCTATAATATCTATGCTGTTCTTGATGATGGCACAATGATTACTGGACAGGTTGGAATAAAGTAACGATAAAAAACAAGGGGGTCTGGATTCCCCTGTATCAAGTACGGAGCAGGCTAACAGTCAAATTTTGACAATTCACGTAAATATGTGATATATATAATTCATCGGGACATTTTTAGTGTTAATGAAAGGAGCGTCCTGATGGAAAGACAGAATGTTACTTTATCTTTACCCAGGTCGTTGTTAAGAAAAGCTAAGGTGATGGCATCACGTAAAGAAAAATCTCTGAGCGAACTTTTGAAAGATGCCCTTGAAGAGAAGATCAGAGAAGAAACCGGCTATAAAAAGGCGAAGGAGAGGCAGTTAAGGCTTCTCAAGACAGGATTTGATCTCGGAACAAAAGGTCGTATTACGATATCGAGAGAAGATCTCCATGAGCGGGGATAAAGTATTTCTGGACACAAATATCATTATTTATGCCTATGATATCTCCGCAGGGGAAAAGCGCGAAATCGCTCGAAAGATTATCACAGATTTATGGGGTTCCGGACTTGGACTTCTCAGCACTCAAGTGCTGCAAGAATTCTTCGTAAGTATAACAAAAAAAATACTAAAACCATTGGATGTAAAAATAGCTGAGGAAATTGTTAGCGACCTTCTGAAATGGGATGTTATTGTAAATGATGGACAATCTATATTAGAGGCTATAGATATCCATTCTCGATATAAGTACTCCTTTTGGGATTCTATGATTATACAGGCTGCTTTAAAAGGTAATGCAAGTTTGTTGCTTTCAGAGGATTTATCAGATGGTCAAATCATCAACGGCGTTAGAATTAAGAATCCCTTCATTTGATCATGATTTCTATTGCATAGATAGGAAATAAACATGTCATACAGCGATACAATGGTAATGAAAAAGATTGGCACTACTAATGAAAAACGAAGATTGACTTAATCAATCCCTTTTTGATAATTTAACTGGGTATTAGCAACGCTCCAGTTAATCCAATAATTGATACAAAACAATTGGTGGCAATGGATGATTGAAAAATTAAGAGATTTAAGAATGTGTCTTTTTTCTGCCATTATTTTTTCAGTTGCTGTTTTTTTAATGCCTGATATCTCTTTCTCCCAACAATTTCCTGATTGTATGAAATGTCACAAGATAAAAGTAGCTGGAAATTATGATCACCCTACGAGCTGTGTTTCATGCCATAAAGAGGCGCACATCAGGGGAGCAAAGTTCCCCAAATATTTATTTGCTGAAAAGGTTGACCTCTGCTGGGGCTGTCATAATAAAGCAATGTTTTCAAAAAAGGTTGGACATCCCCCTGTAGCAAAAATGGAATGTTTATCATGCCATGATGTCCACACCTCTGATGCTCCGTCCCTGCTTCTTGCGCCAATGCCGGATATTTGTTTTTACTGCCATGATAAAACTGATTTTATGAGAACATCCAAGCATCCGCCAGTAGGCGAGGGTAAATGCACTGGATGCCATGATGCGCACAGCAGTAAGGCAAAAAAGCTTCTGCTCGATGATATACCAGAAGTATGTTTTATATGTCACAAGAAAGAAAAATATATTTCAAAAGAAAAGAAAAAACATCATTCCCCTGTGGCAACAGGATTGTGTTTGAACTGTCACGAACCTCATTCTTCAGAGGCTCAGAAGCTGCTGTTAAAGGCTGCCCCAGAGGTATGTTATTTATGCCACGATGGCGCGGAATTTAAAAATGATTTTAATCATTCTCCTGTGGCAGCAGGGTTATGTATGAGCTGTCATGAACCTCATCAGGGCAATGCAAGAAAACTTCTTCTTGCTGATTTTCCTGAACTCTGTTTCATGTGTCATGATAAGACAGGATTTTATAAGAAAAATGCCCACCCCCCTGTAGAAGCTGGCATGTGCATGGTATGTCATGAGCCTCATGCCTCAAAGGATGTAGCCCTGCTTTATCATCCAATAACTGACGGCTGTCTGCTCTGCCATCCGAGAATTGGCAAGGAACCCCATGCAACAGGCGGCTTTACACAAGCCGGGCATCCGCTTAAAAACAGGAAAGATACGAGATCAAAATATGGAGAGCTTTCCTGCACTACGTGTCATGACCCTCACAGTTCTGCTTATATAACTCTATTTAAATATAAGGCATCTAAAGGCTCGGAACTGTGTGCTGCCTGCCATGACTATGGCAAGAAGCCAAAAACAAAAAGTAAAAAGTAGCTCATATCTGGCACCATTTTTGCTCTTTATCTTTCAAGATATTAAATTTTTAGTATAATTAAAGAATATGAAGAACTTAGCTATAAGTATTATCTTATTGACTATCCTCTTTTTATCAATTTCTGAAGTCCGCGGTGCAATAGTTTCGGATGACTGTGATGTCTGCCATACTGTTTATCCCGGGATGATGAAGGAAGCAGAAATAGGAGAACCGCTTGAGTATGTGCTGGAAAATGCCATCTGTGTGAACTGCCATTCAAATAATGACAGGGATACTATAAAAATGCTTGCAGGGGTTAGAGTTCCTGTGGTTAGGAATACTGTTTTGCCGCTAAAACCATTGGCAGGCGGAAACTTCTATTATGTGGCGAGGGATTTTGGCGACAGAAAGGGACATAATGTGGATGGTGTTACGTATATGGATGAGAAATTTTTATTCAGTCCCCCGGGATATAGCAGGGCAGTTGACCCGTCAGAGATAGGTTATAACCATAGGAAACAATTGGCATGCGCAGGCGCCAATGGCTGTCATGGCAACAGAAACATAGAAGACCCATTTGAAGCAATCTTAGGCTCCCACCATGCAGAGGATGACCCAATAGATGGCAGCACAACAGCCAGAAGTTACAGGTTCTTAGGGAATACCAATAAAGTGAAAGGTGTTTCGGGACTTGAGGATGATGAATGGAATCAGAATAAAACCCAAGAAAAGCATAATGAGTATTGTCCAACGATAGATATACTCTGCGCAAGCTGCCATGGCGATTTTCATGGCAATGAAAATACAGGCAAAGGAAGCCCATGGTTCAGACATCCAACAGGCATTGTCCTGCCAAAAAATGGCGAGTATGCAGAGTATAACCCTGAAGTTCCGCCTCCGCCTGATAGACCTGATGTGAGGATTTATAACCCTGATGCGCCTGTGGGAAGGGAAAAAATCCCTCTGTCGTCAACGGATGAGGTAAAAATAGGCAGTGACATTGTAACATGCCTTTCATGCCATGTAGCACACTCAGGTCATTATGACTCAATTTTGAGATGGGATTATGATGCTGTTATTACCGGGGAGGAAGGAAAGGGCGGTTGTTTTATATGCCATACAGGAAAATAAAAATAGTCAATAGTCAACAGTCACTGGTCAGTGAAAGAAGTCACTGGTCATTAAATTGACTAATGACAAAGGGATTAGAGAGATGAAAAAGGCATTTATAACAAGTTCTGTCATGATACTGATACTCGTCTTATATTGTGGATTGGTTGATGCCCGCGTTAAGGGGAAATGTAAAGATTGCCATACAATGCATGACAGTTACGAAGGTGAAGAAATGACCTATGGAGAACGCACAGGACCATTTCCTATTCTGACACAGGGTGGATGTCTCGGCTGTCATGGTCAGGATCCTGCTGGCGCTCAGAATATAATGACCATTGGAAAGGCACGGATTCCTCAGGTTCTCCACCACATGGGAAACGGAGACCTTGCTGCAGGTAATTTCTATTATGTTGCAGACGGTTATAATCCTCAATATGCAAAAGGACATAATGTGCTTGATGTATCTATTCAGGAAAATCCCCCCATGAATATTCCGCCTGGATTTATCGGTGGTGTCATAATTCATGGAGGCATAGGGACAGAAGATTGGCCATCTTACAAACAGCTTGCCTGCGCCGGGACATGGGGGTGTCATGGCAACAGGGCTATAGAAGACCCGTATAAGGCTATTCATGGAGCACATCACGAAGATGACAGCGTGATAGATGGTTTAACAGTCGGTAGAAGTTACCGCTTCCTTTATGGAATAAAAGGCAGGGAACATAAAGATTGGGAATACCTTGCTACTGATGATAATCATAATGGGTATAAAGGCGATATGACTCATGACAGTATGGATACTATAAGTTATCTCTGTGGTCAATGCCATGCAAAATTTCATCCCCATCCAAATCTTGGCGGGAGTAAGGAAGTTGGTCAGGCGTATACTACTGTCTGGCTAAGGCACCCTTCTGACCTTGCATTTGATGCTGTGCATATTGGTTTTGCAGGTTCTGAGTATGAAAGTTATGTCAAGTACAGCCTTGAGGCTCCTGTTGCTTATTATGAACCAACAGGGGGTGAAAAAGAGGTTAATGCACAGAGCATAATAATGTGTCTTTCATGCCACAGGGCGCATGCAAGCCCCTATCCTGATATACTCAGATGGGACTATGACAACATGTATGTCCGTAATGGCACACGCGTAGGCTGCCTCACATGTCATACAAGAAAAGGGGATCAATAATAAGGGTTCGAGGGGTCAAGGGGTCGAGATGATCCATTCGGAAATAATTGTGTAAATAGTTACATACTTTATGTAATCAAGTATATACAACTCGTATTTAGCGATAAAAGAGTAAAAATAGCTTGACAAAAATTAACTAATATTTTTAAATACATTTAAGCATAGAGCTAAGGGGAGAAGGGCGATTAAAAAAAGTTCTTTTTTATGGCTTTATGCTTTTTTTGTACAAAAAGTTGGCATATTGATTGCAAGAATTTATCTGTGGATAGTAAAGGAAGGCAGAAAATAGCCCTTAGCTTTATGCCTTAAATCCTTTGCTATCCAAAAGGATTTAAGAATCTAAAGGGGAAGGAGGTGAAAAGGAATGAAAAAGATATTAATTTTAGGACTTGTAGCTTTTCTCTCGCTCTTTTTAGTCTATGGATTTGCTGATGCAGCTGTAAGTGGCCCATGTGCAAATTGCCATACCATGCATTATAGCCAGGGCGGTGGGACCTTAAGTTCCTGGGGTACTGCCGGGCCATATAGTGCGTTGCTGGTAAACAACTGTCTTGGATGTCATACAACTACAGGTACTGACCCCCTTGTTGGTGGTTATCCATATGTGAGAACTTCTGTTGCAGGTGGTTTTACTAATAACAACTGCCTTGCAGGCGGATTCTTCCAGCCAACTGCTAACACCGCAGATAATAACAGTGATACCGATCATGATTTAGGCGCTACTGCTTCACCCGCTGGGTTTGATGCAGCAGAAAATGCTTGGTATACAGGAGCTACCAATGGATTGGGTTGTGCCGGGACAAATGGTTGCCACGGTAATCAGACAGATCTTGATGACATGGCTGCTATCAAGGGAGGACATCATGCCCCTTCGGTCTATCGTATCCTTTATGTTGGCGCTAATGGTGTTCTCGGTACCGGGACAGCTGATTATGAGGAATTACTAATCTCTGGTGTAGGAACTGCCCATAATGTCTACAGCGCAACAGTTGGCGGGCCAAGCATAAGCGAACTATGCGGTAAATGCCACAGTAATTTCCATGGAAGCGATGACACAGGTGCGGCAAGCCCATTTGTAAGACATCCCACTGATGTTGCAATACCTACTACGTGGGATATATACGTTAATTTTGCTACTGAATGGACAGCCGATGCCGATGCAATGAGAAACCATCCATTAGGATTTAACGCTGAAACAGAAACTGCTGCAAATGCAAGAGTTACATGCTTGTCATGCCACAGGTCTCATGGTGCACAATATAACGACATTTTAAGGTGGGATTATAATGCTACACAAGTGGCTGGTTCAGGTGTAACATATGGCTGTCTTGGATGCCACAATAGACAGAGGTAGTAAGTTAATTATTTAAAAGGGGGTAAGCATCAGCTTCCCCCTTTTTTATTGTTTCAATAACTATCTATCTTCCTAAAAACCGTTGGAGACATTATACTATTAACTCTTTGCTAATTGCCCTTTGCATTAATTTTTTCCAATAAGGTATCTTCTTTTGATTTCTCTCAGTTCTCTGATAAAAGGTGCTGGCGTTCTCAACTATTTCTGTCCTTCGGTTTTCCAGATTCCAAAAGGATTCTCTATCCTCGCATGATTACTAAAAGATTTATCATTGAGTGGCAATCTTTCTTCACACACCCCTATCCCCTCTCGAGAGGGGATAGGGGTGTGTGTCCCTCTCGAGAGGAGGCAGGGATCCAGCCTTCGACAACCCTTCGACAAGCTCAGGGTGACTGCAGGGTGCCTGTCAAGGTGACTCTTCGGCAGGCTCAGAGTGACATACTTATTGTCATGGTGAGCCTGTCGAACCATGGATTCCGTGTCAAGCACGGAATGACGGAAGAGGAGTATTTTAGATGAAAATTGCATTGACACACTTTTGCAGTATAAATTAAATTAAACCATGAGAAGTAAACTATCTGAAACAAAGAAGATCGAAAGATTTGAATTTTTAAAGTGTTGGAGAGAGGTATGGATAATCTTGTGCTCTCTGCTGTTAGCTCTATGCTCTATGCTGTCTTTCCCAAATAAATTGAATGCCTTTATAGAGGGGGTACCGGTAACCTATATTGATGTCATAACCGAGGATGAAGAAGGGGGGAAGACTTTATTCCCTTCTTTTGTTTTTACTGAAGATGGTATGAAAGAAATTTATATCATTGACAGCGATGCGAGGGTTGTTATTTATACTTCAGACTTTTTCCCGATTTTTACCCTTGATAAAGCAGATGGAGTTCATATGCCACAGGGCTTAACAATTGATAAGAGTGGCAATTTTTACATTGCTCAGGCTGGAACGAACGAAAATCCGAGACACAGGCTCTCGGTTTACAATGCCTGCCTTAAATGGACGAGGGACATTTATTTTCACGGCTTTGAGGGATCTGCGTCTTTCATTCCATATAGGTTAGTTGTGGATAAAAAAGGGGATATTTATGTTGCCAGTTACTCTTTTCCGGGAATTGTGATACTGAATAATGACGGACAGTTTATAGATATTCTTTCACCTGAAGAAGAAGACAGGAAGGTTCAGGTTAATTATGTAACACTGGATAAAGCAGGAAGGATATATCTTGTCAGTGAGGAAGTTAGCCATATCTATGTTTATGACGAAAATAGAAACTTCCTCTTTAAGTTTGGGCAGAAAGGTGGAGGTAAAAGTAAGTTAAGCCGACCACAGGCAGTCGCTGTGGATAACCGAAACGGCAGAATATATGTTGTAGATTACATGAGACATACGGTTTCTGCTTATGATAAGAATGGCGAATATCTTTTTGAATTCGGTGGTCTTGGCTGGGGAGAGGGATGGTTCCAGTACCCGAGAGATATAGCTGTGGACTCACAAGGCAGGATTTTTGTAGCGGATACATTTAATGACCGTATACAGGTGTTTCAACCAGTGGAAGAAGAAATTGTTGCTCAAGAAGTTGTAATAGAAGAAAAAATAACAGAGGAACAGGTTGCGAAGATAGAGACAGAGGCAGAAGAAAAGGAACCTGAACATATAGAAAAAGTTATTTTTAAGGATATATATTTTGATACTGATAAATATGATATAAAAGCAGATGCAAGGCCTATTTTAAAGGAGATTGCCTCATGGCTGCGTAAGAATACATCAGCAGGACTTTTGATCGAAGGGCATTGCGATGAAATGGATACAAATGAATATAATCTCGCACTTGGAGAGAAAAGGGCAAATGCGGCAAAGGATTATCTTATTTCGCTTGGCGTGCCATCAAAAAGGATAGAGACTATAAGCTATGGTGAAGAAAAATCTGTATGCAGAGAAAGAACAAAAGAATGTATGCAGAAAAATAGAAGAGTCCATTTTGTTATTATAAAAAAGTGAGGAGATAGCATGTTATACAATAGACAGATTTATCGAAACCCTCTCGTGGTTATTATTGACTCCTGTATAAAAATGTCCTCTATCGTCATTCCGCACTTGATGCGGAATCCAGTCTTTTCCCTGGATTCCTGCTTCCGCAGGAATGACAAGGATACAATAGGATATAACAAAAACATAAGACATTATTTTATATGTATCAATAGCTCTAAGTTATTAGTCCTCAGTTCCTGGGTTTTTGCCCTCTGCTTCTTTTTTCTTTTAACAGGTTGTGCCTCGATTCAGAAATATGAAGAGACAGAATCAGACAAGGGGCAGATTGCAATATTCCTTAAAGGACATGAAAAGGCTTCCCTGAATATTACATTTGATGTTTTAGCTATTAATATTATGGCAGAAGATGGAACATACAGGGGGGTAATGAGCGCCCAAATGAATATAAACTCCTTTTCAGTTGCAGGCAGACAGATGCTTCTCGGCGAAAAGTCTCTCCCTGAAGGAAGATACAAAAAACTGCAACTAATAATACAAGAGGCATTAATTAAGCGGGAAGACAGGATATCAAATTTAGCGCTCCCGCCTGAAGGAATAGAAATAGATATAGATATAATAATAAATAAAAATCAGAGCGCATCGCTGTTTTTAAGCTGGAGACCTGACGCATCTATTGTTGACGGATATCTATTCAGTCCTGTATTCGATATTAAAGGTGAGGTCCCCGAGTTAAGCTCTTTGCTTATCTATGTTACGAATGAAGAATCAAATAATGTGTCTGTGCTTAATCGGCAGACAGGCGATGTAGCGGCAACTATAATGGTGGGGAAAAAACCGAGGGGCATTGCTGCAAACTGGAATAGAGAACGTCCGAGAATTTATGTGGCAAATTCAGGCTCTAACAGTGTCTCTGTAATAGATCCCCATACTAACAAGGTTGAGGTTGAGATACCAATAAGATTTGGCAGAGAACCTGAGGCTATTGCTGTGGTCAGCACATCGCGTGGGAAAGAATTCATTTTTGTGGCAAATTACGCCTCTGATACAATATCTGTTATTGATGCCTCGACCTATCAGGAAATACAAATGATAAGCGTAGGAGATGGCCCTGTTGCAGTGGCAGTCGATCCGCCAGTAGATATCATTTTTGGATCAAGATTTCTCAGCATTGAAGATATTAGCATTTTGAGAAGTTATCGCGAGAAATTCTTTAATGTATATGTTGTGAATAAAAATTCAAAAGAGGTCTCTATCTTAAGAATGGATGCCTCATCAGTAAGCAGTCCTGATGCAATAATTAATGTAAATGTTGAATGGAACCCTATCGCACTTACAGTAGATTATCAGCGGGGAAAGGTTTATGTGGCAAATTATAATTTTGACAATCTTTCTGTTATAGATATCCTGCAGATTATTAAAGGCAATAAAACCGGTGCAGTAAGTTCTATCACTAATGTCGGAACTTCTATCACAGGAATTGTCACTGACCCTGATCTGGACAGGATTTATCTCCTGAAGGACAGCGCTGATGAGATAATTATTATCAGGCCTTTCTCAGAGGCTTTTAGTTCTTTGACAGGAACAATGACAATGGCTCCTCTGATTGGCGTCATACCAGCAGGAGACTCCCCGAGGTCATTGATTCTGGACCCAGAAGGCAGGAAGATATATGTGGTCAACAGAGGTTCAGATACTGTATCAGAAATAGATAAAAATACAAGGAAGGAAGAACGGATTATGCCTGTAGGCAGGAAGCCTTACGGCATAGCCATGTTTCCATTTTAGAAAGGAAAAGTCAATTGTCATTGGTCACTGGTCAATATAATTAATGACTAATGACTAATGACTGGTGACTAATGGACTAATGAAGTCTATAGCATGGAGATCTATAGTCATAACAATAGCGACTTTCTTATTTTGTTCTTCTGCGTTTGCTGATGGTTCTGATGCATGGCTGAATATAAATTACACAAATACAGAAACATTCGAGGAAGGAGAAAAGACAGGGTCTTCTGACAGCCTTTATCAGAATTATTATTTTAGTTTTAATAAATCCCTCACCCCTGTAATTTCTTATCAGTTATATTTAAGAACGAGTCTTACGGATACAGCATCTACTGATACCAATGGGGATACCACATCTACCTATTCAAGGACAGCAGAACCTGCTTTTGATATTTTTCTCAGGAATCCGGTATATGGCATCTCCACAGGCTATCGCCGTACAGAACAATGGACATCCGCGAGTTTAAGAGATGAGACGAGGGATACAACTGAGTTCTATTATTCCCGTTTTGACTTAATGCCCCGGGATTTTCCGTCTTTATTCCTTCAGTTTGACAGGCAGGAAATCTATGACTATCTTTCAGTCAGTGAGACAGACACTGCTACCACAAAATATTCAGCGAGCTCTTCATATAACTTGCTCTATGAAGATATAAAACTGGCATATAATTTGACCTTTACAAGAAGTGAAGATGAAACACCGCTGAGTACCATCACAAAGACTATTAATAACAGCTATAATGGTTCGTATAACCTTGGCTATAACAAATCTCTATGGAATAATAAGGTTAATATCGTAGCAGGCTATCAGGGAAATTATTCTTATAGTGAGGTTGAACAATTTTCAACTGAAACAGGAAGCGTGTCTTTTGAACGGTCAGCCTCGTCTGGCATGTATGGCGGACCTGGCACATCAATCACGCCAAATGTGGATGTCTTATCGCCTGTATTTACACTGACTGACGATGATTATAATACTCCTGCTGGCACAATCAATATTGGTCAGAATGGCAGCGCATATCATAATATAGGCATACAGTTATTTTCATCTCAAGAGCCTGTTGATACCCTATATATTTATGTGAATAAAGATATTACATCAGATACAACCCTGACAAATCCAAGCAGCTGGAGTGTCTCTTACAGCGACTTTAATCAATCAGGCACATGGACAGATATAACCATTCAGAATATAACTGTCTCTGCATATGATATCTCGAACAATATATATCGTTACGAGATAGAATTTGCTGCGCCTCAATACGCCTTATTTTTTAGAGTGATAAATCTTGATAATGCAACAATAAACGATGTCTTAGTAACAGAGATTGAAGCTTATGGCACAGATGAAATATCAGAAACAGGCAAAACTACAGATATTTCCACATTTTTTACGCAAGGAATTAATTTCTCTACTACCGTAAGACCTTCTAACACGCTCACCTTTTCACTGAATTATTTTTTAAACAGGTCAGACCAAAATCCTGAATCGGCATTAGACTCAATGACTGGTGCTTTTTCGAATATATTCAGCAATTCAATAACAGGTAAAGAAGATATGCAGAGCAATGTGACGAGGACATATGGAGTTGGCTCTACATGGCTTACTCACAGGCTGCTTACTACATCAGCGCGGTTTCAGAGAAACGAGTCATTTGACAATAGTAACGAAACAGATTACAGCTCTAATACATACTCTCTTGATTTTAGCTCATCTCCTCTACCCACCCTCGATACAAGGCTTTCATTAGTTAAAACTTCAAGTTACAGTTTTGGAGAGAAAGAATCAGAAAGCAATCTGTATTTATTCACAACAGGCGCAAAACTTTATAAAGATGTAAATTTGATTGTTGATCTTGGATATACACAGGCAGAGACATTTTCAACAGATGCAGAATCCGAAGATACAGAATCCGAAGATGCAGAATCTGAGTCTTATACCAAATATATCAGAGGCAGACTCGATGCCCGCCTTACAAGCAGGCTATCCACAAATTTCTCATATGGTTTTAGTGAGACATCGGGAGATGAGACATCTACTTCAATTGATGGAACTGCTGTAGTTACATACAGGGTGGGAAGTTTTATGAATGTATCCGGTAATTATAAGATATCAGACACAGACGGCGATATAAGCACCTCTGAAGGAGTTTTATTGGACTGGCGTTTCCTTCCAACCATCAAATTTAATTTAAGTTATCAGCATAGCAGAACAGAGCCGGAACCAACAACCACGGATTCATTCAGCGGGTATACTATATGGAATATAACAAAGTTTCTGGATTTACAGCTTGCATATAATTATTCATGCTCCACGGATGAAACAGAAGAAGAAACATATAGTTATAGCGGGAGTTTAAACTGCAGGTTCTGGTAGGTTTATTGAGTTTGCAGAGTTTTTTGGGTTATACTTTAAAATACAAAACAAGTGATTCATTAAACAAAATAATATGGCTGGCAAACAAGATTTATCTCGTAATAATCTATTGCTCTGTAATTTGAGCTATGTGCTGGTTCTTGGTTTTTTACTGATTTTTATACACGGGTGTGGTCCCGACTACTTTATAAAGTCAGAAGGTGATATAGCAAATATCAAAAAGATAGCTGTCTTACCTTTTGAAAACTTTACAGGCGATAGCTATGCAGGCGAAAAGATTAGAAGGATAGCGATTACTGAACTCCTGCTAAAAGGTATAGATGTGGTCGAACCAGGAGAAGTTACAAGACTTCTGAGGGAGTTGCAGGTCAGGTCTCTCGGTTCTATAAAGACCACAGAACTGCAGGAAATGGGGAAGACACTCGGTGTGGAAGCAGTGATGAGCGGTTCAGTAGAAGCCTTTGGAATAAGCAGGGGTATCTCAGTAACTTATCCTGAGGTTACGATCAATTTTATGTTGATAGATGCAACTTCAGGCAGCATTATCGGGTCAATAAGGCATACAACAGGCGGCGCGAGTTTCTGGACAAGACATTTTGGTTCAGAAGGGATTTCGCTGAGTGATGCTGCAAGAAAAACAGTAAAAGAAGCTATTAATACATTATTCTGATAGATGCTAATACATAATAAGGGCAGGGTAACTAAATGAATTTATTGAAAAAACATTTAATAGCGTATATATGCTTAACACTGATTATTATTTCTGGCTGTGCTGGAAAAAAGGCGCCTTCTTTTTATATTGCGACTGATGTAGATTTCAGTTTTATAAAAAGGGTAGCAGTGTTGCCTCTAAATAATCTGACCAATGACAAGTTTGCGGGTGAAATTATAAGGCACGTAGTGGTCAGCGAGCTTCTGGCTTCAGGACTTGTTGATTGTGTCAGCCCTGGTGACGCAGTAGCTGCAATAGAAAAACTGAAACTTAAGAATGAGCAATCTCTGGGAGCAGAACAGATAAAGGCTTTAGGCAAGGTTTTGAATGTGCAGGCGGTTATTATGGGTGCGGTTGAAAAATTTGGAGAGGTTAGAGAGGGAAATATCTCGACATACGAGGTAACCATTACCCTTATGATGGCTGATGCAAACTCCGGTAATATTATATGGTCAGTTACAAAGACAAGCGCTGGCGCTAGTTTCTGGGAAAAACATTTCGGGGCAAGAGCGGAGACCTTGAGCGAGACTGTCTTAAAAGTGGTAAGGGATGCAATCCATACACTTTATGATTATTAGCAAAGAACTATTAACAAAGTGCTAAGAGCAAAGAGCAAAGAGCTAAGTGTTAAAAACTCTATATTCTTTGTTTTATGCGTCTTGCTATTAACTCTATGCTCCGTGCTCTATGCTATTAGCTCAGTTTATGCCTCCCAGCCATCCCAAAAAGTAAAGATAGCCTTGTTTCCTTTTGAAAATTTTAGCGAAGATAAAGACGCATTGACATTTGTTATGCCTGCATTAAAGAGAAAATTAGAGGCAAGAGGGGTCGGGATACTGGATGATGACAATCTGGAAAAAATTCTTCTCAAAGAGAAGATTAGAAGTACAGGATATATTTCAAAAGATATTGCTATGAAAATAGGGAAAGAATTAAATGTTGAAGCTATTCTGGTTGGATCTATAAATTCATTTTCCCAGCAAAAAATCCCAGAGGCAGGTTTTTCAGCAAGGCTTGTTAGTTCTTCTGATGGCAGTATTTTGTGGGCAGAACATGCCTCTGCCACTGGAGAGGATTTTGTGACAATATTAGGGCTTGGGAAAATAAGCTCTATTGATAAACTTATCTCAAAGGTAGCAGATGAATTATTCGATTCCTTCACTGTTTCGCCGTCTCCCAAAGAAAAAGAATTAACATACACTATTGCAGTGATGCCTTTTGAGAACAAAAGCAAGGTCAGAAATGCAGGAATGATAGCCACATATATGTTTATAGCAGAGTTATCTAAAAACAAAAAATTTGTTCCGTTAGAGTATGGCGAAGTCAGACGCTTAGTAGTGGATTTAAGGATAAGGAGCAAAGGAGAATTAGACTTTGAAAACACAGAGACTATAGCAGAACACGCTGGCGTTGACGGAATTCTGGTTGGGACAGTAGAGCTTTATAATGAAGGGGAGGGTGCTGCTCCACCTGAAGCCGTTGTCAGCGCAAGGCTTATTGATACAAGGACAGGCAGGATATTATGGTATGACGGCTATCAATATAAAGGGGATGATGGTATAATTATGCTTGACTGGGGAAGAATAAGGTCAGCAGAAAAGGTGGTTTATAAAGTAATATCAAAATTAACAAAAGAAATGAGTAAGATAAAATGGCGATAAAACAGTCAAAAGTCAAAAGTCATTTTAAAAAGTCACTGGTCAATGGTCACTGGTCAATAAAATGACTAATGACTAATGACTAATGAGGAAGGATTAAAGGCACAATGAATTCAAAAATTACAAGCATTCTACTGTTTACTATTTACTGTTTACTGTTTACTGTTTTCTGTGGTTGTGCTTCACTTCTACAGAAAGAAAAAGTATTAGCGGTTGTGAATGGAGAACCCCTCACTGAGGAAGACCTAAAATATTCATTAACAATTACTCACCGCAGGGAAGACCTTTCTTCAGCAGGCGCAATGAATTTATCAGAGCATGTAGGGAAGATGGTAGATGACAGGTTAATCATTGAGGATGCAAGGCGTTCCGGCATGGATAAATATCCTGAAATTCAGCAGGCTATTCAGACATATATTTTAAGGGAATCGGTTATCAGGCTTCATGATGAGGAGATTGTTCAGAAGGTCTCAGTTACAGAAAAGGAAATTAAGGACTATTATAAGAAAAACTACGAACGATTTACTTTGGGCATTATAGAGATGGAGTCAGAGGAGATCGCGGGCGAAGTATTAGAGAAGCTGAAAAAGGGTGATGATTTTAAGGAACTTGCAAAAGAATATTCAATCCACCCTTCTAAAAAAGAGGGAGGAGAAGTTACACTTACAAGGAACGCAATCTCAACTTATATACAGGAAGCTATTTCCAAATTGAATTCAGGTGAATTCAGCGATATTGTGAAGATATTGAATAAATATTACATAGTGAAATTGATTGACAGGAAAGAGGCGACTGATGAGGAGTTCAATAATGTCAGGAGAAGAATAGAGAAGACTATAAGGGAACAAAAAGAAAAAGAGCGGGGTGATGAATATCTTAATCTTCTCCGAGAAAAAACAAACATTAAGATTGATAGAGAACTTTTCACTGCTATTGAAATAAATAATTCAGCCGAAGAATTAAAAAAGTGGTTAAAGGACGAAAGAATACTGGCTGAGGTAAATGGC
The DNA here is from genome assembly GCA_040753615.1 of Nitrospirota bacterium. GTDB lineage: Bacteria > Nitrospirota > Thermodesulfovibrionia > Thermodesulfovibrionales > SM23-35 > JBFMDO01. The sequence continues at coordinate 36,787 of JBFMDO010000043.1, read as the reverse complement.
TCGTCTCTTACTGCTGGAGAGTTTGCAAATATGATTTTTCCGCGCACCCGAAAATCAAAGGAAGATATTCTGAATAACTGGATTGAACGCAAGGTAATAGACCATGAGGCATTAAGAAGGCATTATGAAAAACAGCCTGACTTAAAGAAGATGATACGCAGATATGAGGATCAGCTCCTGAAGAGGGCATTTATTAACAGGATAATTGTGCCCCAGATATCTATTACAGATAAAGCATTGGAAGATTATTATTTAAGCCATCAAAAAGACTTTATGAAGCCTGTTCGTTTCAAAATCCAGCAGGTTACAGCAAAGACTCAGGAAGAGGCACAGGAAATATTAGATGAGCTAAAGGGTGGCGCTGATTTTTCATGGGTGGCTAAGAAAAAATCTGCTGATCCTTCAGCCCCAAAAGGCGGTAATGTTGGATGGGTTACGATTGACGGACTACCTGAGCCTGCGAGGGATATTGTAAAAACTCTACCCTATGGGGAGATCAGCCCTATAATTAAAGTTAATTCCCAATATCTAATAATCAAACTGCAGGAAAAGTCCGAAGAAGAAGTAGAAGAATTCAGTAAAGTCAGAGATGCGGTTTACAAGGCGTGCTTTAATGAACAGTTCAATTCCATATTAGAAAAATATACTGCTCAACTGAAAAACGAGGCACATATAAAAATTTACGAAGACAAAATACAGTCTCTTCAAGAAAGTTTACAGAAGTGATTTTTTTTCTTGACATAGGAATGAGTTTAACTGATAATTATAAAGTATAACTACTAAAGATTATGAATAACTCTATAATAAATAATGTTTTTAAAGTTATCTTTATTGTAGTTATCTTTACCATCTTCTGTACCTGTGCCCCTGACATACGAAAAAGGGGTTTTGAAGCAAAACCATGTCTCGACTGCCACAAAGAAAAATTAAGCGAATATCAGAAAAAGTATATTCACTCCCCAATGGTCAGCAGAGACTGTGAGGCATGCCATCTCCGTCACGGGAAGATTGCTATATTGAGTCTTAAGGAAAGGGAAGATAAAAAGCTCTGTTATATCTGCCACAAAGATATGGCGGCAAAAATGGGCAAGATTACATATGAACATACTGCCCTTAAAAACAATAAGTGTCGTCCCTGCCATAATCCACATGCATCAGATAATAAATTTCTTCTGAAAAAGATAGGAAATGAACAATGCTTTATATGTCATAAACAGGATACGTTTATTCGCGCTAATCGTCACAAGCCTCTTTCAGACGGATGTCTTACCTGTCATGCACCACATGGGTCGCTGCATGAAAATAATCTGACAAAATCTGAATTGGAACTATGCCAGACATGCCATAACTATACGGCTAATAAGTTTAAAAAGGCACATAAAGGTTATCCTGTCCAGAAGGGAAAATGTACAGGATGTCATACTGCTCACAGCTCAACAAATGATAAACTGCTGAGGGAATCAATACATCCCCCAATTGATAAAGGACAGTGCTCTTCATGCCACAAATCAATTGATGATCCTAACCCGATAGCTACTATCGCACCTGATGGTAAACTCTGCTATACTTGCCATAAGAAGGAAGAAAAAGCATTTAAAGAGACTTACAGGCATCGGCCTACTGATGAAGATAAATGCCAGAGCTGCCATAGTCCGCATGCAACAGATTATCCAAAGGTTACACTTTTGGGTAAGAATGATCTCTGTATAAGCTGCCATAAAAATAAAGCAGCCGTCTTAAAGGTGGGCAACTTACATTCACCAATAAAGGATAAAGGCTGCACTGCCTGCCATAATCCACATGCATCTCCAAACACTTTTTATCTGAAAGCTCCTGAAAAGAAGATATGTTTTTCATGTCATATTAATGTTGAAAAAGAATTGAAAGAAGCACATACGCATATTCCATTTTCAAATGTTGAATGTAAAAAATGTCATGAATCTCATGGAAGCAATAACCCCCATATGATGAAAACACCCCTTACAGAGATATGCTATACATGCCATAAAAAAGAAGAAAAAGAGTTCTTTAAGACATATATTCATACTCCTGTGAATAATAAACAATGCGTTTCCTGTCATAAGCCGCATGCTTCTGCCTATAAAGATCTTTTGAATAATCAACCTAATCAACTATGTGTGAAATGCCACGGCAATATGTTTCTTGAGCTTAAAGCAGAGGATTTACATAAACCATTTAATGCGAGGGAATGCATGATCTGCCATAATCCGCACGCAAGTGATTATATAGCGAGCACGCATAAATCAATGCTTGAATTATGCTATGATTGTCATAAGACCTTGAGGGATAATTTCAATCGCAGTAACAATAAACATCTCCCTGCAGAGGAAGGAAAGTGCACAGGGTGTCATAGCCCTCATGGGACAAAGATCAGCCATCTACTTTTAACTAAGCCTAAAGAACTATGTCTATCATGCCACGAGAAAATAGTTATTACTACTGTAAGGAAAGGACATATAGATATGGAGACAGGAGATTGCCTCAGTTGTCATATGTCCCACTATGCAGAATTGAAATATTTATTGAATTTGAAAGACCCGATGTTATGTACTAAATGCCATTCAAAGGATACAGATAAATTGTTAAAGGTACACATAAAACCTGTGTCTAAAATTAATCAATGCCTGGGCTGTCATGTGCCGCATGTAACAGAAAAGCCAGGGTTACTAAAAAACATAAAACATAACCCGTTTGCAAATGGAAACTGCAAGGTCTGTCATGAATAAACAACAAGCAAAGAGCAAAGAGCAAAAGATAACCTCCCTTCGTCCCCCCTTAGATAAGGGGGGAAAAGAGGGGGGTTACTTATCTAAGTGGGACAAAGGGGCATTGCTCCATGTTCTATGCTCTATGCTGATTATTGTTTTTGCGTGGAGTGGCTTAGCATATGCACAGAAGGATGACCCTGCCAAAAAGGTTCCTGCATTATGTTATGAGTGCCATGCAAAACTTAAGGAGAGTCTATCGCGGAGTTATGTGCATTCTCCATTTAAAAAAGGTGAATGCATTTCCTGTCATAATCCGCATACAAGTAATATTAAAGGACTGGTCAAAGAGGATATTAACTCGCTTTGCCTGAAATGTCATAATGAAATTAAAAAGTCGCTTAAAAAAGAATTTGTACATTATGCACTCAAAAAAGGCATGTGTACAGATTGTCATTATACACATAGCGGAGAACACAAATATCTACTGGTTAAATCCCAGAAAGACCTTTGCTGGAACTGTCATGAACCATTAAAAGAACAATTGAAAAAATCTCATGTGCACCGCCCATTTACTGCCGGAGAATGTTCATCATGCCATGAGCCTCACGCATCTTCAGAAGAAAATCAGATACTTGATGCGCCAAACAAATTATGCAAAAAATGTCATTTGCCCAGGTGCAAGGTAAAGAATGTTTCTATAACCTATGCTACAGAGAAACTTGACTGCACTGCATGTCATGGCGGACATGCTTCCAATTTTAGCGGGATACTTGGACCCTATGGACATTCAGCATTTCTGGATAAAAATTGTGAGCAATGTCACAATCCGATTATACAGAATAAGAAGATTACAACAAAGACAGCAGGCAGGGATTTATGCTTAAACTGTCATAAAAAGGATAAAACAAAATTTAGAGAAGGTGATGTTCACGGAACTGCTGAAAAAGGCGGCTGTGGGATGTGCCATAGCTATCATGCATCAAAGAGGAAAAGCCTTACAGCAAAAGAAACAGCAGTATGCATTAAATGTCATGAAGGCACAGAGAAAAAGGCCCTTCTTATGGAGAAGGCATTAAAGTCTATCAGGTGCATTCCTGTTAAAGACAGAAAATGCTTTGAGTGTCATATACCCCTGCATTCTGATAATCCGCTTTATTTCAAGGCAGATGAAATAAAGACATGTGCAATATGCCATACTACACAGCATAAAATCTCCCACCCGCTCGGACAGGATGTTAAAGACCCGAGAAATGATAAGCCTATAACATGCAATACCTGCCATAGCATGCATTCAGCAAAGGCTGAATTTATGCTTCATTTTGACAGAAAACGTCAGCTCTGCATCCAGTGTCATAAGAAATAAATATAGTCATTAGTCATTTTAATGACCAGTGACCAGTGACTATTTTAAGTGACTCCTGACTTATATATAAGTATTTACTAAATTACCTATTTTATATACCTGATTACATAGTTGTTAGGCATTCCTAATCTATATTATTCATAAACTATGTTTACCAGTCAAAAAAATCAATTCAAAAAAATTTCTTGACAAATATGTATTAAAGATACATACTTATACATATAAAATTGCATATAATCAAAGGAGAATGTTATGAGGACGACTTTAAATTTAGAAGACAAATTGCTTAATAAGGCTTCAAAATTGACTGGCATCAAAGAGAAAACTTCTTTGGTAAAGCTTGGTTTGGAAGCCTTGATTGTAAGGGAAAGCAGTAAGAGACTTGCCAGATTGGGAGGTACCGAAAAAAAGTTGAGAATGATACCACGTAGAAGAATAGGAAGCGAATAGAATGGTTCTTGTTGACACTTCAGTATGGGTATCCCATTTGCGAGAAGGCAATACCGCGTTGGAGAAACTATTGAATGATGGAGATGTTGTTTGTCATCCATTTATCGTTGGGGAATTGGCTTGTGGGAACCTTAATAATAGAGATGAAATACTTTCTTTACTTCAAGCACTTCCAATGTCGATCCAAGCAGAACATGATGAAGTTATGAAATTTATAGAAAATAACCGACTACTGGGAAAGGGATTAGGCTACATAGATGTCCACTTACTTGCTGCTGCATTACTAACAGGAGTTCCAATATGGACGATCGACAAAAAACTGGACGATGTTTTTCAAGAAATGTGGCTCAATCTTACTGAAAATAGCCAGATATCAAACCAATCCAGCGGATGCGGTAAACCGCCCCGCTGATTTTGTAGTTAATTACGCTATATTCCTACAAGGCACCCAAATGGACTCGGTGGAAATCCTTAAGACTGCTATAAGGCTTGACTGAACTAAGACCAGATGGCATTGAAAAAAGTAAGCCTCATGCTGTATAATGTATACAGCATAAATATGGGGGTATAGATATGAAGGTATCAGAAAAAAGGACTCAGGTATATTTTCCCGAGTCTACATATCAGAAGATAATAAAAAAGGCTCGACTTGAGTCTAAGTCTGCTGCAGCAGTTATAAGAGAGGCTGTAGATAAATATGTTGAAGATAGGGAAATTGACTGGGAGAATGATCCATTTTTTAAAGCCGTGGGTTTTATTGAGAGTGATGTTACTGATATGTCAGAAAATCATGATGCTTATATTTATGGGAGAAAGAAGTTCAAGTCTGATCAGTAGTGTCCAAAATAAGAGATGCTTCACTTCGTTCAGCATGACAGGCTGGGTGTTTGTCATTCCTTCGCCTTATGTCATTCTGAGGCGAAGCCGAAGAATCTCCTGGCTCAGGACAGGTCTGAGCGGAGCGAAGAATCTCGTTTTAAAGAATCAACAATATCAAGGACTTAGGTGCTTATTTTGGACAAGTTTAAGCCTGATAAAAAATGAGAAAAATCTTTGTTGACACAAGTGCTTTTGTAGCCCTTTTTTACAAAAAAGATGAGAATCATTTGAAGGCAAAAATAATATTAGAGAAGATTAAAAAAGAAAATTCGCTGATGATAATAACAGACTATATTTTTGATGAATGCGTTACAGGTATTATGTCTAATGTAAGCCATAATGTTGCAGTTGTGGCAGGAGAATTTATATTAACGAGTAAAATAATTGAGATATTCTGGCTTGATGAATCGCTAAAGCTTAAGGCATGGAATTTTTTTAAAAAGCACCCGGATAAGGAGTTTTCTTTTACAGACTGCACGAGTTTCGTTTTAATGAAAGAGCTGAAGATAAGGGATTATTTTGCCTTTGATGAAGACTTTAAGACAATGGGGTTAGTAGATATAAGTCAAGAGTCACTGGTCAATAAAATGACTAATGACTAATATGGCATGGCTATTGCATAAAATTTAATAGAAAAAGTCAATTGTCATCAGTCAATAGTCATTTTTTAATGACAAATGACAAATGACTAAATTAATGACAAATGGTTGAAAACTGAATGAACCCAAAAAACTTAATAAACTCAAGTCTCCGTGTAAACTTTTTACTATATGTTTTTTACTTTTTGCTCTTTACTTTTTGCTCTTTGCTCTTTGCTCTGCCTCTGGAGGCAAAGGTTACAGGTTCGTGCAGCAACTGTCATACAATGCACAACAGCCAGGGCGGTCAGCCTGTGATAATCCTTGGTCCAGGTGAAACAGACACATCACCGAAAGATAATCTACTCAAGTCATCCTGTTTAGGCTGTCATTCAAAGACAGATGGGATAACATGGCAGGATAATGTTACAAAAGCGCCTATAGTGTTCAATACATCTCCACCTCAATACGGAGCATCTTCAGATGGGGGAACTACTTACCAAGGACTGGCTGCAGGCAATTTCTATTGGGTACAGACAGAAGACACTAAAGGACATAATATTTTTGCCTTATCAAACCCTGAGAGCACTTTAACTGTAGCCCCTGGAGATACAGTAGGGAGTTGCGGTGGTGTTAATTCCTGTCATGAGAATATACACGGAGCTACAGGTCCTCCCTATTTTGGCTTTGTCTCCTCCCGGCAGGGCTGCACTAAATGCCATATGGTTGGAGTAGACCCAGGCACACCAAAGGGTTATCATCACAAAGATGATACAGGACCTCTAATAGATAGCGCTTCTGAAGGATGGTATCGTTTTCTGGACGGCCACCAGAGTGGTGCTGGGCTTGGTGTAACCGGAATCGAGGATGATGACTGGGAACAAGAGAGCAGTATAGATCATAATGAATATCTTGGTTATAGCGGTACAAAGACATCTGGTGGAGGTTTTTCAGCTTTAGGAAATACTATGACAGCATACTGTACTGGTTGCCACAGGAATTTCCATATAGAAGATGATGCAACATCTGGAAGCCCTTGGATTAGACATCCTTCAGATTTGGTTATACCAAACTCTGGAGAATATGCTAAAGCATTTAATGCAGTCGGCGGTGTGGGAACATATGATTCTTTGGTTCCAGTTGCAAGACCAAATCTTACTGGATGGACAGGGTCAAGTAATGCAGTTAATTTAAACACAGATATGGTGATGTGTCTTTCATGCCACAAGGCGCATGCATCACCATATTTTAAGATGATGAGGTGGGACTATAAGGGCTGGCCAGGAACAGGTGATAATTATTGCGCTATGTGTCATACGTCAAAGCAATAGCAAATAGTAAAGAGAGGGGGGACTATGAAAAGGTTTTATAAGTTTCCAATAATTGCTTTCTTCTGTATTTGTTTCATCCTCTCCATGTTTGTGAGAGGAGAGGCAGGTAATGTTTCCGGGGTATCCGTGAGTCCTAATCCTTTTAATCCTGATACTGAAACCACCACAATATCATATGATCTGGCGAACTCTTCTATTCTCTGGCTAAGGATATATGATTTATCTGATAATTTAAAGCGTAAATTGGTGCTTCCAACTAATTACTATACTGCAAACAGAACAAGTGGTAGTAATTCCGAAATATGGAACGGCAGGGATGATTCAAACACGATGGTGCCAGAAGCTACCTACCCATTTCGTATTGATGATATAGCATGGATAATCTCTTCCTCAATAGCTTATTACCCTTATGACATTGCTGTTAACCCATCTGACAGCAATATTTTATGGATGACTGCCTCGAATGGTAATCTTTACAAGTCCATTGATGGAGGAGACAACTGGTCAGATGTCACAGCATATACTGGCGGAGTTGCATATGGGATAGCAATAAGCAATGATGGACAGAAAATATACGTTCTGGACAACAGCAATGACAGGCTCTACTACTCAACAGATGGTGGAAGCAATTGGGGTTATAACTCATTGTGGTCAGGAATGATGGTAGACCCTAATGCTCGGGATATAGCTTGTAGTAGTGATGGAACTATTCTTTATGCAGTAGATACAGGCTATAACAAGGTTTATAAGTCTACAGCTTTAGGAGCCAATTGGAGTAGCGGTGTTCAGCCTACAGGCGCAACTTCGCTTACAGGTGTTGCAGTTGATCCCTATAATAGCAATATTGTCTTAGTAGCTGATAGGGGAGCTAATAAGGTGTATAAATCTATTGACGGAGGCTCAAGTTTTACTACTATCCTTAGCTCAGGAGGCACAGGAGATGGACAATTTAATGGTCCTTATCAAGTGTCTATTGACAATAATGGATATTATTGTGTGAGTGACCGCGGGAATCACCGCATTCAGCAGTTTGATTCCAATAATAATTGGGTGATGACTGTTGGTGGAACAAGTTCAGGCACAGGCAACTATCAGTTTAATTCCAATAGTGTAAGCCTTGGTATCTTTGTTGCTCCTTTTAGCGGACAGCAATATTTATATGTTGCTGATTATAATAATCAAAGAATCAAGAGATACGCATATGATAATTACACTGCTGGTCCTGATATTATTGTATCGAGTGATTCTACCCCTCCTTCTGCTATAACCAATCTCTCGACAACAGGAGTAGTGGGATCTAATTCTGTACAATTAACATGGACAGCGACTGGCGATGATGGAGGTATAGGACAGGCGTCAAGTTATGATGTAAGATATTCTAAATCACCAATCACAACAGATGGTCAATTTTCTTCAGCCACGCAAGCAACAGGAGAGCCTGCTCCTGCTACTGCAGGAACTACAGAATATTTTACTGTAACAGGTCTGGAGTCAAACACCACATATTATTTTTCTATAAAGTCATCAGATGAAGCCTTAAATACATCTGAACTTTCCACGACCAGCCCAAATGGAAAGACAGGTCTCCTCTCAGGCTGGAATATGGTTTCATGTCCATTACAGCCAAGCCCTAATACTGCCAGCGCTGTATTTGGAGACGATGCAGGGTTAAACTGGATGCATTACTGGTATTCTACATGGACCGGAACAGGCGACCCTGGTTCTGCAGGTTATTATGTAAAAGCCACAACTATTAGTCCAGCATTTGGTCTTTATCTTTATTCTCTGAGGACAAATAATCCCTCTGATGCATCAGGCACAGAAATCACAGATTCATCATATACCCTCTCTTTAAAGGCAGGTTGGAACTTGATCGGGAATCCTTATGGAACAGCAGTAAACCTTAGTTCCTGTTCTGTGACATATACCTCTCCAGAGACATATGCGAATGCTGTAGTCTCAGAGTGGATAGGAAATGCGCTTTATATATGGAATGGCAGTACCTATGACTCTATTCAATGGGATGTTGCTCAGTTAGAGCCATGGAAGGGTTACTGGATATTTGCTTACTATGACCTCTATCTGATACTTTATAAACCTTAATTAAAAAGGAGAGCAGATATGCTTATAAGGATATATCGACTTCTCTTAATTATAAGTTTAAAAGTAATGTCACTCGTCTGTTGTCATTCCCGCTTGTCGGGAATCCTGTCCCATCTTGAGAGGGACACACACCCCTTATTCCCATCTCGAGAGTCAACACACCCCTTATTCCCCTCTCGAGAGGGGATAGGGGTGTGTGAAGAAGGATTGCGGACAAGCCGCAATGACAGAAATCGCCACGGAGGTGTCGTTTTACTTATGAACTTATTAGTAATTATGTTAATCTCAATAATTTCCCTGGCTCCTGCCTATGCAGGTTCTGACTGGAATATAACCCTGAAGGTATCAGGTGGTGGAATTTATGATTATTGTATAGCAGGAGTAAAGGCTGACGCCACTGATGGGTTTGATAATTTATGGGATATCCCATCTCCACCAGCCAGTCTTAATACTGCTTATATTAATACTTATTTTCCGCATCCCGAGTGGAATCATGTATTCGATAGATTCAGGCAGGATATAAAATCGCCTGATTTACCAAAGGAATGGACATTTGAGGTTGCGTCTAATATATCCGGCTATCTGACTATTCAATGGTCTGATCTGAGAAATATCATACCTGACAAAGAAGCAGTGTTAGGCGATGTAGATGGAGGTGGAGGAGAAATTGATATGCATACCACCTCATCATTTATTTTTCTTAATAATAATTATCCAAGAAAGTTTATGGTAAAGATTTCGCAGAGCATTGAAAGACCATCGCCTCCACAAGATTTAAAAGCAGAAGTTATCAAAAGAAATTCAGTATTGCTGCACTGGAAGAAGAATCATGAACTTGACCTTGCAGGATATAATGTTTATCGAAGCGCTGTGCCTGGCGGAGCCTATCAGCGGATAAATGATTTTCTAATCTCTGAGCATAAATTTGCAGATGAACAAACAAATAAAGGTAAAACATATTATTATGTAGTCACTGCTGTAAATGAGTCAGGCGGAGAGAGCAGATATTCCAATGAGATAGAAGTCACTGTTAAAAGGGGTAAATAATGTCTTTTAAAAGATGGTATAAGTTTCTGATTTTTTTTATAGTATTGTTTTCTTTTACAGTTGGAATAAAAAATGTGTATACTCTTCTGCCTGATCCACCTGCTGTGCCTATGTATAGCATTTCTGCGCATGGAAGAAGTGATTACGGCGTTAACCGTTCAAGCCTTTCTTCCTTTGGCTATTCAATAGGCAACTGCGCCCACTGCCATGAGCAGCATGCAATGATCGGAGGCTCTGAACCAGCGCCTGCCGGCGGCGCTCCTTCAATATATGCCTTATTTTATACCAATCATGTAAGCCAAACAGACAACTTCTGTTACAAATGCCATACTGACACGTCTTCTTATCAAACTTCTGGAATCATCAACCGTAATTATAGTTTTCGGGCAGGCGCATGTCCTGCTGCTACCTGCAGCGAGAATGACATTCTGGAGTCATTTTCATTTGTTTCACCAGGCTCGTCTCATAACCTTGATACTATTGAAACGTTCCTTAATGGCAAGTGGGGATATATTACTGATGCGAATAACCCCTGTTGCGGCTGCCACAATCCCCATAGGACACAAGGAGATCCAGCAGAATCTTCTGTTTATGGAAGTAGTCCAAAGAGTTCAACTACAAGAGGCTGGCCTGTTTCACGTCCAAGCCAGCATAGCAAGGATAATAATGAGTGGGGTTTATGGGGGGATAACATTTCAGATGACTCTCCTTATGGCGCTTCTACTGAAAGGATGAGTAATTATGTAGGCGCTCTGAAATATCAAGCTCCATACCGTGTTGGGGGTGCAACATACGAACCTGATGGCTCAACGTATCAGGATGGGTCAAATCTAACTGATTATGTTACATTCTGTCAGGACTGTCATGTAACAGATATGGGTAATGTCCCTTATGATTATGGTCTCGATAATACCCCAATTGACTGGGCTATCGGTGATAAGCATGGAAAGATAGGTGCTGATGGTGCTATAAGCGTAGATAATCCGTATTCAAATACATATCTTGGTCAATATGTTCTTGCATGTACAGACTGCCATGAGCCACATGGCGCACCGAATCTGATGCTGATAAGAGAAGAAGTAAATGGTGGAACACTTTCTACTATTTCTACACTAACGCCTGTAGATTGTACGCCAACTTATGCAGCAGGTAATAAATATCTGGGATATCTCTGTAACAGATGTCATAAGGATGATGCTGATGCAGGAGTTGGAAGCGCAAATGAATGGTGCTATATACACCATGAAAGTCCTGATAACCCATATGACTTAGGTATGTGCGGCGGGTGCCACGCTTCTACGTCAGGTGGTGGTAGTGCTTCCTGTAGCAACAGGGATGCGGCCACCATTGATTGCAATTGTTGCCATTATCATGGCTCAGTCGTAAATAGCGGCATTGATAATGCGCCTACAACCAGAAGTACATTTTGAGGGGGAAATTTGACAGCCTGTTGAATGTTACCAACACCAAAGAGAGTTTTATAACTTCATTAGATTGAAAAAGGCAGATGTTTAAGAAAATAATATGAAAAAGATACCGGTATTCAAGACGGATAAAGAAGCTGCAGAGTTCTGGGCTAAACACAGTTTTGAGGATTATCATGAGGATACAGAAACAGCTAAGATACGGTTTGTGAAAAAACCTAAGAAATCCATAACAATCAGGCTTGACCCCGAAGATATTAAATCAGTCGTGCAAATAGCTGATCAAAAAGGCCTTAGTTATACATCGCTTCTTAGAATGTGGATTAAAGATCATCTTGTAAAAGAGTCGAGAAAGATTGCCTGAAACTCATTAGATTACCGCTCTTATAGATGACAACTGTTGTATGAAATGGAAGAGAAAATAGGGTACGACCTGACGGTTCTTTATTTCTATTGTAACTCAAATAACTTCTGCATAATCATCCTGCTATTTTTTGGGTTAAGGGGCTAATCGTGGCGTAAAAATTGCTAAAAGTATTGACTGCCTTTATTCACCCCTATATACTAAGCATATGGATTATGTAAATGCATGGAAGGCTCGCTTAGCTGCGGATAAGGAGAAGAGGCTCAAGCTTTTTCAAACGGCAAGAGAGGCTGCTGAAAAGGCAGCAAATGTCCTTGTTGAAGAATTCGGGGCAGAGCAGGTTTATCTTATTGGTTCGCTTATAAGCGAAGATGATTTTACTGAATATTCTGATGTTGACATTGCTGTATCAGGCTTGAAATCAGAAAAATACTTTAGGGCATTAAGTCTTATCTGGGAACTTTTTCCAAAAGGGGTAGAGGTTGATCTTATCCCAATGGAAGATGCAGATGAACATTTAAGGTCGAAAATTTTTACAGAAGGAATTATTCTCTATGACAAAAAACAGCCTGCTCGTTCTTAAAAAGGAAATAGAGAAAGAATTGAGAGACCTTGAAAGGCTGGAACATGAAATGGCTGAGGTATTACATTGTACCGATCCATCTTTTCTTGAAACAAGGGCAGCAGGCAGCATCCTCCATGATCTTTATTCAGGGATAGAGAAGATATTCAGGCGTATTGCATTCAGGGTTGATAGAGATGTACCATCAGGCGAAGATTGGCACACAGAACTTTTGATAAGGATGTCTATTCCTTTGGATGACATTAGACCAAATGTTATAAGTGAGGGGCTAAAAGACCGCCTTGCCGAGTACTTAAGGTTCCGACACCTATTTAGAAATATCTATGGATTTGAGCTTAAGTGGGAGAGGTGTAAGACGCTCGGGATAATGCTCAAGGAAGTTTTGGGTATGTTTAAAGCAGAGATAGGGAAATTCTTGAAGTTTATTGACTCTCTTAAGAACAATCTTTGAAAGCAAACTGAATAAAATACAATGGTTCTTTTCTCTCGAATTATACACATTATCACTAAAGTAGCAAAAGTGATATAGCTCGCCCCTTTTGTTATCATGTAATCATAAATGTAATTTTTATTGACACATCGGCTTTTCTCGCTCTTCTTGATAAAGATGATAAAAACCATTAATCTGGCATATAAATTGCATATATTCGATTAAGGAATGAATTAAGGATATGAATTATGGTAGGCTATAAAGGGGATAAATGGGGAGGGTACTTGGAGGATAAAGAACTCTACAAGCATCTAAAATCTCTTGAAATAGAAGCTGCTAAAGAGATTGTTGACGAAGTATTTGCGATAATAGACGGACTTGAAGTAGCAGTTTATGTCGCGGATATGCAGACGTATGAAATCTTGTATGTTAATAATTATATAGAAAAACATTTTGGGAAAGACCTGACAGGCAAGAAATGCTATCAGGCTTTACATGATGAGGATAAACCATGTGGTTTCTGTACAAATGACCGCTTGCTTGTGGATGGCAAGGCAGGGATGCCGCTTATCTGGGACTATCATAATAAAAAAACAGGACTGTGGTATCAATATATTGACAGGGCTATCAAATGGCCTGATGGACGTCTTGTCAGAATGCAGGTTGCTGTTGACATAACTGACCGTAAAAAGACCGAGATAGCATTCCGTAGGTCTGAGAAGTTTTTAAACATGATATTTGACAGCATTAATGACCCATTTAATATTATTGATTGTGAGTATCGGATAATAAAGGCTAATAACTCGTATGCACAGATGAGGGGAAAGAACCCTGAACAATTAATCGGCAGGCGGTGTTATGAAGTATTATACAACCGTAAGAGTATTTGCGAAGGATGCCTGGTTAAAGAAACATTTGAAACAGGAAAACCCCAGACAAAGGAAAAATTAGTAAAATTCAATGATAGTTCACACGAAATCTGGCTCGAGATATATTCTTATCCAATCTTTGATGAAATAGGACAGGTATTTAATGTTATAGAATATACGAGGGATATTACCCAGCGTAAAAAGGCAGAGGGGGAGAGAGATGCCTTAATTGATAAATTACAGCATCTATATAGTATAGATGACCTCACAGGGTTATTGAATAGAAGGGCGCTGATTGAGGAGATGGAAAAAGAAGTCCACAGGGCTGAGAGATATAATTCTAAACTGGCTATGATAATCTGTGATATTGATTATTTCAAGGGGATAAATGATACTTATGGACATGATATTGGAGATGAAGTCTTAAAAGGTGTTTCACATCTTATTAAAGAATCAATGAGAAATATTGATATTATTGGAAGATATGGAGGAGATGAATTTATATTGATATTGCCTCAAACTTCTCTGGATGGAGCTAAAGAGATTGCAGAACGGGTCCGTTTATCTGTAGAAAAATTCGAGATGCCAGTAGAGGAAGACATTGTAAAGACTACTTTAAGCATTGGTGTAGCGGAATTTAATCCAGCGAGAGAAGACATCGAGGGTTTAATAAAACGGGCTGATAATGCCCTTTATATGGCAAAAGATAAAGGCAGAAACCGGGTCTATCTTGTAGAAAACTCTTTATAATCATAATCTCTTTTCATAAATCCTGTATTTTTTATACAGGTTTCCTCCTATCATTTTAACAAGCATTTGCACGGGAAGATTATCTTCAAGTATCCATGAAAGTTCTGCCCTTTTATATCCGCGTTTTTTAGCCTCTTTGAATCCTTCTTTAAAGAGGACAGCATCAACTCCCCTGCGTCTGTATTCCGCCTTAATGCCGAGGAGAAGCAGCCTCATGTCCTTTATCTTCTTTGAATAATAAAATGCCTTTGCAATGGTTATTGGATTAAGTCTGCCTCTCATCTTTTGAAGGACAAAATTAAAATCAGGCACTGCTCCAAAAAAGCCAACAGGTTTATTATCTTTTTCAGCAATTAATGTTAGTTCAGGCACTATAATTGTTTTAAGCCTTTTTCCAAGATGGGTTAGTTCTTCATCTGTAAGAGGTATAAATCCCCAGTTCTTTTCCCATGCGGAATTATATACCTCTTTAAATATATTCATCTCATGGTCAAATCGCTTTTTATTAACAGGTCTGACACTGGTAGCATTTTTAATTGCTATTTCAGCGGCTTTATAAATCTTTTCAGGAAGCTCTTCAGGGATGTCAACTATATAAGCATAAAGGTCTTTTGCCTTTATCATGCCATACTTTTCCATAAGGTCATTGTAATAAGGTGGGTTATAGGGCGTCATGAGCATTGGAGGTTCATTAAAGCCTTCTATAAGAAATCCGCATTCCTCGTTTGTTGAGAAGTTCATTGGACCGCGCATAATCTCCATTCCTTGTTTTTTGAGGACTTCTGAAGCCCTGTTAAGGAGGACTGATGAAATCTCATAATCATTTAAGGATTCAAAAAATCCAAAAAAGCCAGCTTTTTCATTATGAAATTCAATATGTCTGTGGTTGATAATCGAGACTATTCTTCCAGCGGTTTTTCCATTTTTTTTTGCAAGAAAGAATCTTACATCTGCATGCAGAAAAAAAGGATTTTTGTGAGAAAACTGGTCGCGGACTTCCTTAATGAGTGGAGGGACATAACATGAATCTTGCGAATAGAGTGTAAAGGGGAATTTTATGAAGTCATAAAGGTCTTTTTTTGACCTAACCTCAATGATTTTTAAGTCATTAGTCATTGACCAGTGACTAATGACATTTATATTATCCCCAGCGACTTACCTACTTTTTTAAAAGCGGAAAGTACAATATCCAGATGTTCATCAGTATGTGTTGCCATATAGCTTGTTCTTATAAGCGCCATGCCATTAGGCACTGCTGGGGTTACAGCTACATTTGCAAATACCCCTTCTTCCTGAAGCATCATCGCCATAATAAATGCCTTTTCATCTTCACCAACTACCACAGGTATGATAGGTGTCTGGCTTGGTCCTACTCTGAAACCAAGATTCTTGAAGCCATCGAGCATCTTATTTGTATTCTTCCACAGCCTTTCCCTTCTCTCAGGTTCATTCTCTATTATATCCACTGCAGCGCTGACAGAGGCAACTGATGCAGGCGGTGGACTTGCGCTGAAGATTAAGGACCTTGCAATATGTTTTATATAATGTATGACATCAGAAGAACCTGCAACAAATCCGCCAATAGAAGCGAGTGACTTACTGTAAGTTCCCATTATAAGATCAACTTCGTCTTCGAGACCAAAATGCTCTGCTGTGCCCCGTCCTGTTTTTCCGAGAACACCTATGCCATGGGCATCGTCAACCATTAATCTTGCATTATATTTTTTTGCGAGTGGAACAATATCTGGAAGATTTGCAATATCTCCCTCCATACTGAATACCCCATCAATAACTATCAGTTTTCCTTTATCTTCATATTCTTTAAGTAGTCTTTCAATATCTGCCATATCATTATGCCTGAACTTTTTTATCTCCCCGAATGAGAGTCTGCAGCCATCTATAATGCTTGCGTGGTCCATCTTATCTATTATTACAATGTCATCCTTGCTCACAAGTGCTGATATTACCCCTAAATTGACTTGAAAACCTGTTGAGAAGATGAGGGCAGCCTCTTTTCTTGAAAAACGGGCAAGTTTTTCTTCGAGTTTTACATGTATATCGAGGGTGCCGTTTAGAAATCTTGAACCAGCACATCCCGTTCCATATTTTCTGATGGCTTCTATTGCAGCCTCTTTGACTTTTGGATGATTTGTCAGCCCGAGGTAATTGTTCGAGCCGATCATGATCATCTTTCTGCCATTCATTATAATCTCGGGGTCTTGCGCACTTTCAATAACCCTGAAGAAAGGATATACTCCTTGAGACATAAGGGATTTGGCTTTATCAAATCTAAAACATTTGTCAAATAGATCTGATGATTTTTTTACAGCCATTTGTGAATTCTGTACCAATCTGCTGTCCATTTTATTCCTTCCTTTAGCATGACTTTTGTTATAAAACCTATTTCTTCTTTTGCCTTTTTTGAATCACATAACCAGATTGAATGTCTGAAATCATTAATCCTATCCCTATTGATGATACCATGTTTATTAAATTTTTCACATATAAATGCAAAAAAAGGCATAACGAACTTCGGAACCTTTAAGGGTTTTGCCTTTACATTGAAAATAGAGGATATTTCCATTGCTACTTCATCGCCTGTATATGAGTTGTTATCTGATAAAAAATATGTTTCTCCTTCTGCCTTTTTATTTTCAGCGCATAATATTATACCCTGAATAAGGTCATCAACGTAAAGCAATGAATAACAGCACTTTCCCAGATCAAAGAAAAAACCTTTTTTAATCATTTTGAAAATCATTAGCATATCTTTGTCCCTCGGCCCATATACAGCAGGCGGCCTTATTATTGTAATAGGAAGTAGGTCTTTATATTTTAAAACTGCTTTTTCACCCTCGAGTTTGCTTCTCCCATAATCTGATACAGGTGAGGGATTTGAATCCTCTGTTACAGGTGCTCCATTTTTACTCGGGCCGACTGCAGCAAGACTGCTTAAATATACGAATCTTTTGAGTGCTGGATTTTTTTCGTAAACAATCTTTATCAAATTTTCTGTGCCTTTTGCATTGATATGGAAGAAGGCATCTTTTGAACAAGACTTTGTAATGCCCGCAAGATGAAAGATATAATCAAAGTCTTTAACTACGGCACGAAGAGATTCAATTTCAGTACAGTCTCCTGTAACAGGTTTGATGTCAAGGTTCTCGAGCCATTTTAGGTTAGATGTCTTTCGTGTCAGACAGGAGACCTCAAAACCTTTTTTAACGAGATCCTCACATAGATGGCTTCCTATAAAGCCTGTAGCTCCTGTTACCAGAGCCTTCATATCGCAGCAATAAGAATATTCAGAGTCAAGTGCAGATTATACACTCAGCGATTCAAGTCTTGCTATACGTTCTTCAATAGGAGGATGTGTACTAAAGAGTTTTAGCAATCCTCCACCTGATAAGGGATTGACTATAAACATATGAGATGTTGCAGGGTTAGCATCCATAGGGATCTTTTGAGATGCCATATGGAGTTTTCTTAAAGCACCTGACAGATAACGTGGATTTCCAGCGATCCTTGCTCCGCCTTCATCTGCTGCATACTCTCTTGACCTTGATATTGCCATCTGCACAATAATCGCAGCAATCGGACCCACGATCATCATTACAAAAGCAGCTATAGGACTTCCGCCTTCTTCATCATCTCCCCTGTGTCCGCCAAAGATCATCGCCCACTGTGCCATCTGTGCGAGGAAACTTATAGCGCCTGCAATTGTTGCAGCAATGGTACTTATGAGAATATCTCTGTGCTTGATATGCGCCAATTCATGACCTATGACGCCTTCAAGTTCTTCACGGGTGAGGATACGCATAATGCCTGTTGTGACAGCTACTGCAGCATGTTTTGGATTTCTTCCTGTTGCAAATGCGTTGGGCTGGTCTTGATTGATTATATAGACTCTCGGCATGGGCATGCCTGCCTTCTGCACAAGCCTTCTTACCATCCCATAAAGCTCAGGCGATTCTGCCTCTGAAACTTCCTTTGCTTTATACATTTTAAGTACAATCTTGTCACTGAACCAATATGCAAAGAAATTCATCCCCAGCGCAAATATAAGCGCTATAGTCATGCCCTGTTTACCACCGAGGGCGCCCCCTGCCCAGATAAGAATAAGGGTTAATGTTACGAGCAAAAACATTGTTTTTATATTATTCATACGATTGTCCTCCGTTAGGATATGTTTTAACTTTATGATATCTTAAATTTCAGATTGGTTTCAAGTATTAGTCAAGTTCTCCATAGGCATGGAGACCTGAAAGAAGCAGGTTTACCCCAAGATAAGTGAATATTACAGCCGTGAAACCTATTACAGACACTATCGCTACTTTTTTACCCCTCCAACCCCTCATCATCCTGCCGTGTAAATAAAAGGCATATATAAACCATGTTATTAATGACCACGTCTCTTTTGGATCCCAGCTCCAGTAAACGCCCCATGCCTGGTCAGCCCATATAGCACCGAATATGAGCCCGCCTAAGGTAAATATCGGAAAGCCAATGGCTATGCTCTTATATGTTATTTCATCCAGCATATCAGGGGTAATATTAAATTTTTCTATAATTGCTTTAAGTACGGATCCATATCTCCATGTAATAAATATTATGGCTACCATCGAGAGCCAGCTTAATATTTTGGCAATAGCAGACGGATTCAGGAACGATGCCTTGAACATGTAGCTTTTTATAAATTCTTCAGGTTTAACCATAACCTTAAATGTAAGGAAATCAACTGCCATTGCTGCTAAGATGACTATAAAAATACCGAATGTTGTTGCCCAGAATATATATGGTATCTCGGTTCTTTTTTCGGTTGTCAGGATAAGGTACATAATTCCTGTGCTGAATGATAATGCAAATGCAGCATAAGCGATAAAGCTCATTATGACATGAGCAAGCAGCCAGTTGCTCTGTAGCGCGGGTACAAGCGGCTGGATTTCCTTTGACATGCCGGATAAATCTATAAATGCTAAGGCTAAACCAGCAACAGGTGTAATAAATGCTCCAAATGAGCGGTTCTTAAATTTAAACTCGATTATCAGATATCCCAATATCAGGCACCATACAAAAAATACAAGTGATTCGTAAAGATTTGTGAGTGGCGCTGACCTTAAAAAGCCCATACCGCTTAAATCTGAGAATTCCTTCCATCTTAGTACGATTGCCAATGTTTGAGAGATAAATCCTGCTATTGTTACAATTGTCGCAGTAATTCCAATCTGCGATTTTTTGAATGCAAGATAGGTAATATATACTATCATGGCAAGAATATAAGCCATTGTTGACAATCCAAAGAAAAAGGAGCTATCCATCTATTTTTCCCCCTTGCTCTTTTTTGATAAGTGATGCCAATCTGTCTATCTTTTTCTCGAATGCAGCCCTGTTCTTATTAGACGTTGCTCCGATAATCACCCTTGTATTATTATTCTTATCTGCAACGATATTGACCCATAACTTTCTATGGCTCATAAAGAATGCTATAAAGAGTCCAATAGAGATTGTGATACATCCGAGATATACGACCCATACACCTGGATCTTTTCTTACCTGCAATCCTGTAAATTCAACTCCCCAGTAGTCAGTGAACTCTACTCTTGGACCTTCGGACAGCTGCCATGTTTCGGGATATCTTTTTAAAATCCATCCTGAGTATTTATGTTTTCCAGACTCTGAAAATTCAATAAGTACAGCAGGATTATTCATCAAATCTGCATATGTAAATGCCTGTCCTTTATGATCTATCTTCAATGCCGGGCTGAAGTCAACTATCCTTCCAGACATATTAGTCCCTGCTATCTTGAAAGCATCTCCTAACCTCAACTCGATGCTCTGTGCTTCCCCATCAGGTGAGATTATCCTGAATAAAAAGATGCCTTTTTCAAGTCTCTCAGAGATTAAACCATAATTCGCTTGATAGAATGTGATGCCTTCATATTTAAGAGGGCTATTAACAGTGATAGCCTTTTGCAGGACCACATTGCCATTTTTAATGATAGAAAGCCAGCTTTTATATTCCTTAGGCATGTCTGACCTGCCATAAAATTCAACATCGAAATTGTCGCACCTTATGTTAAAACCCAGAGGTATTATCTCGCCTTTATCTGAAAAAGCTGCATCTGATACAGAACCTTCTGGAAGATTTAAGTGGCCATTGAATCCCCAGAATATTCCGATGATAGCTCCGATGAGTATTATAAGAATACTGAAATGGGCAAGGTATACGCCGAGCCTGCTGTAATTGCCTTTTTGAGAAATAAACTGATAGCCATTATCTTCTTTTACTTCTATATAACTAAAACCTGTCCTTTTTATTGCATTTGTTACAGTATCTTTAACCTTATCAGGTTTCCCTTTTAGTATAATCTCTCTGTTCAAAATAAATTTTTTAAGCTGTTCTTCTGACAATGATTTAACAGGTTCTTTTATTGTCTTCCATATTTTCGGTAGTCTCTCAAGAGAACAGATAACAATATTAATCGAAAACAGGATTAGCAGACCCACAAACCACCATGAATGATACATGTCCATGAATCCAAGTTTTTCTGATATGTTATATATGCTCGGGGCAAGAGATTCGCCAAAGAATTTGCTTAATATCTGGATATTTTTGGCAGGATCATGACGTTGCTCGAGGATTGTTCCTATAATTGATGTAAGGGCGATTAATGCAAAGAGGATGATCGCAAGCCTTATAGAGGCAAAAAAATCCCAGATTTTGTCAGCAAATGTCTTTTTCTTATTTTCTTCCATAGAACAAATTTCCCAAAGGTTTAATTTTACATTTTAACATACTTATCCAAAAATAAAGCATAAAAGTATTAATGAACTGTTATGTCGATTATCTTGGGCTTATCCCTTTTTGCATTTACTATGCAAAAGAAACCAAAAGGTTCTTTAAAAGGGTTTTTCAACTGATGAGGTGCTTTTGGCTCTATATAAATAATATCGAGAAAGCCAATTTTATAATTCTTTTTTCCCGCGATGCATATTCCTTTGCCCCTAATGCATATTACAACGTGTTCATGCTTGTGTACCTCAAAGCTACTGTATCCACCAGTCACAATCTCAAAATATCTAAGATGAAACTTTGTTGTTTCTCCATGTTTGCCGATCAGCGTCTGCCTTAAAATATTAGACCAATCTTTCCCTGTTGGTTTGTATTTTTCGGTTTTTATTCCGTGCCACGCAAAGCTGCCTTTGTATTTCCAGAGTCTGCTTTTATTATCTGCAAGCGATTTTTTACCCTTTTGGTTTGGAAGCCCTGTTTTCCAATCACAGATTATAGTTTTTTTCCCCTTAGACATTGAATGACCTCTCTAAAATAGGCAGGATATAGTATTTAAGCGGATTTTTTTGCCGATAGTCAAATAGTCAAAATATTATAAAAATAAAGAGGCAAAAGCCTCGCAGTCCCGAGTTTATCGAGGGGCGAGAATGAGCGAAAATACTATATCCTGCCTTTCTAATAATGATTTATTTAATCAAACACAATAGTACTCTTTAATGAATCTCTTGCCTCTGCTGTTAACCTGAATGCCTCTGCTGCTTTTTCTATTGGAAACCTATGAGTAATAAGTCTTTCAGATTTTACAATCCCTTCTTTTATCAGTTCAAGTGCTTCTCTTGTGTCTGTAGGGCCACAGGAATAGCTTGTAATAATGTTTATATCCTTGAAATATAAATCATTCGGTGAGATTGTCAATTGTTCACCTGGTTTGGCAGGTGTAAAAAATATAATCTTCCCGCCTGCGCCTGCTGATGATATTCCCTGTTTCATTGCCTCAACACTATTAGGTCCGACTATAACAATATCTGCTAATGCTCCATCAGTCAATTCTTTAAGTGAATCGAGAAGATTTTCCTTTGATACATCAATAACAGCATCAACGCCAAATTCTATTGCTTTTTTAAGTCTATATGTAACCATATCAGCTCCGATTATTTTATCAGCCCCGTATTTTCTCGCAAGTAAAATATTCAACTGTCCCATAACGCCGAGTCCTATAATCAGTATTGTGTCCCCCTTGCGTATTTGGGATCTTTTTAATGCCTTTACAACACAGGCTGTTGGTTCTATAAGCACACCATCTTCATAATTTAAATTATCAGGTAAAATTAACGTATCATTTTTAAGGTTTATTTCAGGTATCAATATGTATTCTGAAATTCCTCCGGGGATAATTTTTGTATTCCTCCATGTCTGACATTGCACATAATCCCCCTTTTTACAGTATCTACAGGCGAAACAAGGTGCATGGTGGTGGACAAATACCTTATCACCTATTTTGCAGGATGTTACATTCTTCCCAACTTCTACTATTTCGCCTGATGGCTCATGCCCAATTACAAGAGGGGCTTTTTTCTCTATGTACCATGGCATCACATCCCCAGAACATATTCCAGAGGCTTTTGTTTTTAAAAGGGCATCTCCATGACCTATCTTCGGCATAGGTATATTCTCTACACGAATGTCGTTAAAACTATATAATTTTGCAACCTTCATTAATGATTTAAGTATAATCAAACTTGCTCAAAAAAGTTTATATAAGAGGCTAAATGCCTCATAAACACACTGAATCGACATGATTATTTATCTGTCAAACCTCATTTTTGTATATAATCCTTATATGGATAACTCTCATATAATGTTATTTAGGAAGCATTATGTTTTCTTTATAAGGTGTCGTCATTGTGTTTCTTCAGCACCCAGCCTCTTTTCTGTTTTTGTTATTTTGGACAGCGTATAATATACTCTTAAATAGATGTATATTATTAAGCATATGCATGAAATAAGTGCGACATTTCAAAATGGTAACATCACTTTCAATTGACAGTCTTGATTTTTTTTGTTATTTTTGATGAATGAAAAAATATCTTTTTTCTGCTATCTTATCTTTCCTTTTTTTATGTGGAGATTTGTACGGATTTGAAATATCTGGTCTTCAGCCTGTTGACCCGTATGGAATTTTTTCTACCTTTAGTACTGAGAGTTATTCAAAAGGCAGAGGGGGAGTTTCTACAGGTATCGAGAGGATAGTAGACCCAGATTACTCCAGGCTTTTCTTAAAGGGGGCATATGGTATTACAAACAATATTGAAATTAATATCACTGTCCCATATGTGATTGAGGATGATTACCATGATGGATTTGAGGATATTGCACTCGGGGTTAAACACAGGTTCTTTAATGAGGGTAAATATGGACCTTCCTTTGCTTATATTCTGAACGCTTCTATACCCTCGGGGATGGATAAGTTTAGTAGAGACGGAAATATTGGCATTGGGTTTCTCGTGAGTAAAAGAGTAGGTCCAGTTAACGGGCATGTAAACTTCTTTTATGAAAAACCCGGCGATAGGGATTTTGATGACGAGATATTATTCTTAACCGGTCTGGATTTCGCTGCTGCACATAATTTTGATTTTATTGGAGAATTATATTGCAAGAAGGATGCTAATTCAGATGAGTTTAAATCTGTTGAAGGAAGGTTTGGTTACAGAATAAGAACAATAGAGTTTTTATATACAACTCTCGGTGTTGGCTTTGGACTTAAAGACAGAACCCCTGCAAGCCGCATAATGTTTTCAGTAACATTTTTGTTGCCTTATGAAAAGAAAGAAATCAAAAAGATATATGAAGAGGAATAAATCTCACAATGTTTGACATCGGCATGCAAGAGTTGATAGTAATATTTGTTGTTGCCCTTCTTGTTTTCGGTCCCAAGAAATTGCCTGAACTTGCTAGATCTCTCGGCAGGGGGATGGGTGAATTAAAAAGGTCATTTCAGGATGTGAAGGATCAGGTTAAAACCGAGTTTGAAGAAACTAATAAAACAATAGACAGCACAACAGAGGATATAAAAGATTCCTGTAGTGACAGGACAATAAATGATAGCAAACGTATTGCTGATAATAATACTCGTTAACAGACTGAGTTACAATGTCATTCTGAGTCCCGAATGCTTTCGGGACGAAGAATCTCAGGCTTATAACACATTGATTTCATGAGATTCTTCACGGAGTTTATCCTGAGCAGAACAACGAGATTCCTCGTGGAGTTTACCCTGAGCGAGATTCTTCAGTCCCCTTCGCTTCGCTCAGGGTTCCTTCAGAATGACAGAGAGCGAAGGGCTCGGAATGACAAATTTACATTTCAAGGTGATTGCGACACAGTCTGCAAACGCGGAATTCACATATGCTTAAGGGTGGAAGATTAAAGTGGAAGACCACAAAATGTCTATTACAGAGCATCTCGGTGACCTCAGGAAAAAGATTTTTATATCCGTAATAATTTTATTTATTGCCTTTTTGGTCACATTCAATTTTTCTGAAGATATCTTCAAACTAATCATGTTTCCACTAAAGTATAATATGGAATTTTCAGTCAAGGATATGTATATCCATTTTGTTCCGCAGGATAAACTTCATAATACAAAACTCGTATTTCTTGCGCCTGCTGAGGCATTCTGGATGAATATCAAGATTGCCTTTGTTGCCGCCCTGATTCTCAGTTTACCCGTAATATTTTATCAATTATGGAAATTTATATCTCCGGGACTTCTCCTAAAAGAGAGAAAGTATGTGCTACCTTTTATTTTTGCAGCAACCTTTCTTTTTCTTGTAGGGGCTGCATTTTGTTTTTTTATTGTGCTTCCATTTGCAATGGGATTTCTTCTTACATATAAAGTCGGAGATTTTTTAAGCCCGATGCTTTCTGTAGGCAACTATGTTGATTTCTGTCTTAAATTCATTTTAGCATTCGGCGCTGTCTTTGAAATACCTATTGCTATACTTTTTTTAACGCGGATGGGCTTGGTAACTACAAAGACACTCGCAAAAAACAGAAAGTATGCTGTCCTATTAGCCTTTGTTGTAGCTGCTATTCTTACGCCGACCCCTGATGTCTTTAATCAGACCTTAATGGCAGTTCCCATGATAGTTTTGTACGAGGTTGGTATAATAATATCAAGGATTTTTATAAGAAAGAAGGTTGAATAATGCCTACTGTTAGAGGGAAAAGCCTTAAGGCAATTTGTTTTGATATTGCTGAGGGTTATATAGCTGTTAATCCTTTATTTTTAAAATCACTTGATGAAGATTCCCTAAAAGGGTTATATCATGAAATATCGAAAATCCAGGTGGAGATAAGAGGTGAGAAGTTTCCACATGGTGATACACAGGCAATCAGGTGGAGAAATTCAAGGTTGCAGAGGCTTTATTCTGCCCTGATGATAATCAGAAATTTTGCCAGAGAAAGGAGGATAATCCTTATCTGAATTGACTACACTGGAAAGGGTATGCTAACGTTTTAAAATGGAATTATCTGAAGATATAAAAGAGGCAAAGGATATTCTCCAGAACCTTATTAAGGCAAAAAAAACCATCAGGATGTATCCCTCGAATAACCCCATCTATATGAAGACAATAGAAGAGTCATATGAAAAAGTCAACAGTTTTCTTGCATATAAAGATAAGCTTGCCTTAAATATAAGGCATAACAGTATTCTTTATGATTCTGAACAAATTTATTATAACACTGAAAAAGAAGACAATCTGGCGCTTTTCTTTTTTAAGGATGGATTAAGAGAGATAACATTCAAAAAAGGATTGACTCTGGAAGAACTTGAGGAATTTTTGAAGATTATGGCTATGGATTTTGATAGAGAAGAAATAGAGGATGATATTGTGACGCTATTGTGGGAAAAAGACTTTCAGAATATCCAGTATGTTGTTGACGAGGCAGTCCTTATAGATGCGGATGAAGAAGATTATGAAGCCAAGGCTGAAGAAGAAGCCATGGAAGAAGCCTCTGATCCAGAAGGTTTAATGAAAGCTTATACAGATGCATCCGAAGGAGAAGCTTTAACAAGCATGTCTATTATGCCTATTACAGATAAAGACTTAAAAATGCTTGTAAGGGAGGTAGAGAGAATTTCATTTTATGACATAGAAAAGCTGTCTATTATTCTTTTCGAGACGCTTTATCAATCTGAGGAAAAGGGTGATATTGAAGATACGTTTATATTGCTCAAAGAGGCTGTTAAGTGTTATATGAAGCATGGATATATCCAAATGGTAGTCAATACAATGAAGAAGGCAAAAGAAATACTTGAAGATCCGCTATTTTCAGAAGACATAAAAAAATATATGAGGATGCTGCTTTTATATGCTGGAAGTGAAGAAATAATAGGTCCTGTAGCTGAATTCCTCGACAGCGGAGTAGATACAGAAGAAAGTGTTTTTATAGATTTTGTAGAATTACTTGATAAAAATGCTATTACACCTATGGTAAAGCATCTTGGGGATTTAAAAACAATACATTCGAGAAAAAATTTTATAGAAGCACTTGTTATCCTGGGCAAGAAAGATATCCAAACATTAGCGAGAGGTCTCGAAGATCACAGGTGGTTTGTTGTCAGAAATATCATTTATATCTTGAGAAAAATAGGAGACAAAAGGGCTATTGAATATCTCTTAAGAACAATCAGACATGGTGATATCAGGGTCAGGAAAGAAGCGATAAAGGCGATTGGTGAACTCGGTGGTCGGGAGGTAATTCAAAGCCTTAAGGAGTGCCTCGACGATCGAGATGTCCAGGTAAGAATTGCGTCTGCAAAGGCTTTAGGAAAACTTGGCTCTGATGTTGCCAAACGAATAATACTTGATAAGATATCTGATAAGAAATTTGGGGAAAGAGATTTTGATGAGAAAAAGGAATTCTACGAGGTGCTATCCAGGTGGAAAGACGAAGATATTTCTAATTTTCTTGTAAAAACATTAAAAAAGAGGACTTTTTTTGGCAGGCTCAGAAATTATGAAAACAGGGCATGCGCAGCATTCTCCCTCGGTCTTTTAGGCAATAAAGATGTTCTCTCCCTACTTTATAAGTATAAAAATTCAGGCAATAAACTGCTAAGAGAATATGCATATTCTGCCATTAAAAGAATAGAATATGGCAAATAAAGAGACGGCAAAAGTTCATAAAAACTCACAAGATATAATAAACCAATTGTCTGTTATTTTGAGGAACGCTCAAGTCCATGACCCTAATAATGTGGCTGTAATAACAGCGATTGAAAAATTTCTGTCGCTTATTAACCCGCTGATAGAATCAGAGCGTAGCCTTACACTCGAACTCATAGGAGAGTTCTTCTATCTTGATGGTACAAGAATACGTTATATGCTCGAATATCTTCTTAACTTTGATTTTCTTGTCAGGGAATTCAAAAAGAGAGAGATCGGAACTATTATTTTTAAAGATATTATTAAATCCGACGATATCAAAAAGTTTTTAAAGGCATTTATAGTAGCTGGATTTTCAGACACCCCTTATGAAAAAGTGTCAGAGGGGGTGGAGGAGTCTCGCAGTATTGAAATACATAGATTAAAAAAGATAAAGGAAGGTGAAGAAGCAGATGTCAGAAAGGTAATAAAAAAGACATATTTTAAGGCGGTCTCATATACAAAGGGAGTAATGAAAAAGATAAAGTCAGGAGAAAAGATAAATATAAAGAAGGCAAAAAGGATCGTTGAAACAATGGTTGACCATATATTAGAAGAAGAACAACTCCTTCTGAGCATGACCGCAATTAAAAATTATGATGATTACACTTATCATCATTCAGTTAATGTCAGTGTTCTTTCTGTAGCACTTGGGCAAAGATTAGGGCTGAGCAAAAAGGCGCTAACAGAGCTGGGGATCATGGCGCTTTTTCATGATATAGGGAAGATCGAAATTCCCCAAGAGGTGCTGAATAAACCAACCAGCTTTAATGATGATGAGTGGAAGCTTATAAGAAAACATCCGATTTGGGGTGTAAAGGCAATCTTGAAATTGAAAGGTTTTGATGACACTACCATAAGGGCGTCTATTGTAGCTTTTGAGCATCATATGAACTATGACTTTTCAGGATATCCACCGACCAAGAAGTATAAAGAGCTTGATTTTTATTCAAGGATAGTGACCCTTTCAGATCAGTATGATGCAATGACATCTTCGAGGGTTTATTCAAGGATTCCTATACCCCCTGACAAGGCATTGAGTATTATGATGGAAAGATCTGGTACCCAGCTTGATCCTTTGCTCCTTAAATTCTTTATCAACATGGTTGGTGTTTTTCCCATAGGCTCACTTGTAATGCTTAACACAAAAGAACTCGGCATTGTTTACGAAAGTGATGTAGTCTTTGTGGATAGGCCGAGGGTATTAATTATTATTGATAACAAGGGTAAAAGGGTTCAGGGGTCAGTTGTAAGCCTTACAGAAAAGGACGAAAAAGGTAATTATCTGAGAACTATAGAAAAAACCCTTGACCCTACTAAATATAAGATAAATCTTGCAGAGTATTTGCTTTAAAAAGTAGCCTTAAAAAGGCTATTCAGTCTGCCATTTTTTTCAGAATCTGTCCGAGGTTTTTTAATTGCTCTCCATATCCAGCCCAGTCGCCTTGTCGTTGTAATTCAATAAGTCTTTCATATGCGCGCCTTGCTTCCCTTGCAAGTTCACCGATAGATATTTTAATATCCTCTGGTATTTTTTCTTTTTTCCCTGTGATAATTTTTCCACTGAACAGATGTCTTAGTCCAAGCTCGAGATTTTCCTCCATGACAACATTATTTTCATATGCGAGAATAACCCGCCTTAGTTCGGGTAAGCCGCCTTTATCTTCAGCAGCGAGATAAAGGGGCTGAACGTACAGGAGAGAGTTTTCGATTGGAATTATAAGGAGACTGCCTCTAATGACCTGTGAACCGCGTTGTCCCCAGAGAGTTAGCTGTTGAGATATATATGAATCCTGATCAATTCTGGCATCAATCTGTCTTGGGCCAAATATCAATCTGTCTCTCGGGAAGGTATAAACAATAAGTTTTCCGTAATTAGGTTCGTCACACCTTCCTGCAAGCCATGCTGCCAGGTTATCCCTCTTAGATGGTGTATAAGGCAAAAGCAAGATGTATTCTTCTTTTTTCTCTTCAGGCAGTTTCATTATTGTATAATAAGGCTCTATATATTTACCGCTATAAGCTGGTATTTCCCATAGGTCTTCTTTATTGTAGAAAACCTTTGGGTCAGTCATGTGATAGGTAGAAAACATAGTTGCCTGCACATGGAGAAAACCCTTGGGATATCTGATATGCTTTCTCAGGTCATCATCCATTTCTGAAAGCGGCTTAAACATGTCGGGGAAAATTGAGCTATAGACTTTTACAATAATATCTTCAGGATCGCTTATAAAAAACTTAACAAAGCCATTATAGGCATCAACAACAACTTTTACAGAATTCCGTATATAGTTAAAATTTTTATTTGAAGGATTTGAATAGGGGACCCTATCGGATATTGTATAGGCATCTATAATCCAAAATAATTTGCCATCCTCTGAGACAACAATATAGGGATCTGAATCGTAAAGAAGAAAGGGAGCGATCTTACGAACCCTTTTAAGGATGTTTCTGTTATATAAGATTCTGCTTTCAGAAGTGATGTCAGAAGATAGAAGGATTTTTTCTGATGCAAATTTCATCGCAAATAGTGCCTTATTAAGGACAGATGATAGTTCGATGCCGCCTTTCCCAGTGTATGAGGTATATACATTTTCTGATGAAGTTGGGTAATTGAATTCAGGCACTGTTGTCTTTACAACTACATAGTCACTGGATAATTCGCCATAATATATCTCAGGCACTGTTATTTTCATTTCAGATGAAGATACTGGTGGTATATCCTTGATGATAAACTCAGGCAGACCTTCTTTTGAGATTTTACTAACAGGTCCCATGGCAATGCCAAACCCATGCGTGAATACTATCTTTTCATTAATCCATGATCTGCTGGGTAAATCCTCATAAGAGATCTCCCTCGGAGATAGCATCACTTGCATATATTCGCCATTGATATTATAACGATCATTGTCAACATCGCTGAAGCTGTAATATGTCCTTATCTGTTGAAGTTGGCTGTATGTTCTGAGAAGAGGGGAATCATCCCACAGTCTGATGTTTTTGATTGTCGCATTATTTTCTTCAATATCATCGGCTGTCAGACTGTAAGAAACATCAAATGGTCTAACCTCTATATTTTCGAGATCATAACCAAATCTGGTGAATTTAATATTATGCTCTATGAAAGGCTTTTCGAGTGTAAGTTCATTCGGCGTGACTTTGATATTTTGGAGTAAAGCAGGAAATGCAAAAACTCCCAGAATATATAGGAGTGTTGTAAACCCTAATGGCAGGAATGTAATTTTCCATGAGCCTTTAAAAATGCCAGCAATGAAAAGGATACCGCTAAACAACATAAGGACAATAAGCAGGCGAAGGGAAAAGAGCTTTATATGAACATCTGTATATCCTGCACCAAAAATAATCCCGTGTGATGAAAAGAGCAGGTTGAACTGGTCGAGATAAAAACCAAAGGCTATATTAAAGATAAATAATCCGCCGAGAATTCCAGCGTGAATCTTAACTTTTTTGTCAATAAAGATATTCCTTTCTCTTAGAGATACACCTCCACGGAGAAAATAGCTAAAGGAGATAATAAAAAGTGTTATAAGAATGATCAGACTTATATAATCTTTAATATATCCAAGCAGAGGAAGTTCAAATAGAAAAAAACCTATATCTTTGCCAAAAATAGGGTCACTTAACCCTGCATTCATGCGGTTTTGAAACATAAGTATTTCTCTCCATTGCGAGACCCCCCAGACACCGGCAAAGAAACTAAAAATAATACCTGCTAATATTGTCAGAGGTTTTATATGCTTACCGAGGAGTTCGATATTCATGGAAATTCTTGTCTGTCCATTAAAGAAGATATCTATTGGAGGGAACTTAGCCTTGTTTGCAATGATAACGTTTATCAAAATAAAAGCGAGGGAAATAAAGCTATATGCGAGTCCGGTGAAAAACTTTGCAGAGAGGGTTTTTGTAAAAACATTTTTATAGTTTAATTCACTGAAAAATAGCCAGTCAGTATAGATATTAATCGTTGTGCTGACCAATATCATAAGAAGAATGATAAATACTGAAATGAAAATAAAAAATTGTCTTTTATGCATTATGCCTCCCTGTATCTCCACCTATCGTAAATAGAAAGAAGATGATTTAATCTTAACTGATTTTAGGTCAGGCAGGCAAGATAGATTATATAAATGAAAAATAATACTTGAGATTTTAAATAGATTATTATTTAATATTCACATAGACAAAGTCTAAAATCTTTATGAGTAGGAGAGGTAAATGATTATTGGCAAGCCGTTTCTTACTACCGAACAGATACAATCAAAAGTCAAATATCTCGCAGAAAGGATATCCAAAGATTATGCAGAGAAAAATCTTCTGGTAGTTGGTATTCTCAGAGGTGCGTTTATATTCGTTTCTGACCTTGTAAAATTGATAAAAGTTCCTCTTACAGTAGATTTTATTGTAGCATCAAGTTATGTGATGACAGAGACATCGGGTGAGGCAAAAATCCATTGTGATATCAGGGAAGATGTTTCTGACAAGCATGTGCTTCTTGTAGATGATATTATTGATTCCGGAATAACACTTAATTACATAAAGAAAAGGATTCTTGCTAAAAACCCCGAGAGCCTCAGGACATGTGTTTTACTTGATAAAAAGGAAAGAAGGATGATAGATGTGCCAGTGGATTATGTAGGATTTGAGATACCAAATGTGTTTGTAGTAGGGTACGGGCTTGATTATGAGGGTGAATTCAGAAATCTTCCGTATATTTCGGTATTTAAGAAAAAGACATAGATATAACAGATGTATGAATTGAGGGTTGAGACAAAATTTTCCTCAGCGCATCAACTGAGAGGATATAAGGGAGAATGTGAAAGATTACATGGCCACAACTATAAGGTAGAGGTATATGTAATTGCTGAAAGACTCAATGAGATAGATATTGCAATAGATTTTCATGAATTAAAGAAACTTATAAATGAAGTTATTGAGCCGCTTGACCACAGCTTTCTGAATGATATATTCCCTTTTACAGAAAAAAATCCATCCTCAGAGA
The DNA here is from genome assembly GCA_040753615.1 of Nitrospirota bacterium. Classification (GTDB taxonomy): domain Bacteria; phylum Nitrospirota; class Thermodesulfovibrionia; order Thermodesulfovibrionales; family SM23-35; genus JBFMDO01. The sequence goes on along the minus strand of JBFMDO010000043.1, from coordinate 3,862 downwards.
ATATTGCTAAATGGATTTATGATTCTCTTAACAAAAAATTGCTTAACGACAATGTCCGCCTATCTGCTGTAACTGTCTGGGAATCTGAAACTACATCTGCTACATATTTTGAAGATTAAAAAATTTAGGGAGAGATGAATGAGCCAGGAATTCAAGGATGCTGCTTCATGCTGGAAGGCTGTAATGTCAGATGTTGTCAGAAACAGGAAATTACTTTCAGTTATTGAAAAATTTGCGAGGGAGAATATTAAGCCTGCAGATATAGTATTTGGCACTTCAGGATGGCGAGGAGAAATCGGCTCTGATTTTACTTTTAATAATTTACGCATTGTAACCTCAGCCATTATCGAGATGTTCAAAAGCAATGATAATTCTATTATGAAGGCAATGGGAGTATCTGATTTTGAAGAGATCAAAGATAGGGGCGTCATTGTTGGTCATGATAATCGGTTTCTTGGTCATGATTTTGCTATGGAGGTTTTGGGACTACTACAGAAGGATGGAATAAAGACATGGTATGCAGGAGAGTCGCCAACGCCTGAATTCTCAGCAGGGATTGAGATGCTAAACGCTGCATGTTCTATCAATCTGACGCCATCTCACAATCCTGCAAACTATGCTGGTTTTAAATTCAATCCCTCTGATGGAGGCCCTGCAGGTTCAGAGATTACACAAAGGATAGAAGAAATATCAAACAGGATGATGAAGGATTCCCCTGTAATTCAGCCTGTAAAGCCTCAGAGGATAGAAAAAATTGACCTCACAGGACTTTATATCAAATTTATAACAGAGAAAAATACGCTTGATATAGAAAAGGTCAAGGATTTTATTAAAAGACAGGATTGTCTCATCTGTATTGATAATATGCATGGCTCAACGAGGGGACGCATCAATAGGATTCTGGGTAACAACAATAAGATTAAATATCTCAGGACAGAGGATGATTTTCTTTTTGGTGGCATTGCTCCTGAGCCATCTGAAAAAAATATGCAGGGAGTGGGAAAGGTTTTAAAAGAAAGCAACGCCCAATTTAAACTGGGTGTTATTCTCGATCCTGATGGTGACCGCATCAGACATAGCGACGGAAGCATGCAGATACCAATGAACTATTTCGGGGCGATGGCATTTCATTTTATGCATGTATACAAAGGTATTTCCGGAGTTGTGGTTAAATCAGTGGGTACAAGCAATCTTGTGAATGCTATAGCAGATAAACTCAATGTCCCTGTGAAGGAAACAAAGGTTGGATTCAAACACTTCAGACCCTATATGCTGAAGACTTCCAGTGAAAGGGCGATAGTTGCATTCGAGGAATCAGACGGTATATCTGCATTTAATCACACCCTTGAAAAAGATGCTATTTTTGGCATGCTTCTTGCTATCGAGATGATGGCTGTTACAGGCAGGAATCTGAGTGAATATCTTAAAGATATAATGGATGAATTTGGCTACTACTATCCCGACCGTTCAGGGATATCAGTAGATAGATCGCTCGTTGGCACCCCCTTAATCGAGAGGCTTTCTGTTATAAAGGAGCGTTTTAAAAAAGGGACTGCTATCAATGTAGGAGGAGAGCATCGGACTGTAAAAGATGTAATAACTGTAGATGGCACAAAATTGATCTTTGATAATGGTTCATGGCTTATGATAAGACTATCGGGTACAGAACCAAAGGTAAGATTTTATATTGAGGCAAGGACAGAGGAAGGCAAGAAGGCAGTGTTTGACGTAGCAGAAAGGGTGACCAGAGAAGCCATTGCAACATGATAGGATTATTTGCTTTTCAGAGGGGATATTTTATGCTATGATTTTATTGAACTTTTTATCAGAACAGTAATAAACAAGGAAAAGGAGGAATAAAATGAAAGGGACGATTCTTAAGTGCATGGGTGAAATGGTTACTTCTCTTTTTGGCGAAGACAAGTGGCAAAAAATTCTTGAGATGTCCGGCTTAAGGAAAGAAAAGATGTTTTTGCCTATTGGAGATGTTGATGACCATCTCGCATTAAAAATTGTTGATTCTGCGTGTAAGGTTTTGAATATAAATTTGTCTCAGGCGGCTGATGCTTTTGGTGAGTACTGGATGAATGTATACGCCCCGAAGATCTACGGTATTTTTTACCAAAAAAATAAGGGCGCCAAAGACTTTTTACTGGATATGGATAACGTCCATGTTAAAATGACCGAAACATTGCAAGGTTCTCAGCCTCCGAGGTTTAAATATGAATGGAAGGATAAAAATACACTTATAATTCATTACATATCAAAAAGAGGACTTATTGATTTTGTTGTGGGTTTGGTAAAAGGAGTAGGTAAGTACTATAAAGAAGACTTGAAAGTTACAAAAATAGGAAGTGACATGGTGGAAGTCGCATTTTATAAATGAAAAAATCTGGCTTGATTGAGTATGAGGGAGGAGGTGGTGATATCATTTTTTTCTAATATTTAAAATAAAATTAATTAAGGAGGTTGGGAGAATGCTTTCAAAGGCTAAGAAGATTTTTGCAATTCAGATATTGATATGTTTGATGATGGTTGCCTCACCTGCTTTTGCTTATGATTTGAATGAAAAAATGTCTATCGAAGGTGCACTTACAGGTGTTTTTCAGTACGGTGCATTTGATGTTGAAGGAATGGATGATACAAATAAGGGAGTAGCTGCTTTTGATCTTGGAGTAAACTTTCATCCTTCAGAGAAAGATGAATTTCAGGTAACACTCAGTTATGCCGCAGGTAATGCCCTGAATGGTATATCACCATTTTCGTTAGCGCCTTATGCAGACGATCTCGAGGACGACCTTCAAAATATAAATGGAAGCAACAGGGGATACCTGCTTGAGGCATGGTATAAGCATAAACTTACAGTTTCTGAGAATGCATCACTTGGACTTACAGGTGGTATTATAGATGGTACAGCATATATAGATGACAACAATTTTGCGAATGATGAAACCGGCCAGTTCATGAATGACATATTTGTCAATAATACACTCGCAAACTTACCTTCCTATGAACTCGGAGGCGCTGCAGAATTCGAGATATCTAAAATCTCTGTACGTGGCATAGTAATGAATACAAGAAATGAGAGTAATGAAAATTCTAATTATTATGCACTCCAGATCGGCTATACACTCGACATTCCTATGGGCGAAGGTAATTATAGAGTATATGGTTTTACAACCAATAAAAGATTCCAGAACTGGGATGGAACAGATGAAGAAAAACTGAGCGGGTTCGGGGCTTCTATTGATCAGGAACTGAGTGAGATAATCGGAGTTTTTGTGAGGGCAGGGTGGCAGGATGACGACGCAGTTGTTGATCACACAGCACTTTACTCAGGCGGTGTGAATATAAAAGGTAAACTCTGGGGAAGAGAGGATGACAATGCAGGGGTTGGTTATGCATACCTGAAGGGTGCAGATGATGGAGACATAGATAACACCACTGCGGTAGAGGCTTACGCAAAGGTTAAGACGTCAGAGATGACAGATGTAACCTTTGATGTCCAGTATATAAAAGATAAAATGGAAAACACAGATGATAATGAAGGAGTTATTTACGGCATTAGATTAAATGCCTGCTTCTAAAAATTATTTATAAATTTTGTTTACAGGCAGCGGATATAGTATATCCGCTGCCTGCCTTATATATATTGAATAATCTTGCCTAAAAACCTGTTAAAATCCGATTTCCATTGAAAAACATCTGCTGTCTATTCTATTTTCTGCTAAAATGCTGATGCTGTAACATCAATTATGCAAATTTCATTTAGGGTATAATTCTCAATGGTTTAAACAACTCCCTAAAAGGGAGAAAGGAGAACTATACCCATGAGAGAAAGTTTATCAAAGAAGGCGAAAAA
>JBFMDO010000042.1:0-2184 GCA_040753615.1 Nitrospirota bacterium | reverse complement strand
ATTGAAAATTGTGTTACTATGACTCATGGCTTGGAACTCCTTTCCTGTAAAGGATTTGTCTCCCTCTATTTTTAAAAATAGAGGTCTGGAGTTTCAAGCCCTTCCTATTTTTTACCGGACATTAGTGCAGCATATCAGGTACACACTTTGGACTTTTCTCTGTTTTATTATTCTGGATATTCAGATTATTGATAAAATTTCTTCCATACAGGATTCTTCAGAGGTTAACAATCTTTTTAACTCCTGCACAGGTTGCTGCCCTTCTCTCACTTCCTTTCATGCTCGCCTATCTCGGCATTTCAGGCGCGAGCATCCCTGCCATACGCTCATTTATTATGATAAGTCTTTTCCTGTTCGGGCTTATTATTGGACGAAAAGGCTTCTGGCTGAACTCCCTCCTCTTTGCAGCATTTATTGTGGTTATATGGGATCCTGAAAGTATTTTCAGTCTATCTTTTCAGCTTTCTTTTATTGCTGTTTTGTTTATAGGATTTTCTATCAGGCGTAATGAAAACAGTGATAAAGAAGACGGAAAAATCCTTTGCTATTTTAAATCTATTTTATTGATCACGCTTGCAGCGTCAATCGGTACAGCACCTCTAATAGCATATCATTTCCACTATATCTCGATAATCTCACCCATAACAAATGTGGTCATTACTCCTATAATAGGGTTCCTGCTTATCCCGATTTCTGTTATCTCATCCTTTTTATTTCTAACTACAGGACATTATGTGTTTACCCCAATAGTATCAGCAGTATCAGATATGAGCATTTCATTGGTGAAACTTTTATCTGCTGTCCCATTTGCTGATGTAAAAATACCTGCCTTTCCAATAATTATAATTTTACTCTTTTATGCAGGATTCATTTTCTATTTTCTCTCTAATAAAAAGAGATATACTCTGATAATCCCTTTTGTCCCCGTGCTTATTTATTTCTCCCTAACAATTTTCGAAAAAAATGACCTCACTATTACCTTTCTCGATGTAGGGCAGGGTGATTCAGCAGTGGTTGAACTTCCCGACAGGAAGACAATTGTAATAGATACAGGCAAAACAGGCAAGGAAACCGCTTCATTCTTAAAATATACAGGCAAAAAAACGATTGATGCCCTTGTGCTTTCACACATCCACACTGACCACACAGGTGGTTTGGATTATATAGTAAAGAGATTTGAGGTTAAAGAACTGTGGGACAATGGGAGGCTTATTTATCCTGATACTTATTTGTCAGATCCTTCGACAAAGATCGGGACAGGTATAAAACACAGAAGACTTAATAGAGGTGATATAGTTGAAGGGAAGGGATACAGTATTTACGTCTTTCATCCTTATCCTGAATTCTACACAATGTATGGAGATGAAAACGTTGAGGCTGATAATGATTCTCTTGTCCTAAAAGTTGAAGGCAAAAATGAATCATTCCTTTTTACAGGGGATATTAGAGAAGAAGCTGAGGAAGACGTTTTGCATCTCAGGAAATGGTTAAAAAGCAATATTATTAAGGTTCCCCATCACGGCAGTAAGTCATCTGCATATATGCCTTTTTTTGAGGCAGTCTCTCCTCACATTGCTATAATTAGCGCGGGGCATGAAAATCCATTCGGCCATCCCCATGAAGAAATGTTAGGCGGCCTGCAAGGAGTAATGGTACTGAGGACGGATGTTGATGGGGCAATAAAAATAGAGGAATCAGCAAAAGGGCTCAGGATCAAGACATATAGGGATTTTCAGTTTGAGAAGGCAAAGTCATTGAAGGAAGAGGCGAAAAATATCAAACGGCTGTTTGAGACCTGGTAATGAATAAATAAGGCTGACACAAAACACTTGACGTCACTAAAGGAGGTGATTAAGATTAAAATATGTCAAGGGGATGTGGAACAGAACCTTTTGGGTTAGGTTCGATGACAGTAAGATAAAGAGAGGTAGCGAAGAACGCACCTATTTATTGGTGCAACTACCGAAAGGGGGTACAAATGAAAGTGGCAATTACATGCAATGGAATGGAGCCTAAATGTGTTTTCCCACCTTTTATTTTAGGCTCAAGTGCAGCAGCATGGATACTGTCAAGTCTTTTCTGCAAATTCTCTCAAAGGGTCTATTCTCAATGGTTTTCATGGTTCCTAATTAAGCTGCAATCCTCTCAAGTTTAGATACCTTTATCCCTGCAAGGATTGCCCTT
>JBFMDO010000041.1:0-17716 GCA_040753615.1 Nitrospirota bacterium | reverse complement strand
ATACGATTGCCTGCCTGAAGGAATTCGGTATAAGCACAATAAGGGCAGAAAAGATGTATTGGCGAAAATGACCCCCTCTTTCTTTATTTATCAAGGACTTACGTTCAAAAAGTCATAAAGTCGGGTTTAGAAGTATTTTGGAAGCAAATTAGAAGTAAATTAAACATAACTTATTGAAAAATAATTGTATTTAGAGAATTTATTAAGTAGAAATTTTTTTGTAAAAAGGTGTATCAATAAGATATTAAAACAAGAGGTTTTTTATAGCACAGTGACTTCATAATTCTCCTGATGAAGATTACGGTTTTCCTTTATAGTTACCTTTATATTGTATCTGCTTTCAATATCCTCAACCCCTGTCCGCTCTTCGTCTGTCAACACCTCTGCAACTGCAGGATGGGCTGTAATGACAATCTTCTCTCCACCATGTCTTGCGATGTTCGTTACCTTTCTGAAGATTTCATAACACAGGGTCCGGGGTGATTTAACCAATCCCTTGCCTTCGCAGTAAGGACAGGTCTCTGAGAGTGTCCTTCCAAGACTTTCTCTTACACGCTTCCTTGTCATCTGTATGAGCCCGAGTTCTGAGATATGAGATATTGTATTTTTTGCCCGATCTTTCTTCATCGCCTCCAAAAAGGCATTAAAAACCTTCTCCCTGTTTTCATGCTTTTCCATATCTATAAAATCAACTATTATGATCCCCCCCAGATTTCTCAGCCTTATCTGATAAGAAATTTCCTTTACTGCCTCAAGGTTAGTCTTAAGAATAGTATCCTCAAGTTCTTCTTTTCCCACAAACTTGCCTGTATTCACGTCTATTACAGTCATTGCCTCTGTATGGTCAATTACTATATAGCCGCCTGATTTCAACCATACTTTTCTTCCGAGTGCTCTCGATATGTCAACTTCTATTCCAAAGGCATCGAATATAGGCTCAGTGCCTTCATATAATTCTATCTTCCCAATAAGTTTTTCAAAAAAAGTCCTGACAAAATCCTTAATCCGTTCATATTCCTCTTCAGAATCTACAACAAGTCTTTTTACATCCTGCGACATAATATCTCTTATACTTCTAAATATAAGATCGAGATCGCTGTAAAGCAAAGCCGGTGCAGACACCTTGTCCTTTTTCCTCTGAATGTTTTCCCATAATAAAAGTAGAAATTCGAGGTCTTTTTTAACATCACCTTCTGTAGACCCTTCACTCGCTGTCCTTATAATAAGTCCGTAGCCATTAGGCTTAATATTCCCGACAATTGTTTTTAGTCTTATTCTCTCTGTCTCGTCACAGATTCTCCTCGATATACCTATATGCTCGACATCAGGCATAACTACAAGATATCTTCCGGGGAGTGTTACATATGTAGTTACCCTTGCTCCCTTACTCCCGATAGGATCTTTTGAAACCTGTACAAGGATTTCTTGTCCTTCCTGTATCATATCCTCTATGGTAAGATCTAACTTCCCCTTTTTTGAAATAACCTCGATAGAGTTGTCTTTTTCTTCTTCCTCAATAAACGATGCATATTCTTCAATATCTGTATGAATATCGCTAACATAAAGGAATGCTGCCTTTTCCAGTCCTATATCAACAAAGGCAGACTGCATACCCGGAAGGATTTTTACGACCCTGCCTTTATAAATACTTCCAACAAGGCTTGCGTCCCGTTTTCTCTCGACATAGAACTCTACTACCTGCCCACCTTCAAGAAGGGCAACCCTGACTTCATCCCGTGTCACATTAATCAGTATCTCGCTATCCATCCTGCCGTATCCTCGACTTTATGTTCTTTAAGGGGTCTTACCCAGCCATTATCCCATCCAAAAATAGCTACCCTCATTATCTCTAACTTTTCCACCGGCGTATTAAAAACTACAGGAAAGAGTTCTGCCACTCTAACTTTTACATCCCCTTTATCCACAACTACTAATTTTACTGTATTTTTATTAATAAAGCTCGCTTCTTCCACCATATCCTTAAGATTTATAATATCCTTCCCTCTCTGAATATTTATCTCTTTTTCTGATAAAAATGTTTTAACCCCAGCTATATCTTCAGTTTTCACTTCGTATTCGTATCTTGTTATAAAACTGTTTAGAGATTTTGTCTCTGCTGGTATCACAGACATATCTTTTATACAGATACCTTCCGGCAGGGTGCTGTTTAACTTCATCTTATTCTGGATTAAATCAAACGGTGGCATTATTTCCATATCAAAATATTCACTATATCCCTCGATTCCAACACTGAGTGGCGGGCCGAATGATATCTTTGGAGACGGATGAAATCCTTCAGAATAAACTAAAGGCACATCAGCTCTTCTAATCGCCCTGTGCAGTACAGTAACAAGTTCGAGATGTGAAAGATATCTCATCCTACCTGTCTTAAAAAATTCGACCCTTATCCTTACAGGCTTAAATGACTTGTTTATTTGATATTCGAGAGTATATAGTCCTTGGTTCTTTAAGTTTTGACTGCTGACTACTGACTGCTGACTACTGACTACTTTTTTGCATCCGAGTCCGCAATTGTGGCAGACCCTTCTACAGTCAGTTGTAATTTCTCCTGATAATGCCCTGCTATATTCTTTCCATAAAAATTCTTTTGTTATCCCTATATCTATTTTATCCCATGGAAGGACATCTGATCTTTCAAAAGTCTTATTTGCAAATTCCTTTATCTCTATGCCTGTAAGATCCATTGCTTTTTTCCACGTATCGAAATTAAAAACCTCTGTCCAGCCGTCAAGTCTACATCCCATAGACCACGCTTTTTCAATAAGCAGGGAAATCCTTTCGTCACCACGTGAAAAAGCAGCTTCGAGCATACTCATATCAACATCATGTCCTTTAAGCTTAAAGCCTTTTTTTGTCAGAACATCTCTAACATAGCCCTTTTTCTTCTTTAGTTCATCAGGAGAGTTTTGCCCATACCACTGGAATGGTGTATGAGGTTTTGGGACAAATGGAGAAATTCCTATGCTTATATTTACAAATCTCCTGGTGTATTTTTTTGCAATTCTAAGTGCCTTCATAGCCATCATGGGGATTGCCTCTATATCCTCTCCTGTTTCTGATGGAAGCCCAATCATAAAATAGAGTTTAAGATGATGCCAGCCTTCCTCAAATAATATCTTCAATGCCTGTTCAAAGTCCTCTTCCTTAAAATCTTTATTAATCACCCGCCTCAGTCTCTCAGTTCCTGCCTCTGGTGCAATAGTAAAACCTGTCTTCCTGACAGAACGTATCTCTCTGAGAATCTCACGATTTATAGATGCCACCCTGAGAGATGGAAGGGAAATAGCAATCTTATTTCTTGAAAATTTTTTATTAAATTCCTTTACCACCTGTAACAAACATGAATAATCTCCTGCGCTGAGGGATGTAAATGCCACTTCCTCATAGCCTGTATTTTTCAGGGAGTCCTCAGCGAGCTTCATGACCTCTTCAGGAGTTCTCTCACGAACTGGTCTGTATGCCATACCTGCCAGACAGAATCTGCAACCCATAGAACACCCCCTTGAAACCTCGATATTTATCCTATCATGTACAATTGAGGTGTAAGGGACAACAGGGTTGACTGGATAAGGTGCATTGTCAAGCGATTCAATAAACCGCCTCTTAATAACAAATCCCCCTTCTCCCCCTTTTACTAAAAGGCTGTTGGGTGGATTATGAATAGAAGGCACATACATTCCTTCAATTTTTGAAAAGGCGGATAAGAGGGTCTCTTTTTTGCTGTCGCCTTCTATTTTCCATCTGTAGTACGTGTTCAGAATATCTTCGATAGCATCTTCACCATCGCCTATCAGGAATGCATCAATAAAAGCAGCCATGGGAAGTGGGTTAACAGTACAGGGTCCGCCTGCAATAATAATTGGGTATTGCGATAAGTTATTTCGTTCTTCAGCTTTCAGCGGTATACCGCCAATATGAAGCATATTGAGGACAGTTGTATATGAAAGCTCATATTGCAAGCTAAAGCCTACAATATCAAACTCCTTCAAAGGTCTGTTAGATTCTAATGAAGACAAAGGTATCCCCTTTGTCTTCATTTCAGCCTCAATGTCAACCCATGGAGAAAAAACCCTTTCAGCGCATGCGTAAGGAAGATCATTTATTATCTTATAGAGAATTTTTAGTCCGAGATGGGACATGCCGATTTCATAAATATCCGGGAAGGCAAGGGCAACCGTTACAGGTGCTTTTTTGTGAATAGAATTGACCTCGCTGTTAATATATCTGCTCGGTTTCTGAAAAAATGAGAGATTCACAAATTAAGAATAGCATCCCAAAAGAATCTTTAGCAAGGCTTGAAAATAGATGACTGGCTTAACCTTCGTAACAAGCTTCCCTATAGATGTGGCAAGCATGCTATAATGATAAAGTTATGGTAAGAAATCATAAATTAATATTTTTCTTTTTGATAATTTTTATGCTCTCCTGTTCAGGTAAAAAAGACACAAGGCCTGAGGAAATAACTGATCCAGAGAAGGCATTCATACAGGCAAATGAACTGATAGAGAAAAAAGATTTTGAAAAGGCAAGGGCGATGCTTCAAGAGATTAAAAACAGGGATTTAACAAGAAAAATTGCTCCGCTTGCACACCTTAAGATTGCAGACTCTTATATTAAAGAAGATGAGCCTGAACTCGGCATTACAGAATATAAAAGGTTTCTTGAAATGTATCCTGACCACCAGTATGCGCCATATGCACAGTACCAGATTGCTATGGTCTATTTTAACAGGATAGAAGACGCTGAAAGGGGGCGTGGTGATGCGGTTAAAGCCGTTGAAGAATTCGAGAAGCTAAAAAGGCTCTTTCCCCGCAATCCTTATAAAGATATTATTGATTCGAGGATAAAAAAGTGCAGGAATATAATGGCTGAATACGAATATATTGTTGGGAAATTTTATTATAAAAAGGGTTCCTACAATGCAGCAATCGGAAGATTTGAAGGACTATTTAAAAATTACCCTGACTATAAAGAAGAGGATGCAGCTTTATTTTTTACCGGCATGTCTTATAAAAGGCTTGGTCAGAAAGACAAGGCATCAGAATATCTAACCCGCCTTATTGAAAAATATCCGCATCATAAGCTGTCTGATGAGGCAAGAAAGGAATTAGCCGACCTCGGCAGTGAAAAATAAAACGTCTATAACCTATTATCCTGTATTCCTGAATCTTAAAAATAAAAAAGCAGTTGTTATCGGTGGCGGGAAGGTTGCGGAGAGAAAGGTCATCAGCTTACTCAAGGTTTGTTCGGATATAAAGGTCATAAGCCCACATCTTACAGTGCGGCTTGAGAAAGAAAAGCAAAAAGGCAGAATAAAACATATCTGCCGACAATATAAAAAAGGCGACCTTAAAAACGCCTTTCTCGCAATTGCTGCGACTGATTCTAATGCTGTAAATGAGCGGGCATTTAATGAGGCACCCTGTCTTATAAATGGTGTAGATATGCCAAGTTTATGTAATTTTATCGTGCCATCTACTGTAAATCGTGGAGATTTAACCATTGCTGTATCAACCAGCGGCATCAGTCCTGGCCTTTCAATGACTATACGTAAGGAACTCGAAAAACTTTATGGTGCTGAATTTGCTGTCTATCTGAGATTATTAAAGACAATCCGTGCAAAGGCATTGAAGATGATTCCTGAAAGAAAAAAAAGAAGGGAGTTTTTAAAGACTATTGGTTCAGAAAAGATAGTGCGGTTATTAAGGGAAAAAGGATTGAGAGAGACAAAAAAGATTTTAGGAAAAAAAGACTATTTGTTGCAGCTTTGGTAATATTTAATTAATGGATATTCACAGGTTAAGGATATTTACTACGGTTTTTCAGGATAAAAGCTTTTCGAAGGCATCTAAAAAACTCCTTCTTTCACAGCCTACCATAAGCACTCATATAAAAGCACTCGAGGAAGAACTTAACTGCAAACTGTTTGACAGGCTTGGCAGGACTATTATTCCCACTAAGGAGGCAGAATTTCTATTCCGTCATGCAATCGAGGTTATAGAAAAAGTTGATGCCTTAAAAGGTGCCATGGGTCAACTTAACAAAGAAATAGCAGGCAAGCTGATTATTGGCGCAAGCACTATACCAGGCACATATTTACTGCCGGCAATGATATCTACATTTCAGAAAAAATATCCATCCGTTTCCTTCCATATCCTTGTATCTGACTCAAAAGAAATAATCGAGAGGGTTTCATCTCATGAATTATATCTTGGAATTGTGGGTGCAAGACTCGGCAATGAACATATTAATTATATGCCTTTTATTGAAGATGAGTTAATAGTCATATCTTCGCCTTCACTGGTAAAGATCAATCTAATGACTCTACAAGAGTTGATTAAATACCCTATGGTCTTACGAGAAGAAGGTTCCGGGACAAGAAGGGAAACCGAAAAGATCTTGGGAGAAAAAGGGATTTCTCTTAATGATATTAAAATCACAGGCATATTCGGTTCTACAGATGCTATAAAACAGGCTGTAAAGGAAGGATTAGGGGTCTCTATCTTATCGCGGTTTTCTGTAATTGACGAATTAAAACACAAGTCCATTAAGGAAATAAAAATAGCCGATACCCCGATGCATCGTAGATTCTATATCATAACCCACAAAAAAAGATCTCTTCCCTCAGCTTATAATATCTTCTTAGGGCATGTTATGGCTGAATCAAAAGATCTCTAATCCGCAGATATTAATAAGTCTACGATCGTCTTCATACCTTCTTCCAGATGTGGTAAGATAGTTACCTGTAAGCAAACTATCAGCCCCAGCGAAAAATACCATTGAATTCAATTCATCAAGCACCTGCAATCTTCCGCCGCATACCCTGATCTCTTTTTGAGGAAGGATAAATCTGTAAAGGCTTATAATCTTTAACGCCTCAAAGGGATGAAGAAGATTTCTGGATTCGAGAGACGTTCCTTTAATCGGAATCAGAAAATTTATAGGTATAGAATTAACATCGAGTTCTTTAAGCGAAAACGCCATATCAATTCTATCCCCCCATGTCTCTCCTATGCCAAATATTCCTCCTGAACATACAGAGAGTCCTATAGATTTTATTGAGCAAATGGTCTTAATCTTATCAGTGTAATTATGTGTTGCGCATATCCTCGAAAAGAACTTCTCTGATGTTTCAAGATTATGATGATAGCGGTCCAGACCTGCTGATTGAAGAATCAAAATATCTTCTTCCCTAATTAACCCAAGGCTCGCACAGGGAAGAAGACCAATCTCTCTAATCTCGGAAATCATATCTGCTATAGAAAACAAATCCTTTTTTGTGACCTTTTTCCCGCTTGTCACAATAGAAAATCGCATAGCGCCACAGCTTTTTGCCTCTATAGCCTTTTGAATAACTGTCTTTTTACTGAGAAGGGGGTAAACTTTTATTCCTGCTTTGCTTTTTGAAGATTGGGCACAGAAAGAACAATCTTCGGAACAGGCGCCTGATTTTGCATTAATAATAGCGCATAATTGTACCTTATTCCCCCTAAAGTGATTTCTTATTATATTTGCAGATACAAATAAATCAAATATTTCTAAACCTGAAACTCCAGCAATGTAGTGCGCATCTTCTTTTGATATGAAACCGCCATCTAATACCTTTTTTCCAAGACTTTTGATCATTAGATACTTTACAGATTGTGAATTACTCAGGCTGCCGAAATGGATTTGCCCTAAGAATCTTTGAGAGTCTTAATGGCCTTCCCTCAAGAATAAAGACTGCAAGTCCTCTTTCTTCTTTTCTGTTGCCGTAAGCCATCCAGACGCCTTTCCATGAAACTGTAAGGCTAATTGTTGAATCCTCTATCTCAACCCATGTTGGTGTAAATGTAAGCTCTACGCTATCAAATTTTTTAATAACTCCACTGAGTTCTTTATATCCTTCTTCTGTCGAGCTATCTTTAATAAGCTCCATATCTTTATTAATATAGGCATTTTTAATAGTCTCCATGAGGGCAAAAGCCTCTTCTGTCATCTTTGATTCCTCTGAAGTCTGCTTAACCTCTTTCTTCCCGCAGGACACCAGAAGGAAAAATAAGATAAAAATACTGTTAAATATCAATATTTCTCGCTTCAAGTGCATGCTCTATAATAAACTCCTTTCTCGGTTCTACGTGGTCGCCCATAAGCACTGTAAATATTTCATCTGCCTGTACAGAGTCCTGTATTGTAACCTGAAGAAGCGTTCTTTTTTCAGTATCCATTGTTGTCTCCCATAGCTGCTGTGGGTTCATTTCTCCGAGTCCCTTATATCTCTGTATGGTGAGTCCTTTTTTAGCTGTTACAAGTATAATATCCAGCAGATCCCTGCTTGTTAAGACTTCATTGGTTACTTCCTTTGTCTGTATTTTGTAAGGCGGTTCACCAATGTCCTTTATGATGCTGAAAAAATTCGCGAGTTCCTTAAAAGCCGGAGATGTAAGGAAATTAACATCCAAGCTAAGCTTATAATTATGTCTTCTAATTTCTACCTCATAAGTCTGGTGTTCTTCATCAATCCGGATTTCGCCTGTATTTATATTCTGATATTTTTCTTTTATCTGTTTTAGTATTGTTTCAATTTTTTCCTGGTTTTTCAATGTGTCTTTATTTACTCCCAGCGAAAGTATAAACTTCAAAAGTTTGGGGTCTATTCTCCTTCTCTCAAACCACTCTACAAGTTTTTCAAATCTATACAGCCTTTTTAGATAAGGAATTAGCGCCTTTCCTTTTACAACCTGCCCTTTTATATTCATCTCTATCTCATCTGCTGCAAGCTCAAAAAGCATATTCTGCATTTCTGGTTCATTCTGCACATACTTCTCTGTCCTGCCTTTTTTCACTTTAAACAAGGGGGGCTGGGCAATGTAAAGATAGCCTTTTTCTATTACATGCGGCATCTGTCTGTAAAAAAAGGTCAATAATAATGTCCTTATATGTGCGCCATCAACATCTGCATCGGTCATTAATATAACTTTATGATATCTTAGCTTTGATATATCAAAATCATCAGGACCTATACCTGCACCTAAAGCTGTTATTAATATTTTTATCTCCTCAGAGCTTAACATTTTATCGAATCTTGCCTTTTCAACATTTAATATCTTGCCCTTGAGGGGAAGTATAGCCTGAGAGCGTCTGTCTCTGCCCTGTTTTGCAGAACCTCCTGCAGAATCTCCTTCTACTATAAATAGTTCACTCAATGCTGGGTCTTTCTCCGAACAGTCAGCAAGTTTTCCGGGAAGTCCTGTATCTTCGAGTGCCCCTTTTCTTCTCGTTAATTCCCTTGCCTTCTTTGCTGCTTCTCTTGCCCTCGATGCCTGCATCGCTTTTTCAACTATCTTTCTTGCTATAGCAGGTTTTTCTTCGAAATATGTGCTGAGTCTATCATTTGCTATTGATTCTACTATGCCTTTTATCTCGCTGTTTCCCAGCTTCATCTTTGTCTGTCCTTCAAACTGAGGAAATCTAACCTTGACATTTATAACAGCTGCTAACCCCTCCCTGATATCCTCTCCTGTAAGCGCCTCTTTGCCATTTTTAAGCAGTCCTGAAGTTATAGCATAGCTGTTTACAGTTCTTGTAAGTGCTGACTTGAAGCCGATAAGATGTGTTCCCCCTTCTCTTGTATTTATACTGTTTGCAAAGGTATATATAGTCTCTGTATAACTGTCATTGTATTGAAGTGCTATCTCAACAACATTTTCATCTTTTTCACTGTATATATAAATAGGCTTTGGATGAATGACAGGTTTATTCTTATTCAAATATTCAATAAAAGATATAATCCCCCCGCTGTAATGAAACACCTGCTTTTTATCTGTCCTTTCATCAGTCAGGGTTATGCTGAGTCCTTTATTAAGAAATGCCAATTCCCTCAGTCTGTGAGTCAGGATATCATAGTTAAAGTCCAGGACCTCAAATATCTCGGGATCAGGCTTAAAGGTAACCTTTGTGCCTCTACCTTTTGTTTTACCGACGATTGTAAGTGGGGTTGTTGGGTTGCCTCTCTCATAATGCTGCTGATAAACCTTTCCATTTTGCTTTATCTCGAGATCAAGCCACTCTGAAAGGGCATTCACCACAGATACACCAACCCCGTGCAACCCACCTGATATCTTGTACGCCTTTGATTCAAATTTCCCCCCAGCATGCAGTTCAGTAAGCACAACCTCTGCTGCTGGACGGCCTTCTGCTGCGTGGATTTCCGTAGGGATACCCCTGCCGTCGTCTATTACAGTACAGCTACCATTAAGATGAATAATCACCTCAATATTCGTGCAGAAACCTGCCAGTGATTCATCTATACTGTTATCAACAACTTCGTATACGAGGTGATGCAGACCATCTATTCCTGTAGAGCCTATAAACATTGCGGGTCTTTTCCTGACAGCACTCAGACCTTTTAATACTTTTATATCCTCGGCAGTATATGATGATTCATTTTCGTTTGTTTTCTCTTCCATTATTCTCCGTTCACCTTTTATTTTTTATGATCTTTTTTATTTATATTATATTCTCATTGGCATAATTACACACGTGTAGTTTTCAACGCCTTCTTCCTTTACAAGGACAGGGCTTAATGGATCCTGTAGCTCAAGAATAACCTTTTCTGATGCCATGGCTCCAAGTGCATCTATAAGATATTTTGCATTAAACCCTACAGTGAGTTTTTCATTTTTATAATCTACACCGACTTCTTCTTTTGACTCTCCGAGGTCCGGATTTGATGAAGAAACAACAAGATTGTCTCTTTCGAGATCGAACCTTACAGCACTTGCCCTTTCCCTCGATATTACAGACATGCGGCGGAGCACTTTTGCAAATGTGTCCTTTTCAATTGTCATCTTTTTTTCATTTGCCTGAGGCACAACATTCTCATAATTAGGATATGTCCCCTCTATAAGTCGTGTCATAAATTGCACCCCTCTATTCCCGGGAGATTTGGGGCTGATATTAAAAAGCAGGTTCTTCTCACCAATTAATATTGTAATTTTCTCTGGTTCTTTATCCTCTTCGCTTTTCGTGACAGGTAAAAACCGTCTTAACTCAGAAACCGCCTTTCGCGGGACTATTAGTTTCTTTTCTGATTTTATTCCTCCATCTATCTGCTTACTTATTATCGCCAGTCTATGCCCATCTGTACCCACAACTGTAAGGAGATTTGAGGGGTTTACATGAAAGAGAAGGCCATTAAGTGTATATCTTGTGTCACTCTCTCCTGCTGAATATAGCGTCTTTTCTATCATCTCCATTAATATATCAGCTTCGATATTTATATCTTCGGCTTCTCCAATTACAGGCAATGGAGGAAAATCATTTACTGAAAGACAGGCGATCTTGAAATCACTCCTACCTGCTTTTAACTTTAGCCATTGGTCTCCTGCTGATTCAAAAGATACATCTCCTTCCATCTCCTTGACTATCTCGAAAAGCTTTCTCGCAGGCACACATAATTTTCCTTCTTCCTCAACAGTTACATCAATGGGTTCTTTTATAGTCATTTCTAAATCATTCGCGACTATATATGACCCATTTTTATTAGCATCGAGCAGAAAATGACTTAATATAGGCATAGTATTTTTCTTCTCTACTATATTCTGAATATTCGATAGCTTTTTCAGCATTTCATCTTTTGATACCTTTAATTTCATATATCCCTCCCTTGATTCATAGCTGCTCGCTTTTTACATTTTTATCTTTCTCAAAATAGTTTCTATCATTCTATTAAATGCCTCGTCTTTTGACCTTTTATCTTCTATCTGCCTGCAGGCATATATAACAGTTGCATGGTCTTTGCCACCAAAATTCTTTCCTATGTCATTAAGAGATAACACTGTAAGTTGTTTGCTAAGATACATTGCTATCTGTCGTGGTAATGCAACTTCCTTTGTTCTTTTCTTTGCCTTCATATCAGTAACTCTGGTGGAAAAATATTCACAGACTGTCTTCTGTATATGATCCACCGTTATGGGCTTATCATCTTCCTCTATAACATCTTGCAAGATATCCTTTGCCATTTCTTTATCTATGGGGATCCCTGTCAGAGATGATTGCGCGCCAAGTCGAATAAGACATCCTTCCAATTCCCGTATATTTGATTTTACCTTTGATGCAAGATAATAAGCTACTTCTTCAGGGATGCTTATATTTCCCATTTCAGCCTTCTTTAGTAATATTGCCATCCTTGTCTCAAGTTCTGGCGGCTGTATATCAGCTATCAGTCCCATACTAAATCTCGATCTTAGTCTGTCTGTGAAAACATCTATCTCCTTAGGTGGTCTATCACTTGATATTACTATTTGTTTCTGTTTTTCGTAAAGCGTGTTAAATGTATGAAAAAACTCCTCTTGAGTTTGTTTCTTATTTGCTATGAAATGTATATCGTCAAGAAGCAATAGATCAATGTTTCTGTATCGCTCTTTTAATTCACCCATTTTATCATGTCTTATTGCTGATACCACCTCATTTGTAAACTGCTCTGCAGATGCAAATATCACAGCCTTTTCCTGAAACTTATCTATTACAGCGTTTCCTATAGCGGTTATGAGGTGCGTCTTTCCAAGCCCCACCCCACCGTACACAAAAAGCGGATTGTATGCTTTTCCCGGCGCCTCAGCAACAGCTTTTGCTGCTGCCTGTGCAAACTGGTTGGTTGGCCCGACCACAAAATTTTCAAATGTATATTTTGGATTTAGATAAATACCCTTTTTTGCAAGCCTCTGTCTTCTGCTTTCCAATTTCACGTCTATCTTTTTAATACTGGGGTCTATCTCCTCTGCTATTTTGTAGTGCACACTCACTGGATATCCTAATATCCCTTCTATAGCCTCGCCTATTAAATCAGGATAATTATCTTCTATCCAATCCTTAAAAAATCTATTAGGAATATCTATTGTTGCCTGATCTTCTTTTAATTGAGAAAGTTTAATAGGCTTAAACCATAGATCAAGTATATTACTATCTACCTTATCCTTTATCGTTGTAAGGATGTTATTCCAAATGTCTTCTAATTTCATAATCTTATAACCATACCCCGAATATTAACAGTTTACTAACACTATGTTGGTAAGTATATTTTTGTTGGCTAAAAATTATATCCCACCTTTGTTAGGTAAGACAAGAAAATATGTTACTTCTTTGTCAAAATCTTATATTTACCTTATCATTGTAAAAAATGTTTAAAATTAAAATATCTTAACTACCATTTTATAAACAAAAAAAATTATTATTTTTCAATTAGTTATTATATAGTTCAACTCTATCAACACTACCTACTATATCTACTACTAAACTCTTTATATATTAATATAGTTATAGTATACCCAAACCCAACCATATTTACTCTATAATTTTTTTTGCTTTGCTAATAAAGTTACCTGTTTTTTAAATAAGCTTTTATAAAGTCATCAAGGTTACCATCAATTACAGAATCAACATCGCCTTTATCAAGACCTGTCCTATGATCTTTTACAATTCTGTATGGCTGTAAAATATATGACCTTATCTGATTGCCCCATGCTATATCTTTTTTATTTCCTACAAAACTTTCTATTTTTTTCTCCTTTTCGCTTAACTTTAGATCATAAATACGAGACTTAAGTATTTTCATAGCAATAGACCTATTTTTATGTTGAGAACGCTCGTTCTGACAGCTTACAATAATACCTGTTGGGATATGAATTAGCCTTACAGCAGAGGATGTCTTATTCACATGCTGCCCGCCTGCGCCAGAAGCTCTAAATGTCTCCATTTTAATATCATCTTCTTTTAATTCTATATCAATGTCATTTTCTACCTCAGGATAAACTAAGACAGCTGCGAATGACGTATGCCTTCTTTTATTTGCATCAAAAGGGGATATCCTTACAAGGCGATGAACTCCAGCCTCTCCCTTTAGATAACCATATGCATATGGGCCGCTTATAGTAATTGTTGCGCCTTTTATTCCAGCCTCATCACCTATTTGTAGTTCAACAACCTGAATATCAAATTTATGCCTTTCTGCCCATCTAAGATACATCCTCATTAACATCTGAGCCCAATCCTGACTTTCTGTACCACCTGCGCCGGGATGGATTGTTAAGATAGCATTGTTTTTATCCAGTTCTCCTGAAAGGAGATGTTGAATTTCAAGGGATTCAATAAGACCTCTTAGTTCCCTGATTTCTCTCTGGAGGTCATCTTTAAATAGCTCCCCGCTTTCCTCTTCCAGGATATCTATTGATTCCTCTAAATAAGAGATCTTATTAAATAAGGATTCAAACTGTGTTACTATATCCTCAAGGGTTGACTTTCTTTTTAAGATATCCCTCATCATATGAGGGGATGACCATACTTTATCTGAGGTTAAGTCTTTTTCGGCTTTTTCGATTTGCTCTTTTAAACCTTCTATATCAAAGATAACCTCTTAAAGATTCCATCTTTGACTTAAGATTTAATAATTCTTCCTTTAGTTCATTCTGTAAAAGCATATATACTACCCCCTTTAAAACGGTTTTGACTTACTAAAAATGTTTGTCAATAATATTACAGAAAAAATAATACATAAATATGAAAAAAGGTCGCCAAATTTTGTATAAAAACTCTTTGTGGAATTTGTAAGCACAGCATCTGTTAATATTGCTTCCTGAAACAGTCCTGTCTTCGATATTATTCTGCCTTTACTGTCAATAAAACCGGATATCCCTGTATTTGCAGCCCGTATCAAAGGCTTTCTGTTTTCCACTGCTCGAAAAACTGCCATGCTGAAATGTTGAAAGGGCCCGGCAGTTTTTCCAAACCATGCGTCATTTGTAATATTTACAATAAAATCACCCTTGTCTAAAAAAAATTTTCTTACCTGTCCCGGAAAAATAACTTCATAGCATACCAGTGTACTAAATGAACCAAATGAAGTCTCAGCACTAAGATAATGCTCGCCGTGGCAATAGTCACCTACACCACCAACCAATTTATTAATAAAGAAAAGGAGTTTTTTGAGCGGGATATATTCTCCAAACGGGACTAAATGTAGTTTATCATAAACATAACTAATCTTTCCAGATTTATCGAGTAAAACAACACTATTTGAAAGAAGGTAAGAGTCGTCTTTTTTCCCCTTTACGAGAATACTCCCAAAAAGAAGATAGGTATTAAGTTGTTTTTGAAAAGCGACCAGGTCCTCTGTATGTTTACTGTCTGACCCAAAGAAAAAGGGAAGGGCAGTTTCAGGCCAGATAATTAGTGATGGAGAAGAAACAGAAGCCTTCGAGGAAAGACCTTTATACGTATCTATGACCATACGCTGGTATACAGGATCCCATTTTTTATCCTGCTCAATGTTGCCCTGAATAATGCTTGCCTTAATCTCTTTTTCATGTTTTTCCTCGCCGAGCCTCCAGTAGCCGTATACAAGGGTTGAAGCTACTAATAAAAATAGAATAGAAAATCCAATTATCGTGTATGACAAAGGATAGAGAGGCATATTCCAAATACGTTTTTTGATAAGAAACAAATCTACTATTGCACTGTTTACCGCAACTATAAGAAAAGACACCCCATTTATACCTGTTATATCAGCAATTTGAATAACAGGAAGAAATTTATACTGTGTATACCCGATGCTTGCCCATGGAAAGCCAGTAAAAAGATATGAACGTATAAATTCGAGCACTACCCAGAAAGCAGGTGCGATAAGAAGGGCCGGAAGCCTTGTATTTTTAATAGCTATCGAAAATAAAATCGCAAAGAGACCAGTATATAAACTGAGATACAAGCATAATAAAATAACAATAACAATACTGACTATAAAACTGAGTCCACCATAGTGATTTATTGAATGGTATATCCAGTAGAGTGTCCCCAGAAAATAAGGCATGCCAAAAAATAAGCCTCTCTTGAATGCCTCTTTTGGACTTTTGTTGTAAACTGACAGAAGGAACGGGATTAGGGCTATCCATGCAAGATAGAAGAGATCAAACTTTGGAAAACATAAAACAACAAGAAGCCCGGATATAAAAGCAGGAGAATAATTTTTAAAGATTTCAGAAATTTTTAATTTCATAATCTCCCCACCATATTAAATTCTATTATTTTACTTTATAACAACAAATTTATGTAACCCTGATCAACGGTTTTATGAAAAGGAGATTACATAGATGTTCCACGTAGAACAATTAACCTGAAGGGTGAAAAGACCATGGAACTTGCGATCCCCTTTTTTCTTTATCTAAACTCTAAAATATGCTATATTGTCTTCAAGAATTCTGAAAATAGGAAGTTGGTATAATTATCTGTTGGGCATAAACATGAGATTAACAATCGAGAATTTAGAAAGAGGAATCAGTTGGTGGGAAAAGAAAGAAAAATGGCCACAAGATTTTCACAATGGTGTTTATTATGAACTCTATGCTCTGAGAAATAACGGATTAACCCCTGAATGGTGGGGGGAAACAGTCAACCGTCTGTGGGACTGGCGCGCTATAAGATCAAAGACGCCGCCAAACACAAAAGATGAAATAAGGAAAAGAGGTCTTCGGGTTCTTACTAAAATCCGAAAATATTATACTAAAATTCGCCGCAAAGTTCGGGGTGAACCGGTTTTTATCGACTATAAATGGCATGAAATAGAAGGCTTATACGATGAACTTGTTCGAATAAAAGGGTCCCGCTCGCCAAACTTCCCAAGCAAGCTTGGACATTTTATTTACCCAAAACTTTTCATAGTTAGAGACCATCAGGCGACTGGAGTCGAAGATTATACACCGTTCTGGTCTTCTATGAGTGAAGCTTGGGAAAGGTTCTCTTACAAAAAAGAAGCAAGAAAGATTCTGACAAGAACCATCAGAAATCAAACAGATAGACAAATACATGAGCATTATCCCTTTGAGATTAAGATCATAGAACTCTGTATTATTGGAAGCAGACATGGATAATGCCAACATTTCACTCCACGGGACGAGCGATTGTTTGCTAGTGATCTCAAGCGTTGAACCTGTAGAAAAATCCCAAAAGGCTTATAATATCGCCATTAGGGATTTAAGCAATATCATAAATAATACAAGAAACGGGTCTCGTGAAGATCGACTTTTTCTACAGACTCGTTAGGTGTATATCCTAGGCATTATAAGTGTTAGGAGGGTTTCATGAAAATAATACCAAGTTTGCTATTTTTAATTTTAATTCTTTCTGGTTGCGCTACAACAAGTACGAGTCATATCCAGCAAGGCAAAGAATCTGAATTGAAAGAGATTACAACAGTGGCTGTAGGACAGTTTCAGAGCAGCGATGAAGCTATTTCGCAAGCTGTCCGAAACACCATTATTGAGATGCTTCTTCCCTCTGGAGTTAGGATTATAAACAATAAAGCCAGCGCCGATGTTGTCATAGAAGGTTCTATTACGTTTTCCCATGATGCCACTGCTGCAATAGCGGGAAGTTATGTCTCCGGAATCACCGCTCAACTTATAAGGGGCGATGAAATAATCGCAGCAGCGAGTGAAACACAGGGACGTAGTGCATGGATTCCTTATCCTGATCCTCCAGAGGTTATGGCAAGAAAAATTGGCAAAAAAATCAAGAAAATGTTTGGGCGTTAAAAGTTCAACGCCTAACACTTATAAAGCCTCCTCTTGTCAAGAGAAAAAGCAAACCTGATCGGAAATAAAAATTCATTAGGAAAGAGAGAAAAGGATATTACAGATGTTCCACGTGGAACAATTAACCCGAAGAT
>JBFMDO010000040.1:0-13112 GCA_040753615.1 Nitrospirota bacterium | reverse complement strand
AGAAATGTCCCGATGGATATCGGGATTGTGAATCCCGATATCCATCGGGACGATACCTTAGTGTACCTATAACTGATGATTTTACGAATATTTTTATCCATACAGCCATTCAAGATAATCTCAATAACTTATCGAGTTAACTAAATTTTTGAGCAATGTCTGCATTTTCTGATTTAATCAGATAATCATAGGCTGATAAAGCAGCCTTGGCGCCTTCCCCTGCTGAGATAATTATCTGCTTGTATGGAAGGGATGTTACATCTCCAGCAGCAAAAAATCCAGGGACATTTGTGCGGCAAAGGCAATCAACTATAACCTCGCCTTTCTCATTTAATTCGACTAAGTTTTTAATAGGTCCAGAATTTGGCAGAAAGCCGACCTCTACAAAAATCCCATCTGTTATTATCTTTTTTTCTTCCTGATTTTCTCTATTCTGTATTACTACTGCTTCTACCTTATCTTTCCCTTCAATCCGAAGGATGTCATAATAATTTAAAAATTGCACCTTTTTATAACTTTTTACTCTTTCCTGCAGGGCTTCATCAGCCTTCCATCCCTTACTATGCCCGATAAGAACAACCTCAGCATTAACCTTCAGAAGATCTAATGTAGTAGTAAAAGCTGAATTAGCTCCACCTACTACTATCACCTTTTTATCTTTAAACAAAGGGGCATCACAGGTTGCACAATAAGCAACCCCTTTTCCTATCAACTCTCTTTCACCAGGCACATTAAGAGGCCGATGACGTTCGCCTGTTGCTAATATTACAGTGCGGCATGAAAAAGTTGTCCCGTCTTCCATATGGATAGTAAATATATCCTCTGTTTTTTTCACCTCAATTATGGATATACCAAGGCTGATAGGGATATCAAAGTGTATTACATGTTCCTTAAATTTTGTAATGAGATCCCTTGCATTTACGCTCTGAAAGCCGAGGTAGTTTTCTATTTCAGATGTTTCCTTTACCTGTCCTCCAAATTCTTGTGTAATAAGGGCGAGGTTGATCATTTTTCTTGCTGCATATACTGCAGCACTCATTGCAGCAGGGCCGCCCCCCAATATAAGCAATTCATAAACAGTGTCATGCTGGGGTCTTTTTAAAGGCGAGATTGATGATGTGTCCAGAATTATCCCTGCGAATTCCATAAATTTTTTCCTGTTTATTTCAATATCTTGTTAAGTTTTTCTCTAAAACTTTTGGGATGAGACCCTTCCCAGTAAATTTTACCGCAATCATGGCACCTTAGAAAGACATTGAAGTTAAGAAAAACAAATTCAGGGACTGAATCCCTTACTTCAGACTTATTTTGAATATTCGCAAGGAGTCCGTTACACTTTACACATCGGCTGAGAGGTTTAAACTTTTTTAATTTCAGTGCATTTATTACTTCAAGAAGCTGATTAAGAGAATCATTCGCCTTTATAAAAAGGTAATCCTTAAGCCCCTTTACCTTTATAAGGCGTGTATCTCTCGTTAAGATACATCTCTCTTCTTCTCTGGCTATTCGCATGAGCCTGCTGTCACTTATATCAGGATAATATAATGTGTCTAAACCTAAAAATCTCATCCACCTCGCAAGTCTGCCGAGCATGGCATCTGCGATGAATCTATCATACACCTTGTTCTTCTGATAGCGGCCCAGAAAGCAAAGACTGTAAAAACTCCCCTTTTACAAAAGTATTCCTGTATTTCGGCATACCTGTGCCCGCAGGTATCATTCTTCCCATAATAACATTTTCTTTAAGCCCATTGAGTTCATCTACATCACCGCTGATAGCAGCCTCTGTAAGAACCCTCGTGGTCTCCTGGAAAGATGCAGCAGATATAAAGCTGTCTGTTGTCAGGGATGCCTTTGTTATACCTAGCAGTAATGGTTTACCCTGAGCTGGCTGCTTGCCTTCTGCCTTTACTTTCTCATTTTCTTCCTGCAATATCCTCTTATCTACCTGTTCGCCTATAAGAAAAGATGTATCACCTGGATTTTCTATCCTGACCTTCTTCATCATCTGCCTGACGATTACTTCTATATGTTTATCGTTAATCGTAACACCCTGCAATCTGTAAACCTTCTGAACTTCGTTGACAAGATAACTCTGCATCTCCTCCGGTCCGAGAATATCAAGTATACTGTGAGGATTTACTGCTCCATCCATAAGAGGCTCGCCAGCCCTGACCCAGTCACCTTCATGGACAGTTACATGCTTGCCCTTTGGTACAAGATACTCCCTGACCTCATCCCCTCCCTTAACAAAGAGGGCTCGCATTCCCTTATGTGCGCCTCTGAATTCAACTATACCATCTATTTCTGTAACTATTGCCTGTTCTTTTGGTCGTCTTGCCTCAAAAAGTTCAGCAACCCTCGGAAGTCCTCCTGTTATATCCTTAGTCTTTGTTGTTTCTCTCGGTATCTTTGCAAGTATATCACCAGGGTATACAATTTCACCTCTCTCAACAAGAATATGTGCGCCTGACGGCAGAAGATATCTTGCAGGGTTATTAGTTCCTGGAATTTTTAGAGTAGCCTTTCCATGTTCATCTTTTATAGAGATTCTCGGTCTCATATTTGCAGGATACTCTATTATTACTTTGTGCGAAAGTCCTGTTACTTCATCAACTTCCTCTTTTACTGTAGCCCCCTCGACAATATCTCCAAGAGCTATCTTACCACCGATTTCTGTAAGTATAGGGGTAGAATAAGGATCCCATTCAACAAGTCTTTGTCCTGCTTCGATCTTTTGTCCGTTCTTTACCAAAAGTTTTGCGCCATACACAATCGAATACTTTTCTTTTTCCCTGCCTTTTGAATCAACCACTGCAATGCTTCCATTTCTATTCATTACAACAAAAAGCCCCTCTTTGTTTTTTACAGTACTTATATTTATAAACTTTATAGTGCCAGTATTCTTTGCCTCAAGCACTGTCTGTTCCACCACTTTTGAGGCAGTGCCACCTATATGGAAGGTCCTCATCGTAAGCTGTGTGCCGGGCTCCCCAATGGATTGAGCTGCAATTATCCCAACCGCTTCGCCTATTTCCACAGGTCCACCCCTTCCAAGATCCCTTCCATAACACTTTGTACATACGCCAGACTTTGCGTCGCATGTAAGTACAGACCTTATTTTAAGTCTGTCTATTCCTGCATCAATAATCTTCTGTGCTATTTCTTCATCTACTTCCTGATTGTTCTTAACTATAATTTCCTTGGTTATAGGATCTCTTATGTCCTCAGCGATTGTTCTACCGATAATCCTTTCCTCAATAGGTTGAATAATCTCGCCACCTTCTACAAGGGAAGATACCGTTATGCCATTATTTGTCCCGCAATCTATCTCTGTCACAATAACGTCCTGGGCAACGTCAACAAGCCTTCTTGTGAGATACCCTGAGTTTGCGGTCTTCAGAGCTGTATCTGCAAGCCCTTTCCTGGCTCCGTGTGTGGATATAAAATAGTGTAATGGGGTCAAACCTTCCCTGAAATTTGCTGTTATTGGGGTTTCTATAATCTCTCCCGAAGGTTTTGCCATCAACCCCCTCATGCCTGCAAGCTGTCTTATCTGTGCAGTGCTTCCCCTTGCACCTGAGTCAGCCATCATGAAGATACTGTTGAATGCCCTTCTTTCTTTAAGTTCTTCTTCAGAAAGGGTTTTGCTATCCTCAGCTCCGAGTTCTTTCATCATCTCGTCGGCAACCCTCTCGGTAACATTCGCCCATATGTCAATTACTTTATTATAACGCTCACCATGAGTTATCAAACCTTCGGCATACTGTTTCTGAACTTCTTTGACTTCATATTCAGCAGTACGAATAAGTTCCGCTTTTTTAGAAGGTATATGCATATCATCCATGCATATAGATATACCTGCCTTTGTAGCATATTCGAAGCCGAGTTTTTCAAGTTTATCAAGGAAAATAACAGCCTCGCGTCTCCCATACCTTTTATGCACATATTCGATGAACTTGCTAAGCTCTTTCTTTGTCATATCTTTGTTAATCATGGAAAATGGGATGCCTTCTGGAATTATCTCACTAAAGATGATCCTGCCCGTCGTTGTCTCAATAAATGTGTCATCCATTCTTACCTTAATCTTCGCGTGTTCATCCAAAATCCTGGCATCATATGCAATCCTTACATCCTCAAGATCAGCAAATATCTTCCCTTCACCTTTTGCACCGTTCCTTTCCTTCAGCAGGTAATAAATACCTAACACCATATCCTGTGTTGGTACCATTATGGGTTTTCCATTCGCAGGGGAGAGGATGTTATTCACAGCCATCATAAGGACTCGCGATTCTATTTGTGCCTCTATTGAAAGAGGGACATGGACAGCCATCTGGTCTCCGTCAAAATCTGCATTAAATGCAGTACAAACGAGTGGATGGAGTTTTATCGCCTTGCCCTCTACCAAAATTGGATCAAATGCCTGAATGCCAAGTCTATGTAAAGTCGGTGCGCGGTTCAGAAGCACAGGATGTTCCCTTATAACCTCTTCAAGCGCATCCCATACCTCAGGACGTTCTTTTTCAACAAGTTTTTTTGCTGCCTTTATAGTAGTCGCATACCCCTTTTCTTCGAGCTTGTGAAAAATAAAAGGTTTAAATAATTCCAGCGCCATCCTCTTTGGTAATCCGCACTGGTGAAGTTTAAGTTCCGGCCCAACTACGATGACTGATCTTCCTGAATAATCAACTCTCTTTCCTAAAAGGTTTTGTCTGAAACGACCCTGCTTGCCTTTTATCATATCGCTAAGAGACTTAAGAGGGCGCTTTGTTGTGCTCTTCAGAACCTTGCTTCTTCTCCCATTGTCAAAAAGTGCGTCAACAGCCTCCTGAAGCATCCTTTTTTCATTCTTAATGATTACGCTCGGCGCCTTAAGTTGCACCAATCTTTTAAGTCTGTTATTTCTGTTTATAACTCTCCTGTAAAGGTCATTGAGGTCAGAGGTAGCAAAACGTCCGCCTTCTAACGGCACAAGTGGTCTGAGGTCAGGCGGTAGGACAGGTATCACATCCATAATCATCCACTCAGGCTTATTACCCGACTTTCTGAATGCATTTACCACCTTAAGCCTTTTTGTAAGCTTCCGTTTGATCCCCATGGATACTGCATCTGTAATCTTTCCTTTAAGCTCTACATAAAGAGTGTCGAGATCAACCCGCCTTAAAAGTTCTCTTATTGCCTCGGCTCCCACACCTGCTTTAAATCTTGAAGCGTATTCAGAGGTCTTTTTCCTGTATTCTTCCTCACTTAACAAATCTTTTTCTTTAAGGGGAGTGTCACCGGGATCAACAACAATGTAGCTTTCGAAATAAAGAACTTTTTCAAGCTGTCTAACTGTAATATCGAGCAGGGTACCGATCCTGCTCGGCACCCCTTTTAAAAACCAGATATGCGCTACAGGGCTTGCAAGTTCGATATGTCCTAATCTTTCGCGCCTTACTTTGGCTTGTATAACCTCAACACCACATTTATCACATACTACCCCTCTGTGTTTCATGCGCCTATACTTGCCGCATATGCATTCCCAGTCTTTTATAGGGCCAAATATTTTGGCACAGAAAAGGCCATCTTTCTCAGGCTTGAATGTTCTATAGTTTATAGTCTCTGGTTTTTTAACTTCACCATAAGACCATTCTCTTATCTTTTCGGGTGAAGCAAGCTTTATCCTTACTGCCTCAAACTCTGTTGGTTCTTTTGGTCTCTGAAAAATGGAATAGACATCTTCTATCAATCTATTCTTCCCTCCTGTCTTTTCTCTCCAGAAGTTCTACATCGAGTGCAAGACTCTGGAGTTCTTTTATTAATACATGGAAAGATTCTGGAATTCCCGGTTCAAGGGTGGCATCACCTTTAACTATTGCCTCATACATACGTGCCCTGCCTGGGACGTCATCACTTTTAACAGTCAGGATTTCTTGCAGTGTATAAACAGCTCCGTATGCCTCAAGCGCCCATACTTCCATTTCACCGAGTCTCTGTCCGCCAAACTGTGCCTTTCCTCCGAGAGGCTGCTGTGTCACAAGTGAATAAGGACCGATAGACCGGGCATGTATTT
Organism: Nitrospirota bacterium; assembly: GCA_040753615.1. GTDB lineage: Bacteria > Nitrospirota > Thermodesulfovibrionia > Thermodesulfovibrionales > SM23-35 > JBFMDO01. Next base: position 7,057 of record JBFMDO010000040.1, on the reverse strand, counting down.
TATCATCAACAAGATGGTGAAGCTTCATCATATACATGTATCCAATTGTTACAGGTGTGTCAAATGGCTCACCTGTTTTTCCATCATAAAGCATTGTCTGTCCTGATGTTGGAAGTCCAGCCTTTTTAAGAAGCTTTTTTATTTCAGGCTCTTTTACCCCCTCAAATACTGGGGTTGCTACGTGAAGTCCGAGTGTTTTAGCTGCCCACCCAAGATGGGTTTCAAGTATCTGTCCGACATTCATCCTCGATGGAACACCGAGGGGATTAAGAACAATATCCACAGGTGTACCATTAGGAAGATAAGGCATATCTTCTTCAGGCATTATCATAGCAACAACTCCTTTATTACCATGCCGACCTGCCATCTTATCGCCCATCTGTATCTTCCGTTTCATTGCAATATAAACCTTTACCACCTTATTTACACCTGGGGGCAGTTCATCACCCTTCCTTCTTCTCTCAATAATTTCGTCATACTTTGACTCAAGATGTCGAATATAATTATTAAATTCTGCATTTATAGCATCTATTTCTTCACGCTTGCTGCTATCTTCTATCTTAACACGCATAAGATACTCGTTCTTAATGCTCTCTAAGTGATCTGTTGTAAGCTTCTTACCCTTCGGGCATATTATTTCTTTTTTAGCCTTGACATCCTCCGAGACAGTCTGCCCAATTAAAAGTTTCCTGAGTTTTCTAAATTTCTCATCCTTAATTATCTTTACTTCCTCCTCAAGGTCCCGCTGTAACCTCTGTATCTCCTCTTCTTCTATGCTTTTTGCCCTTTCGTCTTTTTTAACTCCTTTCCTTGAGAAGATTCTCGCATCAACAACCGTACCCTCTATCCCCGGAGGCACATAAAGACAACTCTCTTTTACCTCTTCTGCTTTTTCTCCAAAAATAGCCCTGAGAAGTTTTTCCTCAGGTGTAAGTTGTGTCTCTCCTTTAGGTGTAATTTTACCTACAAGGATATCCCCTGGTTTTACCTCTGCACCTATCCTGATTATCCCACTTTCATCGAGGTCTTTTAATGCCTCTTCTCCAATATTGGGAATATCGCGTGTAATTTCTTCCGGTCCAAGTTTGGTTTCTCTTGCCTCTATGCTAAACTCTTCTATATGTATTGAGGTATAAATATCTTCTTTGACGAGATTTTCGTTAATAAGGATCGCATCTTCAAAATTGTATCCGCGCCATGGCATAAATGCTACAAGAGCATCCTTACCGAGGGCAAGTTCTCCCCTATCAGTAGATGAGCCATCAGCAAGCATGTCCCCTTTCTCTACAACGTCACCTTCATTAACTATTGCTCTCTGGTTAATGCAGGTTGCCTGGTTTGACCTCGAGAACTTTATAAGATTGTAAATATCAACGCCTCCGCCATCCTCTGTAGTTCTTACAACAATACGTGATGCATCTACACTTTCTACAATCCCGCCGCGCCTTGCGAGTTCCAGTGCACCAGAGTCTCTGGCTGAAACATGTTCCACTCCAGTACCAACAATTGGAGCTTCTGCCTTCAATAACGGAACAGCCTGCCTCTGCATATTTGAACCCATTAATGCCCTGTTTGCATCGTCATTTTCAAGAAAAGGGATGAGAGAGGCAGAAACACCAACAATCTGTTTTGGAGATACATCCATATATTGGATATCTTGAGGTGCGACTAATTTGAAGTCTCCACCCACCCTTGCAGAGACTGTCTCTCCTGTTAAATTTCCTTTTTCATCCACTGGGGAGGTAGCCTCTGCAATTACATATTTTCCACCTTCTATTGCAGAGAGGTATACTATCTCTTTTGTAATCCTACCATTTACAACTTTCCTGTATGGTACTTCTATAAATCCAAAATCATTTACCCTTGCATATGTTGCGAGAGATGTTATAAGTCCGATATTTGGTCCCTCAGGCGTTTCTATAGGGCATATTCTTCCATAATGCGTTGGGTGAACATCTCTCACCTCAAAACCAGCTCTCTCGCGTGTAAGACCGCCGGGACCAAGTGCAGAAAGTCTTCTTTTATGCGTTATCTCGGCTAATGGGTTTGTCTGATCCATAAACTGGCTTAACTGGCTTGAACCAAAAAATTCCTTTGTAGCAGCAATAACAGGCTTAGCATTTATTAAATCATGTGGCATTGCTGTCTCTAAATCTGTAAGGGTCATTTTTTCCTTTACAGCCCTTTCCATCCTCACAAGTCCAATTCTGAACTGGTTTTCGAGTAGCTCTCCAACCCTTCTAACCCTTCTGTTGCCGAGATGATCAATATCATCAATTTCTCCCTTTCCTATCCTGAGGTAGAAAAGGTATTTAACTATCTCTACTATATCTTTATCCGTTAACACCCTGGTTTCTAATGGCACATTGAGGTTAAGTCTTTTATTAAGTTTTAGCCGTCCAACAGATGAAAGATCATACCTTTTGTGATCGAAAAATAGTCCGTTAAAAAGCTCTTTCGCAGCGCCTGCTGTTGGTGGCTCACCCGGTCTCAGCTTTTTATATATCTCAAGATATGCCTCTTCCTGTGTGCTAACCTTGTCTGTAAGAAGGGTGTCCCTGAGCGAAGGGAGATAGTTCACATTATCTATAAAAAGCAGGTTTAGTGTTTCAATTTTGGCAGAAATTATCTTATTAAAAGCAGATTCTGTAATAGCCTCGTTTCCCTCAAGTATTACCTCTCCAGTTGAGGGATCAATAATGTCTTTAAGGGTTATTCTCCCAATAATTTCTTCTTTAGATATAGGGATTGTTTTAATCCCCGAAGCTACCATTTTTCTAATCGCACTCCTTGTTATTTTACTTCCTTCTTTAACGATCAATTCTTTTGAATCGGGAACTACTATGTTCAGATTAGCTTTAACCCCTGCCAGGACTTCGCTTACGTCTCGGTTAATTTTTTTGCCATCCACTATTTTAATTGTTTCTACCGGATAGAAAATCTTTAAAAGATCTTCATTCGAATACCCCAGTGCCTTCAATACTATAGTTGCGGGAAGCTTTCTTTTTCTGTCAATTCTCACATACAGAATATCTTTTGTGTCAAACTCGAAATCAAGCCATGAACCACGTGAAGGGATTACCCTTGCAGAATAAAGAACTCTCCCACTGGCATGTGTTTTACTCTTGTCATGACTAAAAAATACACCTGGTGAACGATGAAGCTGGCTGACAACCACACGCTCTGTCCCGTTTATTATAAAGGTTCCGGTATCAGTCATTAATGGTATTTCGCCGAGATAAACATCCTCCTCCCTCGATTCCTTTAACCTCTTGTCTCCTTTTAATTCAACATCCCACAGATTAAGCCTTACCTTTATCTTTATGGGAGCAGCATAAGTAATTCCCTTCTGTAAACAGTCTCTAACGCTGAATTTAGGCTCAGTAATGGAATAACCCAGAAACTCTATAGAAGCTGTCCTGTTATAATCACCTATTGGAAATACACTCAGAAACGCTGCTTGTAATCCGGTTTCTTGTCTCTTTTCTGGAGAGACATCTTTTTGTAAAAACAGCTCGAAGGATTTCTTCTGTATTTCTATAAGATTTGGGACATCTAAAATCTGAGAAACTTTTCCAAAGCTTAGTCTTTCTCTAAGAACTTTCGGCATATATCTCCTTTGCTCTCTTTTAAAATTTTTTACCCAAGGAGGTTACTTAATTTCTACTTTAGCGCCTTGTTCCTCAAGTTTTGCCTTTATTGCTTCCGCATCTTCTTTTGAAACTCCTGTCTTTACAGGCTTTGGAGCACCATCAACAAGGTCTTTTGCCTCTTTAAGCCCCAGAGATGTAAGCTCTCTTACCACTTTTATAACCTGAATTTTCTTTTCACCTGCTGAGGTAAGAATTACATCAAAGCTTGTTTTTTCTTCTGCAGCAGGTGCTCCTGCTGCTGCGGCACCTACCGCTGCTACAGCGACGGGTGCCGCAGCAGTTACTCCGTATCTATCCTCGAATTCTTTGATGAACTTTGACATCTCAATAATTGTCATGTTGTCAATAAATTCAAAAACCTGGTCCTTTGTAATAGACATCTTTAAATTCCTCCTTTAATTTATAGCAAATATTTAATTGTTTTTATTTGTGAATAATATTAAATTCACTTTTTATTGACTACCCTTCTTAGTTTTTAAAGCCTCCAATGCATACATAAACCTGCTCAATGTAGCATTAAGCGCACATGCCATTTTGCTAAGAGGCGACTGCAACCCGCCGGCCAGCATAGAAAGCAAAACAGGTCTGGCTGGTATATCAGCTACAGTTTTTAATTCAGATGATTCACAAATCTTGCCCTCGATTATCCCAGCGCCAATCTTTAGTTTCTCATTCTTCTTTGTATATTCAAGAATCTTTTTCACTGTAAGCACTGGATCGCCATAACCGATAGCAATACCAACAGTTCCCTTGAAAGAGCCTTTTGCGATTGAAACAGGTGTGCCTTCAGAGGCAATTTTAGCGAGGGTATTTTTAACTACCTTGTAGTCAAAATCCCCTTCTCTCGATAGACGTCTTAATTCTGAAAGCTCAGCAACACTCATCCCCTTATAATCTGTGAAGATTACAGCCTGTGCTTTATTAAATCCGTCTCTTATTTCATTTATAACCTGTTGTTTTTCTATCCTTTTCAGTTTAGACCCCCTTTCCCAGCGATGCTATATCAATAGCTATCCCCGGCCCCATAGTAGATGATACAGATATCTTTTTAAAGTATTTGCCTTTGCTCGTAGCAGGCTTAGCCTTAATTATTGATCCGATTACGGATTTGGCATTGTCAATGAGCTTATCAGTGTCAAACGACACTTTGCCAATAGGGACATGTACAATGCCTGCCTTTTCAGTTTTATATTCAACTTTTCCTGCCTTTATTTCCTTCACAGCTTTTGCTATGTCAAAAGTTACAGTGCCAAGTTTCGGGTTTGGCATAAGTCCACGTGGACCAAGTAATTTCCCGAGTTTCCCTACCGTACCCATAACATCAGGAGTTGCAACAGCCTTGTCAAAATCAAGCCATCCTTTGCTTATCTTATCCACGAGGTCTTCTACCCCTGCATAGTCAGCGCCTGCTTCAATGGCTTCTTTTTCCTTTTCTCCTTTTGCAAAAACAAGAACCTTTACTTTTTTGCCCATGCCATGAGGTAGAACAACTGTACCCCTCACCATCTGGTCTGATTTCTTTGGATCAATCCCAAGATTTACTGCCAGATCAATGGTCTCATCAAACTTTGCATAAGCACATTCTTTTAGAAGTTTTATACCATTCTCAAGTGAATATTCTTTGCCTTTTTCAATCTTTTCTGCAACCGAGATTAGTTTTTTCCCCATATATACCTCTTTAATCTATTATTTCTACGCCCATGCTTCTCGCTGTACCCTTTATTATCTCTATTGCTTTATCTACCGAATAAGCATTAAGATCCTGTAGTTTCTTCTGTGCTATTTCCTTTACTTGGGCGTTTGTAACTTTGCCAACCTTCTCCTTATTAGGGGTGCTTGATCCTTTTATAATTCCAGCAGCCTTCTTCAGCAGCTCTGAAGCAGGAGGCGTCTTTGTTATAAAAGTAAATGACCTATCAGAATAAATAGTTAACACCACTGGCACTATGGTATCTCCAAGTGCCTGCGTTTGAGCATTAAATGCCTTGCAAAATTCCATAATATTAATACCGTGAGGACCGAGTGCCGGCCCTACAGGGGGCGCGGGATTTGCCTTGCCCGCGGGTATCTGAAGCTTAACCTGCGTAATTACTTCCTTCTTAGCCATCTTTTCTAAATCCTCCTCATGCTTTTTCTACCTGAAAAAGATTAAGTTCAACAGGTGTCTGTCTGCCAAATATACTTACACTAACGCAAAGCCTACCGTGATCTACATCAATATCATCGACAGAACCAAGAAAATTGGTAAAAGGCCCATCTATAATTCTTACAGCATCTCCCCTCTGAAACTGTGCCTTTACCTGAGGGGCAGGACCTTTTTCTATCTGTTGAAGTATTACTACAATTTCCTCCTCGGAAAGCGGGAGTGGGTTTAATCCACCCACAAAACCTGTTACACGAGGCGTGCTCCTTACAAAATGCCATGTCTCGTCATCTAATTCCATCTCTATAAGAATATAGCCTGGATAAAATTTCTTATCGCTCTCCTTTTTCTTTCCACTTTTTACCTCTACAATTTTTTCTGTAGGAATAAGCACCCTCGAAATTTTCTCTTTTAACCCCTTCTTCTCTTTATTTTCTTCTATAGTAAGTTTTACTTTTTCTTCAAAGCCTGAATAAGTATGAACTACATACCAGTTTTTTCCCATAATCTTACCTTAATGCCGCCCTTATTAATTTTGAAAGTCCGAGGTCTACAATCCCAAGAAACAACGAAATAATTATAATCGTGAGTATTACTACCCATATTGAGCCGATAAGTTCTTCTTTCTTAGGAAATGCCACCTTTTTTAATTCAACCTTTACTTCCCTCAGAAATTCCTTAATTTTTTTTATCATTAAATTTTCCCTTAAACCTGTTATTCTATAAATAAGTGGCAGGCCAGGAGGGATTTGAACCCCCAACCCTCGGATTTGGAGTCCGATGCTCTAGCCGTTAGAGCTACTGGCCTACTCCTTAAATGCAAAATTCAAAAGTCAAAGTTATGGAAAATAAATTAAAACATTCCTTCATTTTGCATTTTTCATTTTGCATTTTGATTTTAATTATGCCTTTACCTCCTTATGTAAGGTATGCCGTCTGCAATGACTGCAATATTTTTTTAACTGGAGCTTGTCGGTTGTATTCTTTTTATTCTTCATGCTTGAATAATTCCTGTTTTTACATTCTACACATTGGAACAATATTATATCTCTCATATTTTTTTACTCCAATATTTGGGTAACAACGCCTGCACCTACAGTTCTTCCACCTTCTCTTATCGCAAACCTTAATCCCTCTTCCATCGCTATAGGTGAAATCAGCTCTACTGCCATGTTTATATTGTCACCAGGCATAACCATCTCTACTCCCTCAGGTAATTGCGCTACTCCTGTTACATCAGTAGTCCTGAAATAAAACTGAG
>JBFMDO010000039.1:0-31688 GCA_040753615.1 Nitrospirota bacterium | reverse complement strand
GCATAGCAGCCTTAACGGAAGAACTCCTTCTGAGGTCTTTAGGCATGTTTAGTAAATATGTTGTTCCAAAAACAGGGTTCATAGGTTTAAAAGTTTAAGATCTCCGTATTTATACCGTTCCAGAAAATGGGGGCATATCACATCCCCCCCCACATTCTTAAGCGTCTCCTTAATCTTATCGGCATATTTTCCTCCTTTCATTTGAAGATTTTTAAGCAGTTGCTTACAGATTTCGAGACATAGAGTCTATTTTTACATTGTATATGAATAATATTTTTCCCCCTGATATTGTTTTTCTTTAAGCCTGCTTTTTGCCTTTAGTCTTTTTATCATTTGTTTAGCATTAGCCTCCGAGATTCCAATGACATTTGCTATATCAATAACTGTTACAGGACGCCTTTTTGCCATTTCGACGATAGCATCTTCGACATTTTGCGCTTCAGCAACTTTTTCGCCATGAAATTCTGCAATAACCTCACAACTTGTATCTAAGAAGTTTTTTACTTCAATCATTTCATCTCTGCTAAGTGGTTTTGCATAAATTTCGGATGGTGGCCTCACAACAGTATTAAGATATACCCTATTAGGTTTTATCCCTGATACTACATCTTTTATTTTTATAAGTTCTTTTTTATTATCGTTAAAGCTCTTCACTAACATTATCTCAAGCCAAAGTTGCCCCTTATATAAAATCCTAAATTTTTTTAACCCATCAATAATTGTATTTATTTTTAAAGCTTGATGATGCCTATTTATCTTTCTAAATACTTCCTGTGAGGCAGCATCAAGAGATGGTAGTACAACATCTGCGACTGCCAGATCATTTTGAACATCTTCTCTGAAAATTAATGTACCATTGGTAAGAACTGCTACCGGGATAGTTGTTAATTTTTTTATCTCCCTTATTAAAATACCTATGTCTGAATTCAGGGTTGGCTCTCCAGAGCCTGAGAAGGTTATATAATCTATATGCTGTTTCCTGTTTAAAACTTCTTTAATTTCTTGAAGGACATTATCTTTTTGAGTATATAGTTTTCTCTGTATAGTTTTTTTGGTTGTCCTCCCGAGCTGACAATATATGCAATTGAGGGTACAGGTCTTGTAAGGAACTAAATCCACTCCTAATGAAAAACCTAACCTTCTTGAAGGTACAGGACCATAAACATATTTCATAATTATTTAATCCTTTCCCATAAAAATGATATATCCTGAGCTATTCTGTCGCTGCAAAATTCAACGAGTGGCACACCTTGAACTATTGATTCACTTACCTTTTGAGAAAAGGGCAGTTGTGCAATCAATTCAATGTCTTCTTTCTCACAAAGTTTTTTAATTTCCTCGCTATTAGCTGGATTAATGTCAAATTTGTTTATGACCACTTTAGTAGGCACATTAAAATGTTTTGACACCTGAGCAACCCTTTCCATATCATGAATACCGGAAAGGGTAGGTTCGGTAACGATTAAAGCCAAGTCAACACCAGTTATGGAAGCAATGACTGGGCAGCCGATACCAGGAGGGCCGTCAATGATCACATAATCCATTTTTTCTTTCTCAGCCATCTCCTTTGCTGTCTGCCTTACTTGTGTCACCAATTTCCCAGAATTTTCTTCAGCAATCCCCAACTTTGCATGGACCAGAGGGCCGTACTTTGTATCAGAAATAAACCACTCTCCTGAAACATTTTCTTTTAGTGTAATGGCGCCTGCTGGACAGACATAACTACAAATAGTGCATCCCTCACATGATATTGGATCAACTACAAAATTTTCACTTATGGCGTCAAACCGGCAAACGGAGATGCACTGTCCGCATTGCTCGCATATTTCCGCATTAATATGGGCTGTAACTCCGCTTCTGAATTCATGCTTCTCCTTTGTTTCAGGATGTAACAAAAGGTACAGGTCTGCTGCATCCACATCACAATCCACCATGACCTTATTTGTGGCCAAAGCAGCAAGGGATGCGGTTAATACAGTTTTTCCTGTACCGCCTTTGCCACTAATTATGACTATTTGTTTCATTTTATTCTTCCTTTCAACCAGCCGATTTTTATTTTTTCTCCAGGGATAAGATCCGGGATATAGGGCTTTATGTCCAATAAAGGCGTCTTATCGACTACATCTATACCTTCTACAAACAAGATATTTCCTTTACGCTTTAATAACTTTACTATGGATAAACCGATCTGATTTGGCCTCCTTGGATACCTTGTGGCAAATAGTCCCCTGATCTGTGTATCGAGAAACGGTTTTACTCTCAAACAATAGCCTTTTGACTTATGAAACCAATAGATAAGAATTAAATGAGAAAAGCCATTTGTATCTTCTAAACCCTCTTGATATTCTTTGAATATTTCAACCTCGCCAATTGCCTTTGATCTGGATGGCTGAATCGGGCACTCCTGTATACTTTTAAAGGGTGAATGAATTATTCCTATGGGTTTAAGTCTCATATTAATAGTTTCTGTTTTCTATTAGATTAAACATCTCCTGGAACTTCCTTATATATTCCTTTTTTTCTTCAACCATAGGTATCCCCCTTGAGTATAAAAAAGCGATTTCTTTGTCAAAAGGTATACGCATGAGTATAGGGATGTTGTTTTCCTGACAGAATATGTCAACCTTCTCATCTCCGATATCCGAACGGTTAACAATCACGCCAAAAGGAATGGACATCTTCTTCACAACCTCTACCGCCAGGACCAGATCATTCAGGCCGAATGGCGTTGGTTCTGTCACGAGTATACAATAGTCACATCCTTTTATTGAGGCAATAACAGGACATGATGTTCCGGGTGGCGCGTCAATTATCACTATACGGTTGAAATTAATGTACTCCTTAACCTGCCTTATTAAGGGCGGTGACATTATTTCCCCGATATTCAGCCTTCCGTGTATAAATTCAATGCTTTCACTTGTCCCGCTCTCAATAACACCGATTTCTTTGTTTACCTCTTTTATTGCCTTTTGAGGACACAAAAGACTGCATCCACCGCAGCCGTGACAGAGGTGAGGGAAGATTAAAACACTTCCTTTTCTATCACCATCATTAGGCATTACAGCGATAGCATTATAGGCACAAACATCACGGCACTTCCCACAATAATCGCATTGTGATTCGTTGATCTCGGGAATTAAAATTGTAGCCTTTTTTCTATCTGTTATGTTCGGCTTGAGAAACAAGTGGGCATTAGGTTCTTCCACATCACAGTCGAGAAATTGGACATTATTTAACGCTAAAGCCAGATTAACCGCAACTGTGGTTTTGCCTGTGCCGCCTTTACCGCTTGCAATTGAAATAATCATTTGTCTCTCCTAAAATGTTTTTAGATTTAATGTTATCTATTTTCAGACGATTTTTCCCTCTGATCCATAAGGTCTTTTAGTAAGCTTGCATCTGTTCTTCTCGGCTCAACTTCATAATTTGAGAGCACATACTCAGGACCTTTATGCTCGAGCTGTTTTTTTATGAAAACAACATCGGAACCTCTCTCTACGAGAAATTCCGCAAGTCTTATTCCCTTTCCCTTTTCGAGGCTCGAGAACGGATTATTAACGACTTCCCGGTTCAGGACAACTCCATCCGATATCCTCTTGTCCCATAAAGCAATAAATGGCGCTTCGCCAAAGTGCTCGGATATGGTCCCCTCTTTGTCGGCGAGAGGTACGGCATATCTTACATAGTCTTTCTTTTCGGGCTCATAATGAATCACGATTCTCTCAACAAAAGGAATCTCTCTTCTTATATCTTCTTCGATCATTTCGGATACCTGATGAGCTTCCTTAAGCCTTTTAACCGAAAGTCTCAAGTTGAGATGGACGAAGATAAAGCTTCCGGAGTTTCTCGCATGTAAGGCAGTGATTTCTTCAACCTCTCTGAACCTGCCGACAATCTCTCTTATCTTTTTAATTGTTTGCGAATCAACAGACGCATCCAGAAGGCTCTTCATAGAATCTCTCACTATTCCATAACCGGCCTTAAGGATAAAAATGATAATTATGACTGCTGCTATTTTATCAGCATGAGCATAAATTCTCGTTCCTGCAAGACCACCGATAACAATCATCAGAGGCGCAATGTCTGTCAGCCAGTTCCTGGCATCTGCCAGAAGGCTTGGGGAATTGAGTCGCACTGCTTCTTTCTTTTCGTAGCGGGCAAAAAGAAGTATGGGAATAACCATAAGTAAAAGTACGAACAAAGACAAGTTTATATAAGTGATTTCAACATCTTTTGATATAAACATGCTCTTGGCTACCTCATATGCAGCAAGCAGTATAAAGAAAGCTGAGACAATCGCCGCAATATTTTCGACCTTGTAAAGTCCCCATGGGAATGAAGGTGATTTTTTTCTTGAAATGACTATTCCAGTCCAGACTGCCAGGCTGCCGATAACATCAGTAAAGCTGTGAATGGTCTCGGCCAATAATGCCTTGCTTCCCGAAAGGAAAGCAAGGCTTCCCTTTATGCTTGCCAGACAGAGATTGAGAACCACTGAATATGCAGCAATTTTCCTGCCATCTTCTAATGAAGGTTTTTTCACCATATAAATATTATTTTAATGATAGTCTCAGCATTTTCAATATTCATGATTCTACCAAAACACAAAGCAGCTTCTACTTGAGATTGCGACTCCTTCCTGTGAAATTAGGAAATTCTACATAGCGTCATGCGATAGGAATTTACTTATCACAAGGTCTTGTTTCACAGGGCGTACTACGCCCGCAACAAGTTTGTTCTTTACCACACTGTGGAGTCAGATTACCCTCAGGATAGTCAGCTCTGGAACCATTTAAAATAAAGCCGCTTCCCCCTGTAATAATCTTTCTTGCCCTACATTGGCATTGAGGGCAATTTACTACTGGCTCCTCGTTCATCGAATGATGAATTTCGAAAGAATGTCCACAATTTTCACATTTATATTCATATGTTGGCATAAAGACTCCCGAATCCTTTATTCCTTTTTAGACTCTAAAGAAAGCAAAGGTTTGATTACCTCATCAAATGCCTTTGCAGTTTCAGAATCCTGAAAATATTGAAGATAAGGTTTTCCGCTATCGCCGGCCTCAACTATTTTAGGCTCAAGAGGGATTCGTCCTAAAAAGGGCACATCCATTTCTGATGCCATTTCTTGTCCGCCTCCTCTTTTAAATATATCTATAGTCTTTCCGCAATGGGGACAGATGAAGCCACTCATGTTTTCAACAACACCTAAAATTGGAAGATTCACATGGCGGCAAAACGTAATAGCTTTTCTCACATCTGTGAGTGCAACGTCTTGCGGTGTGGCAACGATGACTGCGCCATCTATATTTTCAAGCAGTTGTACCACCGATAGAGGTTCATCGCCTGTACCTGGCGGAGAGTCAACTACAAGGTAATCCAGATGTCCCCATTTTACGTCTGTCAGGAAGTCCCTTATCAATTTGTGTTTCAAGGGCGCCCTCCATATAATTGCTTCATTCTGGGAGCGAAGGATGAAACCAATAGAAATTACTCTCAGATTGTCACTGTATACAATGGGTGCCAGCCCTGATTCTGTTCCCCTGAGAGAATTGCCTTCGAGACCTAACATCTTGGGAATGCTAGGGCCATGGATGTCCACATCCATCAAACCTACTTTCTGTCCTTTAAGAGAAAGGGCGACAGCAATATTTGTAGCAACTGTACTTTTTCCAACACCCCCTTTCCCTGAAAGAACGACTATCTTGTGTTTAATTTTGCTTATATTATCCTGCAATGCCAGCTTCTCTTTTAATTCTTCAATCTCATCTCTTGTTGGTAATTTTTTTGCCGAACAACTTTCGACTGTTTTGCTCTCATGATCCTTGCTCATATTGTTTATACCCCTTTATGTAAAGTTTAAATTTTTTCCTGCTGTTCTATTGTTTCAAGAACCCTTAACGCTGATTTGGCTAAACAGTATCCGGGAGGAAATCTGCAGCTCCCTTCCTTTTTCTGTCTTACAGGATTGTCAGGAATCGTGATATCTGCAAGAACCCTGTAGATATTCGAAAACAATTTTCTCAATTCATCGGGTATATCCCTGTTTTTATTGATCGACTTTTCCAAGATCAGGAATTTTTCTTTAGCTTCTTCAATGCTTTTCACAAATGAGTTGCACCTGCAGCAGAGAGGTTCGTCCTGTAAATACGAGAAAATGCCAAAGATATAGCTCATTCCCCTGAGTAAATTTATTTCTTTTTCAGATTCTGTTAATATCTCTGTTCCCATCATCTACTCCCTCATCATTTTCGCACCGCATTTTGGGCAGTTGACTGAATAACAGGGCGTTCCTGCTTGATGGACGGCTTTTTCTCCGCAGTTCGGGCAAACACAATAACCAGCCGGCCCTGCGCCAGGTTTGTTACCACCCCCTCTGCCTCTTCCACCGCCTCTGCCCATACCTCTACCCATTCCACTTCCACTTCCACTTCCCATTCCTGAACCTGTACCTCTTGGCATTAAAATCACCTCCTTCATATCTTTGTTCCGTGCATACCAAATTTTGAGCCAGTTGTCGGTTCCTGCGTTGTTTTCAACTCGCCTTTTTTATATTTATCTATCGCTTGCCTGACGCTGCCAGATACGCCTGTTATCACAGCAATCCTTGCTGCATGGAGTGTCTGAAAAGCGTTTGGCCCTACATTTCCTGTAATAACAGCTTTTACCTGTTTATTTACCATGACTTGACCTGATTGAATTCCTGCACCGCCTGTGGCGTCAATATTCGGATTTTTGATTGACTCAAATTCCATAGTATCTATGTCTACTACAATGAAATATTGGCACCTGCCGAATCTGGGATCAATCTGTGAATCTAATGTATCGCCCTGTGATGTTATACAAATCTTCATAATTTTTGCCTCTCCTAATGTTTACATTTTTCATGTTCTTCATGCGGATGGTCACATATAGCCTTATCTAAACCATATCCTTTACCAGCGCCCGGTTTGCAAAGGCTTTCGCCACCTTCCAATGTTCCATTCTGTAGCTTGCTAATTACATCGTCAATTTTTCCGCTTACACCGAGTATGGCTTGAATGCCTGCCTCGTCAAAAAAGCCCCTTGCTCGCATACCCATACCGCCGGCAACTATACATTTAACACCCCTCTGATGTAAAAATTGCGGTATAAATCCAGGTTGATGCCCTGGATTCTCTATAACCTCTTTTTTCGTGATCCTGCCATTCTCAATATCCACGATAGTAAAGGACGGACATCTGCCAAAATGGGCTGAAACATAATCACTGTCTGATGATATTGCAACTCTCAAAGTTATTTGCCTCCTTTCCAAAATATTTTTCAAAATTCCATCATCCAGCCCTATATTTTTTAAAAGGGCTTACCCTGTGGGAAAGCACATCCCACAGGGTAAGAGGTAGGATGGGGCAGATCATCAAATTTCTGCTCTTTCTATGGAATTATTTATTTTCCTCTGACTGATTTTTTTCTAGTGTACTGATACGACTTTGTACATCCTCCAGTTGTTTTTTAAGAAGAACAGCCTGATCCTTAAGAATGTCCATTTCTTCTTGAACTGTTAGACCCGTTCTGTAAGGAACTGTCCATCCACCATAAGGATAGTCATATCCTGCCCACGCAGACAGACCAGTCGCCCAGTACCGGTGCATCCATCCACGACCTCTACCGGACCATCCACGTCCTCCACCCCAGCCATGACCGAATCCAAACCAACCTCTGCCGGGAACAGGATTTGCGTAACCAGGCATACCAAATCCACTACAATAGCCTGCTGCCTTTCCTGTTCTTGGTCCCAAACCAAGGGGGCCTGTCCTGTCTCCAAATGGCATCTCCTGTCACCTCCTTTCTGTTAATGAAAACCATTTTCACTTGTAAAAAATTTTTTATTTTTGGCATTTCTCACAGATCCCATAAAACTGAATTAGATGATTTGTAATCTTGAAATTATATTTTTTCGAGAGACCTCTTTCTGTCTTCTTAAGCAATTCTATCTCCTCATCAATAAAATCAGTATAGTCAATAATTCTTCCGCAACCTGTACAAACCAGATGGTGATGGTGACCAATACTTTTTGGTCCTTCGGATAATTCATATCTTGCCCTGCCATCTCCAAAATCAAATTTAAATACCATGCCCATTTGGACAAGCAATTCCAGTGTTCGATAAACTGTTGTAAGACCAATAGCAGGATATATCTTATGGACTTTCAAATATATATCTTCTGCGCTCAGGTGTCCGGTTGTTTTGTTTAAAACATCCAGAATTGCCTGTCGCGGTAAAGTTAATCTATATCCGCATCCTTTAAATTTTCCGTGTAACCACGGTGGTCCTGTTCCATTTAGCCACGGCATTGAGAGTTCCTCTTTTTAATATGGATGTGTGCCAAGTATTACCTCTTTTTGGAATTTGGACTCTATCTTCTTTTTCAGGGCTTCAACATCAATCGGGCATTTGGCTGTTTGTGTAGCCTTCATAATGCATGTCCCAAGATGTATAGCATCCAGCTCCCTGTTATACAATTTACACATATCCAGCATAAGGGCAACTTTTGGCATTACCAATCCAGGGCAATCTCCGCAGTCATCTATACCAATGACATCTATCTCGTAGTCCTTCCAGCGCTCGTATTCTCCTGCCTTCTCTGCTATGCCCTTGAAACACTTGAGACAGCCACCAACACAACTTGTCCCTTTGATTTTTTTGCATGCTATGATTGCTATCCTTTTCTTAGCCATAAACTCTACCCTCCTGTTATTGATAATGGTTTTCATTATTATTTAACTAAATAATTTTATTTTTGTCAAGTCAAAGTATCCATAAAACGGCAAAGGCAGGTTTTTTGAAAAGTTGGCAGAACTTACCCTCCTATGAGGGGGAGGGTAGAATGGTAGGCGATGCTGGTTTCGAACCAGCGACCTCTTCCGTGTGAAGGAAGCGCTCTCCCTCTGAGCTAATCGCCCACTGATAAAACATTAATTACATTTATATTAACCTTAACTATTTAGTTTATCAATATTATCAATGGAGCCGGTGGTCGGAATCGAACCGACGACCAGCTGATTACGAATCAGCTGCTCTGCCTCTGAGCTACACCGGCAGGTGGTGAGTTGTTAATACCCAAAACGAATATCTGTTTTGTATAGCTTATGAGGCAATACCTGTTCTTCCGGGAGTTCTGAAATTGTTACCCGCGGGGTTGATGCCTTGTTAGACCGTGCTATTATAACAAAAACACCACGCGGATAGGTTAACCCGATATCTACAATAAATTCTTTTTCGGGTTTAACATCTATATAATAACTGCCTATACGTTCACTCACCGCGATATCAAAATAGCTGTTTGCATTTAAGCCATTGAAGTCAATACCTGTAACATCATAGACTCGAAGAGTAAGGTTGCCTGCATTCTTTGTTAGTGTATCCTCTTTTACTTCCCAGAAGGTGAAGAGTTTAATCGGATCAACAGTCATAAGTGCAATACTATTCTCACTATATTCCTCTGGAAGTGTCTCAAATGGCACGAGCGGATATTTTTTCTCTAATATAGCAGGCAATATCTTCTCAGGTCTTTTTACTACAGCTTTAATCTTTTCTGGTGTTTCCTTTATTTCTGCGATAACTTTTTTAAGTTTTTCTTTAATTTCGGATTTAACCTTTTTTTCAGGTTTCTTTGCGATTTTCTGTGGTTCAGCCCCTTTTATCCTTTCAGGAATGGGCATTTTCTCTGCCTTTGTAACAAGTTTTTTTACAGCCTTTTTAACTTTTTCTTTTATTTTTGTGGCGACTTTTTTGATGACTTTTTTTGGTTTTTTCTCTACTGTTGGAGGTGTCTTTTTAAAAGTTGCTTTTGGCTTTTCTATCGCAGCTTTCTCCACAGTCTTTTCAGGCTCTTTCTTTATCACGGGTTTTTTTACTGTTAATTTAATAGGTTCTTTCTTTTTTACAGCAGTTTTCTTGGCAGGCTTAGGGGTAGCTTTTGTTTTCTTCTTTGCATCCTTTTTAATTGATTTTTTAGAAGTAATCTTCTTTTTCATAGCTCCTCCTTATAAAACATATTTTACCTAAAACTACTTAGAAAGTTAAGTAAAGAATAAATCAATGTGCCTCTGCCCAGTTCCTGCCGTAATTGATATCAACACTCAGCGGCACACAGAGGTTGACAACGCCTTCCATTTCATTTTTAACAATATTTTTAACTGCTTCTATTTCCTCCTCTGGAAGCTCGAATAAAAGCTCGTCATGAACCTGCAGAATCATCATAACTTTTAAACCTGTATCTTTAAATTTCTTCCATATATTAATCATTGCAATTTTAATAATGTCTGCTGCCGTACCCTGTATAGGAGAATTTATCGCAAGTCTTTCACCCATCTGTCTTATATTTGAATTTCTACTTTTAAGTTCAGTTATAGGACGTCTTCTTCCAAAAAGAGTTGATACATACCCATTATTTTCTGCATCACTAATGGTCTTTTCAATATATTCCTTAACACCCGGATGTCTTCTGAAATACTGGTCTATATAATCTTTCGCTTCATTTCTCGATATGCTTAATGTCTCTGATAAGCCGAAAGGCGATATCCCGTATACGACCCCGAAATTTACTGACTTCGCAACTCTTCTTAAATCAGGTGGAACCTTTTCCATTGGTATGCCAAAAATCTCAGAGGCAGTTCGGGTATGTATATCGAGATTATTTATAAAGGCATCTATGAGTCCTTTATCCTGACTTAGGTGTGCGAGTATCCTCAATTCAATCTGTGAATAGTCTGCTGAGAGTAAGAGATTCCCTTCTTCTGCAATAAATGTTTCTCTTATACGCCTTCCCCAATCTCCTCTTATTGGAATATTCTGCAGATTTGGATCGCTGCTGCTCAGCCTGCCTGTAGCTGTCCCTGTTTGATTGAATGTGGTATGTATACGGCCTGTTTTTGGATTAATGAGTTTTGGGAGCACATCAATATAAGTTGTCTTAATTTTATTAAGTGTTCTGTAATTAAGTATTTCCCTCGGAAGTTCATGTGATTCCGCAAGTTCCTCAAGTACACCCACCTCTGTAGAAAACCCACTTTTTGTCTTTTTCTTTGGCTGAAAACCAAGGCTATGAAATAAGACCCTGCTTAGTTGTTTAGGAGAATTTATATTGAACTCTTCGCCTGCAAGAAAATAAATCCTTCTCTGAATTCCATCAAGTTCTCTTTCGATCTCTTTTGAAATCCCCTCAATCTTGTCAGAATCAATCTTCACACCTGCTTCTTCCATATCAGCGATAACATAAATAAGCGGCATTTCTATATTGAAGTAAATCGCTTCAAGATCATGTTCTCTTAATTTATTGGATAGTAGTCCTTTTAATTCAAGATTGAGGCATGCATCCTCAGAAAAAAAAGAGGCGGCATCTTTCAGTGGAACATCTGAGAATAGATTTTTATTCTTTAAGACATCTCTAATAGTCTTTTTTCTGTAAGACAGATATTCGAGCGAGATCTCTTCAAGATCGTGATTTGCCTTATTTGGATTTATAAGGTATGATGCGATCATTGTGTCAAACAGTGGCTCTTTAACCTGAATACCCTCTTGTTTTAGGATTGTTATGCCACGTTTCAGGTTATGCCCTATTTTTGTCATGCCCTCATCTTTGAATACGTGGGACAGTATCTCCGACGCATGCCATTTATTTATACTGGATATTTCTAAAGAAGGATGAGAAATTGGAATATAAAATGCAATGCCTTTTTCTGTGCATAATGCAATACCTGAAAGGGATACGGTTAAAGGATGTGTATCCCTTGTCTCTACATCAAATGCAAACTCACCTTTTATTGAGTCAGCAATCTCCTTAAGACGTTCTGCAGAAGAGACCAATTCATAATTTATTTCACCTGATATGTCTAAAGGAATAAGTTTCAATAGAGTTTTAAATTCAAACTCTTTAAATAGCAGAAAAAGAGCATGCCAGTCAGGCTCTCTTAATCGCAGATCTTCCATATCAATATCAAGGGGTATGGTTGTATCAATTGTTGCAAGTTTCTTACTTAAGTGGATGGTATCAATATTTTCTGAAATCAATAGCCGCGTCTTTTCTTTTTTTATTCTGCTTACATTTCTAATCAGATATTCAAGACTTTTGAATTCTATAAGTAGTTCCTTAGCTGTTTTTTCCCCAATGCCTTTCACACCCGGAATATTGTCAACAGCATCTCCTGTAAGAGCCATGAACTCAGGGATACTTTGCGGTTCAACGCCAAATCTCTCCCTGACATATTCCTCATCATACACCGCATCCTTCATCGGATCATATACCTTTATATTATTATCAATAAGCTGGAGCATATCCTTATCTCCTGTAACTATGAATACATCCATCCCCATGTGCGCAGCTCTTTTTGCTATTGTCCCCAGTACGTCATCAGCCTCGTACCCGGGAATCTCGATTGCCTTTATATTAAAGGCAGAAATCGTCTTCTTTATATATGGCATTTGTTCAACAAGGTCTCCCGGCGTCTCAGGCCTCTGTGCCTTATATTCTTCATAAATCCTGTGTCTTTCTGTTGGGACAGGCGAATCAAATGATACCACCATGCTGTCAGGCTCCTTTTGCCTCAGGATTTTAAGCAGCATATTTATAAACCCATAAATTGCATTGGTAGGCATGCCTTTGGAGTTCGAGAGTCCCCTGATAGCATAATAAGCTCGGTATACATAAGAATTCCCATCAATAAGATAAAGGGTCATGAGTGATTATACCTTATAAAATATGCAAAAAAGAATTACTAATGAGGATTCTCGCTTGACATTACCTATGAGATAAATTAAATTATCCAAAATGCGGAAACCATTTATAGCAGCAAACTGGAAAATGAATAAAACCTTAAATGAGACAGGAGAGTTCTTATCAAGATTCATTCCCGAAGTTAAAGATGTTTCAGATGTTGATATTGTGATTGCCCCACCTTTTACTTCTCTATCAACAGCTTCAGAAAAAATTAAAGGTACCAATATTAAACTTGCGGCACAGGATGTATTTTATGAGGAAAAAGGCGCATATACAGGCGAAATCTCTCCTGTAATGCTTTCTGATATGGGTTGTAAATATGTTATTATTGGTCATTCTGAAAGAAGACAATATTTTAACGAGACTGATGAAATAATAAACAGAAAGATCAAGGCTGCGAAAAGGGCAGGGTTGGGAGTTATTTTTTGCATAGGTGAAACCCTAAAGGAAAGAGAAGCAGGAAAAACCTTTGAAGTATTAAAGAAAGAAATAGAAAAAGGCATTAACGAGATTGAGCCAGAAGACATGGCTTTAGCTTACGAGCCTATCTGGGCTATAGGTACTGGAAAGACAGCAACTCCTGAACAGGCACAGGAAGCACACGCTTATATCAGAGAGAGGCTTAAAATTTTATATGGCAATAAGGCTGATAATTTTTGTATAATATATGGTGGTAGTGTAACGCCTGAGAATATTGATTCATTAATGGCTTGTTTGGATGTTGATGGTGCGCTTGTTGGTGGTGCAAGTCTGAAGGCTGAAAGTTTTATCAGAATAGTTAAATTCAGGAAGGGAAAATGACAACATTTTTATTAATAGTTCACATTATGGTTTGTTTTTTTCTTATCGCTATAGTCCTTCTTCAAAGCGGTAAGGGAGCAGAAATCGGAGCGGCTTTTGGTGGCTCAAGTCAGACACTCTTCGGGAGCAGGGGGGCTGCAACATTTTTAAGTAAGATGACAACAATAGCAGCGGTTGTTTTTATGATTACATCTCTATTGTTAGCGATTCTAACTACGAAAGGCACTTCTATTGTTGAAAAGATCCCACATCAGGAAGAAAAAAGTCAACTGCCATCATCTGGTCCAGTAAAAACTGATACCCATCCCTCACAACAGCAAACCCCTCAAAAACCATAGCAACCTTCAACAAAATAAATAACCCAGTTTATCTATGAATTTTTTATGATCAAACAGGGGGTAGAGCATTGGAGCAGATTTCTTTTGCCGATAGTCAAATACAATATATGGAAATAAAGAGGCAAAAGACTCGGAGTCCCGAGTTTGTCCCGACTTTATGTCGGGACGAGAATGAGCGAAAATACTCTATCCCCTGTTACATGGATACTATGCCAGCCATATTCGGAATTTATGGATTATGGGCTAAGGATATTTAAGCTGCAGCCTTTGTATTGCATTTGCCTTTCCTGTATCTTCTTCTATCTCGATAACAACAGCAGAAAATATGCCTTCTCCCTTTGCAACCTCAAAACGCATCGGCATATTCGTTAAAAATCGATCAATTATTTGTTCCTTCTTTATCCCTATAATAGAATCGTATGGTCCTGTCATGCCAACATCTGTTATATAGGCTGTCCCACCAGGCAATATCCTTTCATCAGCGGTCTGAACATGTGTGTGAGTCCCAATAACAGCGCTCACTTTCCCATCTATAAAATACCCGAATGCAATCTTCTCAGAGGTTGCCTCTGCATGGAAATCTATAATGATTACCTTTGTTGAATCTGCAAGCCTTTCTACTTCCTCTTTACCTGTCCTGAATGGGCAGTCAATATTTGTCATGAAGACACGGCCTGAAATATTGACTACAGCAACTTTTGAACCATTATTAAGGGTATAGATTATACTTCCATAACCAGGCACACCTTGTGGATAGTTTAATGGCCTGAGTACCCTGTCAATTTTCGATATCTGGGGTATAAATTCCTTCTTGTCCCATACATGGTTTCCGGTAGTAATTATATGTACCCCATAGCTCAGGATTTCAGATACCACTTTGTCTGTTATCCCGAACCCCCCTGCTGCGTTTTCGCCATTTGCTATTACAATATCTATTTTGTATCTATTGACAATAGTTGGAAGTAAAGCCTTTGTCGTAATCCTGCCAATTTTGCCTACTATATCACCTATAAAGAGAACTTTCATCATTAAAAAAGGTCAAGGCTAAGGCATTGAGAAAAAGCACTTTTGACCTTAACCTGTTTATGTTTACTTCGCATATTCTATAAATCTTGACTCCCTGATAACGGTAACCTTTATCTGTCCAGGATATGTTAATTCTGATTCTATTTTCTTGGCAAGCTCCCTCGATATAATAGAAGACATTTCCTCGCTTATATCTTCGGGCTTCACTATAATTCTTATTTCTCTTCCGGCCTGTATTGCATAACATTTATCAACGCCTTTATATGAGAGTGCCATCTGTTCAAGTTTTTCAAGGCGTTTAAGATAATTCTCTATGCTTTCACTTCTTACACCAGGCCTTGCTGCGGAAAGGGCGTCAGCAGCAGCTATAAGGGCAGCCTCGACAGTTGCAGGTTCTCCATCTCCGTGGTGGACTAATATAGCATTTATCACCTTTTGATTCTCGCCATATTTTTTTGCCAACTGCGCCCCAATTTCATGATGTGGACCTTCCACTTCATGGTCTACTGCCTTTCCAATGTCATGAAGAAGACCTGCCCTTTTTGCAAGTTTTATATCCACTTTTAGTTCACCCGCCATCATGCCCGCAAGATATGCAACTTCCTTAGAGTGCTGCAGCACATTCTGGCCGTATGATGTTCTATACCTCAATCTTCCAATTATTTTTACAAGTTCAGGATGGATACCGGAAAGCCCGAAGTCAAAAACAGCCTTCTCTCCTTCCTCCTTTATATGGACATCGACCTCTTTTTTAACCTTTTCGACTATTTCCTCGATCCTTGTTGGATGAATCCTTCCATCTGTCATTAACCTTTCAAGCGAGATTCTTGCAATTTCACGCCTGACCGGATCAAAGGTAGAAAGTGTTACTATTTCCGGTGTATCATCTACAATCAAGTCAACGCCTGTTGCAGCCTCGAGTGCCCTTATATTTCTACCCTCTCTGCCGATTATCCTTCCTTTCATCTCATCGTTCGGAAGGGGGACAGCAGTTACAGTCGTATCTGTAACATACTCACTAGCATACCTCTGTATAGAAAGACTTATTATCTCTTTGGCCTTTTTCTCTGCGTTTTCTCTTGCTTCATCTTCTATCCTTTTAGCAAGTTTTGCAGCCTCGAACGTTATTTCCTCTTCTGTCTTTTTCAAGAGTTCCTGTTTTGCCTCTGCTGAACTTAACCCCGACATCTTTTCAAGCAATTCTATCTGTTGTTTTATCAATTTACTGTAATATGCTTCTTTCTCATTAATAAGGCGTTCTTTTGATGCATATTCTTTTTCCCGTTTAATAAGTTCTTGTTCCTTTTTTTCAATCAGATCGAATTTCCTCTCGATTGTTTCTTCTTTATGCCTGAGTCTTTTATCAAGATGATTGAGTTCTGATCGCCTTTCCCTGAGCTCCTTTTCAGCCTCTGATTTAGCTTGATAGACAATATCCTTCGCCTCAATAATCGCCTCTTTTTTTATGCTCTCGGCATGCTTTTTTGCTTCTTCGATTATTTTTTCTTTTTCTTTAGCAGTTTTTTTGTCTTTAAAAATTCTTGCGAATACGAAATAAGCACATAGTCCTACAACAATACATGCAGATATGAGTATTAGATACAGTGTATAGTCCATTTATGTTAATCCCCTTTCCATGGAATATTCCCTTTAAGGGACTCTTATGTGGAGCACATGGCTTCCTTTTTAGAAAGTTAATTTCCGGAGGCTATACTATATTTTCAAAATGCTTCTGGAGGCAAAAAATATTTAGATGTGAAGATAATGTTGCAAAAACCCTTTATAATATAAATTTGTGTGGCCCTCCATATAGAAATCATAATATCTAACCCCAGAAATTTAATTAAACCCACCCTGCCGTGCAAGGAAACAGTTAGATCCGTTTATCAATTAAGTGGGTGCCCTAAAAGAGTCTTCAGGCTTTCTCCTTATGGGAGACATGCTCACCAACTCTTTAACCAAGCTCCCTTAAAGATCTAACTTGCCGGATCAACATTGTCTCCCTTTCACTAACAGGGCAGGCAAGCTATCAAAACCCTCCTATCAATAAATAAATTTTATCTAAAATAGGATAAAACAAAATAGGAGTTTATGGCAAGGGGAATTTTAAGCTTAATAATATGAGGCGATAGATTCTATTGATATCCCTGCTTATGCAGGCAAAAGCTCCAAAAACCAGTGTTTATTCTTTAATATCTTTTCGCCAGTAATAAATTCTACAGGTTTCTTGAAAATAGGGCAATTATAGACAAAGGTATGGTATTCGCCTTTTTCACCGCATAGGTCAATATTTCCAAGGACTTTTAAATCTTCTATAAATTGGCCATCTATTTGCCGACCCAGCCATTCTTTGCCTAAAAACTTGGCATTAGTAGCCACTACTATGGCATTGAACCCTGCTTGAATAAATTGCTCAAGCAATTTCTCTCTTTCTTCTTTCCATAAAGGCAATAGTGGCTTTATACCTACTTCTTTGCAAACTCTTTCTACCCAGTCCCTGTGCTCCTGAAGGTCAATATCGCCGAATACACCCGCATGGATATTCTCTTTTCTAAATTCTAAAACCGTTTTTTTGAATTCATCTTCGTAAGTTTCCCATGTAGTCTTTCTTTGAACAATAGGGATTCCCATAGCCTCTGCCTGTAGCCGCAATAAACTAGAGATAATCCCGTGTGAGCGTGAGTATTCACCATCTTCAGAAATCATGTTCAAAAGATAGGAGACCTTAATATTTTGGTTCTGCAATATCCTATAGCACGAAAGGGCACTCTCTTTGCCCCCGCTCCATGATATGAATACTTTCATTTATATCCTCCATCATAACTGTCCAGAATAACAGTGAAAGGGGGGCTGGGTGCTGAAGAAACACAATGACGACACCTTATAAAGAAAACATGATGCTTCCTGAATAACATTATATGAGAGTTATCCATATAAGAATTATATACAAAAATGAGGTTTGATAAATAAATTATCATGTCGATTCAGTGTGTTTATGAGGCATTTAGCCCCCCTTTATAAAATTATCTTGGACAGATTTGGTCCTCCAATTCAGGACATATCCACAAATTTTACAGTGAAATCCGTCTCTTCTTATTCCTGCACCGCAGGAAGGGCAGGTTTTTTCATTATTCCTCGGCAACGGAATTTTTCCTATAACCTTTTTATATACTTTGTAGTAATAGAAATGCTCTTTATTCAGGAATTTTATAGAAGATGAATTTTCTTTAAACTCTTCATTAGACACTTTTTCAGATATAATCTGACGCAGATTTGTCATGCCGGATCCAATCTCAAGCGGTCTTTTCCCCTGCCATGCAAGTAAAGGAGGTAAGATATCCTCAAACGCCTTACGTAATATCCATTTCCCCCATGAGATATCATCTTCTCTTTTTATCTTTAAATCAGCCGGGATATTTAAGGAAAAATCTATGACCTCCTGAACAATAAATGGCTGAACTATATTGATGCCAAAAAACTTGCCAATCTCATTAGAACTAAAAGTCATCTTTCTCGAAATCCTCTTAATATAACCTGTTAAGTCATCTATATCTCTCATAAATGAATAACCGCCAAACAGCTCATCACTTCCATCGCCGGTAGATACTTTATTTATACCCAATTCCTTAGCTGTCTTAAGTCCAAAATATACTACCAAATCATTGGGAATAGCCGGGTCAAAGGTTTTAAGAATCTTTATTACCTCTGGTATCGTTTCTATAGCCTCGTCAATTTCCACCTTTCTATGGATATGCTTTATCTTGAGAGAATTTGACAATAATCTGGAATAATAGACATCTTCTGCATCAGATTCTAAACTTACTGTAATACAAGTAACAACAGGGTTTATAGCAGCAAGGATGGAGCTGTCCAGTCCACCTGAGAAAAGTAGACCCTCATAAGGAGTCTTTTTTACTGCATTAATAATGATCCCCCTTAAATTTCTAATAGCCTCGTTCATATTATTTTAAATCTAACCCATATCATCTACAAAACTAAAGATAGTAACAG
The DNA here is from genome assembly GCA_040753615.1 of Nitrospirota bacterium. GTDB lineage: Bacteria > Nitrospirota > Thermodesulfovibrionia > Thermodesulfovibrionales > SM23-35 > JBFMDO01. The sequence continues at coordinate 12,752 of JBFMDO010000039.1, read as the reverse complement.
GGGATAGAGTATTTGAGCGGATTTTTTTGCCGATAGTCAAATACACTATTTGTGAAAATAAAGAGGCAAAAGCCTCGGAGTCCCGACTTTATGTCGGGACGAGAATGAGCGAAAATACTCTATCCCCTGTTTGATCATAAAAATTCATTAATAATCCGGGATAATAATCCATTTTAAGAATGCTCCTGATAAAACCATGAGAAGAGAAGTAGCGAAACTTACAGATAAGGCTTCTTTTATTAATGAAGGGCTTGCTAACCTTTTGTTCTCACCGAGATATGATTTTTTTGATAGCACACCCTTATATGTAGCAGTGCCTCCCAATCTTATCCTGATCGCACCAGCCATAGCTGCTTCTGAAATGCCACTATTTGGAGAAGGATGTTTTCTGCCATCCCGAAGCATTATCTTAAAAGAGCTTCTAAAATCCTTTCTTAAGATAAATGCTGACAATACAATCAGAAAACCTGTAATACGAGCCGGGATGAAGTTTGCTATATCATCCAATTTTGCGGAAAACCATCCAAAATGGAGATATCTTTTATCTTTATATCCTATCATTGAATCGAGGGTGTTTATCGCCTTATAGGTAACGGCTAATACAGGCCCTCCTATGAAAAGATAAAACAGGGGGGCAATTATGCCATCATTTGTATTTTCAGCAATGCTTTCTACTGTTGCCATAACTATCTTTTCCTCAGATAACCCTTCAGTATCCCTTCCAACAATCCTCGAAAGCCTTTTTCTCGCCTCTGTTATGGAATTATTTTTAAGTTCTTCGAGGATTTCTATACCCTTACTCCGCAAGTCCCTTATTGACAAAGTTGTATACCCTGCATAAATCCATGCTAAATCTCCAAGAAAAGGGCTTAATTTCTTTGAAAAATATAGAAAAAGATAGGTTAATATTCCGCTTGTTCCAACAACAATTAAAGTCATTATCATGCCCTTTATACGTTCGACTAATCTACTTCTATCTCCTCTTAATTTATTCTCCAAAAAGATTATCAGTTTCCCCATCCATCTTACTGGATGGGGAAACCTTTCTGGATCACCGAAGATTAAATCAGCAATATACGAAGAAACAACTAAAAATATATTCTGCATATCATATGCTGTTACCTAACCCATTTTATTCATAAATCTTCTCAAATATAGACAGGACATAGTATTTAAGCGGATTTCTTTTGCCGATAGTCAAATACACTATTTGTGAAAATAAAGAGGCAAAAGCCTCGGAGTCCCGACTTTATGTCGGGACGAGAATGAGCGAAAATACTATGTCCTGTCTTGGTAAACATAAGTTTGTAAATAGTCTGGGCTAAATTCTCACAGAGTTACTCTCACACCTCCAAAAACAGAAAACCCATAAGTTCCATACCCTTCTGCTTCTTCGTAGTCTTCATCGAGGAGATTTTCTATCCTTCCAAATACGCTAAGGTTCTTAGACAGGTTATAACTGCCGCTAAGATTGACCAAATTGTAAGGAGATAGTTCTTCAGTATTTTCAGTATCATCGTATCTTTTGCCAACATATGTATAACTGATATCAAATGAAAAATCACTTCTTAACATGCAAAGACTAATATTGAATTTATCTCTCGGCCTCCTCGGGAGCATATTCCCTGTTTCCTTATCCTCTGTGTCAAGGTATGTGTATGCTGTTTTTATATCTATTCCTTCTCCAGCGTTAAGGGTTATGCCTGTTTCAATGCCTTTCACCTCTGCCTCCTGAACATTTTGCGACTGATATGTCCATTCTGCTATCTCTACCCACTGTATAAGGTCTTTATACTTCTGATCAAAATATGTTATAAAAACCGAAAGTCTATCCTTTATCAAATTCTTATCCAATCCTATTTCCCATGAATTGCTTTTTTCAGGTTTGAGATCCGGGTTCCCGCTGCTTCCCGATGGGTCTGTATAAAAGAGTTCATTGAAAGTCGGTGATCTGAATCCTGTTGCATACACTGCCCTGACTTGAAGATCAGCAGGTTTAAAAGCATATAGTGCGCCCAGCTTATAAGTGGTTTCACCTCCGACGTACTCATGCTCATCACGCCTCATACCAGCATTTAAGACAAGGGCATCTTCAAATACCTTAAGCTTATTATTAAGATAAATAGCCTTATTATCAACAGACTTGTCATACACCCCTTCGCTTTCACCCTTCTCCTCTCTGTATTCAGCCCCTATTGTTGGTATATAAATATCTGAGACATAAAAATTGTGCTGCCAGTCAATGGTGTTCATACTGGTATTAATCTCAGTGTTGTTCCATGAAGTATCAGGGTCTTTGTATTTTAATGAATCGTAAACCGTGGAAAGCATCAGAATTTGTTCCCATTTGTCCCACGTGTATATCCTTCCTTTTCCTGAGATTATATAGTGACTGCCATCCTGCGTATAATTTAGATCGTCAGTGCCATATGAATCGAGTTCACTCTTGTCATTATAGAATCTTCCTGAGAACTCTATATCAGAACTATCACTGATTTTAAAACCAAATTTTCCTGAAAGGGATAAGTTTTCATAACTATCCTCCTCTGTGCCCTCTTTTGCTGCTGATATGCCGTCTGTATAAAAGTATGTGCCTGTCAGTCTGTAATCAAAAATTTTGTAAATACCTGATGCGGATGCTGATGGCTTATAAGTTCCATATGAACCTGCCTCAAAGGATGAGTCAACTTTAAGCTTATCCTTTCCCTTCTTTGTAATAATGTTTATAACGCCTGACATTGCTTCTGAGCCGTAAAGTGTACTCTGAGGTCCTTTTACTATCTCAATCCTTTCAATGTCATCAACTGTTATACCTGAAAAATCAAAGCTGCCTGTTGTGGTACTTTTAACCTTTACTCCATCAATCATTACAAGGGTATGTGTTGAATCCCCACCGCGCAGAAAAACAGATGCATTCCTGCCAGCGCCTCCATTTTGGACAAGATTCAGATCAGGAATTCTTCTCAGTACATCTGTCACAAATTGAAGATTCATCTTCTTTATATCTTCACCAGTAATAACAATTACTCCACTTATTGTCTCCTCGCTCGGCTCCTCTATCTTTGATGCGGTGACAACAACCTCCTCTAAAGGAACGGTTATTTCTTCTGCAAAAGATAAAGTGAATAGTGAAAAGTGAAAAGTGAAAAGTAATAAAATACAGATAAATTTTAATAATTTGAAATTTTTTTTCATTTTTTCCTCCCTCGAGAAATTTTTTCTGTGATTTTTTTGGCCTGGATAGGTCTTCCGGCTTAGGGCTTACTACCTACTCACCCACCTTCCCATCAACTTAACGGTTCAAGCTGTTTGAACTGCTTAAACAGTTTAAACCGATTCTTTTGACAGTGGTTCATTTAGTCATCAGTCATTTGTCAATAGTCATTAGTATTAAACTTTTGACTATCAACTATTAACTGATTCTTGGGCTTTCGTTCCCTTCACGGCTGCGGGGCAGCAGAGGATTTTAACCTCACTTCCCTGACTTCCAGACAGACAACATGATCTTTAATCTTTAATCCATCTCACCTCCTCTCTTTAGTCATTAACCGCTCCATTAATAAGCTTTACGACTGGATAGCCTTTTCGAAACTCTATAATATTTACTGCAGCATAATCCTGCTCGATTCTAAAGATATTTTCCATCGGTATATCAAGTAAATAACAGAGGATTACCCTGTTTACGCCTCCGTGAGCAACTATGGCTATATTGTTAACATCAGATTCGCCCCCCTGATCTACATGATTATCTAATATCTTATTTAATGCATCTATGACCCTGTTTCTTACCTCGATTGTGCTTTCTCCTTTTACAGGACTGAATTTCAAAGGATCCGATACCCATGCCTCAAATTCATCTGGGTATCTTTCTCTTATCTCTTCAAAGCTCATACCTTCCCAGATACCAAAATTTCTTTCTCTTAAAGAAGGAACAATGATCGGTTTGAGAGAATAAGGCTCTGCAATAATCTCGGCGCTTTTTATTGCCCTGCTCAAATCAGAACAATAGACAGCACTCAGTAATCCCCCCATCCCTCCTTTAAAAAAGGGGGATGAGTGGGGATTTGAACTATCTTGAACCATGTATTTGACAAGCCTTTTTATCTGTTTTATCCCCTTTTCAGAAAGGGGCACATCAATTGTCCCCTTATACCGTCTTGTTTCGCTTCCTTCTGTCTCACCATGCCGTATCAAGTATAAATTCGTAGCCATCCTGTCACCATTAACAAAAATATTATTTCTGTGATTTCGTTTATTGTACCGAGTGTGTCACCTGTAAGACCACCAAATTTGTTCTCAAAAAATTTTATCATCAAAAAACTCAGTATATAAAACACACATAGAGAAAACAACAAAAATATAAAATAATCAGATAAAGATGAAATATAAATAGCAATCAACAGAAAACCAACCATAAATATTGATGCGATCAATAATTCTTTAAATCCTGTATTTTCGATGAATATCTTTCCCAGACCATCCTGTTTTGCAGCCCTTCCATGAAATATTGCGGGAATCATTGCCCATTTTGAAAAAACAGGCATTAAAAATAATAGTAAACAGGCAGTAACAAGATTGGAGTCTGAAAACAAATTTTTTAAAAGAACAAATTTCAGCAGAATTGCAAAGACAAGTGCTGTGGCTCCGATCGCACCTGTTGCGCTGTCTTTCATCACAGCAAGTCTTTTTTGTCTGTCAGTTCTTTTATTCCCGCTTGATTTTACTGCCAGTGCATCAAACGTATCTGCAAGACCATCAATATGAAAACCTCCGTTGCTCGCTATCAGTATCAAAACAATAAGCCCGATTACTACATCAAGCGGGAAAATATTCAGCAATAATCCAGCAGACAACAAAGCTAACAGACCCTGAAATGCACCCACAACAGGGAAAAAGGCTGCTGATTTTGATATCTCTTTTTCAGAGAAATCACCCTTAAGCCTAAAAGGTATAAGCGTAAGAAACTGGAATGCAATCAACACTTGTCTCATATTAAATTCCAAAATGTTCGGTTATTGTAATTTGGTTATTGGTTATTATCTTTTGATACCCCTGCCTCATTAAATGTAGCCATCTCTTTGTAAATCTTAAGCCCTGCTTCGATCATGAGCATTGCGAGTGCAGCACCAGTGCCTTCACCGAGCCTTAAATCAAGATCGAGTATGGGCCTGAGTCCAATCTTTTCAAGCATTGTCCTATGTCCGATCTCTACTGAATTGTGGGCAGCAAACATATAATCTTTTGTCTTTGGTTCAAGACAATAAGCTATTAAAGCGCCTGCTGTTGATATAAAACCATCAATAATAACAGGGATACTATTTAAAGCAGCGCCCAGGACTAACCCAGCAATACCACCTATTTCAGCACCGCCAATCTTTGAAAGGACATCAATAGGGTCTTCAGGATCAGGCTTGTTTAATGCTATTGAATCCTCGATCACCTTAATCTTGTTCCTGAGTGTATCATTACTTATACCAGTCCCTCTTCCTGTTACTTCTGATACAGATTTTCCTGTCAGCACTGCTGCTATTGCAGAAGATGGGGTCGTATTTGCGATCCCCATATCTCCAGTAGCAAATGTTTTATATCCCTTTCTCGCATATTCATCAGCAAGCTCGATCCCCACCATAATGCATTTTTCAGCCTCTTGTCTTGTCATAGCAGGGCATTTACGCATATTCTTTGTGCCATATAAGACTTTTTTTGAAACGAATACCCCTCCTTTAATTCCCCCCTTAGTAAGAGGGGATACAGAGGAGTTGTTGAAATCGTAATTAACCCCAATGTCAACAACAACCACTTCTGCACCAGCATGTCTTGCGAGAACATTAATACCTGCTCCTCCCCTTAGAAAGTTAAAGACCATCTGGGGCGTTACCTCTTTTGGAAATGCTGAGACACCTTCATCTGCAACACCATGATCCCCTGCAAATGTAAAGACAACTTTTTTATCAAGCACAGGCATTGTGTTTTCTGTGATAGCCACAAGCCTTCTTGCAAACTCCTCAAGCCTTCCGAGACTTCCCTGAGGCTTTGTGAGATTATCAAGTCTCTTTTGTGCCCTTTCGGAAAACTCATTGCTAACAGGTTTAATCCTCTCTAATATCCCTTTCATTATCTTCTCCTCTTGTAATTGATTTTCATAGGTATTCCTGCAACAACCATGTATGCCTCATCAGATACTTCAGCCACTTTCTGATTTAAAATCCCGGCATAATCTCTGAACCTTCTTGCCATCTCATTTTCAGGGACTATCCCCATGCCAACTTCATTGGAGACAATATATACCCGTGACGAGTGACAAGTGACAAGTGACGAGATGAGATGTTCAATTTCGGTTTCAATCTCCAAATTAGTGTGCATAATATTTGATAGCCATAATGTCAGGCAATCTAAAACAATTACGCTATAACCATCTTTTATTTTTTTAATCACTCCTGAAATCTTTATGGGTTCTTCATGGGTATACCAATCATCTCCCCTCTGTTTTTTATGCTTTTTGATGCGGTCTTTCATTTCTTTATCAATCGCTTCCGCAGTAGCAATATACGCCTTTTTACCCTTGATTTTTGATGCCTCAGCAATTGCAAAAGAGCTCTTCCCGCTCCTTGCACCACCTGTAATAAAAACTATCTTATTCATAACTTATATATGCCTCTCCTGATTCCTGTCTTTTTAGTTCGATCCCCACATCAAAAGCCTCTTTAAGCATTTCCCTTGTCAATACTGTAACAGGATCTCCAATGCCGAGTACCCTCCCATCCTTAATCAATGCAACTTTCTCGAACTTTAATGCGATATTTATGTCGTGAAGCGCCATAATTATCGAAATATCTTTTTTATCCCTCAATTCCCTGAGCAACCTCAGAAGCTCCATCTGATACTTTATGTCCAGATTTGCAAGAGGTTCATCCAGAAGCAGAAGCCCTGCACCTTGCAGGAGGGTCATGGCAATGAAAACCCTCCTTCGTTCTCCGGCGCTGAGATTTGTTATATATGACCCTGATTTTTCCTTCAGTCCAACAACCTCTATAGCCTCATCAACTGTCATCCGCGGAGGGATTTCGTACGGATAAAGTCCCATATTTATAATTTCCTTTACCCTAAAAGGAACATTTATATCAAGTATCTGGGGCAAATAACATAATAATTTTGCCCTATCTTTATTAAGATATGATTGCAGGAGTTTACCCCAGAGTTTTATATAACCCTCATATGGTTTTAATATTCCGCTTGCAAGCTTTAATATGGTTGACTTACCCGATCCATTTGCACCCAGAAGCCCTATGAACTCTCCATTTCCTATGGAAAATGTAAGATTGTTGATTATTTTCTTGTCCTTGGAATACATAAAATTCACATTATCAAGTTCGAGGATTGGCAGATTAAATGCTGAGGACATCTTTTCTCCTTAAAAGATAAAGAAAATATGGTGAACCGATTATGGCGGTTATAATCCCTGATGGTATCTCTATTGGCGAAATTATTGATCTTCCGATCAGATCAGATAGACATAATAATGCCCCTCCACCTAAAGCAGATGCTGGTATCAAAAACCTGCTGTCAGCACCGATTAAGAATCTCATAATATGAGGCACCAGAAGTCCCACGAATCCGATTATGCCTCCCAGTGATACAGATGCTGCGGTCATAAGTGCCATAGACACAAAGAGGAGGAGCCTTTCTTTACGGACTGAAAAACCAAGGCTATGAGTGAATTCATCACCTAATATCAGTGAATTCAGTGCCTTTGCCCTGTGCATAGAAATACCAAGCCCTGTGATAATGAACACCATGCCATACGGAATTAATGACCAATCTGCCAGAGAAAGATCTCCGAACATCCAGAGCACAGTCCTTCTTAAGCCCTCATCTGTGGAGATGCTCATAAGAAGCATAATTATTGCGTGGAATAGAAAGCTCAGCCCGATTCCTGCGAGCAGAAGTCTTTCGGGCCATAATCCTCCCCGCCTCCAGCCAAATAGACCGACTAATATACTGACCAGAGATGCACCGATGAAAGCAGTGAAAGGTAAAGTAAATCTTCCGAGTGAATATATGCCTGACAAAAGACATAATGCTGCTGTTAGCGAGGCACCACTCGATATCCCGAGTATATAAGGATCAGCAAGTGGATTTCTTAATACACCCTGAAGAATAACACCTGATGCCCCGAGTGCCATACCCATAATAACCGCAATTATTACCCTCGGAAGCCTTATCGAAAGCAATACCTCTTTGTCTACATCATTCAAGCAAAAAGGATTAATAATTCTGGGACATATAAACACAGAGGATAAAAATATCAAAATTACTATAAAGACTAATAATGAAATTTTTACTTTAGACATTCATCCAGTTCCTTAATGCCTTTTATAACTCTCGGCCCAAGCCTGTAAAGACCATCGCTTACATAAAAAACATTATTATTTTTGACAGCCGGCACTGTTTCCAATCTTTTTAAAAGTCCCTTTGATGCCTCTCTCATATCTATATGGCCTTCACCTATGAAGATTACATCAGGCGACTGATAAATAACCTCTTCAATTGAATATTTAGGATATGCAGTTTTGGACATTGAGGCTATATTTTCATGTCCGAGTAAAGTAATTGCATCGTCTATAGCAGTCCCATGACCTGCAACTATCAATGGCTCTGGCCAGATAATAAAAAGAACCTTTTTTAGTCCGGAGTTCGGAGTTCGGAGTTCAGGGTCATTCTGACTGCTGCCTTTAAATTTATTGAGTCCTTCTTCTATTTCTCCTGCCAGTCTCTCTGATTCTTCTTTTAGTCCAAGCGCTGTACCCATTTCTCTAATACCCTGCGGAAGATCTGCAAGTTTACGAGCTTTAAATACATGTGTCTTTATTTTTAAAGCCCGAAGTCTTTCCTCAAATTCCTTTGGATTACCGTCAGTGGTCAAGACAACAATATCAGGCTTTAAAGAAACAACAGCCTCCAATGATGGGTTGGACATTCCGCCTATTTTAGCCTTTCTCTTTGCATCTTCAGGATAATCACAAAAAGTTGTTACACCAATAATATTATCGCCAAGCCCTAACGCAAAAAGTATTTCTGTTGTGCTCGGCGCAAGTGAGATGATTCGCTCAGGTGGTTCGGCAAAGACAGCAGAGATGCACAAAAGGAAAAAGGCAAAAAGGCAAGTAGAAATAAGAAAGATTTTTCGAATCTTCAAAATTCCTCCCTCGAGAATTTTTGTTCGTTCAATCCAGAGTGCTTATTTAACCCTCTGAACTTTGAACTCCGAACTTTGTTAGCTGGATAGGTCTTCCGGCTCAGGGCTTAAGCCTACTCACCCACCTTCCCATCCTTCGGCAAGCTCAGGACAGTGGTTCATTTAGTCATCAGTCATTTCTCAATAGTCATTGCATTAAACTTTTGACTATTGACTGATTCTTGGGCTTTCGTTCCCTTCACGGCTGCGGGGCAGCAGAGGATTTCAACCTCACTTTCCTGACTTCCAGCCAGTATAATGTCCGCTAAACTCTTCTAATAACCAGAAATATCATACATTACATTATTTAACTTTTTCAATCTTCCTGTCATCTGCATAATTGAATCTCGTTATAAGATTATGTTCAATCACCGACCAGACATTATATTCTTATAGCATGCTGATTGACGGATGTTATCAAAGCATTTGTAGTTCTTGATATGGCTCCAATTACTATATCCCTTTTCAATAGCTGTCTTTAAACATTTGCAAGCTTCAGAGGTATTGTTCTTCTTCGAATAAAAACAAGCCTTGTTATAGTAGGTCATATAATATTGCGGGTTTAAAGCTATAGCTTTATTAAAATCCTCTAAGGCTCGATTATCTTGATTCTCTTCTGTAAATACAACCCCCCGGTCACTGTACGCCGCATAATATTCTGGATACAAATCTATAGCTTTGTTCAAATCTTCTAATGCGGCGCTAAATTTCCCCTTGGCATTATAAGCAAACCCACGATATTTATGAGTGATAGCCAAATCCTTTGTACTTAGTCCACCTTTATTAATAGCTTTGGTGAAGTACTCAATCGCCCGGTCATAATCATGAGTGCGTAAATATTCTTCCCCTTTTTTAACATAATCAAGGGAAGATATATTACTGCAAGATAAAACAAACATCACCAAAGCTACAATACCTATCAACACTAAAAAGACATTTCTCATCTTCATAATTTCACACAATTTCATACTTTCTTTTTTTCTCTTTCGTTTTCAACACACTAAGAGCTTAACCTTTTACAATAAATATTTAAAAAATATATCTGTGATAAAACCATAGGGTATTACCATTAAAATGGACAATAAAACTGCTGATATCAGGAATAAAACATGGATTTTCTTGCTTTCAATTTTGGTGATTAATGTTTTATAGATAATAAATATAGGTATAATGTTGAATATAGGGTTGAATATCAGAATAGTTAATAGATGTCTGCTGACAAAATATACAACGATTAAGAAATTCAAGAATGAGAATAAAATAAAGTATATAAATGAAAATACCATAATCTCTGTGTTACTATAAGCATAAATTGAGGTTTTTTTGTGAGGATGGTGAATTCTTTTATGATGCAGATATTCAATTACTATATAGCATATTGTTATTATTGCAATATATATAGCATTTTCAAATGCTCTTCTTAAAGCTGCACCCTTCATAGCAGGATCAATTATTTCAGGTATTAATGCAGTCTTGCTCATCGCCCTGCCAAGAAATATCACAACTTTCATGAGTAAGTAAGCTGATAAGATAATATATATTGCTCTAATATATTTTTGCCACATATTACTGACCTTATTTCAAAAAGCATCTGACACAGGTTCAGATATTGGACTCTTGCATTGCCCCTAAGAGCCGAAAGCTATTTACAACTTTTCTCTTTCTTTTTTTCTTTTTCTTTTTGTTTCTCTTTCTCAATCTCTTTCTCATAATAATATTCAAATGGCCATTCTAAAGGATCTAATTTAGGTATCAGGTCTACGCCAGATTCTTTAAGCTCGTTTCCGATCATCTCCACCTGTCCTGGGTAATCTTCCTCCCAACCAAATTCCCACCAGTTAGTCCCTGTACTCACCCATTTGAGTCCATACGGATCTAACCATCTCACTGGATTATTTCCGACATAAGCAAACAGGTTCGCATCTCCCCCATAAAAGTCTATTGGATCCTTCGCCGTCCATCTACCGATAACAGGGTCATAATCTCTTGCACCAAATCTAACAAGTCCCGTATCTCTATCATGCAAACCTCCTGCAAAGCCAAAAGGAATGCTAAAACTTGGATTTGTATCATTGATAATATTTCCGAAGGAATCGTAATCTATTCGTTTTACGATGTTACCAGTGCTATCTGTTACCGCTCTTAACGAACCAACTTGATCGTAAGTAAGGTAATAAGTGGCGCCACTCATCGTCATAGATACTGGCACCCGATTATCAGCATAATTAAATCTACTTAGCAAATTGTTATTCCCATCGTAAACAGCAAGAAGGGTAATACTGTCTTTCCACAAATACTTCTCTGTAATAGTCCCATTGATTCGTTTAGCGATCCTTCTTCCAAGTGGATCGTGGTCGTAGGAAACAACATTTCCATTAGGCAGGGTAACAGTAAGCAACTCCCCGCGTGAGGAGTAATTGAATGTTGTAGTGTCAGAAGCAGTTGTCTTGCTTGTTAAGAAACCATCAACATCGAACTGGTATGTATCGTTCCCAGCAGTAATTATATGATCCTCTGTTGAGTAGCTATATGTGCGGTTGCTGTCTGTTAAACGGTTGCCATTTGTGTCATAAGAATAACTTTCAATGACGCTGCCGTTTTTCTTCACTTCAACGAGCCTGCTGAGATTGTCATACCCATAATCCCATGTAATAGTCTCTCCGTCAATCACTTCCACCCTCTGTGTAATCCTTCCTGATGTGTCTCTTGTTAAGGTATAAGAGTATTTGTTAACAGCTCCTATTGAGTAAGTATTTCCATCAAGTTCCCCATATTCACTGAATGTGCGGGTGTTGGTCAGAGTTCCATCGCTTACAGATTTTGGCAATCCGTTCTGTGAATCTCTTGTAATCGTGAATGTGCCCGCTGTGGTAAGCAGTCCGTCATTGTCATAAGTGAGGCTATAAGCAATCCCTGCATAGTTAATTGAGCTTAATCTTAAATCATTGTTGTATGTGTAGCTGATTGTCTGACTGATAGTTCCTGAACGTGTATCTGTCTTTAATAACGAGCCGTCATAGGTGTATTGGATGCCTTCTGCGTCTTTTACAGCGCTGCTTAAGAGATTTGTACAGTTATAAGAATAACTTGTTGTGCCTTCAGGTGTTTGTGTGCTTGTGAGCAAGCCATTTGTGTATGCATTGGTTATTATCTTTCCTGAAGGGGATGTTATGGTCTTGAGTTTTCTTTCTTTGTCGTATGTATATAGGTAACTGCCTGAAAGCGGTGTTAAGAAGGTCTTTCTCTGGTCATTTCCTGTGTAGCCAAATGTGTGGGTTATGTCCTTTGGATTTGTGAGGGCTGTCATGTTGCCATTGTCGTCATATTCATATTGGATGAGTGTGTTATCAGGTCTGTATTCATATTTGAGCCTGCCCATTATGTCGTATATCACTACTGTCCGGTTAAAAAAATTGAAGTTGGGGGTTATCCACTTTTCTCACTTTGAGAACTGTATGGCTATTTAGGGATAAGATGTCGATCAAAATGAGCCGATCAAGGAGCGTCTCCCTTATTA
>JBFMDO010000038.1:0-10878 GCA_040753615.1 Nitrospirota bacterium | reverse complement strand
TTTTTCGCCTTCTTTGATAAACTTTCTCTCATGGGTATAGTTCTCCTTTCTCCCTTTTAGGGAGTTGTTTAAACCATTGAGAATTATACCCTAAATGAAATTTGCATAATTGATGTTACAGCATCCTGTAATTGCTGGCCGGAGCTAATTTTTTAAATTCTCTAATAATATCCTCAACAGATTTATTGCTGTCCACTTTCCTTAATGGACTTTTACGAACGTTATAACGTTTACTTCTCATCATAATACCTTTTTAAATATAGTTATTTGTTCATATAATATCCGAGATTATGTAGAATTTACCAGCCATAGGAAAGGGAATGAGATTTTTCGTGTCTGGAGTCAGGCTGGTTACGACTTTTGTGGATACAAAATTTCTCTCCCGGTTAATATCGGACTTGAAACAACACATTAAGGAAGTCTACATGTAGGCAAAGATTCCCTTAAGAAAAAAGTAAAATAATATTTTTGATTTAACAAGGAAAACAAATTATAATTTTGAGAGAATATGATTCTATTCAGTAATACATTTAAGTAGGAACACTTTTACATGGAACTCATAAAGAAAATACTTATCATAAACGATATAAAATCAGCAATTGAAAAAAAGGAAAGTTTCTTTAATAGAGAAAATATAAAAATGTTAACTTCATCATCAAATGAAGAAGTTCTTTCTATTCATAAAGCAGAAGATGTAGATCTTATCATAACTCGGCTTGACACACCACAAATGGATGGAGAAACTCTCTGTTCTCTCATTAGAGATGATAAAAATTTACGCAGGGTCTCTATAATCATGGTTTGCTCAGGTATCAAATCTGATATCGAAAGGCAATCACAGTGCAGGGCTAATGCATTCATACACGAACCTATAAGTCTTTCAATCTTATCTGAGAAGGCTCATCAACTCCTCAACATCGCTCAAAGGGAGTCTTTAAGGTCACCGGTAGCCATTAAGGTTCACGGGAAATACAAAGATAAGCCTTTTTTGTGCATATCAGAAAACATCAGTGCCTCTGGCATGTTATTACAAACGGATAGAATCATTGACCAAGGCGATAATATCATGTGTGCTTTTTTTCTCCCGAATTCTGTGCATATTTTAACTGAAGCCAAGATCGTCAGAGTTGTTGAAAAGAAAACTGAATTTGATACTTACCATTATGGCATTATATTCTCAAACTTTAACAGCAAAAATAAAGTTTCAATCGAGGCGTATACAAAAGAAAAACGCAGAGATTTCTGAAAAACGCGCCGGCATATCTGTCCATTTATAAAAATCGATAATGGTATTTTTGACTTTTGTCCTAATATATGTCATTATATCAGTGAAGTTTTAGAAGTTTTTCTTACTGATAAGACCGCAAAGACTTTTAGCTTTGTGGTCTTTTTTTATGGTGGTTATTCTGAAATTTTAATTAATCAAGTAAGGAGGTAAAAGAAATGGCAAAAGGAATAGTAAAGTGGTTTAACGATTCTAAAGGTTTTGGTTTTATCACAAGAGATGATGGCACTGACATTTTTGTTCACCATTCTTCCATTCAGGGCAATGGATATAAGTCACTTGCTGAGGGTGATTCAGTCAGCTTTGATAATGAAAACGGGCCAAAAGGTCTCAAGGCAATTAATGTAGTTAAACATTAATATTCGATATAAGCCCCCCAATTATATTAGGGGGGCTTATCTATTAGAAGGTAAAATGGCACACAGACAAAATTATGTAGAAAGCATAGAATTAAACAAACAACGCAGACTTGCATCTGGCTTGATTTCTGAACGCTTTCCTAAAGTTTTAGATATAGTAATCCGTATAACCTACTATCAGAAAAGTGTAAATCCGATTCTGATGGTTCGTACGGTTAATTTCTGGCCTTCACGGCATGCTTATTTCCACATGGATTGCATGGTAAAAGGCTGTGTTGATGGTGGGTTTGATCTGACTTCAGTAATTACCAACATGATTAAAAACCTTGAAAAGTCAGGGAAGGGAAAACTCACTTGTAAAGGGAAAAGCGATACTCTTGCCTCCAACCATGCAAGTATTACATATGAAATTTCCATAACGTACAATAAAATATAGTTAAGAGTATCTCTTAATTATATTTTCTATTTATACCCTTTAATAGTGATATCAAAGATAGTTATGTCCTGCTAAGACTTCTACCTACTATTCTATTTTTAGTGATCGTTTTATATAAGCAGAATAATCCTTTACTATCGGTTCATATTTCGTGTTTAATAAAGACGATGAAATCATAAAGTCGGCTGTCGAACGATTACACGCGGTTGGGATATTATACAAAACTGCAATCCTCAATAATGCCTTTATATCAACATCATGCGGTTGAGGTTCCATAGGATCCCATAGGAAAATTAGTAAGTCAATTTCTTCTCCTGCGATCATAGCACCTAATTGTTGATCTCCACCTAATGGGCCTGATTTTAATAAAGTTATTTTATATTGCATTTCAGCTTCATCTTTTAACTTGGCTTCAATAGCTTTTTCAATTAATTTACCTGTAGTTCCAGTACAGATCAATTTATGTTCTATTAAAACCTTGTAGTTCCATTCAACCCATTCAATTAAATCTTTTTTACGATTATCATGAGCTACCAGCGCAATTCGTTTGATTTCTTCCATAGATACCTCTTTTTTCTAAGTTTTCTTATATTTTTTATAGTTTCCAAGATTATTTATTTAATAAGTATAATATTTCCAATAGAAAGTTGTCATTACACCCTCAGTTTGACACGATAGTTAAAATATTTTTATACTTAGTTGTGTGTAAAATTGCTGTGATTGATGGACAGGGTGGTGGTATCGGGAGCTTGATTGTCAAGAGGTTAAGGGATGAATTCGGAGATAATATTGAAATCTTTGCTCTCGGTACAAATGCTGCTGCAACAACAGCAATGATGAAGTCAAGGGCAAATAAAGGCGCCACAGGCGAAAATGCAATCTCATGGAATGCAAGCAGAGTAGATATGATCATAGGTCCCTTGAGTATTGCTCTTCCTAATGCAATGCTTGGAGAACTAACGCCTAAGATGGCAGAGTCAATCGCATTGTCCAATGCAAAAAAAATTCTTTTGCCTTTAAATCAGGAAGGGATTGACGTAGTCGGGGTTATAAAAGAGCCTCTACCGCACATGATAGAAAAAATCATAGAAATTGTCAGACAGGAGATAGGAAAGGAGAATTAATATGTGTGAGGCAAATGCCTATATCTATAGGGATGGAAAAGAGGAGCTTTATTTAGAGAATGTGGATATATTGAAACCTGAAGAAGGAAAAATCCTGCTCAAAAGCCTATTCGGAGAGCAAAAGGTCTTTGAAGGAAAAATAAAAGAGATATCACTCTTAAAGCATAGAATAGTCCTTGAAAAAAAATAGGATATGTTTCTGCTAATCAACTCTGAATCGAGCCACATCAGGGGGCTTTAAGAATTCCCATACTCCTTTCATACCACAGTAGAGCGCAGCAACTTCGATATGTAACATTGCTATACCACAATCCAGCCTTTTGGGAATATTAAACGTATCTTTGAGATTATCTACAGAAATAGTAATACTGTCATATTCGACTGTAAATCGCCACGGCTGACGATTTACAGCTGAAGGAGCTACTCTGGCTGCTTCGATGCATGTTTTTATCCATAAATGCCACTTTGTATTTTCTAAGCCTTTTACCATCGCATCGAGTGATTTGTGTTTATGTGTCAATCCAAAACCAGTCATAATCTTTTCTTCAAGTGACCATCTTTCCGGTACATATCCAATAGGTGTTACTGCGAATACCTTTTCGTTTTCTTTCATGGCAATAAGAGAGGCTGCTATTTCTGGTCTGAAAAGAGCCCCGACCCAGCAAGTGCCGATGTTAAGGGCTGTAGCCTCAAGGATTATGCCTTCTCCTAAATACCCAACCTTTTCCTCAACATTTGAATATTCCATGTTTCCGATAAAGGCAATGAATGCAGAAGCACCTTTAATCTTACCGTAGTGACCTATGGCTCCTTTAAAGACCGTCTCAGCAGATTGGTTTACAAAAAATGCGCGAACACCTGTAAATGGCATGAATTCTTTACAGATGGCATTTAATTTCTCGAGTGTTTCGGGAGCAATCGGCATTGGATCAAACAAACGTCTTGACCTCCGCCTCCATATCATCTCATACCATCTGGAATATGGAATATCCATCAAAGTATCTTTTACCCCTGAATAATATATTTAAAACAATACAACGGATAGATTTGTATAGCATAAAAATTTTATCACAAAGATTAAAAAGATAAAAATTGTTGACAAATCATAAAAAAATGCAGCAAAGTTTATTAACATGGAAAATATTTTAACGCTTTTTCTCAAGGTCAGGGAAAGATTTGATGAGATTAAAGAAAAGGTTTCTCTTGCCAAGCCCTATTTAGAGCTTCTTATATTTTCAAACGGCTGGGCATTGAAAATTGAAGAATTAGAAAAGATACTTAAATTCAAGCCTGAGTTTATCTACAAAAGCAATGAAGAAAATTATGCGATTTTAATACGTTATAGAATAGATGATGATGCAACAACAGGAATTATCGCACATGAATTTGCTGAGATAATTGCGAGAGAAAACAACATCGAGGAACAGGAATTAATAGATAAAATATGCGTAGAAAGAGGCTTTGGAGAACAACTTCTATACGCCCTCAAAAATGAGGTTCTTCCAGAGATAGCAGAAGAAAGCCTTATTAACGGCCAAGACCTAAAAAAGCGGATTGAGAATCTGGAAAATATGTTAAAGAGTTAGTATCAAAATTTTCCAGCATAATTGAATGAAAAAAGAAAGTAAAATAAAAATTTCCAGAAATAGTTGCATAAGATGCGGAACATGTTGTATTAAAGGCGGCCCTGTTTTACACCATGAGGATAAAAGAATCCTGCTTGAGGGATATGTCAGTCACCAGCATCTATTGACCATCAGGAAAGGTGAACCAGCGATAAATCCTGTAACTGGCAGATTGGAGCCGGCTCCTCAAGAATTGATAAAAGTACGAGGCAAAGATGAAGGCTGGTCCTGCCTTTTTTATAATGAAAAAAAAGCAGCCTGCACAATTTATAAAAACCGTTTTATCGAATGTAGACTCCTGAAATGCTGGGACACCTCGGATCTTATATCTATAATGGGTAAAGATACCATCACCCGGTCTGATATTATTAATCCTGATGACCCTATTGTGGATGTAATAAAAACCCAGGAGCGGGAATGTTCTTATAATGAAATAGAAAATTTGATATCAAACATATCAGGGGGAATAAATAAATCACTGAGCCTTGAGAAGTTGAGAGAGATTATCCAAAAAGACATTTCAATTCGTTCATTTTCAATTAAAGAACTGGGATTGAAAAAAGACCTTGAGCTATTTATCTTTGGACGGCCATTGTTTAAGGTCCTGAGCGACCTCGGGCTATCACTCGGGCTATCCGTGCGCATACCCGATGCTTTTGCCTCAAGATCCCTTCAGGGCGATCACTAAATATGAAATTAAGAAATAAAAAGAAATACCTATAACAAGTGAAGGAATAAAGCCTAATTTATGCGTCAAAAAAATAACAGCAAATATATAGAAAAGCCAGGGGAGAAGCATTGTGATAAGTCCCTTAGCGTATGTAACTACCTCCTTCTGCCCGCATTCATAATATATAGTTAAAAAAGTGATAAGTGTTATAGTCGGCAGATTTGCAATAAAGGCTGCCAGCAACCCTTTTGAATGACTGGCAAAATAGGTTACGATACTTACAATAGCTCCTCCCATAAAAAAATAAAAAATGTATTTTATCTCCATTTTCCCTTAAATATCTAAAAATTAATTACACAGGTTATATTGTCAATTGTGATAATATTTTTTTCAAGTAGATGCCCTAATAATATAAACCCGCCACATGGTGAAGACTTTTCTTTTTGTTGTACAAAATCGCAATCACTCTTATAGAAAGGACAATTTACACATAAAAATTTTTTGAGGACTTCTTCAGTTTCAACAGCAAGTATCTTATCGGTCTCTTCAAAAGAGATATCCTTACCGCTCTCTGTCAGCCTTTCTACCGCTATAAACCCCATACAGGCAATTTCCTCGTTCCTGTCAGGTTTGAAATACTTACAGAAATTTTGGCAGAGTTTCATAGTTAAAGCTTCTTTGTTCATATATAAAATAATAACAAAACCCAATCATATTGTATAATTCAAAAATGAAATACTTTCTTGCCAGGGACGCTGTACTTAAATGGCTTGAAGCCCCGCATGTTTATAAAATAAGCACGGACGAACTTTATGAACTTGATAACGATTCCTTCAGATTTCTTAAAAATTGCGCATCTGTAAAAGGGTGTTACGCTGAAAATAGCGAATTTATTAATTACTGTTTGGGAGAAGGAATTTTAACTAAAAATAAAGATTTATCAAGCCATCCTCCATTAATAAAATCTCCTGTCCCTTCCCTTCGATATCTTGAATTACAGATCACCAATAAATGCAACCTCAAATGCAGACACTGTTATATCGGGGATAAAGACATTTCAGAACTTTCAGTAGAAAAGATAAAAAACATCTTGAAAGAATTTGAAGAAATGCAAGGATTAAGGACTCTCATAACAGGAGGCGAGCCTTTGCTCCATAGTAAGTTCGATGAAATAAATGAAATGCTCCCTGAATTCTTCATAAGGAAAGTCCTGTTTACAAACGGCTTGTTATTAAATAAAAGAATATTGAAAAGACTCAATGTCAACGAAATCCAGATAAGCATAGATGGACTTGAAGATGCACATGATTCACTTAGAGGAAAAGGAACTTTCAAAGTGGCAATAAATGCGGTTAAGCATGCTATTGATTCTGGGTTTGAGGTTTCTGTTTCAACAATGATTCATGCAAAAAATCTTGAGGATTTTGATGATATGGATAGATTGTTCAAAGATTTAGGAATAAAGGACTGGACTGTTGATATCCCTTGCATAACCGGTAGATTAAAAGAGAATCTTGAATTTCAGATGAGTCCTGAAGTTGGCGGAAAATATCTGAGATATGGCTTTAATAATGGAATTCATGCAAGCGCATCAGGCTTTGCCTGCGGTTTACATCTGATGGCTGTAATGGCTGATGAGAATGCTGCAAAATGCACTTTTTATGCAGATAATCCTGTTGGCAGGATAGAGGAAGGTCTAAGAAATTGCTGGCACAGGATAAAACCCATCAGGCTTGATGAACTAAAATGCTATTGTAACTATATTGATTCCTGCAGAGGGGGTTGTAGATATAGGGCGAGTCTATTTGGTGATCCATGTGGAAAAGATATTTACAAATGTTATTTTTATGGTATCATTTAAATAGCTGGGCATGAAGCTCAGATTCCTCTATGAAGGGGGGCAATGAAATGAAAATAAAAAAAGTGACAAGACAGGTTTCGATGACCTGCAAGTGTAAAAGTTCCTGCTAATTTTATAGGTATTACAGGTTTACTAAATCTTCGATACTGTAGTTAATAGCGAGGCAAGAGTATAGTATTGCCTCGCCTTCCATTACCTTTGTCTCTCCATAGAAATCTATTGCGGAGAGGCAAAAACGTTATTCTAATGTTATTGCCTGTGTAGGACACGTATCAGCAGCCTCCTGACAGTCACAGGTGTTACATTTATCAGGACCGATTACACGTGCCTTCCCATCGTCACCAACTTTAAAAACCTGAGGGCACATCTCCTCACATGTTGCGCAACCTTCACATAAATCTTCATTTACTACTGGCTTCATAATACCTACCTCCTTAAAATTAGTTTTTTATAAAAGATACCCTATGCCCATGGAGTACCTCCATCAACAATGCTATGTTCCTCCCACATAAACCAGTTTCCAGTGTCTGAGAGAAAAGAATATGTATTTGAAAAAATAGTATAATGGTCATCCTCTTCCCTGACAAGCCTCTCGAATAAAGCCTTCTCTTTTTCTGTTTGTGCCTCTGATACAACCTTTTTGTAAAATTCCACGCCTTCTTTTTCCATCTGCATTGCTATCTTAAATGCCTCAAGTTCATCTTTGGTTGCCTTGACCCGCTTCATCATTTTACTCTTCATTGTTTCGAAGATTGTCTTGATATTCTTCATAGGACTGATATCTTCCATCTTTATGTCCACTTCCTTAAATATTTGTGAAAGCATATTAAGATGTCTTTTTTCATCTTCTGCTATAGTAAGAAACATCTTTTTGCCGAGGGGATGCTTCACTTTTTTAGCAGCCTCTTTATAAAAATTTATCGCATCAGTTTCCATCCTCATGGCTATTTCGACAGCATTCATATTTCCCCCTCCCGGCAAGCTGCAAACTATTATTATTATTACCATGCTTTAAAATAATGTCAAGATTGGATATAATTACTCAGAAGTGTAAAACTACAACCACATTAATGGATTTCCCATCTTACATACAGCTTTATCCAACTATTCGATGTACTCAAAACTGCAGTTTTTGTTTTAATCAGAATATCTTAGATTCAGCCTCATATAGTGATATGAATGCAGAAAAGGCATCCACTTTGTGTGATATCCTTACAAAAACGGCTATTTCTGAGATTGATATACTTGGTGGTGAACCCTTGCTTATCCCGTGGATAAAGGATTTTGTTACACATTTAACAGAATCAGGAACAACAATAAACATAAGTACAAATGGCAGTCTGCCCCATGTCGTTCAAAAGTTTATAGATATAGATACAAGCTTTCTTAATATTGGATTTTCTGTTCACGGCTTTATTAGAACTCACAATAGTTTAACTCAATCTGATAATTTTCTAAAAACAACAAAGGGAATTCAGCATCTGCTCTTAGCAGGCAAAAATCCTATCGTTAAAAGTCTTTTGACAAAAGAAAATATGAATGAAATTTTAGATCTCGTTTTATACCTCAAAGAACTTGGAGTAAGAAAATATTATCTCATGCACGAGGACATCATAGGTAGAAAAATTTACCAAAATTGTATCTCATTCCCTGAATTCTGGGACTTTTATTCAAAACTGAAAGCTACTACAGGCAACAAATTAGATATAGGTTTTGTTGCAGCATCAGGTTTTGTTTCTGAAAGCAAAGATACCACTGGTAGATGCAATGCTGGTATAAAAAAGATTGCGATAATGCCGGATGGCTCTGCCTTTCCGTGCAATCTGTTTGCGGGTTTTACGGAATTCTGTCTTGGAAATATATTTAAAGATGGTATAGAACAGATATGGAGAAGTCCAAAGCTAAAACCTTTTAGGAAAAATTTTACTAAAAACAGGTGTAAAATTAACAATTGTGAACATTATTTTATATGCAAAGGTGGATGTCCAGCTCATAGCTATTACTTCTATGGTTCTTTAGATTCAGCAGATCCCAGATGTGCTAAGGGGATATTTTAGACCAGGGCATTCATAAAAATTTACAGGGTGGGCTGGTTTGATTATCGTCTTCTCCATCCGCTCCAGAACGGAAAACCATTCTTATCCCGAAGGTGTAATATATCTTCTCCCCTTTTTATTTCAGCAGCTATTATTATTGGTTTTTCACGAAAGATAACCCTTGCCCCCTTTACTTCCACCTTATCTTTGGGTTTGATTTCGATATCTTGATATTGTATGTACCAAGCAGGACCGAGGTGCACAGAAATTTCTTCTTTTTCTGTTTTAACCACTAAATGAATGCCCTGTGTCATTCTTTTAACAGGATAAAACATTCCTATCTTGACTACCTCGCCAGTTATAGTTTCAACAGTGTTAGGATTATAGAGCCTCATATAAGGAGAATCCATACGGCACCAACCCCCACTTCCCTTCCATTTCATCATTTGTGCAGATGATTCGACAATGAGCATAAAAACAATAATAAAAACCAACCCTGTTAACATTCCGATCTTCTTCATCATTTCCCTCCTTCGATTAATTACAGCCCACCCCTCTAAAACTCATCTTATACCCCAGTTGAAGCATTGTCAAGAAGCTGCAGATATTCTCCAATTTTCACTCAGAGATAAAAGCCGTCTATCTAAAACATGGGGCTTAGGAGCAGACTTGTTTATTGCAATTTAAAAAGTCGCTGGATTTTGAAGATTTTCCAGAATATGAGGGGAAGTTGTTAGATAAATTTATAGGGAATTGAAGATTTCCTATAGCAAGACCATTGCTAATACACTTGCTATCCATTTAACCGGCGCATATGGAAATTAGGCGCATTCCTTGAATACGCCTCGGTCGTATTAATTCTCCCTATGAAGCCCATTTTAATCCATAAATTTTAGATTTATAAACAATTCTTATCCCCCCATAACTAAAACAAAATTGACAAGGCAATTATTTTTTGATAATTGTTGTGATTAATAGCCACCGAAAAGGTAAATCCTGGTTAACCGGGTGACGCAAAGCCACCTGTCCAGTATAAGGACAGAGGGGCTGCCGAAGTGGTAGAGGTAAGAGACAAAGCCCGCCTTTTTGGAGGCGGGCTATACTGATATGACCCATTTGGCAGGAGGATTGAGAAGAAGGTTGAAGAAATACCCTCAGAAGGTATGGATGAGAAAGAAACAAAGACCTACAACTATGTCTATGACAACGAGGATATAATCCTTGAATATTTAACAAAGACAGAGAATGGAGAAAGTAAAACCGAAATAACAAGATACATTCACGCCAATGGCATAGATGAGCCACTTGCTATTGAAAGAAAAGAAGATGTGATATGCCCCCATTTTCTGGAACGATATAAATACGGAGATCTTAAACTTTTAAACCTATGAACCCTGTTTTTGGAACAACATATTTACTAAACATGCCTAAAGACCTCAGAAGGAGTTCTTCCGTTAAGGCTGCTATGCGGTCTTTGGGTAT
>JBFMDO010000037.1:0-4279 GCA_040753615.1 Nitrospirota bacterium | reverse complement strand
TTTTTCGCCTTCTTTGATAAACTTTCTCTCATGGGTATAGTTCTCCTTTCTCCCTTTTAGGGAGTTGTTTAAACCATTGAGAATTATACCCTAAATGAAATTTGCATAATTGATGTTACAGCATCAACGGCCAACTATGCTTTTCGTTGCTCATTTTTTAGAGTGGGACTGTTTATAGTTTTAACAAAATCTGCCAATAAATGCAAGTTTTTGGTGTTTTTTTGTTTTTCAGGATTTTAGTGTACTGTCTCATAAATAACTTTGCACAGTATTATCATTCCTGCTTGTCGGGAATCATTCAGAAAGATTCTGGACAAGCCAGAATGATAATACACAAAAGTGTAAAGAAGTGTTAGAAACAATACATTAGCAGGTCTTCAGACTAAAAGCTACGATTTTGTATTAATTAGGTTGATGAAGAAGTTTCCACAATATGATTTGTCATGCTGAACCCTGAAACTGTCATGCTGAATTCATTTCAGCATCTCTTCAGGGCAGGTTCATTTCAACATCTCAGCTAAATCTCTCCAGTCTGGATTGAATTCGGTAATTAATTTTATCTTCCACTCTCTATGCCAATTTTTCAATTGTTTTTCTCTTTTAATAGCACTTTCTATATCATCGGTCTCTTCAAAATAAATCAATTTCGAAAGATTATACTTGTTTGTAAATCCATCAATCAATTTGTTTTTATGTTCGTAAATTCTGCGTTCAAGATTATTTGTTACACCAATATAAAGAACCTTATTTGATTTATTCGTAAGGATGTAAACGTAATACTGGTTCATTTTTAAAATCCGACTTATATGAGACCCTGAAACAAGTTCAGGGTGACACTTTTATTTTGAATTACGTTCAGGGTGATTATATAACTTCCTTTTACTGTCATGCTGAACCCTGAAACTGTCATGCTGAATTCATTTCAGCATCTCTTTCATTCCATTTTCTCAATGACCCTCAAAAATGCCTCAACTACCTTAGGGTCAAATTGCGTGCCACTATATTTTTTCAACTCAGATACAGCATATTCTATACCCGGCGCTGGTCTATACGGCCTGTCTGCAGTCATTGAATCAAAGGAATCAGCCACATGTAGTATCCTTGCCATAAAAGGAATATCTTCACCCTTAAGCCCATCAGGATAACCTTTTCCATCTATTCTTTCGTGGTGGTGTTTAATTATCGGAATAATTGGTTTAAATTGCCTGATTGGTCTGAGAATCTCTGCGCCTCTGTTAGGGTGCATCTTAACAAGGGCAAATTCATCTTCAGTAAGTCTTCCGGGTTTATCGAGGACTGTGTCATATGTTCCTATCTTCCCTATGTCATGAAGAAGAGCGGCTGTATTGAGAATCTCGATATTATATTCAGGTAACCCGATCTCCTTTGCTATTTTTACAGCATACTCTGTTACCCGCGTTGAGTGACCTTTTGTCCATGTGCTTTTTGCATCTAATGCATTGACAAAAGAAATGATAAGCCCATCGTAAATCTCTCTTAATTCTTTGTAAGAAAAATCAATGTCTTTGAGCATATTAATGAAGGCGTCACGGCTTTTAATGAGTCTGTTTTCCTTATTCTTAATTTCTGAGATGTCAACAAGCGAGACTATGTAGGTTTTTGTTAAGTTTTTTTCAATATTCATGGCTCTCAAATATCCCATAAAATATTTGTTAAGTCTTGCATCATAAAATTCAAATGGCTCTGCACTGCTAATCTTTATCATTTTAGGCAAGAGACAGCCATCTAAAGGTTTTCCCATGCCACTTAGCAACTCACAACATTTTTTCCCTATTATTTCATTAAAAGGCTTTTCTATAAGTTTTGAAAAATATTCATTCGTCCTTATTATATTCAAATCCATATCAAGGAGTATGACGCCATAAGGCATGGAATCGAATGTTTGTCTCCATTCATCTGCTGCATGCTTAAGCATCTCTTCATACTTTTTTCTTGAGGATATATTTCTGATAATACTTCTGCTCTTTAAAAAGTTGCTCTTCTCGTCGTAAATGGCTGTAGAATTGACTATGACAGGGAGGAGGGCGCCGTCTTTTCTTTTTAAATCACGCTGCTTATTCAGCAAAAACCCTTGCTCTTTTAATTCAGCAAAGGCAGAGCGAAAGGCTTGCTCGGCATTTTCTGTCAGGAGATCAGTGAAATTCATCTTTCCTACAACTTCATCCCTTTCATAGCCGAGCATTTTAAGCCATGTATTATTGACCTCAAGTATTAATCCATCAGGTCCGCAGGAGTGATATCCATCAGGCGCATTTTCATAAAGGTCAAGATATTTTTCTTCAGATTCCTTAACACTTTTAAGAAGCTTAAACCTTTCATTAATAAGATGCCCTGTGAATGTGAAGACGGGGGGGACAATGAAAATAAAAATGACGTGAGCAAGTCTTTCATAAATAGAATCTGGATGGATAAGGTGCCTGACTAATTCTCCAAATGCAAACTTTTCATGAGCTAAAAAGACTACAGGAATAAGCCATCCAAAAATGGCGATGAAAATTGCGAGTTTAGATTTTGGAGTATGAGTATTCAATATATTAATTCTTTGTCTTTTTATATCTCTCCAACTCTTCCTTCAGGCTCTCAATCTCTTTCTTCAATTCAATCATCTTCAACTCCCTGCCTACAGCCAGGTCATAAAAATCCTCAAGGTCATTTACCTTCTTTTTCAAGTCTGTTTCGAGGTTCATCTTTTCTGTGATATCATCAATGCATTCTATTACAGAGGTTACATTGCCTGATGAGTCTTTTACTGGATAAAGATTTATTGCAACATAAATTGGATTGCCATCCTTATCATGATGTGTATGGATCACACCATATTTTTCACCTGTCTCGAGGACATCTTTTATGCCGCATTCTTCGCCTTTCTCATAACATGGCTTGTCAAAACGATGGGAGACCTCGTAGCAATGCTTTCCAATGACATTATCAATGCTGTTTTTAACCTGTTTGAGATAACTGCTGTTTGCAGATATTATTCTGAGGCTTCTGTCTATAACTATTACACCTTCACCGATGCTGTCAAAAATGTTTGACACGAATGCCTTAGCTTTCATTGCCTCATTTAAAGCCTTCTCCCTATCAGTAACGTCTCTCAATATCTCCAGCATCTCTGTGACTGCCCCTTTTTCATCTGTAAAAGGCGAGGCAGTAATTTCGAAGACCCTTTCTTCCTCACCAAAGCAGTAATGTATATGTGTAACAGTTACAGGCTTGCCTGTTAAAAAGACTTCTTCTCCCGGACATATAAAGCTTGATTTGGTGTCCATTGCCGGGCGTTTGATTCTATCTGCCAGACTACAGAGTACAGGGCAGCGGTGTGAAGCCTCATAGCACTTTTTCCCAATAATATCTTCTTTTTTAATGCCGCATATCTCAAGGTAGAGCTTATTTGCAAAAACAATGTTTCTGTCCCGGTCTACAACCACGATTCCATCAAAAAGGCTGTCGAGGATATTATATCTGGACATAAATAAGTTTTACCTTCAGTAAAAATTATATTTATTTTTTTATAATTATACAACTTCTAAAAAACAAATCACATCAGGAAATCCCTGATTTTTAGATTCGAAAAACCTAAGTGAAGAATATATATAGGTGGAGCGGGTACTAAATATCCCCCTCCCTGTTTATACCTCTTATGTAATCACAAAAAGACAAAACTTTTTTCGAATCATTGGCAATAAACAAAAACGGTTCCACATCTTTGGCCAAATGTTTAAAATCAAAATCCTTACATCTCAACAAAAGTTTCTTTCTTAAGTCGGTCATGTCCTTTATTTTCAACTTTAACTTTAAATAATCGAAGTTCGGTTTAGTCTTTCCTAAAAGGAAAACAGCATCATAAAAGTCTCTGCCCATAGGACGCCTGCGATTAAAAATTGCATATATTTTTTGAGACAGCAATATATCAAGCGGCACAATATTTATCATCACAAATATATCAAATTTATTTATTATAATTTTATCCGGCTGGTAGCTGAAGCCCTGCGCTTCGGCATCGAGTTGAATTAAGAGCTTTTCATCTTTATGCCGGGAAAGTCCGCTTTCAAAAAGCACATCTGCAACTTTTATATAACATCGGTACGCTCCTTTAAAAACATTTTTTATTTCCGCTTTATATCCTTCCAAATACACTACTGTCCGGTTAAAAAAATTGAAGTTGGGGGTTATCCACTTTTCTCACTTTGAGAACTGTATGGCTATTTAGGGATAAGATGTCGATCAAAATGAGCCGATCAAGGAGCGTCTCCCTTAT
>JBFMDO010000036.1:0-8537 GCA_040753615.1 Nitrospirota bacterium | reverse complement strand
ACATTGAACATCAAGAGAAGCTTGAAATTGAACAGGAAGAGGGTAGATTATAATAACAACCTCAAAGGCCGTCTTTGAGACGGCTCACAACCGTCAAGCCTCCCTCTTTGAGGGAGCGTTATGACTGCTGCCCCGAATGTGATACATTATGACCTCTGGTGGAATCCTGCTGTTGAGGCGCAGGCAACAGACAGGACATATAGAATAGGCCAGACAAAAAACGTAGTGGTTCACAGATTGATTACTCTCGGAACTTTTGAAGAAAAGATTGACGAGATGATAAAGGCAAAGAAAGAGCTTGCAGACCTGACGGTTGCAACAGGAGAGCAGTGGATCACAGAACTGTCGAATAAAGAGTTGAAGAAAATTTTCAGCATAAGCAAAAATGAGGTTAATCAAAATTGAAAGAAAAGAAATAAAGCCTTCGAGTCAGAACTTGAGGCAAGATTGGAGGTATAAAGATCAATAAATGCAATACGAGGTAGTTATAGGTCTTGAAGTCCATGCACAGATGCTGACAGACACAAAGATATTTTGTGGGTGCTCAGCAAAATTTGGCGCGGAACCGAATACGCAGACATGTCCTGTGTGCATAGGAATGCCGGGTGTGCTTCCTGTTTTAAACAAAAAAGTCCTTGAATTCGCCATTAAGACAGGGCTTGCGATGAATTGTAGAATTTCTTCATACAGCAGGTTTGCAAGAAAGAATTATTTCTATCCTGACCTTCCAAAAGGATATCAGATAAGCCAGTATGAACTCCCAATATGTGAACATGGATATATTGAAATAATTATTGATGGAAACATTAAGAAAATTGGCATAACGAGAATTCACATGGAAGAGGATGCAGGTAAGAATATCCATGAGGGAACAGGCAATTACAGTTTTGTGGATTTGAACAGGGCTGGTGTCCCGCTCGTTGAAATAGTCTCTGAACCAGATATCAGAAGCCCCTTAGAAGCAGTTGAGTATATGAAAAAACTCAGAGCTATTCTCAGGTATATCGGGGTTTGCGACGGAAATATGGAGCAGGGGTCTTTAAGATGTGATGCGAATGTATCTCTCAGGCCTACTGGTCAAAAAGACTTTGGGGTCAAAACAGAGATCAAGAACATTAATTCCTTCAAGTTTGTTGAAAAGGCACTTGAATATGAAATAAAACGGCAGATAAAGCTATTGGAAAATTCTGGAAAAATTCTTCAGGAGACAAGATTATGGAATTCAGAGAAAGGGATAACAGAATCCATGAGGACAAAGGAAGATGCTCACGATTACAGATATTTTCCTGAGCCTGACCTTGTGCCGATAATAGTGGAGCAGAAGCGGATTGACGAGATAAAATTATCTCTGCCTGAATTACCTGATATAAAACGAGGGCGGTTTGTTTCTGAATACGGTCTTCCTGAACATGATGCTGATTTTCTCACATCGGAGAAATCTGCAGCAGAATGGTATGAAGAAACAATCAGACTGGGGGGACGGCCAAAGACTGTCTCGAACTGGATGATGGGTGAGTTAACAAGATTATTAAATGAAGAAAATAAATCTATCGAGGATTGTTCATTAAAACCAAAGCAACTTGTTGATATGCTTAAACTTATAGAAAAGGGGACTATCAGCGGGAAGATCGCAAAGACTGTATTTGAGGAGATGTATAAAACAGGGAAAGACGCAGATGCAATAGTTAAAGAAAAAGGGCTTATTCAGATAAGCGATGAATCCGAAATCGAGAAAACATTAAATGAAGTTATCTCAAAAAATCCTAAAGAGGTGGAGAGATTCAAAGCAGGCGAGGAAAAACTTATAGGATTTTTTGTTGGTCAGGTAATGAAGATGACTAAAGGCAAGGCAAACCCCCAGATAGTAAATGAAATGTTAAAGAAAAAGCTTTCTTAGCAATCAGCGTAAGTTGATTAAATCCAGTTTTATCGGTTAATATTTTAAATAATAAAACTATCATGGTCCAACTTTATAAATTGAACTATGATAGTAGGTCATACATATGGCTTCAATGCATTTTGTCATCTCTGTAAAAGCAGGCCACCTCAGCGAGTTGCCGAGGCGAGAATTCAGAGGGGAAAAGACTGGATTCCGCATCAAGTGCGGAATGACAAAATAAGGAAACCCTATAGTGAAGCTCCCCGACTAAAAGTCGGGGCTTCCATGCGAGGAAAATTATTATTTAGATAGCTGGCTTTCATCTCCGACTGAAAGTCGGAGCTTTTAGCCAGCATCCATGTAAAAAGTTTAGAATAAAAAAGTTTTGGAGAGATGTCCGAGAGGCCGAAGGAGCACGACTGGAAATCGTGTGTACGCTAAACCCGTACCGTGGGTTCAAATCCCACTCTCTCCGCCACTGTGTCTTTTTTCAGCCTGGGAACGGCCCTTCGCAGCAGGCAGATGTGAACCCCGCAAGGTCCGGAAGGAAGCAGCGGTAAGCATTTTTCCTGGGTGCCGAAGGTAGGCGTTCCCAGGCTGAAGAAAGACAAAAACACTAAAGAATATACCTATGAGCTATTTAGTCCTTGCAAGAAAATGGAGACCACAGGGATTTGATGACCTTATTGGTCAGGAATCCATAGTGCGACTTCTTAAAAACTCTATTGAACAGGGAAAGATAGGGCATGCTTATGTATTTTCAGGTCCGAGGGGTGTTGGTAAAACCTCTACAGCGAGAATACTTGCAAAGGCATTAAATTGTATTAATGGGCCTACACCTACACCATGCGGTTCGTGTCCATCCTGTGTTTCGATAACAGACGGGTTTTCTATGGATGTAATGGAAATAGATGGTGCTTCTAATACAGGCGTAGATGACATAAGAGACCTTAGAGAAAGGATAAAATATGCTCCATCGGCTGGAAAGTATAAGGTTTATATTATAGACGAAGCCCATATGCTATCTGGTTCTGCTTTTAATGCACTTTTAAAAACACTTGAAGAACCTCCTTCGTATATTGTATTTGTCCTTGCTACAACATCTCCGAGGAAGATTCCTTTAACAGTTCTTTCGCGGTGTCAGCATCTGACTTTTAGGCGGATACCGAGCCATCTTATAAAAGAACGACTAAAAAAGATATCAGAAGCTGAGGGCATTAATATATCCAGCAGGGCTATTGAACTGGTTGCAAGGGCTGCGGATGGTAGCCTGAGGGATTCATTGACAATCCTTGACCAGATATCATCTTTTTCATCTGACATCACCGAGACTGATGTCAAAGACCTGATTGGGATAACAGACTTTGATCTTATTTCCCGGATTTCAGTAGCAATTATTGAAGGGAAAAGAGACGAGATATTGAAACTTATTGCTGAAATGGTAGAAAACGGCACGGATATCAGATCCTTCACAAAAGAGCTTGTTCAATTTTTCAGAGATCTGCTTGTTGCGAGCGTTATTAGCAAACCTGAGGAAATACTCGACCTGAGCAAAGAGGAAAGGGATGTTATTAAAGATATCTTGTTAAAGACATCTGAAGAACAGCTTACCCTTATGCTTTCAGAAATATTAAAGGCAGAGATAGAGATAAGAAATGCCTCATCCCCAAGGCTCGCACTTGAGATGTCTCTTATTAAGGCGAGTTTTTTAAGTAATTTAAAGCCTGTGAAAGAGATCATCGAAAATTTAGATACATATATAAAACCTGAAGCGGGATCTGAAGATTTAATATCCGATATCCCTGAACCTATTACGCAAAAAGAGATAGGCGCTAAAACACTAACAGATGAAACATTTGAGAGGGTACTTCAAAAGATAGATTTACCTCTCGCCTCAAAGCTATCAAAGGCAAAATTTAGACTTGATGGAAATAAATTATTTCTTATATTTAATGGAGGAGACTCGTTCTTTGCTGATTCTATTAATAAACACTTAGAAGTGATAGAGCAGGCATTTTCAGAAGAACTGGGAAGGAAGATCCATATAAATGTGGAAACAATAAAGAAAAAGTTGTTGCGCAAAAAAGACTTAAAAGAAGAGATGATGTCAGAACCTGCTATTAAGGAGATTCTTGAACTCTTCGATGGCAGGGTTATAGATGTAATTCCAAAAAGTGAGGATACAGGAGGATAATATGTCAAAAAAGATGCTCGGAGACATAATGCGTGAGGCACAGAGGCTTCAGGCGGAGATGGCAAAGATGCAGGAAGAGGCAAAGAAAAAAACCGTCGAGGCATCTGCTGGAGGTGGTATGGTTACTGTTGTAGCAAGCGGGGCAGGAGAGATCATTTCAATAAAAATTGAAAAAGAGGTAGTTAACCCTGATGATATCGAGATGCTACAGGATTTAATAATGGCAGCAGCTAATGAGGCACTGCGGCGCGCACAGGAGATGGTCAACAGTGAGATGTCAAAACTTACTGGAGGTTTACAGTTACCCGGCATGGGTAATCTTGGCAAGCTTTTCTAAAATTTTATGGAACCTTTTATTTCAGATGTTACTGAAAAAGATATAAAAAAGGAAAAATTAAAGGCACAGAAGCTCAAAAAATCCCAGTGGTGGAAAAGGAAATGTTCAGACGGAATTTGTTATTTCTGCAAGAAGAAGGTACCTCTAAAAGAACTCACCATGGACCATCTGGTCCCCTTGATACGGGGAGGCAAAACTACTAAAGGAAATGTAGTTCCTGCTTGCAAAGAATGCAATAACAAAAAGAAATATCTTCTCCCGATCGAGTGGGAGGAATATCTTCGCAGCTTAAACAAAGATTTCTGGAGTTAAAGCAGAGTTGTCAACGGACTTTATTAGCAGAGTGGTTAATACTATCAAAAAATATTCTATGCTCTCCGGAGGAGAAAGGATTCTTATTGGACTCTCCGGAGGACCTGACTCTGTTTCTTTACTGTATATTTTAAACCATCTAAAGGACAGGTTCAGGCTCGCACTTTTTGCCATTTATGTTGATCATGGTTTAAGGCCAGATGAAACACCTGCTGAGATTGAATTCTGCAGAAGACTTTGCAATAATCTCTCCGTGCCTTTTTCAACAAAATCTATTGATGTAATAACATTTGCAAAAACATACAGTATTAACAAACAGGAGGCAGCACGGCAATTACGTTATAAGACAATAGAAGAAACTGCCTATGAAATAAAAGCCCATAAAATAGCACTGGGACATACAGCAGATGACCAGGCAGAAACGCTTCTTATGCGCCTCTTTAGAGGCTCGGGGACAACAGGACTTGCAGGGATTCCACCCGTAAGAAGAAACATTATAAGGCCATTGATTGAGGTAGAAAGGATGGAGATCGAGAGATTTCTTGATGAGAAAAATATTAATTTTATTATTGATTCATCAAACCTGAAAAAAGATTACCTAAGAAACAAAATAAGGCTTTCACTAATGCCAATGCTTAAGGAATTCAACCCTGATATTATCAGAACCCTTTCAAAGACAGCGGAGATATTCAGGGAAGAGGAAAAATATTTTGAAATCATTGTTACAAAGACATTGATGAAACTCTTCAGCAGAAAAACAGATACACGTGTTGAACTATTCCTCGCACCACTTGAAATCATGGATAAGGTAATACTTAGAAGGGCATTGAGAAGGGTAATAGATGAAACAAGGGGTCTTCGTGGAATAAGCTTTATTCATATTGAGGACATTATAGAACTTATAAAAAATGGCAAACCAGGCGACAGAGTTTATCTTCCAAAAAATATAAGAGTAATCAAAGAATATTCTATGCTTATTCTTACTTCAGAGCCACCTGTTAAATTATATACACATGTCCTGCCTGTTCCGGGAGAGGTTGTCCTTAAAGAGGCAGGTCATATAATTATTGCCTCAATACTCGAAGAACAGGATCTTAATATTGACAAACATGGTCACTTGAAGCCCTTTGCTGTTTTTGATGCAGATAAAATAACATCCCCCCTTACTGTTAGGGCAAGAAAAAATGGTGATTTCTTCTACCCCCTTGGATTTGGGAAGCGGAAAAAACTTCAGGATTTTTTTGTTGATATGAAAGTTCCGAGAGATGAAAGGGATTCCATACCGATCGTGCTATCAGGTGATGATATCATCTGGATTGCAGGGCATAGAGGAGATGAACGATTCAGGATATCGAGGGAGACAAGGAATTTTCTAAAACTGGAGTTAAAAAAGGCTCGATGATACAGTTAATACATTTCAAACAGTTTGAAAGGAAAGACAGATAATGGTAAGAGTTCGTTTTGCACCAAGTCCCACAGGACATCTTCATATAGGCGGGGCAAGGACAGCCCTTTTTAACTGGCTTTTTGCCAGACATAATAAAGGCATGTTTATACTCAGGATAGAAGATACTGACAGGACCCGATCTACTGAAGAATATATAGATTCAATTATCGAGGGAATGAAGTGGTTAAATCTCGATTGGGATGAAGGTCCATACAGACAGACAGACAGATTTGAGGTCTACAGGGGATATGCTGATAAACTTGTTACTGAGGGAAAGGCATACTATTGTTATTGCACGCCCGAAGAACTTGAACAGAGGAGAAAAGAGGCATTATCACAAGGGAAAACCCTGAAATATGATGGCCGCTGCAGAGATTTAGAAAAACCTGTACCGGCTATAAAACCTGCTATCCGTTTCAAGATGCCTCAGGAAGGAGAAACTATTGTAGATGATTTAATAAAAGGCAGGGTAGTTTTTGATAATACCCAGCTTGATGACCTCATAATTGTGAGATCTGACGGAACACCTACATATAACTTTACAGTGGTAGTTGATGATGTGGACATGAATATCACACATGTCATCAGGGGCGATGACCATCTTAATAATACACCAAAACAACTACACATATACAACGCACTCGGTTATAAAGTGCCGCTTTTTGCACATCTTCCAATGATACTGGGTGCTGACAAGGCAAGGCTCAGTAAAAGGCATGGAGCAACATCAGTTATGGCTTACAAAGAAATGGGATATCTTTCAGAGGCGCTCGTTAATTACCTTGTCCGACTCGGCTGGGCATATGGAGACCAGGAGGTATTCACGAGAGAAGAATTAATCAAATATTTCTCCTTTGAGAATGTCGGCAAATCCTCTGCTGTGTTTAATCCTGAGAAACTTTTATGGCTAAACAGCCAATATATAATGAACTCATCCCCTGAAAGACTCGCAGAACTTGTTATTCCTTTTCTGATTAAAGAAAAGATTATAGAGGAGGGCAAGCCCCTTAATAGGGAATGGCTTTCAAAAGCGGTTATTACCTTAAAAGAGCGTTCAAGAACCCTTTCAGAACTTGCCAATTCATTAAGGTATTATATAGCAGATTTTATAGAATATGATGAGAAGGCAAAAAAGAAATTCTTAAATAAAAATAATCTTATTTATCTGACCGAAGTAAAGGATGGTCTTGAAACACTTGATAATTTCACCGCACTTGAATTAGAAAAGATTTTCAAGTCTATTGTAGAAAAACATAATACAAAACTCGGAAACATAGCACAGCCTGTACGTGTTGCGATGACTGGCAAGACAGAAAGTCCTGGGATATTCGAGGTGATCGAGATAGTTGGAAAAGAAAAGACCCTGAAAAGATTAGAGAAGGCGATAAAGACAATAGATTAAAAGGTATCGCTGATAATGCTATATATTTTTTCCAAAAACTATTAAGAGCCAGTGCCTTCTCTCCTCCAATATTATCGCCTTACAGGGAAGATAAGCTTCAGCAAGCCTCGTCCAAGCCCAGAAAGAATTTAAGCTGAAAGACTGTTGAATCCTTGATAAATTGTCAGGAATCCTGATACCTTACTGTATGCCTGAAAAGTATGTAACGAAACACAAGCCAATAATTACAGATCTAACCTTTTTCACTAACGAACCAGACCAGACCCTTCTTGATAGATTTAAAGTAACCATCGAACAAAACACCCGCTTCTTCGATGCGCTTGTGGGCTTTTTCAGAACGAGTGGTTTTTTTAGACTTTATGAGTCCCTTGATAAAACAGAAAAAATTAGGATTCTTGTAGGTATCAGTCTTAATAGATATGCATATGAGTTAATACAGAAAGCTAATCCCCCCTCGCCCCCCTTTAGCAAAGGGGGGATGGGGGGATTTTTTCACCTTTCTCACAGCGAGGCTAAAGATGATTTTAAAGAAAATGTGATCTCAGAAATAGAAACCGCTCCGGACAAGCAGGACGTCCAAGACGGCGTAGAGAAGTTCATCGAATGGATAAAATCTGGAAAGCTCGAAATAAGGGTATTCCCCCACGCCTTGATCCATTCGAAGGTTTATATAATGACCTTTGGACAAGGAGACAGAGACGTAGGAAGAGTCATTACTGGTTCAAGTAATTTTACAGAAGCTGGTTTAATAGATAATCTGGAGTTCAATGTCGAGCTCAAAAGCAGAGCTGATTATGATTTTGCCTTAGAAAAATTCAACGAACTCTGGAGAAAGTCCGTTCTAGTGTGCTGTCCCTAACAGATCTATACATTTAGAAACCTTCGCAAGGATGGTATCTGCATCCTTTGTCCAAGTAAATATTTTAGGATTCTCATTATGTGTTTCAATAAAATCCATAATCGCTT
>JBFMDO010000035.1:7161-29293 GCA_040753615.1 Nitrospirota bacterium | reverse complement strand
GGCAAGGGCAATCCTTGCAGGGATAAAGGTATCTAAACTTGAGAGGATTGCAGCTTAATTAGGAACCATGAAAACCATTGAGAATAGACCCTTTGAGAGAATTTGCAGAAAAGACTTGACAGTATCGGTTTGAGACGGAATATTCGATGTTTGAGCAAAGACAGGATGAATTGAACACAATGCTGCAAATAGGCATCGGGGGAGATAAACCACATACCGAGGCTGCTGATATTAGCGATTCAGTAGAAGTTATTCGCTGGTATCAGCATCAGATATACGTAAAACTTATGAGGGCACTTACACAAGATGAATCTGTCGAGATCGAAGAATGACATTAGATATAAATATGATAGTTCTATTCACAATCTCCTTCTGAACATTACAAAGAATTTTTCCTTTACCCTTTCAAAGAAAGGACGTTTTTCCCATTCATCGAGAATTATTTTTTTTGATTTTTTTAGATCCTCATTGAAAATTTCTCTCATCTGTTTGCCAAAATCTGTATCTAATATCCCAACATTTCCCTCGTCGTTTCTCCTGAGTGACTGGAAATCGAGGTTCGCAGAACCTATTATACTCCACATTTCATCAAAGACAGAAGTTTTTGCATGGAGTATTTCTCCATCATAATTATATATCTCAACTCCTGCCGTAAGTAGCTTTGTAAAGAATGACCTGCCTGCATAATGTGCTGCTGGTATATCAGATTTACCGGATAAGAGCAATTTTACATTTACACCCCTCGATACCGCCTTTTCAAGTATATGAAGCATTCTTCTACTCGGTGTAAAATATGCTGTTGTAAGACAGATGCTTTTTTGGGCATGATTAATGCTGTAGTATAATAATTTCCTCATCCTCCTTCTCCCCCTCGCAGAGCTCGCAAATATTGGGAGTGCGGGAATACCGGCTGATATTGGTTCCCACTTTTTGTCGAAATCAATAGGACATCCCTTCCATATTTCCCAGCTTTTTTTGAATATATCCAAAAATGTTTTTGCTATAGGACCCTTAAGGAATATACCTGTATCTCTCCATGCCTCTTTCTTTTTTAGCCTGTGGTATCCTCTATATTCGTTTGCAATATTAAGCCCGCCTGTGAATGCCTTAACGCCGTCTATAATTATGAGTTTTTTATGGTCCCTATAGATATATTTTAATGGAGAGGTCCACTTAAAAGGATGAGATGCCCTGATGCGGATGCCTGCCTGTTTTAATCCCTTCCAGAATTTCCTCGAAGTGCCGAATGAACCAAAGTGGTCATAAAGTATATAAATCTTCACGCCTTCAGCAGCCTTCTTTTTCAGGATTTCGGCGAGTTCTTTTCCTGTTTCGTCATCCCGGAATATGTAAAATTCAAGACATATCAACTCCTTTGCATTTTTAACGGAGTTAAATATAATCTGAAATAATTCATTACCCTTCCATAAAAGCGATACTTTATTTCCATCTGTAAATGGTGTTCCATAAACTCTCTGTAGACGTTTTCTTGAAAAATAAGAGTTCGGGTAAAAAGCACTCATAGTAAATAATCGCCTAAAACAGGATTTTCTGTCAAAGCATAAAATTATCATGGAGCGTAAATATGCTTGACGTTTCATTGACAAGTTTTCTGTCAAATATAATCCTTGAAAAAAAGCTGGCAGTGAATTATTTTAAAACATCGAGGAGATTTGGAAGATTTAATAGAGAGGGGGGATAATCTACTTTAAAACATGAAGAGACTTGCTATTACAATGGGGGACCCCGGAGGGATTGGTCCTGAAATAATAATAAAAGCCCTTTCCTTTCCTGAGATAGCAGATTACTGCGACCCTGTGATTATTGGTGACGCATCTGTAATGGAAGAAATATTAATGATTCTTAAACTTCCCTTTGAATTAAAGATTATTAAAACGTCGGATAAATTTATGCATAAAACAGGAACAATTAATCTTATTGATTCAGGAATAATTAAAAAATTCAGGAAAAATAAATCTACTGCAGAAGGCGGCTATGCCTGTGCAAATTACATAAAAAAAGCTGTTGAACTTGCATTAAATAAAAAAGTTGACGGCATTGTCACTTCACCAATATCAAAAGAGGCATTGAAGATGGCAGGGTTTAGGTGGAATGGACATACAGAAATGATATCTGATTTAACAAAAACAAAAGACTATGCAATGATGCTTGTTGGTGGTCCGTTAAGGGTTATTCTTGTGACGATCCATACCGCATTAAAAAATGTGCCTTCTTTGATTACAATACAAAAGGTATTAAAAACCATTCGCCTTGCAAACAAGGCGTGTGGCATGCTCAGGATTAAAAAACCGAAGATTGCTGTTGCAGGGCTTAATCCTCATGCAGGAGAGGGAGGGATATTCGGTGATGAGGAGATAAAGAAGATTATCCCTGCTATTAAAGAGGCAAAAAAAGAAGGGATTCCTGTTTCAGGTCCATACCCGCCTGATACAATTTTTAATAAGGCATATAAAGGTGAAGTTGATATTGTGGTATGCATGTACCATGACCAGGGTCTGATTCCCTTAAAGATGATCGCATTTGAGAAGGGTGTGAATGTTACAGTTGGACTCCCATTTATCCGAACCTCGCCTGACCACGGGACTGCATATGATATCGCATGGAAGGGAATCGCAAATCCGTCAAGCATGATTGAGGCTATAAAACTGGCAACAAAGTTGAAAATGTAATTTGCAAGAAATGTAGGGAAGGCTGTCTCAAAATTTTTATAATCGACAATATTATTAATATGTCACACGCAATTGCCTTACAAACTAAAGGCTTTTTCGTCTACGCCTCAAAAGGTTTTACTATAAGGTGTCGTATAAAAATTTTTCACCAGCCTTCCCTACATTAAGAGAGGTTAGGCATAACAAAATTTGGTCTTAACAAAAAACATATCTTAAGCTGGACACTTTTTGATTTTGCAAATTCCAGTTACTCTGCGGTTATAGCTGCAGTTGTATTTCCTGTATATTATGCCACTACAATTGTTGGTAATGGAACAGGTTTAGGGGATTTATGGTGGGGTAGGGCTATATCAATTAGTATGGCGATTGTAGCCCTTAGTTCGCCGTTCATTGGAGGCATTGCAGATTACAGCGGATTAAGAAAGAGATTTTTATTTATATATACTGCCTTGAGCGTGGCTGCCATCGCAAGTCTCTTTTTTCTTGAAGAGGGGATGATATTTGAAGGATTCCTCTTGATTATCATTGCAAACATAGGCATGGAAGGAGGCCTTGTATTTTACAACTCCTTTCTCCCGCGCATAGCTCCGCAGGAATATCAGGGAAGGGTCTCTGCATGGGGGTTTGGAGTGGGTTATGCAGGCTCTATAATCTCACTTTTGTTAGCAATGTCATTAGTAAAGTCAGGGCAGTTTAAATCAACATGGCTTATGGTCGCAGTCTTTTTTGCCCTGTTTTCAGCACCTGCCTTTATTTTCTTGCCAAGAGATATGAAGAGCGGGGCATTGTTACAATCAGGAATTAAAGGACTGAGGTACACTCTAAAGACTTTAAAAGAGATATGGAAAAGAAAAGAGGCAAGAAAGTTTTTAATTTCATATTTTATATACCAAGATGGAGTGAACACAGTAATAGTATTTTCGAGCATATTTGCTGTTACTACACTCGGATTTAAAGCAGAGGAAGTCATTGCGGTCTATCTTATTGTACAGACGACAGCTCTTCTCGGAGCATTTGCCATGGCAAAGCCGATTGACATTGGTGGACCTAAAAAAATAGTTGCAATCTCTCTTCTTATGTGGACATCTGTTTCATGCCTCGCATTCTTTATTCAAACAAAAACAGAGTTTTGTCTGCTGGCTTCATTCGCAGGGCTTGGGTTGGGTACTGTTCAGGCAGCCTCAAGGGCTTTTCTCAGTCAATTTATACCCAGAGGCGGTGAGGCTGAATATTTCGGCGTTTATTCTTTAGTAGGCAAATCATCTGCTATTCTCGGCCCGCTCATCTTTGGCTATGTATCTCGTTCATTTGCGAATCAAAGACCAGCAATACTTTCTGTAACAGCCTTCTTCCTTATTGGTTTGATTATCCTCATGACTGTTAAAGGAGGGGGACCTAATATTAAAAATTCTTCCTAACCCAGTTTATTAATTTTTAAAGGGTCTTTATACTGAAAAAAGTTTCCCTTCTGCAAGACAGTTACAAAGTCTTTCATAGACTGCATGAATGCGTTTGCGCGAAGGATTCTTTTTTACGGCTTTAAGAATACGTTTTGAAAGAGTACCGTTTTCAACTATAAAACTCAGTGTATCCCGTATTTGTGTTTCGGTTTCTGTCTTGAATATTTCCTGAATAAGATGCTGCCATAGTTCTTTGGCTGAAGCACGTGGTTTTGGATAACCAAAAACTTTTAGGTATGCTGAATCATTAATAAGTGCAGATTCAGCATTTTTAATCGTATTCTTTAAAATTGAAAAAAGAGGTGCAGTTTTCCATAAAGCCTGTTCATGCCATCC
The DNA here is from genome assembly GCA_040753615.1 of Nitrospirota bacterium. Lineage (GTDB taxonomy): Bacteria > Nitrospirota > Thermodesulfovibrionia > Thermodesulfovibrionales > SM23-35 > JBFMDO01. The sequence continues at coordinate 24,807 of JBFMDO010000035.1, read as the reverse complement.
AATCCATTGTTCTTTGACAAGAGCCTTCAGGACTTCTGCAATAGCTATTGAAATTGCAATATCAGCTAAAGGACATTCCTGTGCATCTGAGATCCTGATTTCTATTGCACTTCTATCAAATCGTGGTATGGCGCCCCTTGAATTGAGCCATTCGTGTTTTAGTATGCCTTCTGGGTCATGTTTAGAAACATCTTTATACATTTTTTCTAAAATAAATTTCTTGTAATCTCTACGTTTTAAAATAGCTTCAGGTACTATCATACCCGCGATAGAGGGTACCTTCTTCTGGTTATTTAAGTAAAAAAAGAGACGATTGTCTTTGAAATCAGTAATATTTCCTTCAACTATAGGAGAGCTTGCAGCAATAGCTGGTATGATAGGGAGGAGAAGTCTCAAAGCAGCATGTAATCTGCCGAATTCATCATCATTGTCGAAGGAGATATTAATCTGTGTGCTCTGGATATTCGCCCATCCATGTCTCATGCAGTCGAATATTCGGTTATAGGTCTCGTAGATATGTCTATTTTGATGATGCCAGAGATGTGTTTCTTTTTTTGGATTCATCCAAGGATGCATGGCTGTAGGCATGAGTTGACCGCACCATTCCCTGAGAATCCCATTAATATGTGTTACTTGATTTTGGAAAGGTTGCAAAAGTTCTAATATAGAGGCAATAGGTTTGATATTCCTGAGTTCAAGCACATGAAGTACAAACTCATTTGACCAGCCAATGATCCCTGTGTTAACCTCCCGTGTATATCTGCCTGCAACAGCCCGCATAACCTCATCAGAGAGAGGAAGTATGTTGAGGCTTTTACTTTCTACAATCATGTATTCCAATTCTATCCCGTAACCCTGAAAGAGGCTTAGTTTCGGCATATTTTTATTTCTTTATCTTCTTCTGCTCGATTTTCTTAAGAAAGATTTTCATAATATTACGATATAATTCATCCTTTAGCACAGCATCCTCTATTTCTGCATCAATGTTTGGATTGTCATTCACCTCAATCACGTAAAATTTTCTTCCAACCTGCTTAATGTCAACTCCATAAAGTCCGTCCCCTATAAGATTTGCGGAACGAAGTGCTAAATGTATTAGTTCTTTCGGCGCGTCTTCAACCGCGAGTGTTTCAAAATCTCCTTCTGTCTTTATGCCAAAGCTATCTCTCTTTACAATCTGCCAATGTTTTTCTGCCATGAAATATTTGCATACATAAAGCGGTTCTCTATTAAATATCCCAACTCTCCAGTCAAAAGGCGTCATCATAAACTCCTGTGCAATAACCATCTCTGATCTATCAAGCATTTCTTCAATATAAGCACGAAGTTCATCTTCGTTATCTGCCTTTATAACCCCCTGTGAAAATGAGCTGTCCGGCTTTTTCAGTATGCATGGGAAACCAAGCAGTTGTTGTAGTGACTTTATATTATTACGATGCACAATAATAGTTTTTGGTACCGGAATTTTATATTTTAAGAGCAATTCGGCAAGAAATACCTTATTTGTACACTTAAGGATTGATTCAGGGTCATCAACTACAATAAGTCCCTCGGCTGCTGCGCGGCGAGCAAACCGATATGTATGATGGTTTACATTAGTGGTTTCCCTGATAAACAGGGCGTCAAACTCAGCAATTCTTCCATAGTCTTCTTTCTGAATCAGTTCAGTTGCTATACCTAATGATTCCGCAGCCTTGATAAAACGCTGAATTGCGATTGGATTCGAAGGCGGAGTGCTATCCGTATGGTTGTATAAAATAGCTAAATCATATCTATATTTCATCTGGGGTCTGGACAGTCGCTTTTTTCTCTCAAAAAATTCTTTGGCGACCTGTATTACAAAATCTTGGTGTTCTCCGGGAATGTCTATAACATCAATAGGGCTAAAATTTTTTAAGTACCATTTATTGGTTTTTTCGCTATGAACAAAATATGCCCTGAGAAATGGAACTTGAAAGAATTTAAATAAGAGTTGACTTAAACGTTCATGCCTTTTTGCAATATTATGTCCAAAATATATACTTAAAATAAATTCTCTTGATTGAATCGTTGCAAGGCTTTTCTGAATGAGTTCATCAAGCTCTTCTGAAGCTATCCGTATAATTGCCTGTGATTTTAAATCCTGTACGGTAGTTATGTCCGGAATAGGTTTGTGTCCGCGGGCTGCTGCCAGTAATGAAACATAATATCCTATGCTTTGATATTTATAAGATCTGCAAAGATTAAAAACTTTTACCCTTTGCATTTCAGCATATCTTGAGTCGGTCAGATATGTTCTGGCTGCGATCAGTTCCGCACCCTCAAATTTTAGGGGCCAGTCTTTAGGGTCGTTAACTACGATTAGTACTGGAAAGTGCATAATCCTTGCGTCTCTTGCTTGGGGAAATAATAAGGAAATTTGCATCATATGTGAGAATCCCTAACAGTATTGAACATAGAACACGATCGATACTGACCTCATAGCTATGGTCTTCTGAAACAGGGTTGGGCTTAAGAGGGTCAGCTATGAGTACCCTGCGTTTTTCTCTATCATATCCGCAGAGCACTACGAAATGACCGGATGCTTCACCTTTTATATCATCCCACTTGCCTTCATGTCCATATTCTCGAGGAGTTCTATAGAGGTATGTAGAGCTGAGACCTGTGATAATAGGAATCGAACGGTTCAAATATTTCCTGATAAGAGCTGTAGTTAGGTCCTCAAATCGCAATTCGCCTCCAAGACTAAGGAATTCAAGATATCCCTGAGTATCACTATGAAGCTTAGATATATTCTTTGCTTCTTTCTGTGCAATAAGGCGTTCCTTTATGTCATATTTGCCAGGGATAAACCATGTCGGGTCAAATACATTTAAATTGTATGTATAAATTTTTGCAGAATATCCTCTTCGCAATGCGTGGGATGCCAGGAAAACAGCTAATGTTCCACCACCCTTAAGTTCTTGTACTTCTGCTATTACCTGACTAAGGGATATATTATCTCCGAAATATCTGTATACCGCATATAAACAGGATGGACCGCACGTTGTTTCATCCGGCTGGGGTAACATTTCTATGTTCATATTTACATCCATAATTAATTATATCATCTTCTGATTAATGATAGTCGTTCTGTAGCGTGCTGAAGGGTTATCATTCTCAGGGGTCATTAAAAGAATTGCTGGGGCGATATACCAAACATTACAATCCCAGTACACTCGCACCCTTGTTCTCTAAAGAATACCATATTGATAGATAATCTCTTATCTGTCTCGTGATAAGAAAGTTTTTTCTCACATGTTCCTTACCTCTCTCTCCCATTCTTTTTGCCATATCCGGATTATTGAGAGATTGTCTTATTCTGAATGCAGTCCCTTCAATTGAATGAACAAGAAAACCTGTAACACCATGTATTATCTGAAGTGGGATACCCCCTATAGCACCACCAATTAGAGGTTTTCCTTTCCACATTGCCTCTGAGACAGTAAGCCCAAACCCTTCCTTGAGAGATTTTTGCAAGACTATTGTTGCTGTCCTCTGAAGGGCATTTATTTCCTTATCGCTGAAAGGTGGCAATAAGAGTATATGTATATCAGGATCATTTGCTGCGTATTCTTTTACTTCATTTAAAACTACCTCTCCTTCAGGATCATCTGTTGCAGGACTGCCTGCAAGTACAAGAATACAATCGTTATATTTTTTGACAAGCCTGTATGCTTGTATCACACCTATAGGATCTTTAAATCTATCAAATCTTGATACCTGAAGGATTATCGGTCTGTCTCTCGGTATGTGAAATTTAGCCAATGTTTCATCTATCTCTTCCTTTGTCAAATCTCTGTTTTTCTCACTGACAGGGTCTATAGATGGGGAAACAATAAATTCATCTATATTCATTGCCCTTATGAACTTCGATACAGAAAAAATGGCCGCATCATATTTTTCGCAGTATTTGCAGAGATAGTCACTAACGTCTTGTTGAGGCTTTGATACGTCTATGTGACATCTCCATAGCCATAATCCTGTCTTTTTAAATTCAATAAGAGGGGCTGGTTGAGGATCGTGTATCAAGACCGCATCTGCCTCAAGATTAATCTTTTCTGCATTTTTTTTATTAATTTCAAAATGATAATGCCACATATCTTTTGTAATTTTCTCTGGATTGCCCTGAAGTGCATTGTGAATCTTTTTTGTTATATCAAAGAATTTCGTATCTCCTTCTATAACTTCCCATCTTGCATTTATTCCTAACTCAGTTAGCATGGGTATAATTCTCTGTAAAATTTCAGCCACTCCGCCTCCTTCACGGGTCGAATTAATGTGAAGAAAGGATTTTTTATTCAATTTTGCTCCGAGCATTTGTAAGAGCAGCAAATCACCTTTAGGAGCTATACCTAAATACCGGTCAAACACCGATCTAAAACCTCCATGTCTTTTCTCACTTCTCCTTCTACTAATTCCGTGATGTGTCCCCTTATTTCTTCTATATTATGCATAAATGGGTCTATAGTACGTATCTTCTCTGCCAGTTCTTTTTTCTCAAAGGCGTCCTCAATCCATCTTGAAAAATCATCTACTCCTCCTCCGAGACGTATCCTTGCCTCGTAGAAATGATAATATATAGAACCTGTCTCAACAAATTTTATTGCTGTAAGAAATTCAGCAAGGTTTTTTGCCCTTATCCCAACGGGAAATATTAGAGTAATTGTCTCATTAAAATAAAATTCATCACCATGAATCGCCTTTCTGGGTTCTGGAAAATTTATAAGATATTCATCTATTACAGCAACCAGTTTGTTTCTCAAATCATTAATATTTTTAAAATCATATGGATCTATATTTGAAAGATGTTCAGCAAGCGCCCTTTCTTCGAGACTCTCTCCTGCCCACTGGGCAAAGTCATTGGTATATTCAAGGACGTGGCCTTTTAAAAAATATTGATATGTATGATGGAAGATGCACTCATCACTTATCACAGCTATTATATCTCTGAGTTCATGTAGATCTTTGGCTTTTTTCCCTGTAGATTTAATGATGCTTATGCATTGTTTGAATTCAAAAGGCTCAATTATTTCTGCCATTCCTTTTCCTCTCTTAAATAAATTGTTCTGTGAGGAAATGGTATCTCTATGCCTTCTTCTTTGAACCTTTTAAAAATCCTTTTTCTTAATTCATGTTGTACAAGATACTGGTCAACAAATTCTTTGACCTGACATATAAGAGTAAAATCAAGTGAACTCTCACCAAAGCCAGGAATAAAACGCACGAAAGGCTCAGGCTCGCCCAGTAAACCAGGGATTTCCCCTACAGCTTTTTTTGCCTCTTCGACTAAGATTTCTTCAACCTTCTCAGGGTCTGAAGAATAACTAACTCCTATGGGAATCAACAATGACATCCTTTTTTCAGGCAGATAATAATTTGTTACTACACTCTGTGCAAGCTTGCTATTCGGGATCACAACAATGTTATTAGGTAGCATCCTTACCCTGGTAGTTCTCCAAGTGATGTCTTCAACATAGCCTTCCTGTCCTGTCTCAAGTTTTATAAAATCTCCAACTCTTATAGATTTCTCCATAAGTATATGTATGCCTGCAAAGAGATTTGCCAGCGTATCCTGAAGTGCAAGGGCTACTGCAAGACCTCCTACGCCTAATGCTGTAATAAGGGGTGTTATCGAGATGCCGAGAAAATTGAGTATTATCAGGAAACCAATAACCAAAATAGTGCCTTTTAATATGCCGTATGCAAGACCTGTAGTAGGAATTGGGATTTCAGATTTCTGAATATAATCTCTGAATATCTTTCCTGCAAGATTGGCAGCTGCAATAGTGATGGAAAAAATCACAATCACATGAATCGTCCTGTTTATGTAAAAAATATATTTCTGCGGAATTTCTGATATAGCAATACCAATGTAAAGACCGACAGCTATGCACCAGTATATAGAGGGTGTTTTTATTGATTTAATTATTATGTCGTCAAGTTTGGTATCTGTATTTTTTGCCCATCCATGAAGAAACCTAAAAGTTATCCCTCTTACAACAAATAGTAGAGCAGAAGAAAAGATAAAAATGCCAATTGGTAATAGTAGGTGTTCAAATCTTGAAATCATTATTCTCTCCCATTAGAATTAAAGCATTTGAGGTTTGATTTTCTGTGAATTTAAAAGTACTAATTAGTTCTTCCATCCGCCTTATTTTGATTATCTTTTAGAGATACCAATAGTGGTTGTATCTTTATAGAGGCAAGTCTTGATGTCATTTCGTCTCTTATTTTAATAAACTCAGACATCAGTGTTTTAGCAACAGGCTCCCCACGCGGTAATTTTATCTTTAGAGGATTAATTGGTTTATCATTAATCCTCATCTCATAATGGAGATGGGGTCCTGTTGCAAGTCCTGTTGCACCTACATATCCGATAATCTGCCCTTGTTGTACTTTTACTCCCCTTTTGACTTCGTCCTTGATTTTTGATAAATGGCCATAATATGTTTTATATCCATTGGGATGTCTTATCATGATAAGTTTACCATAATCCCCTTTGTATCCAGAAAAAATAACTGTTCCATCACCCACAGTAGAAACAGGCGTTCCTCTGGGGGCTACATAATCGAGTCCATGATGTGGTCTGTAAATCTTTAATATAGGGTGAAGGCGATTATTAGAGAATCTTGAACTTATGCAACTAAACCTAAGCGGAGCTTTAAGAAATGCCTTTCTTAGTGATTTGCCTTCTTCATCATAATAGCCAATTGTTTTATCATGTTCAAATCTGTATGCCCTATATGTCTTGCCATTATTTACAAATTCTGCAGAAAGTATCTTGCCATATCTTTTAAATTCTCCGTCAAGATAAAGTCCCTCAACAACAATTTTAAAAATATCACCATTTCTGAGATCTGTAGTAAAATCTATATCCCATGCGAATATATCCGAGAGTTTTAGTGCTAATAATAATTTCTCTTTATCTCCTCCTACGGATAAGATGAGATTATCTTTAATCATACCTCCTATATACTCTATTTTCTTTTCATAGTTTATCGGTATTTTTTCTGCATAAAATCCTGATTCGGTACGTTTGATATTTAAGATATTATCGCCATCTATCCAGTAAAGGAATTCATTTATCTGAGAGCTATCGTCAATTATTATTTTATAAGGCTGCCCTGGATATAAATTTCTCAATTTATGAACATCTGCAGATGCCTCTTTTAATTCTATGAATTCCCCGAGATTAAGGTTATATTTTTTGAATATATCATATAAGGTTTCTCCCTTTTCTATTGTACCGCATATTTCCTGATACCTTTCTTGTTCCTGAATTTGGATATTTTGAATATCTTTTTTTTCATTTTTCTTTTTGAAGTTAAATGCGAATACTAAGGTTATAGAAAGGAAAAGAATTAATATAGGTAATTTTTTCATTCAATCCTCCGTTGAGCATTTGGGTGTAAGATTTATAATAATCTTCACTTATTGTCCTCATCCACTGCCTCTTTTATTTTCTTCAGGATATCAGGGATCGCTGATGTTACTCTGTCCCAACTCGCAATAAGTGGAACACCGAGCGGGTCTTCAGTTATTATCTCCGACGCCTTTTTTATGGCATTTGTGAATGTCTCTACCGCGAGACTTTCTTCATGCCTGTCGAATATAAGACCGTTAACAGCAGCGTCATCCTCATATCTCTTAAGCATGTCCTGAGCTGTCCTCACATATGTTGCCACTAATGTTTTAAAAAATCCTTCGGAAAAGACTATCCCCTCTGATGCAAGTGTCCTGAATAATGTTTTGCATATATCAACACACATTTTATTGAGGCCCTTTGTAGTATCCTCTGGAGATAATTCTTGGTGTTTGTGTTCATAATTTTCTGCTATGTCAACCTGACATACTCTTCTGGTAGAAGTATTTCTATAGACCTCTGCGAGAACGCCGATTTCTAATCCCCAATCTCCCGGTATCCTGTTAATTCTTGCGAGATCAACATCCATTGAAAATTCACCTGCAAGAGGATATCTGAAACTATCGAAAAAAACAAGTATTGGTAAATAGCCGAGGATACGTTGAAGAGATCTTATCAATGGCGTAACAAGAAGTCTCGTTACACGTCCGTGCATTTTATCGGTTATCCTGCTATAAAAACCCTTGCAGAAATTATAATCAAGATTCGGATTGACAACAGGATAACATAATCTCGCAAGCATGTCCCTGCTGTAAGTTAATATATCACAATCGTGGAGTGCGATAGCCTTAAAATATTGTTGAGAAAGAACATAACCATATGCTATCCATGCTGACCTGCCTTTTCCTGCCTCTCCGATAGGAAGTTCTGCTGCCTTAATAGCTTTGTAAACTGTATCTATCATGTGTCCTGTATTCCATATTATCTTTGTTGGTTGTGGCAGTACAGAGAAAAAATCTTTTGCATGTTTAAATTCTTCTTCAGAGGCAGGTCCGAGAGTAATCACAATTTCCTTAATATATTTGACTTTTTTTAATTCTTCTAAAATCCCTTTTAAGGCATCTCCTTGAAGTTCACTATAAAGAGAAGGCAAAACAAGAGCTATCGGCCTTTCCTGGGCATACCATATAAGCTCTGATTCGATCTTCTCAAGATTTATTTTCCCAAGTCTATGAAATGTTGCTATTACGCCAGTTTGATAAAAGTCTGACACCCTCGCATCCTCTCTCTCAGGAGTAATTAAAAAAACAACTCTCTTCCTTTAAAAGTATAAAAGTTGTGGAATAGATGGTCAAGAAAAAAACGAAGTATCTTTTTATGAGATGATGATTCTTTAATCTTCCTTTAATCTTTCATCTGTTAAAATATGACTGAAAGATAAGGTGTTAAAGAAAAACCTTACAAATCCAGATTTAGAAGCGACGGTTATGAAAAGTCTATCAGTAATTTTAGTATTTGGGATGTTATTTACAGTATTGGATGGCGTAGTAATTGCAAATGAAGACGAGGAGGTTGAAACCTATGATAACTATCCTGCTAAGTTTTACGGTGTAGTTGAAAATATGCCAAATGGCGGAGGGGAAGGATTATGGACTGTAAACAACAGAGAAATCCTCGTAACTACTCAAACTAAGATAGAAGAAGAATATGGTAAAGCAGGGGTAGGCGCATATATAGAGGTAGAAGGCAACTATATAGACAAAACATTTACTGCTTACAAGATTGAAGTCAGAATGGAGAAGCAGAAAGGCGGTGAAAGAGGTCAAGAATAATTTAATGCAGACATCCTATAAAGGTGTTAAGGATAAAAAACAAAATCTCCTTACCTAATTTATAGGTGAGGATTGTATGAGGAGGTATCTGTGAAAAAGTTTTTTATGGTGACATTATTATTCGGGATTGTGGTTATGCTTATGGGTTGCCCACCAAAAAAAGTTGCAAAACCAGAAATAGAGCAACCGCCAACTACTTCAGAGGAGGTTGTTCAGAAGACTGCCGATGTCAAACATGGAGAAAAGATAACAGAACCAGAACATGCTAAGATAGAAACAAAAGAAGCAGAATTACCAAAACATGTCGAAGAAGGGAGTGTTTTTGAGGACATTCATTTTGATTTTGACAGATATGATATAAGGCTTGATGCAAAACCAACACTTAAAACTGTTGCAGACTGGATGCTTAAAAACCCTGCTACGAAGATTCTCATCGAGGGTCATTGCTGTGAGATGGGTACAAATGAATATAACCTCGCACTTGGAGATAGAAGAGCAAAAGCAACAAGGGATTATCTTGTAGCACTCGGCGTAGCATCGGGCAGAATTGAGATGATAAGCTATGGAGAAGAAATGCCTTTCTGCACAGAGAGCAAGGCAGAGGAATGTCTGAAAATAAATAGAAGGGCACACTTTGTTGTTACAAAGTAAAGTAAATCTGTAGAACCCATTTATACTAATTGCTATAGCAGCAGCCTTACCAAAATTTTTGTAAGGCTGCTGAATGTTAAGCATTTACCATAGATAGGCTTCGCACTGATATTGCTAACATAAAATGATAATTAGGAAAATAAGGTGCATATGAAGATTCTTATTATTGAAGACGAAAAAGATCTGGCAGAAACTATAAAAAAAGGACTTGAGGAGAATTCTTTTGCTGTAGATTTATCTCTTGACGGTGAAGAAGGTTTATATCTCATTGAAACACATACTTATGATGCTGTGATTTTAGATATTATGTTACCTAAATTAGATGGACTCAGCTTTCTCTGACCCGGCTTGACTCCGGTATACTTTCATTATCTAATTTTAAAGAGATTTCTATAAAAAATTCTCTTGAAAAAGCAATACAAATAGTAGATGTCCTTGCTGAGAAGAAACGTATAAGAATTAATACTGTTTAAATATTAAAAAGATTCCCTTACTTTCCATAAGATTTTTAATAAGCTCAGACATAAGTTTATAGCTATTTGATAATTAAATAATTATTGATAAATAACTAATTAAAAATTACCTATTTCTCTGTATAATTTAATTATGAGAAGAACAAATAGTTTTGCATCTGAAATATTTTATGCCGCATTGAAAGCGGTTGACCCCTATGAATCAATAGGTCTCAATATAGAAAATATCCTGATAACCTATCAAAATGGCAGATATAATAAACTTAGTGTAATTGGTTTTGGCAAGGCTTCGTGTCAGATGGCAAAGGCGATAGAGGATAATCTTTTCGAAATTATTGATACCGGAATTATAATTACAAAATATGGTCATTCTACCTCACATAGATTTCATAAATTCAAGGTTTATGAAGCAGGTCATCCTGTGCCTGATAAAAACGGGCTGCGAGGCACAGAAAAAATAATAGAACTCTTAAAGTCTTCAGATAAGAATACCTTTATAATTTGCCTGATCTCAGGCGGCGGTTCTGCCCTTCTTGTTTCACCATACGAAAACATTAGCCTCAAAGAAAAGCAAGAAATTACCCAATTACTCCTTAACGCAGGGGCAGATATTAATGAGCTTAATACAGTGAGAAAACATATTTCGAAGGTAAAAGGCGGAAGACTTGCTGAATTTGCTCATCCTGCGAGAGTAACTTCATTAATCCTTTCAGATGTAATCGGTGACAGACTGGATGTTATAGCATCAGGACCAACATCTCCTGATAGGACAACATTTAGGGATGCAATAAAAGTGCTTGAAAAATATAGCCTGATAGAAAAGACTCCTAAATCAATAATTGATATCCTTAACAAAGGTACAGCGGGGTTTATCCCTGAGACACCAAAAGAGGGCAGCCCTGTGTTCGAAAAGATTGAAAATATAATAATAGGCAGTAACAGGATAGCATTAGAGGCTGCAAAGGAAAAGGCAGAAGAACTCGGACTGTTTACAGAAATAATATCTTCAGAGATTTCAGGCGAAGCCAGGGAAGTTGGTAAATGGATTGCAAGAAAAGCGATAGAAATAAAAGAGGCAAGGGGGCAAGGAGTTAAGGATTCAAGGTGTTTAATTTCTGGTGGTGAGACGACAGTTACTGTAAAAGGCAATGGTATCGGTGGAAGAAACATGGAACTCGCTTTATCCTTTGCAATGGAAATCGAGGGTATTGAGGGGATCACCCTTCTTTCAGCAGGGACAGACGGAACAGATGGTCCAACAGATGCAGCAGGTGCTATTGTTAACGGTCAGACAATTTTGAAGGCAAAGGCCATTGAGCTTGCCCATAAAAAATATTTAAAAAACAATGACTCCTATAATTTTTTTAAAGAACTTGATGAGGTTTTTATTACAGGCCCAACAGGGACTAATGTGATGGATATTCAGATAGTAGTAATAACATGAAAAAATTTATAATTTTTACAGATCTTGACGGGACACTTCTTGATTCTTCTACGTATTCTTTTGAGAAGGCATTGCCAGCAATTGAATTAATAAAAGAAAAAGATATACCTCTTATAATATGTTCAAGCAAGACAAGAAAAGAGATCGAGCATTACAGGAAAAAATTCGATAATTACCATCCGTTTATATCAGAAAATGGCGGGGGAATATTTATTCCAAAGGATTATTTTCCGTTTAGAGTTCAGAGTTCAGAATTCAGAGATGAAGAAGATAAATATACTGTTATCAGACTTGGTGCAACATATTCTGATCTAAGGAGAGCGATTGAGGAGCTTCGAAAGGAAGGTTTTAAAGTTAAGGGTTTTGGGGACATGAGTGTTCAAGAGATTAGAGAGATAACGAATCTAAATATTAAAGAGGCAGAGATGTCAAAGGAAAGAAATTTTGACGAGCCGTTTATCTTTGATGGCGATGAAATAAAAATGCAGGAACTCTTTAATGCAATCAGGAAAAAAGGCTTTAATTATGTTCAAGGAAGGTTATTCCATATTATCGGCAACAATGATAAAGGAAAGGCACTTTCTATTTTAATTGATTTATATAAAAGGAAATTTGGCGAGATTTTAACTATTGCCATTGGAGATGGTCCTAATGATTTACCAATGTTTGAGAGGGTTGATTATCCGATTGTTGTTCAAAGACATGATGGAAAATATGAACCTCAAATAAATATTCCTGATATTATAAAAGCAGAGGGCATAGGTCCTGAGGGGTGGAACAAGGCTATTAATTTATGTTTGAAAAAGTTCCTCACCTGAAATTATAATCCCGCAAGTCTCTTAAACTCCTTGTATGACCTTCTCTCTATCTCCTCATGGAGACTTCTGCCACGTGCATCCATAGTCACAATCGCTGGAAAATCTTTGACCTCAAATACCCACATAGCCTCACTCATGCCGAATTCCTCAAGTTTCCATACATCGGTAACCCTTTTGACCCTGTCTGCAAGATATACAGCAGCACCGCCTATGGCATGCAGATATACACAGCTATTTTCTCTAAAAGCATTAAGGGTTTTTGCGCCCATACCACCTTTTCCCATTATTCCCCTTAATCCATATCTTGAGATTATGTAATTTTCATACATCTCAAGCCGCATGCTCGTTGTAGGGCCACCTGCAATAAGCTCAAAACCTTTTTGGGTCTTTTTTATTATTGGACCGCAATGATATAGAATTGCCCCTTCGAGGTTAAAAGGTATTTGGTTTTTAGCTGGCCTGTTATTGAATAAAAATTTGTGAATTTTGTCTCTTCCAGTTACAATTATTCCATTAATTAAGACCATATCTCCAACATTCAGGGAAAGCACTTCGTCCTTAGTCAAAGGAAGGGTTATTGTCTTCGGTTTCTTACTCTTTAATTTTGAATTTTGAATTTTGAATTTTGAATTTTCCAAGTCAATCTTGCCTTTCTGTCTGCCCAGCAGCTAAGGGAAACATCCACGAAATATGAAGCTGGATGTCTGTGATTTACTCCGATCTTCGCACCTAATGCTGTTGTTCTGCCTCCAAAGCCGAGAGTGCCTATGCCGAGCTTGTTTATATCCTCAAGAAGTTTCTTTTCAAGTTCATACAAGATTTTGTGTCTATTTATGTCTTCAATATCTCTTAAGAGTTGTCCCTTTGAAAGCCTTGTTACCTGATCCCTTGAAGCACCTATGCCCACGCCTACAATATAAGGGGGGCATCCTCTGCCCTGTGCTTTATATACGGCATCAAGCACGCATTTTCTCACACCTTCAAAATCCCTTTCTGCTTTTAATTCTTCAGCCGGCAATTTATATAACTGTCCGGCATTTTCAGAGCCGGAGCCTTTCAATATAAGGTCTATTATAAGATTATTACCTTTGATTTCTTCAAAATATATGACAGGGAATCCAATCCCTGTATTGTTACCAGAATTCTTATCAGTAATAATATCAACAGCATTTGGTCTTAATGGAACCTTCTTTGTAGCGATCCGCGTAGCCATGATGATTTCTCTTTTCAATTCGAGATGGCTAATACCAACCGGGACTTTTATAAAGAAAACAGGTACGCCTGTATCCTGACATATAGGCCGTTTAGTCTTTCTTGCAATCTTTATATTCTCAAGGATTGTAGCCAATGCAGCTTTAGCATTTGATTTTGATTCTTTTTCATATGCAGATTTTAAAGCAGCCTCAACATCTGATGGAAGCGATGTTGCAGCCTTCCTGTAAAGTTCTGCTATAGCATCACAAAGTTTCATAGTGCAATATTATTTCATAATTCTTCCCCCAAAAGAAAGTCAGAGAGTCCCGATATAACTATATGATAGGGAGGGAATCAGCGATAAATTCATGAAAATATCCTGAAAAGCAAAAATGTTACCAATGCTCCTATAGAACTTCCGAGAATAACTTCCCATAGGTTATGAGCCTTCACTATGACTCTGCTCTGAGCAATTATTACAGCAATTACAAAAGAAGATAGTGATGCAATAAAATTTTCTGTTGTATACGTGATTGCGACCCATGCTGAAAATGCGAGTGCAGCATGTCCGCTCGGCATGCCTCCTCTTAATGGCAGCCCTTTACCAAAATATGCCTTTATCATTATGACAAGGATGATGACGATTATAAATGATATAAGAGCAATCTCATCCTTTGAGTGTTTTGTTATATGAAGTCCTTTATGAAAGATATCTTTCAGATAAGGTGAAAGAACTATGTAGCCAATAACCGCAACTCCAAATGATGTTACAAGCACAGCGCCTGCTGCTATGTCTTTTACTATCCGAGCCCTCTCGCTATGTTCTGGCCTTATCATGTCAACTATTGTCTCTATAGCAGTATTGAACATCTCAGCGATAAGCACAAGTATTACAGAGAGTGCAATGATTAAAAATTCTATACGTGAAATACCGAGGATATAACTTAAAAGAAGCACAACAGCAGCACTGAAGAAATGATACCTTACATGACGCTGGGTTTTTGCTGCATGTAATATACCTTCTATTGCAAAGTTAGCGCTTTTTAACCACTGTTTTATTGGCATTAGTCTTTATTCATCTTTTTTTGCTTGTAAAATAGATGCAAGTTTTTTTATTAAAATCGTATTCTCCCTGTGTGATTTTACGGCAATTCTTAAGTATGAACTATCAACTCCTTTAAAATTTGAACACTCTCTCACGAGTATGCCCTTTTTTTTCAGTCTCTGGCATATTTCTACAGCGTTGCTTATTTTCAAAAGATAAAAATTAGCATCAGAATTAAAAAACTCTATCCCTATTTTTTTAAAATTCCTTTCGAGGAATCGCTTTTCTTCCTTTATTATCCTCAAGGTCTCTTGTCTGTATGCCTTATCTTTGAGCGCTATAATTGCTGCTCTCTGAGACAGGCTGTTTACTGTCCATGGTTCTTTATATTCTTTCAGATTATTAATAAGATTTCGAGGAAAGACACCATATCCGATCCTTAAACCGGAGAGTGCATAAAATTTGGTCATAGATTTCAACACAATCAGATAAGGATTATTTTCCACCTCAGTTATTACAGATTCATCATGGCAGAAGTCTATAAAGGACTCATCAACAATGAGATAACATTTAATCTCCTTTGCAGTGTCTGCAATCTTTAGAACGTCTTCCATTTTAAGCAATCTTCCTGTTGGATTGTTTGGATTACAGAGGAATGCCATGTCAAAAGACGGCAATTCCCCTTCCATTGCAACTATAAATTCATTAGGGTTTATCCTGAAACCTTCATTTTCTTTAAGATTTAGATATTTTATATCTATGCTTTTTTCCTTGTTTGCTAACTGTTGACTAATGACTAATGACTGATGACTTATTAATACTGCCTTTTCATATTCTGAATATGTTGGTGCAGGGATTAAAACCCGTTGAGGTTTTAAGGTTCTTATTATCAGATATATAAGTTCTGTGCTTCCATTGCCACATAGAATTGTCTCAGGATCAATGCCATGATATTGGGCAAGTCTTTTCCTGAGCCTTTTTGTTTCAGGATCAGGATAATTATGAAGATATTTAAGATGTCCTCGTAACTCTGCTTTTATTTTTTTAGATACACCGAGAGGATTTACAGAAGCACTGAAATCTATTATTTTGCGTTCCTGTATCTTAAGTTCTTCTGCAAGTCTGTAGATATTTCCCCCGTGTTCAAATGCGTTAAGCGTATTAGATATCTCTTTTGTCATTGCACGATCCTCACATTAAGTATACCCTATTACAGATACAGGTAATATTTTAATATTTACGCTGAGATTTATGCACTACATGTTGCTTGCCAGACAAGGAAATTTGCTTTTTCAAAATAAGGTTACTACTATCCGATCAGGATCGCTTTTTCTCTTGACACGGGGAGGCATTATAAGTGTTAGCCCTTTTCTAATAAATATCTAATTGTATTTTAATTGCCTCACCAATCCTGTGCATATCTTCTTCTGAAAGTACACCGGCACGTTTAAAAAGTCTCAACTTGCTTACAGTAGCCAGTTGATCGGCCATGGCATTGCTTTCTTTACCGTCAAAAATGACAAGTGCTTCACTAGGATACAGGCGATCTGTCTTGCTGGTTAGAGGAACAACTTGAACTCGATTGAGGAACTTATTTGATGCATCATTGCTAACGATCACGGCAGGACGCTTTTTTCTGATCTCTCCGCCAACTAAGGGATCAAAATTAACCCACCAGACCTCACCTCTTTTCATGCGCTATGTCCTTAAAAGTTGTTTCCGCCCAATCCATGGCTTCTGCTTCTCTCTCTTTGTCTTTTGACATTTGGGAGTATGCCAATTCCAGATTTGGGCGAACTACGTGCGGGCGAACCAATTCCTCAATAAATTTGCTGATCTTGCGAGGGCCGATGGCATTATGAAGACCTTCATAAACTTCCTCATCTATGGTTATGGTCAACTTTTTTTGCATTGAAATCCTCCTCTCTATATACGTGTAGCATACGTATTGATTATGGATATGTCAATGGCCGGACAAATAACGGGATGGTCTATTTTATGGCGTTGAAATGTCTGGTTATCAACTCCCAGTTATCACGATATTTCATAAGTTCCTTGTGCCAGATAACGCTGCGAATGAGCCGACCCCGCCACAAAGCATTGCGGAAAAAGTGCCGACGTTTCTCGGGGTCGGCTCGATGCCGTTGTTGGAAATTTCATTTCTTTATTTTTGCCTCTGCTGCTTTCTTGGTTTCTGGATAAAGTTCGTATATTCTGTTTCGAACGTTTTTTGCTCTTGCTTTTACGTCATAATTCCTCGCATTGTCCGAAATAATCTGATTTATGAATGGTAGTATTTCAGGAGTTGCAAATGGGTATAATGCATTAATCAAAATCCATTTGCCGGGGTCGCTACCCCAAGCGGAGCTTTTATTTTCTTCAATATATCTCTTCTTATAATTATCGATGATCCATGTTGCTGCTCTCTTGTCACCCAAAATAGCTAAAACAGTTGCCTTCCGTTCAATGTCTGTAAACGTTTCGCCGCAAGCCATAACATATGGGTAGCTATCTTTCCAGCCATAGTATGCCAACGACATAGCTGTGTTGCACCTTACATCCTCGGACGGCGATTCCAGAAAAGGAGGCAGAATGCGGAAAGCGATTTCGCGGGTGGCTTCAACAGATTGTCTTATGTCATTAATTGCAGTTGGTGTAGCCACACCGGTATACGATGTCATCAAATAGAATATATGTATTGACCAAAGACAAGAATCGATGCCCTCACCGGATTTAGGATCAACGTTTGCGATCTGTTGTAAATAGTCCTCATTCGCTTCGTTGTTGAGGGTGCGAAGCACCCTC
>JBFMDO010000035.1:0-7151 GCA_040753615.1 Nitrospirota bacterium | reverse complement strand
GTCCGCAAACCACCCAACCACAACGCCGTTATCAGCCGCCGGGACACAGACCTTTGAATTTCAAGAAAAGGTTATTCCCGGTCGGCTGGATGAATTTGTTAGCAATAAATTATTACTCCGTTCATCCCCCCACCGTCATTCAACAGGCTTACGAATGCCCATATCAATGAATCAATGATCTTTATATCTGTAAAGCTTTGTGGGCTAAAGTGATCCCTGAATGCTTGAATTGATGGGGCCAGTAATCCTTCATTTAATATCCGGTTATACTCATGAACGAGGAATTGATGAAATTGCACGAACCCATGAATTCTCTGTTGAACTGACAATTTTCGTTTAGGTTCGGTAAAAAAATAGAAATTTCGTATCATCGAATCATATATTGGAAGCTGCTGGTCCAGCATATGGCATAATTTTGTACAGAATGAGAATTGAAGAGTGTGTTTATTTGGGATAGATGGTACTTGATAAAGTTGATTAGCGAGAATACCAAGTTGAGGTGGATTATTGTTTAATCCTGCCTGCAAGTGCTGAAAGTACACCTGACAAAAATTTTGGGATAAACCAGCACCATATAGCCGCCAATACTTTTTATATCTGTCTTGATAATTATCCTCTGCTACCTGATGAATGTTCTGAATTAACCAGTTATATTCGGTAACATGAATAGGGTTAATTGAATGGAGAATCTGCTGTATATAGTTGTTAATCAAATGATACATTGAAATATTCTCCTGCTAACGAGTGAAACCTGAAACCAGAGGCGGTGGTTAGCCGTCCGCTGGAGAGAAGTGTTAGTATTGTCTACTCTATAACTGCTACTCCATTATGATTAAGCCTCTCAGGTTTGTATGTAACCGTCGTGAGATTCTTAATGTATACATCATACCTTGGAATACCATTTTTAGTAATCAATCGTTTGCCATCTCTCATTGCAGGTTCAAGCTTGACGAGTTCACCTTCAGCTCTACATCGTTTATCGTTACAAAGTAAAATAACTCTACAGCCCGGATAAATTTGCCCGAATAATCTTCTGTTAATTGCATATCCTTCTCCTATGCCTGTGTTAAAAGTATTTATAAAGCTCTTTTTACCCACCTGAACTACTTGGTATTCTGGAGCGTGGATGACTAAAGATGGCATATTTCACCTCCAAATTACTTTTTTAATGCTAACGAAAACAATAAGGCGCGGGGGCAACCAGCCAAAGTGAAAACAAAACCAGCGTTGTTCCCCGTCGCCTTGATTGAAGTGTTCTGTGTGGTTTTCATAATTTTTCTTTGCTCTTGCCGTTAGTCCTCTTGTATTTGCATTGATATCGTCGATCATTGCGGTGGAGTAACCTTTCCGTCATGAATATTTACTTTGGCTGCATGTTTTAGATAAAAATAAACTGACTTTGCTGGATAGTTCTCCTTCACTATGTAGTATTCATCATCTTTCAAAGTAACGTATACGATTGGTTCCCTATCCTTATTTCTGTTTAATTCACTTTCCTTTTGCCTTAATTCAAATGTCTTATCGAGATAAGGACTGGCAAGCTCGACAGCTTTTTGCGGCTGTATTTTTGCACCTGGTACCTCCTTATATCCGGAGAGTGAATTACCAACCGATTGGGGTTCGCACCCAGCTAAAGCAAGGGCCAGGAGAATTAGTATTATTTGTTTGATTTTCATTATATATTTACACCTAACATTTACTATACGAAATGTCTTATTTCCCTGAAATTACCTAAAATATACCACATCAGAAAGATTTTTGAAATAAAAAGATCACGTAAAATCAATCGGAGTTATTTCCACTATTTCGCATTTTATGATATTATGGACAAAAAAAGAAATGGCGGAAAATGTGGCAAAATTGTCTGACGCTAACAAAAATATCCTTCCTGAGTTTCAGAAGTTCCTTATAGAAAGAAAGCTTGCTCCTGAAAAAAAATTAAGACACTTCATGATAAAGACCTTGCGACCGGACATGGAGAGGTTTTTCTGCCGGATGCACTCGGGCGGAAATATCTAAATGCAGCAAAGGAATGGGCTTGGCAATATGTATTCCCTTCATCCAAGCCTTCGGTAGATCCGAGAAGCGGCAGGGTTGGAAGACATCACATCAGCGATAAGTCTATTCAACTTGCGTTCAGAGATGCGTTGCGGCAGTCCGGTATCGCAAAACACGCTACAGTTCACACTCTCAGACACAGTTTCGCTACACATCTGCTTCAGAACGGCATAAACATCAGAGAGGTACAGAGCATCCTCGGCCATAATCATGTCGAAACGACAATGGTATATACGCACGTGCTAAGAAATATGTCCAATGCTCCCCATAGTCCACTTGATACGCTATACAAGGAACAGAAATCATGATCGAAGACAACACAGTAACGCTCAATATTACGGTGATGGCCAAGAGCCTTCTGGACAAATAATAGAGAAAGATGATGAAATTGTACTCATCCTCTATGCTGTATAACATTATCATCTCAGTCTGTTAAAATATCAAAATGTCTGAGTCAAAACAGTAAGAAATCAAAGACTTCTTACAATCATATTCCACAGGGCAGATTTGTACTCTTGCCAAAAACAATATATTGTGAGAGGATTCGATAAAATGAAATACGATATCAGTCAATTAAAAGAAATATACAGAATCAAAAAAAAGGAAATAATTTTTCGATTGAAGGAATTTAAGAAAATTTGGTCTGATGCTAATGATGAGGAAATTTTTACTGAATTAGCCTTCTGTATCCTTACGCCTCAATCAAAAGCAAAATTATGCTGGGATTCCATATTGGAATTGAGAAACCAAGATCTATTATTGAAAGGAAATATCAATCAAATTAAGCAAAGGCTAAACCGCGTTAGATTTAAAAATAAGAAGGCTGAATATATTATTAAGGCAAGAGAATTATTTATGAAACAAACATGTCCCATAGTGACACAAAAGACAATAGAAATAATCCCCCCTCACCCCCCTTTAGAAAAGGGGGGAAGGGGGGATTATCAGGTGAATAAAGGAAGAGTTTGTTTAAAACCTGTTTTGAACATGTTTGACAATATCCAGGAATGCAGGAATTGGTTGGTACAAAGCATCTCTGGTTTTGGCTATAAAGAGGCAAGCCATTTTTTGAGGAATATAGGATTTGGAGAAAAAATTGCTATTCTCGACAGGCATATATTAAAAAATTTACACCAATTCAGGATAATCAAAGATATTCCAGAATCTATGAGTAGAGCAAAATATCTGCAGATAGAAAAAGATATGGCAAAGTTTGCAAAAGAGATAAGCATACCAATTTCGCACCTTGACCTGCTGTTCTGGTATAAAGAGACCGGAGAGATATTTAAGTGAAGCTCACAATACAACTTCACAGTCGTGGTGTGGGGTAGAACGATTAGTGACATACGGCACGTTCCTCCCCCAAATATTATTTATAAACAAAATCATTTTTTAAGCTTTTTGGGATGATCTTCCATATAGGAAAGAAAAAAGGCAATCAATGCAAGTACGATTGTGCCAATAACCATTACATAAAATCCTTCCATTGTTATTCCTCCTTTTCTGATGGAATAGTAAAGAACGCAATTATATAAAGAACCGTAGCACCTAAGATGCTAAAAATAGCAACACGGTGATCGAATTTTTCGCTGATAATACTCCCGACAAACCCTGCTGTGAGAAGATATTTAACAACATCCATAAGCATTTCCCCGGTCTTCTGTCTTCTCTTACTATGTTTCATGGCTAAATTATATCATAAAAAGTGAAAACTTATATCCAATTTTTATAGTCTTATCAAACGGCTATTTTTTAACAATATAATAGGTTTAATATCTTAAGATTTTCAAGGAGTATTCTGTGTTCCTGTTCATGAACTGGCTCTGTGAAGCCCGACCACAACTTCACAGTCGTGGTGCGGGTGAAGCTTGCTGAGCAAGCTCAAGGCTTCCATGTAAGTCTTAGAAAGTCACAATGACCTCGATTTCCTTTTCGCCAGCTAAAAATCTCTTTCTCAATATCTTGATTTTTACAGTCTCTCCTTGTTTTTTATCAAATAAGGAAATCTTTACATCCTCGATGTTTTCTATAACACAGTTATCAATGGAAATAAATATGTCGCCTTCTTTCAAACCTGATTTTTCTGCAGCGCTTTCTGCTGACAATTTATCAATAATAACCTTTCCTTCTCCTTCCTTAAGAAAAACACCGAGCTTTGGAGTGTAAGGCAGTGATATAGGCTGAAGAAAAACTAAAAAATCTCCCACATCTTTTTTAAGGATTTCTTTATCAGGTATTATGGTTACATAGTCTTTTGCATTCAGTCTGTAAACTCTTTTAGGGATACCTGAGCCATAAATAATATGACCTGCGCCTGCAAGAACGACCATCTGCCATGCTGGGTTTTCTTTTAGAAATTTATCAATAGAATGAGACATGGTCTCATCCCAGAGTATTTGTGACTGATAGAAATAGTCGAAGTTTTTGATCTCTTGGCTTTTATGTTCTTCGAATATATCTCTAAGCCTCTTTCTATAATCCTCATCAGACATATCCATATCTTCAGGTATTTCATTTCTATTTTCATCATTCAGGACATCAAGTCCTTCTCTTGAAACCTTTTCCACTATCTCTGATCTTAGATTAAGGGCTACAACAGGTATATTTTTCGCTTTTGCAAATTCGAGGATTTCTCTATAAAAATTATAGTCAAACTTCCATCTTTTGAAATATTCAGTTTTTTTCAACAATTCCCTTTCACTTATTGCACCGGAGAGATATTCATCAATAACCTTCTGAAAAGGCTTCTGAAACATCTCCATGCCGATTGCAAATTTTCGTCCTTTTTCATAAAGACCCATGATAATTTTTAAGTGTAATTTATGATCTTCATAATTTGTATGAATTTCTCCAATATAAATTACAGGTTTATCAGAAATGGTATTAATAATGTCCTCAAGACTGATTGCCTTTTGGGGTTGAATCCCCCATACAGGTTCAT
The DNA here is from genome assembly GCA_040753615.1 of Nitrospirota bacterium. Lineage (GTDB taxonomy): Bacteria > Nitrospirota > Thermodesulfovibrionia > Thermodesulfovibrionales > SM23-35 > JBFMDO01. The sequence goes on along the minus strand of JBFMDO010000035.1, from coordinate 2,152 downwards.
ATAAACTGACATTTATCCCGGATGCGGTTTCATCTGTCTTTTTCTCTACAATTTTTCCATTTTCGAATCTTATAAAAGAGTATTTTCCATAGTGAAAAATCTTTTCAGATGCAAGGTCAACTTCATTTTTTGAATCACCATAGGCAATAGCTATGACTCTGAATGTATTTAAAGGATTCTTTTTTATCATAAGCATGAATCCATGCCCGACTTTATTATGTCCAGCAAAAAGCCTTTTAAGAATCGGGCTATCAATACCTAATACAAGCAAAGATGAGGACATTAAATCTTTATCTTTAATTTCTCTTTCTTCTTTAAGAATAAAACCTTCCTTTTTCAGGATATTAATTAAACCCTCGTATTTATCCCTGTCTTTTTCAGGAATTACAACAAGCCTTTTTTCATCTCCTAAGAGTTTTGATATGAGAGGAGGGGACTCTTCCTCAGAAAGCTGACGCATTAAATCATAATTTTCATCAATAACCACTTCCAGAGGATTACCCTCTACTGATATTTCGAGTTTCTCTACTGCATTTTTAATATTCAGTATCGTATTGATTTCACCCTTATCCGTTTTTATTTTAAGAGGAAGATTAAATTCGTAAATTTCGCCTTTCTGTATGATCTCAAAAGAAACTGCCGGTATACCTTTTAAAACAATTACCCTCGGATTTTTTATCTCAATGGAGATTAGTCCTTTTCGGTTAAGCCATTGATTAAAAAACTGTTCGAGATTTTTCCCTGATTCTTTTTCGAATGCTGTTCTTAAATCATCCCACGATGCCTCCTTGAATTTATTTTGGTGTATAAAACTTCTTAATGCCTTGTAAAACAAATCATCTCCTGTAAGATTCCTGAGCATATGGAATACCATAGCCCCTTTTCCATATCCGACTGCCTTTGATGCAAAATCCTCCCTGCTTATAAAATCTCTGAGGGGGAATTCTTTTTCAGGACTGACATAGCTTTCATAATCTGTCAGTATCTTTTTCCTATACTGCCATCCTTTTCCTTTCTGTTCTTCATAAAGGTGGTCAGATAAGTAAGTTGTCAAACCCTCTGCCCAGTTGCCTTTTTTATGATCAATATAAACAGAGTTTCCAAACCACTGATGAAGTATTTCGTGTCCGAGAGATGTTTCGACAATAAATGGCAATTTTACAACTTCCTGTCCAAGTAATGTAAAAGTCGGCATTGAATATCCTGTGGGAAGAAAGTCTTCCACAACAGAAAACCGTTTGTAAGGGTAGGGGGCTAAAAGTTCTTCGTACATCTTAATATATTTTTTTGCATATTCGATATATGTTTTAGCAAGAGAAATATCCTCGGGGAAGAAATATCCGCAGATTTCTATATCATTAAAAATTTCTTTTAGTTCCATATATCTGCCTGCAACAAGATTTATTGAATTTAGAGGATGAGGAAATTTAAAAGAATACTCTTTGCCCTGAATTTTATTTACAGCAATAACCTCATCTGCCTCTGATATTGCTGTAAAACTATTGGGTACAATGGCTATTAGATTGTAATATACTATTCCTTGTATCGAGGGATACCATCCTTCTGTCAGGCATATACCTTTTTCATCAATCACATTTCCTGAAATAACACCTTTATTTTCACGCTCTTGTTTTATATCTTCTTCTTTAAATATACCTTCATAAGTTATTTCAAGGATACCTTTACCAGTAACTTTTAATACTCCCTTCTTAATATCAGACATGAAAGGTTTCCCATTCAGAATTACAGAGGTGATTCTGAGTTTGCCAATAAAGACGTTATATTCTTTATTTTCTGTTAGTGTGATTGTTGAAGTGCCTTTTATAGAATTTCTTTGAATATCAAAAGAAACAAACAGATTGTAATGCGGATGGCTTTCTGCTGCCTCTACAGTAAACGCAAGAGATATAATAAATAAAAGTGCAATAAAAGTTTTCATCAACTAAAATCATTATACTGTATCAACAAACTTTCGTGGCCCCCTATCGCCTATTGGTCTTGATTGAGGGCGGCTACGTCCCTATTTAGTGTGCTGTCCCTAACAGATCTATACATTTAGAAACCTTCGCAAGGATGGTATCTGCATCCTTTGTCCAAGTAAATATTTTAGGATTCTCATTATGTGTTTCAATAAAATCCATAATCGCTTTCT
>JBFMDO010000034.1:0-2937 GCA_040753615.1 Nitrospirota bacterium | reverse complement strand
TCAGAACACCTCATGGGTAAAGGTCTTCAAGGCAGACGGCAGAGAAATATCAAGTTTCCTCGCATACCCAGAAGGGACAAAATATGGCGTCAAGGTCTCAACAGGAAATACAGGACAATGATATGGATGACATTGTTCAAATGCATGTTCTCAATTATAAATAAAAAATTCAAAGAAGGGCTGTACTGAAATACCTTTCTGCGCGGTCAGGCAATACAGTAACTACTTTATTTCTTCCATTATCCATGTGAAGAGCAGCAAAGATATTTGCGCCAGAAGAAGTTCCCACAAGCAACCCTTCTTCCCTCGAAAGCCTGCGTGTTGTTTCAATAGCCTCTTCATCAGAGACTGTGAATACCATATCAACAATATTAACATCGAGGACAGCAGGAATAAAGCCGTCACCAATTCCCTGTATTCGATGGAGTCCGGGTTCTCTTCCTAATAATGCTGCGCTTGTTTTCGGCTCCACTGCAACTATTTTTATGCCATGTTTTTTTTCTTTCAAAAATGTTCCGATTCCCTGAAGTGTACCGCCGCTTCCAACGCCTGCAACAAGAATGTCTACTTCGCCATTTGTATCATTCCAGATTTCAGGGCCTGTTTGAATGTAGTGGATTTCAGGGTTGCGTGGATTTGTAAATTGGTTGGCTATAAAATATTTTTCTTTTTCAGTCTCTACGATTTCACTCATCTTTTTTAAAGATCCCGATATGCTCTCTTCAGCCGAAGTTGTAATAATTTCCCCGCCAAAGACCTGAATGATTTTTTTACGCTCCTCACTCATATTTTCAGGCATAACACATATTACCCTGTAACCTTTTTGCACACCTACAAGGCTCAGACCAATTCCTGTATTCCCTGACGTAGCCTCTATTATAATCATCCCGGGTCTAAGTCTTCCCTCCTTTTCAGCTGATTCAATAATATGTTTTGCTACACGGTCTTTAATACTTCCGCCCGGATTCAAAAATTCGGCTTTGGCAAAAACATTGCCTGACGACATTTTTTTTAGTCTGACCAGCGGCGTATTGCCTATTGCTTCAAGAACAGAGTTTATAAGCATGTTGATTTCCTTTCATTTTATATAACCTTCTATCAAATAATCTTCGCCAATTCGTTTTATTTTTACTTCTGTTATCTTATATGCATCTTCCAGTTTTTTATATGTCTCTCCTCCTACACATGGAAAAGATATCTTTCCGCCGATAATCTTGGGTGCTATAAAAAACATTACCTTATCAACTATGCCATCCTCAAGTGCGTAGGCGTTGAATGATGAGCCGCCTTCTATAAGAACCGATATAATATCCATTTTTCCAAGTTTTTCCATAAGCCAGTTGAGATTAACTTTTTCACCTTCGTATTCTATAATCTGTACGCCTCTATCCATCAATATTTTTTTCTTTTCCTGCTGTTCACTGATCACTGATGTTTTTGTTACCATTATTGTTTTGGGGGGAATGTGGAGAACCTGTGCACTTAATGGGATTTCGAGATTAGGGTCAATAATAACCCTCTTCGGATTTTTACCTCCTTTTATTCTGGCTGTAAGCTGCGGGTCATCAGCCTTCACTGTTCCAGTAGCAGTCATTATTGCATCAACACAGCTTCTTATGCGATGAACTAATTTTCTTGCCTTTTCACCTGTTATCCATTTCGATTGACCTTCAGGGGTCGCAATCTTTCCGTCGAGGGTCATGGCGACCTTCAGGATTACAAATGGTTTTCCTGTAGTTATATGTTTTGTATAAAACTCATTAAGCCTTTTTGCCTCATCTACAAGGATGCCTGTTTTTACTTCGATTCCTGCTTTTTTAAGCTCTAAAACGCCTTTTCCTGAAACTGCAGGGTTTGGATCATTCATTGCTATTACTACCTTTTTTATGCCTGCATTAATAATAGCCGTTGTACATGGAGGAGTTCTTTTTTGTGTGTGGCAGCATGGTTCAAGGTTTACATAAAGGGCAGAGCCTTTTGCTTTTTCCCCTGCCTTTTCAATGACAAGCGCTTCAGCATGGGGAGTGCCTGCTCTTTTATGAAAATCCTCTGATATTATTTTCCCATTCTTGACAATTAAAGCGCCAACCATAGGATTGGGGCTTGTCAGTCCCTGTGCTTTAGCTGCAAGCTTGATAGCACGTCTTATATAAAATTCATCATTCATAGTTAATTCCATGATGTTTTTCGAGAATTAATAGCAAGTGTTTAATTAATTTGATATAATAACAAAAAATATGCTTAACAATATATGGGCAGGAATAATTATATTTTTGTTAGTTCTGGCGACTGCTTTTATTGTTATACTGGTTATAGAACTTAAATTAATTGCTCGCTCCCTGAGAGAATTTTTGAAGACAACAGAAAACGATATTAAACCCACACTCGAAGAATTAAGGGAGACATTAAAGAGTATCAGGAAGGTATCTGATGACATCAATGATGTAACAGGCGATATCAAGACATTCTCAGGCTCTATAAGAGATGTAGGGCTGAATATAAAGCATGCGAGCAACGTAATAGAAGGTTTTACATCATCAACTGCGATTAAGGCATCAGGCTTAAGGGTTGGAATAAAGACTGCCCTCATGTTTTTATTAAATAGTATTTATTTAAAGAAAGGAGGCGAGAAATGAAAGAGGAAGGCGGATATAATAGAGGAGGCATATTTCTCTCTTTTCTTCTGGGAGGACTTGTGGGTGCTGGTCTGGCATTGCTTTTTGCCCCCAGAAGCGGTCGCGAAACAAGGGAAAGGATAAAAGAATTTACAGAGGAAGTTAAGGATAAGGCACACGAATATGTTGAAGATGTCACTAATGTCCGGTAAAAAATAGGAAGGGCTTGAAACTCCAGACCTCTATTTTTAAAAATAGAGGGAGACAAATCCTTTACAGGAAAGGAGTTCCAAGCCATGAGTCATAGTAACACAATTTTCAA
>JBFMDO010000033.1:0-2302 GCA_040753615.1 Nitrospirota bacterium | reverse complement strand
TCTTTTGAGATAACAGGTGTTTTCTGTATTGAAAAATTCTGGTAGGCTGTGCCGTCGCTTGAGCCGAGGAGCTCATCCTTTATTGTTTCAGCCTGAACTGCCCATATTGTATTAAGAAAGATGCCTTTTATCTTTGGGCTTATAACCGCCATTTTAACATTATCATTATGTGCCCATTGAGGATGATAAATATTCAGATATTTAGGACACGGCTTTATATCTTCGTATGATTCCTTGCAAGGCTCGGGCTTAACTGTTTTAGAAGTATCGTGTTGTGTAGACAATTTATCCCATGATATGAGGTTATAAATTCCTTTTGCAGGGAGAAGAAAATTTTGGATGATATAATTGCTGAACTTGAAAAATGGATTGTTTAAATAGAATTTAGCATAAACAAGATTGATGGGTTTGAAACTATCTTTAACATCAACTGCCCTTATCCAGTATAATTCCTTGCCAAATCTCTCTGTCATTGCAAAATCAGAGTTGAAGACAAACTCAATCACACCGCTTTGCGTAAAACCCCTTGTCCCATCAACAACCTCAAGCCGTGTCCATTTTCCACCTTCAACATAATATTCTCATTCTATAGCAGGTAATTTCTCATCCCATAATTGTTCTTCTATTGAGAAGAAGATACAAATTGGTCCCTTTTCTAACTTTTTATCAAAACCCAGATACATACTCTGATGAGCATCATCTATGACCATAAACGGGTTGAATGATTTTGAATCAATATCCTTGCCTTCTTCTGTAACATCCCTGAACATAAGGTTGTTGTATGCAAAACAATAGCGGGCAGATTGAGGTTTTGGAATATAGATTATAGTAAGGTTATTGAATTTAGGAGGTTTGATATCGCCAGTATTAATTATCCAGGTATCATTTACTCCTTTCACAAATTTTTCTTTTCCATAGTCACCGCTTATAATCCTTGTTCTTATCCAGTAATTTTTCTGGCCACTCACCTCGGTCTCTTCTATGTCTTCCGGACAGTTGAACTCAACCTTCTTATCACCAGGCTGTAAAAATCTATTTGTTTCATCTTTTATTATGGTAAGAACCTGCCACCCCTTTCCGTTCCAATACTCCCATGAAAGCCGCAAATCTGTGCTTCCTGTGCTTGGTGGTGTTATGTTGAATTTCAATATAATGTTTGCACCCTTTTTTGAAAAAGCCTCTTTAGAAGCAATATAAAAGGTATCAAAAAGTCTTGGTATATTTCCGAATGGATAAACCGAATTCGTGAAATTTTCAGATGTATCCTCAAGAGTTAGTTCTAAAGGAATATCATTATGGAATGCCCTATCTGCCTGAATCCCTGTTAGCCCGGCAATACCCATATTTAAGTCAAACCAGGGCAAAGAAGTAATTAAGAGATAATCAATCTTTATTTGTGAGAGCAAATCCTCTTTTACTAACCTGTCTTTCACCCTGCATCTAATCCATAAACTTTCTTTTTCATTTACTTTATGTTTTTTAATTTCTCCTATTTTGTCTTTCTCCAGGACTATAACATCTATATTAAATATCCCTTCTATAAAGTCTATTATTGCTTTTAGCGGTTGTTTTATATTGAGATTATGCCAGCCTAATTTTTTATTATCATCTTCACCCCAGTATTCCCATAAAACGCTTGCACTTTCAAGAGAGTCTTTTATAAATGGTTTTATTCCAATTAGAATATATGCCTTTTCCTTAAGATTCAATATCTCTTCGTGTCCTAAATAAAGGATATGCTCCTGCAAGTTTTTTCCCTCAAACAATTCAAAAGTTATTACCTTTTCCACTGTGTTTCCAGCCTGATGGTCATTATCAAGTTTGTGAGAAAGCGTTATCTTTAAATCTGATATTTCAGAGATTACCACATATTCAGATTTATTGATAATCAGCAGGTCACCTTTATTAATTCCTTCTGAGTTATCTACATATATTGTGCTGTCTTGCGTCTTTGCATCATAAAGCAGAGTTGTCTTGACAGGAATAACCTTGCCGTTTGAAATAACATTAAGCGGGCTTTCATAAACAGCATCGCCATTTATATCAATACTGTATGCCTTAACCAATTTTGCAGGTATAGCAAGCATATTTTTTTCTGTTTCAAATATTATATCTTTTGCGGCAATCTGAGTTTTTTCAGGCACTAATACATGCTCTTTTGCACCTTCTGAAAGTGCAAATCAGCGATTTCGAAGCGGTAGTTTTTCCCACGATTCCATGGCTATTAGTGAGAGGGAAGAATATTTTCTTCCTTTATTTATCAGGAGTTACGATTTTTAAGAGAAGGACCGGCTAAATATAT
>JBFMDO010000032.1:0-2454 GCA_040753615.1 Nitrospirota bacterium | reverse complement strand
TTCCTATGGGCATAACCCTCAGAGAGATTATCTTTGATATTGGCGGAGGAATCATAAACAATAAAAAGTTTAAGGCAGTACAGACAGGGGGGCCATCAGGCGGCTGTATTCCGGAGCAGCATCTTGACCTTCCTGTTGATTTTGATTCTCTTACCAAAGTAGGTTCAATAATGGGCTCTGGTGGAATGGTGGTTATGGATGAAGATACCTGCATGGTAGATGTTGCTAAATATTTTCTATCGTTCTGCCAGTCAGAATCATGTGGCAAATGCCCTCCATGCCGTATAGGGACATATCAAATGCTTCAAATATTAGAAAGGATAACCTCGGGTAACGGACTGCCAGATGATCTAAAGAAGCTGAAAAAACTTGGTAGAATGATAAAGGCAAGTTCTCTCTGTGGTCTCGGACAGAGTGCCCCAAATCCAGTTCTTACTACTATCAAATATTTTCTCGATGAATATGAAGAACATATTTATGACAAATACTGCAGGGCAAAGGTATGCGCCGGTGTCGGGATGTTTACTATAAATCCGGAAGAATGTATCCTCTGCGGACTATGCAGGGAAGCATGTGCATTTGATGCAGTAAAGGAGACGAGAAGGAGTTTCTTTATTGATCAAGAATCCTGTACAAAATGCAAGGCATGCTATCTTGCATGCCCTGTAGATGCTGTGAAGGTGAAGAAACAGATACATGTAAGGCTTGAGGAATTTAAGGTATCTACTGAAAAAATAGAGCTTATCAGAAGTCGCTCCATGATGACCTTAAAAGATATTTTAAAATCAAAGCCTCATGAGATAGTAACTGTGAATAAGAACAGCACGATTGGAGATGCGATAAGAATAATGAGTGATAGGAATGTTAGCGGTGTTTTTGTTGTTGATGAGGATAATAAATTGGTGGGGATATTTACAGAAAGAGATGTTTCACATTGGTATATTAAAGGGGTTTCTTTTGAGAAAGAGACTGTTGAGAAGGTGATGAGAAGTGATCTAATAAAATTTGATCCATCTATGTCAATAAATACAGCAATATCTATAGCATCAAGGAATATGAAGAGACATTTGCCTATAGTTGAAGGTGATAAAATAGCAGGGATGATTACATTTAGAGACCTGGTCTCTTATTTACTCCCTGAGATATACTATGGATAAATTTACATACGGAGTGCAGATTAATGAAGGAATTAAAAGAGAAACTTAATAACGTACAGCAGCTCATTGACTTGCGGAATTCTCTTATTGAAGCTGGGGTATTAGCTCCACGTAAAAACAGAGTCAAGGTTTGTTGTGGAACAGGATGTAGGGCGAATAATTCTCTAAAAATAGTTAATGGGCTCGAAAAAGAGATTAAAAAGAAGGGGCTTGAGATTGAGGTTATTCCTACAGGATGTCAGGGTCTTTGTCAGAAAGGTCCTGTTCTGAAAATAGAGCCACGTGACTATTTCTATCAGAAGGTTAAGCAAAATCATGTAGAGGAAATAATTTCGACAACATATCAAGGAGGTCTTCCTGTAGGAAGTCTTCTCTACAGGGATAGCTTTCATAGTAAACCTGTTGAGATAATGGAAGATATCCCTTTCTACAAGAAACAGAAAAGGATTGCACTCAGGAATAATGGAAAGATAGACCCATGTGATATCTACCACTACATAGTAGTCGGCGGTTATAAAGCTGTTGAAAAGATTTTTTCTTCCCTGAGTCCTGAAGATGTGCTGGAAGAAGTAAAAAAGTCAAATCTTAAGGGCAGGGGCGGAGCAGGATTCCCTGCAGGCAAGAAATGGGAGCATACAAAAAAAGCCCCTGGCAGTATTAAACTTGTTATAGCAAATGGCGATGAAGGCGACCCTGGTGCATTTATGGACAGGTCAATTATGGAAGGCGACCCACATAGCCTTCTTGAGGGTATGTTAGTCTGTGCGTATGCAATTAATGCACACTATGGATTTATATATGTCCGTCACGAATATCCGCTCGCTGTAGAAAACCTTAAAATAGCCATTAAACAGGCAGAAGAAATCGGACTTCTGGGAAAAAATATTCTCGGAACAGGGTTTGACTTCATAGTTGATATTAGAGAAGGAGGAGGCGCATTTGTCTGTGGTGAGGCTACTGCACTCGTTGCCTCGCTCGAAGGCAAAAGAGGATTTCCTCATGCGAGGCCGCCGAGGGTATCAGAGCCTGGCGGTGGTCCATGGGGCTATCCAGCAAATCTTAATAATGTAGAGACTTATGCGTGCATACCACCAATTATAGAAAATGGTGCAGATTGGTTTCTCGGCATAGGAACAGAAGACTCTCCGGGCACAAAGGTATTTGCCCTTACAGGCAAGGTAAAGAATACAGGGCTTGTTGAAGTTCCTATGGGCATAACCCTCAGAGAGATTATCTTTGATATTGGCGGAGGAATCATAAACAATAAAAAGTTTAAGGCAGTACAGACAGGGGGGCC
>JBFMDO010000031.1:0-81782 GCA_040753615.1 Nitrospirota bacterium | reverse complement strand
AAACAGAAGGCATTGTGGGCAGTGCAAAACAAGTCCTGCATGTTCTTTTTATATTGACTGGATGTGCTTTCTTATTTGGTATTTCCGTTGCCTTTGTTACAACAAGAAGCATCACAAAACCATTGGCATTGGGAGTTTCTGTAGCTAATAAAGTAGCAGAGGGTGATGTTTCAGTAGATATAGGGGAAACCGATCGTTCTGAAACAGGATTGCTTCTTAAGGCGATGAAGGATATGGTTACTGCACAGCAGGAAAGGGTCGCCCTTGCCAATAAAATTGCATCAGGCGACCTTACAGTTAATCTAAAGGTTTCTGATAAAGACGCACTCGGACAGGCTTTGTTGGTAATGACAGATAAATTGAGTGAAGTTGTGCGTGATGTAAAGAACGCAGCAGAGAATGTATCTACAGGCAGTGAACAGTTGAGTTCAACCTCAGAGCAGATGTCACAGGGTGCATCTGAACAGGCAGCTTCTTCAGAAGAGGTGTCATCTTCAATAGAAGAGATGACAGCTAACATAAAACAGAATGCAGACAATGCACAGGAGACAGAGAAGATTGCTTTAAAGGCATCAGATGATGCACGTGAAAGCGGTGTAGCGGTTGGTCAGGCAGTAGGTGCAATGAAGGAGATTGCACTGAAGATATCCATAATCGAGGAGATAGCCCGGCAGACAAATCTTCTTGCCCTAAATGCAGCAATAGAGGCAGCGAGGGCAGGTGAACATGGCAGGGGATTTGCTGTTGTAGCATCAGAAGTAAGAAAGCTTGCAGAACGCAGTCAGGCTGCAGCAGCAGAGATTACCGAACTTTCAAAGACGAGCGTGAATGTTGCTGAAAAGGCAGGACAGATGCTCCAGAAACTTGTACCTGATATCCAGAAGACTGCTGAACTTGTACAAGAGATAAGCGCAGCCAGTAGAGAACAGAATGCTGGAGTTGGACAGATAAATAAAGCCATATACCAGTTTGACCAGGTAGCCCAACAGAATGCCTCGGCTGCTGAAGAAATGGCTTCCACCTCTGAAGAACTCTCATCTCAGGCACAGCAACTTATGAGCATTATTGAATACTTTAAGATTTCAACAGAGGCAATGGAAGAATATAAAAAGAGGTCAGTTGAAGAAAAAAAGGATAAACACAAAATAAAGATAGCCCATGCGCTTAAGGAAAAGGTAAAAGATGAGGGAGGCGAGGCTAAAGAGGCGGTTAGTGCAAAAAAGGAGAAAAAGGCAGCAGGTGTGGCAATTGATTTGAATAATGGAGGTGGCAACCTTGATAAGGATGACGGTGAGTTCATCAAGTTTTAAAGAATGCCTTTTTGGTATTAAACCCTGAAATAAAAAAAGGGAGGAGAATAAAGATGAGCGTTGAAACAATTATAGGGGCGACTCAATATCTGACCTTCAAGTTGGCAGAAGAAGTCTTTGCGATTCAGATATCAAAGGTAAGAGAAGTCCTTGAATATACGCCTATGACAAAGGTGCCAAGAACACCTGATTTTATGAGAGGTGTAATAAACTTAAGAGGCAATGTTGTACCTGTCATTGACCTGAGGTTAAAATTCGGGATGCCTCCAACAGAAAGGACTATTAACACATGTATAATTATTATGGAGGTAGCAGTCAATGATGAAACATTGGTGATCGGGGCACTTGCAGACTCAGTCCAGGAGGTAGTAGAAATAGACCCTGAAAAAATAGAACCAGCGCCCAGAATAGGGACAAATCTTAATATAGAATTTCTTGAAGGCATGGGCAAAAGGGATGATGATTTTGTGATGATTCTGGATATAGATGAAGTTTTCTCTGGTGAGGAAGTTGCAATTGTTCAGAAAAGTAGCGGAGAGAATCAAACAGAAAAAGCAGAATAAACGGATTTGATCTTATGGCAACTATGTCAAAAAGTCTTTTTACAAGCATGACGGATAGAGATTTCCGCCGCCTCGGAGAATTTATCAGTGTCAGATGCGGTATAAAGATGCCACCTTCAAAGAGGACTATGCTTGAGGCACGGGTAAGGAAACGTCTCCAATTTTATGGCATAAGTTCGTTCAAAGAATATTGTGATTATCTTTTTAGTCCTGAAGGCATGGAAAAAGAGGCGGTTCACCTGATTGATGTGGTTACCACCAATAAGACAGAGTTTTTCCGTGAGATGATGCATTTTGAATATCTTGTTCAAAATGCATTGCCTGAATTAATAAAGGCAAGCAATGGTCTTAGAAAAAAATTGAATATCTGGAGTGCAGGGTGTTCTACAGGAGAAGAGCCCTACTCGCTTGCAATTGTACTGAATGAATTTACTGAAAGACATCCTGCCCTTGAATACAAGATTATTGCTACTGATGTCTCCTCAAGGGTTCTCGATTTTGCTAAATGCGGTATATACAACGAAGAAAGTATAAAAGATATCCCTACTCATCTTAAAAAAAAATATTTCTTAAGGAGTAAGGATAAAAGCAAGTGTCTTGTAAAGGTAGATAGAGAAATAAGAGAGAAGGTTACATTCAGAAGGCTTAATCTGATAGAAGATGATTACATGTTTAAAGAAAGGTTGGACATAATCTTTTTTCGTAATGTGTTGATATATTTTGACAGACAGGACCAGGAGCTTGTATTGAATCGTATTTGTGATCATATGCAACGCGGAGGGTATCTGTTTGTAGGTCATACCGAAACACTGATAGGATTAAATGTGCCTTTTCTGGAACACGAGGCTTCTGCTATATACAGGAAAAAATGCAAATAATTTTTATATGGTGTAATGAAAGAGGATGAAGAAAACTATTAAGGTGCTTATTGTGGATGATTCTGCGACTGTGAGGCAGACCATGAAGAAGATTCTCGAGTCAGATCCTCAGATAGAAGTAATTGGTACCGCAGGAGACCCTTTTATAGCAGTAAAAAAGATGCAGAATGAGGTTCCTGATGTGATAGTTCTGGATGTACAGATGCCGAGAATGGATGGTATCACATTCCTTCAAAAGATTATGAGTCAACACCCAATCCCTGTGGTGATATGTTCAAGCCTGACCGTTGAAAGTTCTACTCTCGCCATTAAGGCGCTTCAGTATGGTGCAGTGGATATTATTCAAAAACCAAGCATCGGCACAAAACAGTTTCTTGAAGAGTCAAAGGTATTAATATGTGATGCTGTTAAGGCTGCTTCCAGAGTTATGCGCGAGAATATTAGAAGCAGTGAGGTATATAAAATCGAACCAAAATTAGATGCGGATAGTATTTTAGCAAAGGCAAACCAGCACGCAATGATGGTTACTACTGAGAAGGTGGTAGTAGTAGGTGCATCAACAGGAGGGACAGAGGCATTAAGATTTTTTCTTTCTGAAATGCCGCTCGATTCTCCTGGTATTGTTGTTGTACAGCATATGCCAGAAAATTTCACTAAGGCATTTGCAAACCGTCTTGACAATGTCTGCAAAATATCTGTCAAAGAGGCTGAAAATGGCGATCCTGTTCTCAAAGGGCAGGCACTGATTGCCCCTGGCAACCGACATATACTTCTTAAAAGGAGCGGTACTCGTTATTATGTGGAGGTTAGAGACGGACCTTTGGTCTGTAGGCATCGTCCATCAGTGGATGTGCTCTTTCGTTCTGCTTCAAGGTACGGGGGGAAAAATGCAATAGGTGTTATTATGACCGGAATGGGAGATGATGGAGCAAGGGGTATGAAGGAGATGAAAGACGCAGGCTCAAAAACAATTGCTCAGGATGAGCAATCTTGTGTGGTTTTCGGCATGCCTCATGAGGCTATAAAACTGGGTGGTGTTGACAAGGTCATCTCGCTTGAGGCTATACCGAGAGAAGTCATCAGATTTTCTAAGGATGGAGATGCCGGTTAATAGGATAATATCAGTGATGAAGGCAATGAAGAATATTGAAAAAGATAAAACTATAAAAAATCATTACCTAATAGGGGGCATGATATTTGCCAGCAGAAAAGAATATGAAATAGTCACTGTTCTCGGTTCGTGTATTGCAATATGCCTATGGGATCCTTTTTTAAAAATCGGCGGCATGAACCATTATCTATTTCCTGTCTGGGATGGTAAAGGCACGCCAACTTCAAGATATGGGGATATTGCCATTCCAAAACTTATTAAAAAGATGCTAACGCTCGGTTGCAAGAAAGATAATCTAAAGGCTAAAATATTTGGAGGTGCAAGTACACCAAATGGCCGTAATAATAAGATTTTAAATGTTGCTGCTGCTAACATATTATTCGCTGAAGATTTGTTAAAAGAAGAAGATTTGCCTATAATAGGGTCTGATGTCGGAGGCAATTATGGCAGGAAGATAAAGTTCAATACGAGAACAGGAGAAGTTTTATTAAAACGATTACATAGACAGTGAGCGTATCCCCTGCGATCTTGCCGCAGGAAATCTTTAATAGGTGAGGTGATGAAAATGCCAACTATCCTTATTGTTGATGATTCTCCAACGATGAGGCAATTAATAAAGTTTGCCCTTAAACGAATTGCCAATTCGCGGGTTATTGAGGCAAGCGACGGTGTTGATGCATTAAAAAAATTGTCTTCAGAAAAGATAGACATTATACTTTCTGACATAAATATGCCTCTTATGAATGGCATTCAATTAGTGAGCCATTTAAAGGAAAATCCTGCTCATAAAGATATCCCTATAATAATGATTACAACAGAAGGCGCGGAAGAGGAGAGGGAAAAGGCTATTGCCTTAGGTGCTAATACATATCTTACAAAGCCGATACAAACACCCGAATTGTTAAAACTGGTTAATAATTATATTTCATAAATCATGTCTGGCATCTCGGGCAGAAGAATCTTGTGTTAAACCATGGTGTCTCGTGTGAAAAGTCAGGGATCAATTCAAGAAGCATTGGGGACTGACATTTCTGACATTTAAGTTCATTAAGGTTGAAATCCTGCGCCAACTTTTTTGCATCATAAGCATTTTCTTTTATTTCCACAGTATAGCGTTTAACTTCCTTCACCTGTGGTTGCTGGCTAAGCAACTTTTTTATATGATCAATAACCTCATTAGGTTTAGTAGTTGCCTTTACAAAATAACCTGCAGCGCCAAGGTTCAATGCCTTTTCAACTTCTTCAGGCTGTCCTTTTGCAGAAAAGACCAATACTGGTATGCTTGAAAGCTTAGGGTCTGTTTTTACAACTTGCAATACCTTGTATCCATCCATAATAGGCATCATAAGGTCAAGCAGGATAATATCAGGTTTCTCCTGAGAAAGTATCTTTATTGCCTCCATGCCATTTTCTGCTGTAATGACATTAAACTGCTCCAATATCAGTTTGTTCTTGTACATCTGTTGTACAACCTTAGAATCTTCTACAAGCAATACTTTGTATCTCATGGGAAAATTTTATATGAGTCCAGTTTATATGTCAACATCGCCTCTTTCGTATCTGAAATGTGATAATAAAAAGATTTAGGTTATAATATGTAAATCATCATATTGAATAAACGAAAAGGAGAACTCATATGCATATAGGGATTATCGGCACAGGATATGTAGGGCTTGTTACAGGCGCCTGTTTTGCTGAATTTGGGGTGGTTGTTACATGTGTTGATAAAGATCAAAAAAAGATAAATTTGCTAAAAAAAGGGGTTATCCCATTTTATGAGCCCGGGCTTGATGAGCTTGTTAAACGGAATGTCAGACAGGGAAGGCTTATGTTTACTACCAAAATACCAAAGGCTGTTGAATCCTCTCTCGTGATATTTATTGCGGTAGGAACTCCGCCGAGAGGAGATGGCTCTGCTGACCTGAAATATGTAGAGGATGTTGCAAAGGAAATCGCAAGCCATATAGACGGCTACAAGGTAATTGTTACAAAGAGCACGGTGCCTGTAGGCACAGGTGAAAGAATAAGGAAAATAATTTCAAAAAACCTTAAAGAACAGGCTGATTTTGATATTGTCTCGAACCCTGAGTTCCTGAGGGAGGGTTCAGCGATAGAGGATTTTATGAGGCCTAACAGGGTTGTGATAGGTGCAAAAAGTTCTCAGGCTGTTGCAATAATGAGAGACCTTTATAAACCGCTATATCTTATAGAAACACCGTTTGTCATAACCAATATTGAGACAGCAGAGCTTATAAAGTATGCCTCTAATTCATTTCTTGCAACAAAGATCTCTTTTATTAATGAAATAGCGAATCTATGTGAAAAGGTTGGCGCTGACGTACATATGGTTGCAAAAGGCATGGGACTTGATCAGAGGATAGGCTCTAAATTCCTTCATGCAGGTCCCGGATTTGGGGGGTCATGTTTCCCAAAAGATACAAAGGCTCTTTTAAAGATGGCTGAGGAGCATGATATCAAGCTTGGAATTGTTGGCGAGGCAGTGAGGGCTAACGAAAGGCAGAGGGAATTAATGATCAAAAAGATAAAGGACACTATGGGACCGCTTGAAGGTAAGACGATTGCACTTCTTGGCCTGTCATTCAAGCCAAATACAGATGATATTCGCGATGCCCCCTCTCTTTATATTATTGATAGTCTTTTAAAAGAGAAGGCAAATATACGGGTATACGACCCTGTTGTGAAGAACTCAGAGCTTATATCTAAGAATATGGAACTAACAGCTAAAAACTCTGCTATTAGTCCTAAGCGTATGAAGTTCTGTAAGGATTCTTACGATGCTGCAAAAGGGGCTGATGCACTTGTAATTATTACTGAATGGAACCAGTTCAGAAACCTTGATGTTGACAGACTCAAGAGACTTCTTAAGAAACCGTGTTTTTTTGATTTAAGAAATATATACGAACCACAGAAGATGAGGGAGAAAGGGCTTAAATATTACAGTGTTGGCAGGTCATAAGAAATGTTAAAATATTTATATGAAGATCGTATGCCAGAATAGGAAGGCATATCATGATTATAATATTGATGAGACCCTCGAAGCAGGTATTGTGCTTTCAGGAACAGAGGTTAAATCCCTTAGAGAGGGAAAGGCTAATCTGAAAGACGCTTATGTGATTATCAAGGGAGGTGAGGCGTATTTACTTAACTGCCATATCAGCCCTTACAGTCATGGTAATATTATGAACCATGACCCATTAAGAACACGAAAGCTCCTTATGCACAAAAACGAAATAAACAGGCTATCTGGTAAAATAGCAGCAAAAGGATTTACGCTTATCCCTCTTAAGATATATTTTAAGGATTCTTTTGTAAAGACTGAAGTGGGTCTTGCGAGAGGGAAAAAGCTCTTTGAAAAGAGGGAAAGGATAAAAGAAAGACAAGCAAAGAGAGAGATCGAAAGGGCATTAAAAAAATAGTCCTCACGGTCAGGATAGTTGCCCCAAACGTAACAGAGGGGGCGAAAGGGCTCGACGGGGGTTTCGAGGCTCAGGTTGCATGTCGTGGCTCCGTCACCACGTAAAAAGGCGGAAACAAACACAAACGCCAACAACGAACTGGCACTCGCTGCTTAATTAAAGCAGCACGCTCTCCTGAAATTGTCTGTGTTTCAGGAACAGCGTCGGTAAGCAGACTGGCCTTAGGAGACTTCTCCCTATCCTAAGGTAAGAACAAGGGGGATGGGATAATGAAAAGCCTTTCTGCCGGCAGGTCATTATCCGAGACTTAAAAGGCGGGATAAGCATGTAGATGCCTGAGTGTAGGACTTTCGGACGCGGGTTCAATTCCCGCCGCCTCCACCAGAATTTTACTGGAGAATAAATACAGGCTAATGGCACAAAGATTCTTGTTATCTCTGATTTTAATTATATGCCTATCTATGGCGAGTGCTGTTTTTGCTCAGCCCCAGAGCGAAGTTTTGTTAAGATTCAGCGAGCGGGATAAGTCTTTGCGAATTGTATTTGAATCAGAAGAAACATTTATTAATGGCGCAAAAATTATTACCTCACCCTCTCAAATAGAGATAGAATTCCCCCTCCCCTTTATTCTCACGGCAAAAGACAAACTGCCATTTGGGATAGTAGCAGATGGTAATTTGCTAATGATAAATCTGAAGGAAGAAGGTGAGACAAGGGTTTTCAGGCTTACAGATCCACCGAGACTTGTATTAGATATAATGACAAAGGAGAAGCGTCCAGCCCAGATCGCTTCTAAGGTTTTTGTTATTGACCCAGGGCATGGCGGCTATGATAACGGGATAACCTTTAAAGATATAAATGAAAAAAATCTCAGCCTGAGGCTTGCTAAAGATTTTGACAAGGTGCTTACCAAAAAAGGCAAAAAAGTTTTTCTCACACGTAAGGTTGACTATTTTGTTTCCCTCACAGACAGAATCTTTTTTGTTAACCAGAAAGAACCTGATATATTTATAAGTCTGCATGCCTCTATGTCGGATAAATTCGTCCTGTATAGCCCTAAATTTAAAGGTCATGATTTAGAAGATGAGATTGATTTTTTTAGCTCTGCTTCATTACAGAAAAAATATATAAAAAGAAGTAAAATTCTTTCAGAAAGCATAGAAAATACACTTGAAGATGAGTTTGGGATAGACGTTATTTACAGGCACATGCCCCTCCCAATACTAAATTCTGTAAGTGCGCCCTGTGTCTTGATTGAATTGCCTTCTTCGGAATTTTTGGTTTATGACCAGGAACTGAGGACAAGAATTATAAATGCAATTGTTAATGGAATAATATTATATGAACAATCAGAATAATGATATAAAACCTAAAAAATACAGGGTTAATATTCCACTAACAAAATTGGTATTGCTAATATCAATCTTCTTTGTCGGTGTTGCCGGCGGGTATCTTTTTTTCTTGTATTCTTCTAAGGACAAAATAGTAGAGAAAAAAATAGTTGATACTGATGATACAGATTTTTCCTCAGTGAAAATCTATTATCCTATATCTGATCATATCCAGCCGGAAGAGAAAAAGATTCCGCAAAGGATCGGGCAGATAAAAATTGCAGAGGCTATAATAGAAGAATACCTCGCAGGTGCGTCTGATACAGCTTCTTCAATTATACCAGAAGGTGCAAAATTTCTTGGTGTTTATAGAGGTGCAGATGAAATACTCTATGTTGACCTCTCGGATGAATTTCAAAGAAACTTTCAAGGAGATGCAATGTCTGAATTTCTTCTTCTTAAAGGTTTATATAAAAGCCTTATCTCAAATGTGGAAGACATTCAAGATGTAAAAATCCTTATAGAAGGGAAAGAGATAGAAACCATCGGCGGACATTTTTATCTTTTGTATCCTTTAAGGGATATGGTTCTTTCGGATGGAGCTAATAGTGGATAAGAAAAACAAGCCGATTGGTGTTTTTGACTCAGGGATAGGCGGACTGACAGTCCTGAAAGAGATAATAAAAGAAATGCCTGATGAAAGCACTATTTATCTCGGAGATACTGCGAGGGTCCCTTACGGGATAAGGTCACAGGAAACAGTCATTAGATATTCTCTTGAAAATACAAAATTTCTGTCTTCGAGAGATATTAAACTCCTTGTGGTTGCCTGTAATACTGCATCTTCTATGAGCCTTGATGCTATAAAAAAGAGCATTGCTATGCCTGTTATTGGAGTTATCGAACCTGGTGCAAAGGCTGCGGTTGAGGCTACAAAAAAACGGAAAATAGGGGTTATAGGTACAGAGGCTACAATTAGAAGCAGTTCTTACACAAAAGCGATTAATGCCATTGATAAAAATATTGAGGTATTTGGGCTTGCGTGTCCTCTGTTTGTACCCCTTGTAGAAGAGGGCTGGACAGAAGGAGATGTTGCAACCCTCATTGCAAAAAAATATCTTAAAAATATAACTAATAAAGGTATAGATACCCTCGTACTTGGTTGTACACATTATCCACTGCTTAAAAAGGTTATAGCTATGGCAATAGGTAAGGATATAAAACTTATAGATTCTGCTGTTGAGGCATCGCATGAGATTAAGAGGATACTTGAAAACATGAATTTAAAAAGGGAGCAGGAAGGCAAGCCTTTAAAAGAGTTTTTTGTAACTGATTCTCCTGAGAGATTTTTAACAGTAGGAGAGAGATTCCTCAGACAGAAAATAGAGCATATAGAGAAAATAGAGCTTGGAAATTAAAATAACCAATGACCAAATTCCAATAATCAGATAATACCGGATAATCAAATTCTAAACCTGTTTGGTTAATTGGTGTGTGGTTATTGGAATTTATTTGATGTTTGTGATTTAGTTATTGGTAATTTAAAGCATGGAGGGTAAATGAGACCTGATGGTAGAAAAAATAATGAAATACGAAGCTTGAAGATACAAAGAAATTTTATAGGTTCTGCTGAGGGGTCTGTATTAATTTCTATGGGGAATACGAGGATAATATGCACTGCCTCGATAGAGGAAAAGGTGCCTTCTTTTCTGAAGGATCAGAAAAAAGGATGGATAACAGCAGAATATGCTATGCTTCCCAAGGCAACCCCTACAAGGACCATTAGGGAGTCTTCTACAGGCAAGATCGGCGGTAGAACACATGAAATACAGAGACTCATAGGCAGGGCATTAAGGTCTGTTGTTGACCTTTCAGCCCTCGGTGAAAGGACGATATGGATTGACTGTGATGTAATAGAGGCAGATGGAGGCACACGGACAGCAGCAATAACAGGCGCCTTTATATGTATGGTAGATGCCTTAAAATATGCAATGAAGAACGCCTTTATTGACAGAATGCCTCTTAAAGACTACCTTGCTGCTATAAGTGTAGGGATTGTAAACGGAGAGCCGAGACTCGATCTCTGTTATGCGGAAGACTCTGTAGCAGAGGTAGATATGAATGTTGTAATGACAGGAAGCGGAAGATTTGTAGAGATACAGGGAACTGCAGAAGGATCACCCTTTTCGATAGCTACACTTGATGAACTTATAAAACTCGCAGCAGCAGGAATAAATAATCTCATAAATATTCAAAGAAAACTGATAGAGGGAGAAATAATGAGCTACTAAAAGTGGAAAAGCATTTTAATATGTTAGAATAATACAATAATGTATTATTGGAGGAAAATGATTGAACTTTTATAAGAGTTTGTTTGTCTGGTTATTAATAGGAATGATGATGATACTTTTGTTTAATCTTCTCGGTACTCCCAGAAAGGCTGAAGAGGAGATAATATTTTCTGAATTCATGTCCAAGCTCGATAAGGGGGAGATAGAAGAGGTTACCATAAAGGGAAATTCTGTGACAGGTAAACTTAAAGATGGCAAGGCATTTAAGACATATACAGTAGAATATCCTGATCTCGTAACTCTCTTAAGGTCTAAAAATATAAAGATTACTGCAAAACCAGAAGACCAAAATCCATGGTACTGGAATCTGTTTTTCTCATATGGACCTATACTCTTGCTTATTGCTATCTGGATATTCTTCATGAGGCAAATGCAGGCAGGCGGGAACAGGGCGCTGTCATTCGGCAAGGCAAAGGCAAAATTGATCTCCGAGAAGTCAGTAAATATAACATTTGCTGATGTTGCCGGCATAGAAGAGGCAAAAGAAGAGGTCAGGGAGGTCATAGATTTTCTTAAAGACCCTCAGAAATTCCAGAAACTTGGCGGGAAGATTCCCAAAGGGGTTCTGCTTGTTGGCGCACCGGGCACAGGAAAGACTCTTCTTGCAAAGGCTATAGCAGGCGAAGCCGGGGTGCCATTCTTTTCAATATCGGGATCTGACTTTGTTGAGATGTTTGTGGGAGTTGGCGCTTCGAGGGTGAGAGACCTTTTTGAACAGGCTAAGAAGAATGCACCGTGTATTATTTTTATTGATGAAATTGATGCTGTTGGCAGACACAGGGGAGCAGGACTCGGAGGCGGTCACGACGAGCGCGAACAGACACTGAATCAACTTCTTGTAGAGATGGATGGATTTGAAAGCAATCAGGGTGTCATTATTATTGCTGCTACAAACAGACCTGATGTGCTTGACCCCGCGCTTCTCAGGCCTGGAAGATTTGACCGACAAATAGTTGTGCCACAGCCTGATGTAAAAGGCAGGCTTGAGATACTCAAAGTTCACACAAAGAATATACCGCTTGATGATAATGTTAGCCTTGAAGAAATAGCCCGGGGGACACCTGGTTTTTCTGGCGCTGACCTTCAGAACCTTGTTAATGAGGCTGCATTGCTTGCAGCAAGGAAGACAAAAAGCAAGGTGGAAAAATATGATTTTGAAGCAGCAAAAGATAAGGTGCTTATGGGTGTTGAAAGGAAGAGCATGATAATAAGCGAGACTGAGAAGCGGAATACTGCCTATCATGAAGCAGGACATGCACTTGTAGCCAAACTAACGCCTGGTACTGATCCAATACATAAGGTGAGTATTATACCGAGGGGGAGGGCACTTGGAGTTACCCAGCAGTTACCTATAGACGACAGGTATACCTATTCACAGGATTATTTAATAAAGGCACTGATGGTTCTGCTCGGGGGAAGGGCAGCAGAGGAGATTGCACTAAAACACATGACCACAGGCGCAGGCAATGACCTTGAGCGGACAACAGATCTTGCAAGGAAGATGGTTACAGAATGGGGTATGTCAGACAAACTTGGTCCCCTTACCTTCGGCAAAAAGGATGAACAGATCTTTCTCGGTAGAGAGATAGCAAGGCATAAAGACTATAGTGAAGAGACCGCAGTAGAAATAGACAATGAGGTTAAGAGAATAGTAATAGAGGCATACGCTATGTCTAAAAAACTTCTTGAAGAAAACTATGATCTCCTTGACGCATTTGCAAATGCCCTCCTCGAAAAAGAGACCATGGATGGCCCAGAAATAGATGCTCTAATACATGCAATAGAATCAAAAAGGGCAGTTCAGGTTTGAAACTTGTCTGGCGAAATTTTTCCTTAGACTTTTCTGAAAAAACTTATATTATGGGAATCCTTAATGTCACGCCTGATTCCTTTTCAGACGGCGGATTATATTTCGATAAATCAACAGCAGTCAGGAGGGCGATAGAGATGGTCGAAGAAGGGGCTGATATCATTGATATCGGTGGAGAATCTACAAGACCAGGCTCTGAACCAGTTACAATAGAAGAAGAATTGAGGCGGACTATTCCTGTTATTGAGGAAATTGTAAAAGAAATCAATATACCCATATCAATTGATACATATAAGGCAGATGTTGCAAAAAGGGCTATTGATGCAGGTGCGTCAATCATAAATGATATAAGCGGCTTGAGATTTGACCCAATGATGCCAGATATTGCCTCTGAGTATAAAGTCCCAATAGTTATAATGCATATAAAAGGCACACCGAGACATATGCAGAAGAGTCCTTATTATGAAGCATTAATACCTGAAATAATGGATTATCTCAGAGAAGGCATAAGATTGGCTTTAGAATCAGGTATTCCTGAGGACAAAATAATAATAGACCCCGGCATAGGATTTGGGAAAACATTCGAGCATAACCTTGAGATAATCAACAGGCTCGGGGAATTTACATTTTTAGAAAAACCTCTACTTATTGGGGTATCAAGAAAGGCTTTTATCGGCAGGATTCTCGGAGATGTGCCAGTAACCGAGAGGCTTGAAGGAACTGCTGCAGCAGCCGCAATTGCCATAATGAATGGCGCAAATATTGTACGCATTCATAATGTAAAAGAGATGGTTAGAGTAGCAAAAGTAACAGACGCTATTAAAAATATCAGGATAAATTAAGTGAACCCGAAAAATGCAGACATTGTTCAAAAAGTTAGCCCACATTATTCCTAAACTATGGTTATCAGACAGGACATAGTATTTTCGCTCATTCTCGTCCCGATAAATCGGGACTGCGAGGCTTTTGCCTCTTTATTTTTATATAGTGTATTTGACTATCGGCAAAAAAACCCGCTTAAATACTATGTCCTGTCTATATTTTGGTAAAAGAGATGAAGAGTCAAATCAAGTATCTTCAGAATTTATTCTATGAGTTACTGAATGATTATGGAAGGGTTTTTGTAATTGTTAAATATTCTGAGCATACTATTATAGGCAAGAGGGGATTTACAGATGAAGAGAAAGAAAAAGGGATAGTTCTGGTGGTTAATAACAAAAACCACAAAAATCTTCAATGGACTGAAGACGGAGGTATTGCAATCACTTTATCATTTGGAGCTAATAACAGGACTGAAAATTGTTTCTTGCATTGTGATGATATAGTAGCCCTGTATTCTCCGGATGCAAAAGTAAAATTTGAAAGATGGGATATACTCAATATGGAAAATCTCACCAGAAAACCTGAAGTATCCCAGAAAGAGTCTTTTAATAAAAAGATAATACCCCTCGATAATTACAGGAAATAGAAAACATCGTGAAGATTAAGTTACTTAAGAATATAGGCAAAAGACTTTTAAATGAAATCCCGTCAGTCAACCGAGAAGAGAAGATTGTTATTGGGAGGGGTGCATCCGGAGATAAGACTTATCGAATAGATAAGACCGCAGAAGACATTGTTATATCTTCTCTTGAGGAATCAGGAGAAGGATTGACTATCGTATCCGAAGAGGTCGGTGTAAAAGATATAAATGGGGGAGGCAAAAAGGTATTAGTAGACCCTATTGATGGAAGCAGGAATGCAATTGCCGGCATTCCTTTTTACTGCACGTCCATCGCAGTCGTTGATGGTAATACAATAGGTGATATTGAACTCGCATATGTTATAAATTTGATAAATGGCGACGAATTCTGGGCAGAAAAAAACAAGGGTGCATTTTTAAATGGTAAAAGGATAACTACACAAAGGGATGACAAATTTTATCTTATTGCGTACGAGGCACAATCTCCTCAGAAAGATATCCCGCGGATAATGCAGTTGCTTGCAAAATCCAGAAAGACAAGGTGTCTCGGTGCCACAGCACTTGACCTTTCGTATCTTGCTGCTGGCGCTATAAGTGTCTTTGTTACACCAGCACCTTCAAGAAGTTTTGATTTTGCAGCCGGATGGCTTATTGTAAAAGAGGCATCCGGAATTTTCACAGACCTTAAAGGCAATACAATAGATGATACCGAAGTAAGCCTTAAAAGAAGTACTCCCCTGCTCGCATCAGGGAATAAATCGCTTCACGAAAAGGCTTTGAAACTGCTGAGAAATTATATTCTTTAATCTCAATCTCCCAAAGGGACCTTCTCAATATCAACGGGTATCCTGTCAATATCAAGTGGTAAAAGGACAATCTCTATTCTTCTGTTTTTTGCCTTTCCTTCTTCTGTGTCATTTGACGCTATAGGTTTAGATTCTGCATAACCTGCTGCGCTCAAAAATTTTGAGTCTACCCCCCCATTCTCCTGGAGATATCTGACCACATTGGTTGCCCTCGCAGCAGAAAGCTCCCAGTTGGTTGGGAACTTCTTTTTGAGCTTATAACCTATAGGCACATTATCTGTGTGTCCTTCGATTCTGATCTGCTTGTCAGATATCTTTTTCAGAATCTCAGCCACCCGGTCAAGCACTTTTTGACCTTCTTTTTTTACTTCTGCACTTCCTGAATCAAACAATATCTTTTCTACCATACTAAGGGAAAGTTTATCTCTCAATTGAGTTACGGCTATTTCACCTTTTTTTATCTCATCCTTCAGTTCTACAACAAGGTTATTATATGTCTTTTTTAATTCTGATATAGCCTTTTCTTTTTCTTCTATTGCCTTTGACCTTTCATGTGATAGGTCTTCTATCTCTGTTTTAAGCTCTGCTACCTGTATATCTCTTGATCTCAATTCATCTTTAATGCCTTTAATCTCGCTCTCCTTATCGAATAGTTTCATCCTTAGACTATTTATTTCATTAAGGAGTTCATCTTTCTTTGCTTCGAGCAGGCTTTTTAGATCAGCATTTTCTTTTAGCAACTCATCTCTATCTTTTGCAAGGGTTTCTTTTTCTTCCTGCAGGTTCGATAGTTCTGACTCTGCTCCCTTAAGTTTTTCCTGAAGGGTTGAGACATCTTCTTTAAGGGTGTCAATGTCAGCAAGCTTTGCCTTGTACTCCTTTGAGGAAACACACCCTGTGAATAATAAAACTCCCACAAATATTAAAAATAATCTTTTAAATTTCATAACCATAAACCTCCTGAGTAGAAATAAAACTTTATCAAAATTTAAGCAAATCCTCCCGGTTTTGTCAAACATTTTTCTCATTATGGATTATGTTATAATTTTTAAAAAAGGAGGGTTGTATATGTTATCCTTCATTTTTGCACTTTTCATAATATTTCTGCCGTTTTCTGCTATGGCAGGAGAAAAGGAGGTTAAGACAATGATAAAGGACATTCACTG
This sequence comes from Nitrospirota bacterium, assembly GCA_040753615.1. Taxonomy (GTDB): domain Bacteria; phylum Nitrospirota; class Thermodesulfovibrionia; order Thermodesulfovibrionales; family SM23-35; genus JBFMDO01. Next base: position 65,557 of record JBFMDO010000031.1, on the reverse strand, counting down.
GCTTGGGCATGATACATTCAAAATTGTAGGAGAAAAAGTTATTTACACAGACCCCTTCAAGATTAAAAAGAAGGACAAAGCAGATATTATACTGATTACTCATGAACATTATGACCATTGTTCTCCTGATGATGTAATGATGATTCAGTCTCCTGGCACTGTTATTGTTACAACATCTGATTGTGCAAAAAAACTGTCAGGAAAGATCAAAACGGTTAAAGCAGGGGATAAGATTAACGTAGAAGGCATTGATATCGAGGTCGTGCCTTCGTATAACACGAACAAGCAGTTTCATCCAAAAGACAAAGGATGGGTTGGTTATATCTTTACTGTAAAAGGGCAACGGATATATATAGCAGGAGATACTGATTATATTCCGGAAATGAAGACATTCAAAAATATAGATATAGCCCTTCTTCCTGTTTCTGGCACATACGTAATGACTGCTGAGGAGGCTATAAAGGCTGCACTCGATATAAAGCCAAAAGTAGCAATACCAATGCATTACGGTTCAATAGTAGGCTCAGAAAAGGATGCAAAAAAATTCGCTGAAGGGCTGAAAGGGAAGATTGAAGTAATAATACTTGAAGAATAAATTGCAAACAGAGGATATAAAGGCAAAGGTAAAAGGCAGGATAGGAAGGGAAATCCTTTTTTATCAAACCGTTTCTTCCACAAATACAATCGCATTAGACCTTGCCGAAAAAGGCAAGACAGAGGGTGCGGTTGTCCTTGCTGATAGCCAGGAAAAGGGAAAAGGAAGGCTCGGAAGAACATGGGTATCCCCCCCGGGCGTAAATGTATACATGAGCATTATCACAAGACCAGAGATAAAGCCTAAAGATGTAACTCTTATAACACTGATGACTGCTATTGCATGTACAACAGCACTTAGAAAAGTAACAGGACTGAATATTACTATCAAATGGCCAAATGACCTGATAGTTTCTGACAAAAAATTAGGGGGCATTCTTACAGAGACAAAAACATCTCCCGAGAGGATAAATATTGCTATTATAGGCATAGGAATCAATGTAAACATGGATATAGATGCAATCCCTGATGATCTCAAAGACATAGTAACATCTATAAAAATCGAAACAGGCAAAACATATTCCCGGGCAGAATTAATTGCAGAGATCCTTAATGAAATAGATAAATGGTATAACATACTTAACAGGACAGACAGGGAAAGAATCCTTTCCGAATGGAAACAGCTTACATCTACCCTCGGCAAGGAAGTTATGGTTACTGTTGGCAATGAAACCTTCTTTGGGTTAGCTGAATTTGTAGATGACGAGGGAATGTTAATCCTGAGGCTTCAGTCAGGGATGCTCAAAAGGATAAATACAGGTGACCTGACTATTTATAGATGTTAGTAGCTTTAGATATAGGCAACTCCTCAATAAATATAGGTTTTTTTACTGAAAGTGGTCTTACTGTTCAAAATATTGACACCTTTCCATTATTGTCCCCTTCGGAATACTTAGGACTTTTTAATAGGTTTATAAAAGAAAAAAATATAGACAAAATACCAAAAGGAATTATAATATCTTCTGTTGTGCCAGAACATACTGATGTCCTGAAAAAAAGCCTTGCAGGATTGACATCAGTAAAGCCTTTGCTGGTGAGCTATAAGATTAAAACGGGCATTAAATTTGATATTCCTGAGCCAGAGAAACTTGGCTCAGACAGAATTGCAAATGTGGTAGCAGCGTATGAGCTTTTTAAAGCTCCTGTGGCAGCAGTGGATTTTGGCACAGCTACAACAATAAGTGTTGTTGGCAAAAATGCCAATTATATTGGAGGGGTAATATTGCCCGGAATTGGGTTGATGAAGGAGTCACTTGCAGATGGTACTTCTAAACTGCCCAATGTTTCGTTAACTCCTCCTGAGGCAGCATTGGGTATTGATACAATGAGATGTATTCAAGCAGGATTGTTTTATGGCACAGCAGGTGCTGTAGAGAGACTTTTAAAGGAAACAGAAAAGGAGACTGGATTTAAACTCAAGGTTGTTCTGACAGGCGGCTACGGAGGTATGATTTCAAAATTTCTCAAAAGGAGACACGTGTTAAAGCCATATCTTACTCTCGAAGGGTTAAGGATACTATATAAGAGAAACTTAGATGAATGAACTGAGGAAAGATTTATTGCTTGGCAGGTGGGTTGCTGTGCTGTCAAGGTCATATTCGCCGTCTGATTACAACTTATCACCTGATGAAAGAAAAACAGAAGATAGGTGTATTTTGTGTGCTGGCCGAGAAAGTGAAGCTCCACCTGAGATAATGTCTATTAGAAAAACGGGTACATCTCCTGATACCACTGGATGGTGGGTAAGGGCGCTTCCGAGTTTTGAACCTGTGTTTCAGGTAGAAGGAGATCTGGGAAGAAGAGGGATTGGTATTTATGATAAAATGAACAGTATTGGAGCGAATGAAATCCTTATAGAGTCCCCTGAACATAATGTAAGACCTGAAGACATGGGGCTTGAGCAGATGAAAAGGGTTATAAACCTTTACAAAGATCGTATCTCTGACCTTGAAAAGGATTCCAGATTAAGATATATTTTAATATACAAAAATTCGGGAAGGGATGCAGGAGAGGTTTTCTCTCATCCGGTATCGTATCTAATGGCAACGCCTGTAATTCCGAAAAAAGTGAAGGATGAGCTTGATAACGCAAAACAGTATTATGCTTATAAAGAGAGGTGTATATTCTGTGATATTATTAGCGAAGAACTGAGGGTTGGCGAGAGGATAATTTTAGAGACAAAGGGTTTTATCGCCTTTTGCCCTTATGCAGCTAAGTTTCCTTTTGAGTCTTGGATAATTCCCAAAAGGCATCGCTGTGCATTTCAGGATATTACCTCTGAGGAAGTTGAAGATATGGGGTTTATACTTATGACCGTACTAAAAAAGTTAAGGATTATATTTAATGGGCTGTCTTTTAATTATTTTCTTCATACTGCTCCAAACATGGTACCGAGAAAAAATCACTGGCATACTCTCGGAGAAGATTTTCACTGGCATCTTGAAATAATACCGCGTCTCCGTAGGATGAGCGGCTTTGAATGGGGATCAGGATTTTATATCCTGCAGACATCACCAGAAAATGCAGCAAAATATTTAAGGGAGGTTGGATAATGGAAATCAAAAGGATTCTTTTCCCTACAGATTTTTCTGAGGGAGCGTCACAGGCATTGCAGTATGCAGTTGATATTGCAAAACGGTATGGAGCAAAACTTTATCTTCTTCATGTTCTTTATGATGTAGCAAAAGCATCAGGTTGGTATGTCCCGCATTCGTCACTCAGTGAAATGTATAAGGATATCGAAAAAGGTGCAAAAAAAGAACTCGAAAGTTTTGGCATAGAGGAACTTGGCAAATTCAAGGATATTGAGAGAAGCGTAATCAAAGGTACCCCACACGAAGAAATAGTAAAATTTGCAAAAAAGAACGAGGTCGACCTTATAGTTATAGCAACTCATGGTAGAAAGGGTTTAGACAGGGTAATCTTCGGGAGCACTGCTTCGCAGGTTGTAAGATTTGCTCCATGCCCTGTACTTACTGTAAGGATACCGCCGCATCAGAAATAAGAGTTATGCGCGTATATCTTTCAGAGAATGCTTTTTTAGATCTACTGCTAAGCTCTGCAGAGGTATATAAGAAAGAATGTCTCGGCTTTCTTCTCGGGTATAGTCTTGAAGACAGGTTTATAGTTGAACATGCATTCAGCGTTCAGGCAGCTAATAGGAAGCATAAAGGTGTGGTATACAGCGACAAGAATCACAAAAAGATAGAACCAATACTTGCAAAGTTTGATAAATTGCAGAAGATAGGAGATTTCCACTCTCATACACAGTTTGGATCTGCCAAAGGACTCCCTATACCGAGCGCAGAAGATATAAAAGAAATGGCCCCTAATAATATTTACCTGATAGTTGCTATTAATAATAATGAAAAAACATTGCAGTGGGGTGAAAATAGAGACGGCACAATATCAGGTTCTGTGGGTAAATTCTTCTTTAAGATATCCGCACATTTTCTCAACGGTTCTGTATCTGTAAGACGGGCAACAATACATTGTCCATTTCCGCCAGGGTTTTGAAAAAATTATTTAATCCAAACCCATAAAATGGAAAAGACAAAGGTATTAATAGTGGGCGGTGGCCCTGCAGGGGCTACCGCCGCAAAACTCCTCGCTGAAAATAGGATAGATGTTATTCTTCTTGAGAGAAATCTTTCTTTTGTTAAGCCCTGTGGAGGGGGAATTCCTTTATCCGCATTTGAAGAATTCAATATACCAAGAACACCAATAAAAAAAGAAGTTAAAAATATAAAAGTCATATCACCAAAAGGTGAAGCTCTTGAAATTGAGCTAAAAAGTGGTAGCCTCGCGATAGTTGAGAGGGGAGAGTTTGGGAGATGTTTGAGAAATATTTCAGAAAAAAAGGGTGCGAAAATAATAGAAGGAGAATTTGTCAGATTTATAAAGGATAAAGAAACATATAAAATCGAAGCACATATTGGGAAAGAAACGATTGAAATACTTTCCGAATATATTATTGCTGCTGACGGCGTAAATTCGAGGGTAAGGGCATTTATGGGGATAAAACCTCCTGCGTCTATTTCTACACTATCTGAGCATATTAGGGGGCTGAAAACCGAATCCTGTGAGTTCTGGTTTGGTTCATCCTATGCCCCAGTCGCCTATTCTTGGGTTTTCCCCACAGCAGACGGGGTTTCAGCAGGCACAGGCAGTATCAAAAAAGAAAAGATAAGGCTTCTTTTTGAAAGATTTAAAAAAAGAAGAGGGATAACAGAAGAAGGGCAGAAAAGGTCATATAGAATACCTCTATGGAAGGGGGATTTATATAATAAAGACAGGATTATATTTGCAGGTGATTCAGCAGGTCATGTACTACCTCTTGCCTGCGAAGGCATTTATTATGCAATGAAGGCAGGAGAATTTGCTGCAATGGCTATAATAGAAAGAAATGCAAACAATTACAAGAAGATATGGAAAAGCATGTTTCAAAAGAGATTCGCTTTAATGAATAGACTCAGAAACTATTTTTTGAAAGACGATATCTCTATTGAAAAACTTGTTGCCCTGCACAGAATCCCAGAGGTTCAGGAGGCATCTATGAGGCTATGGCTTAGGAAAGATAACAGCAGTTTAGGCATCAAGGAATATATAAGACTTTTCAGGAAATTCTTGAGGTGAGCTTAAAAAGATTTTTTGGTTATTCAGTCGCATTCCATTTCCTTATTGTAATTGCTATTATATTATTTATGCCTGCTGTGAAAGAAAGGAAAACAAAAGGAGAATTTTTTACCAGGCTTATTTCTCCTGAGGAACTTCTTCAAAAACCTTTTATCCCGAGTCTTCCCGGCTCTAAATCTAACCATCCTGCCTCTAAAAAACCTTCCACTGCGCCTGCTATAGAACAAGAAAAATATTTACCTGCCAAACAAGAATCTTTTCGTGGTCCCCTCTCTCCTCCTCTTAGGGAAAAAATCTTTGACAGGAATATTATCGGTGATATTGCAAAAAAAAATGTTGAAAAGGAGAAAAAGGAAAGAGCATTAACATTTGATACAGAAGAATATAAATTTTTAATATACAACAGGAGATTGAAGGAGAGGATAGAAAGCATTTGGGTTTATCCTCCTGATGCAGCAGCACGAGGCATATATGGAGACCTCGTTATAAGTTTTACCATAAAGAAAAATGGCAGATTGGGAGCTATTGAAGTTCTCAGGACATCAGGACACCAGAATCTTGATGATGCTGCGATAAAGGCATTAAAAGACGGAGAGCCGTATTGGCCATTGCCTGATGAATGGGGAATGGATGCTTATACCATAAAAGGGCATTTTATATATACCATTTATGGGTATTATATTAGGTAATTATAAACATAATTTTTATGTAATTTTTATGGGACCAAGACTTTATCTTAAAGTGGGAAATAGTGTCATGCATACGCGTTATACAACATGGGGCATTGGAGAGGTTATCGAAGAGAAACATTCAACCCTGCCGGGCGGGTTATGCCTTGTTAGAGTGTTATTCGAGGACGGCGTAGACAGGACATTCATAAATAACCTTGATAACGAGTGCTGCTGTTATTATGCAGGACTCAGACTAATAGGATTTTAAGAAAAAGATTAAGCTTTCTATATAACATATTATTATAGAAGAATTTTTGTTGACAAAATAACCTTCTCATGTTTTAATTTTTTTATGGGTCCTTTTACATATCTTATCGAAGAGGTTGCCCCTTCTATTTTGGTTGTAGATGATATCCAATCCAATCTTGAGCTAATGGAGGCTATTTTTCTGAAAGAGGGATTCAGGGTTTATACTGCCCTAAACGCAGATATCGCTATGGGAATATTCGGGCAACACAATATAGACCTTGCGGTACTTGATGTTATGATGCCGGGTATAGATGGGTTTGAATTATGCAGTAAACTTAAGGAAATATCAGGAAAACGTTTCTTTCCTGTAATACTTCTCACAGCATTGACTGACCAAAAAAGTAAGATAAAGGGTCTTGAATCAGGAGCAGATGATTTCATCAGTAAACCATTTGACCCCTTAGAACTTACAATCAAGATAAAGTCTTTGCTAAAGCTTAAATCCCTTCAGGAGGATCTTGAACATTCAGAAAATATCATTTTGACCCTCGCTGTTGCTCTGGAGGCAAATGACCCTTATACAAAGGGACATTCAACAAGGGTCGGTGAGCTTTCATCAGAGTTTGTATCGTTTCTCGGGCTACATAAAAAAAACCAGGAAGATATTAAAAAAGCAGGAATACTTCATGACATAGGAAAGATAGGCATTAGTAAATCACTGCTTCACAAACGCGGGGAATTAACAGAAGAAGAGAGAGAAATAATAAAAAGGCATGCTGTAATAGGTGAAGAGATATGCAAGCCTCTCGTTTCTATGAAGAGGTTGCTTTCTACTATAAGGCACCATCATGAACGCTGGGATGGAAACGGATTTCCTGATGGACTCATTGGAAATGAAATACCGCTCATGGCAAGGATACTTTCGATTATAGATTCTTTTGATGCCATGGTCTCAATGCGTCCTTATCGTGCCCGTAAATCAGCTAAGGAGGCCCTAAAAATTATGGAATCAGAATGGCATCAAGGACAATGGGATCCGGAGTTGCTCAAATATTTTATAGAAATGATGACTCCTTTATTAACTACAATTTATAAATGAGATGTTCAGGTTAGCAATTGCAGGCGGAAATATAAGCGGCAGCGCCCTCATTTCTCTGCTTCGCGGGGACCCAAACGTAAAACTCGTTGGAATCTATGAAAGAAAACAGGACTCACCCGGTGCTATACTCGCAAAAAAATGGAATATCCCTGTTTTCGAGAATATAAAAACGTTTCTTAATGCCAACCCTGAAATGATTATCAATGTGACTGGAGACCCTGATCTTGCCAATGAAATAAGGGCAGCGATTGGAAATAAGGTAGAGATTGTAGAAGGGGTTGGGGTACGATTCATATGGGAGATTATAGAAAAACAAAAAAGGGCAAGAATAGAGGCGTTTAAAGCAATAGAAAACTACAAGACAATCCATGCCTTAGCCTCAAAACTCCCTTTTTCAGAATATGTCGATGATTTTTTTATGTTAATACTCGATAGCTCCCTTGAACTGACCAATACACCTGCAGGCAGCATTGCTGTTTATGAAAACAAAGAGATGAGACTAATTGTCTCCAAGGGCTTAAGTAAAAAATTTATTGAAAATAATGTATGGAGTGTAATGCCAGGAGGGCTTACAGAGGCGATTATAAACAGCAAAGAAATTTTTTCAGTTAATGATACCCTAAAATCAGATTATACGAGAAATAATTCTTTATTAATAAGCGAGAATATAAAGGCATTTCTGGCAGCACCTATAATCGTAAAAGATACAGTTGCAGGGATATTATATGCGGATGATTTCAAGCCGAGACAATTTTCTGAAAGGCAAAAGGCATCTCTGAACCTGTTATCCTCTCTTTTGGGTATATTTATGGACCGAACTGCATTAATCAGAAATTTTAAAACCGAGCTTGAGACCAAAACAAAGGCACTTGAGGAATTAAATGTCAACCTCGAAAAAAAGGTGATAGAGAGAACTGAGGAACTTGAGAAGACAAACAGGGAGTTTAAGCGTGCAAATGAGATAAAAGGCAAATTTATCGCTAGCATGAGTCACGAGTTAAGAACACCTTTGAACTCAATCCTCGGATTCTCTAATGTCCTTCTTGAGAAAACATTTGGTGAACTTACTGAAAATCAGGAAAGATATGCAAGGAATATCCATTCAGCAGGAAAACATCTGCTTGACTTGATAAATAATATTCTGGATCTTGCAAAAATAGAGGCTGGAAAGTATGAGATGGTATATGAAACCTTTCATCTTGAGGATGCAATAACCGAGGTTATAAATATAATGAAACCTCTGGCTGAAAAAAAATCAATAGAGATTATAATTTCTATCGGTGAAGGCATAATCGCCCTTACCGCTGACAGAGTAAAACTTAAACAGATACTATATAATCTCCTTTCCAATGCAATAAAGTTCACACTCGAAGGTGGTATGGTTAAGATAACCGTGGCTAAAGAGGTAAGCTCAGGGGGAAGATATTCAGGGGCGATACAAGGGCTTGAATTTATAAAATTTGCAGTTCAGGATACAGGTGTTGGTATTGGTCCCGAAGATAAAGAAAGGATATTTGATGAGTTTGTCCAGATAAATTCATCTTTATCAAAGAAAAATGCTGGCACAGGTCTTGGGCTTGCACTCACGAAGAAACTTGTTGAGCTACACGGAGGAAATATAACAGTCGAAAGTAAACTCGGCGAGGGAAGCATATTCACATTTTTAATACCTATTACATCTCCTGCTAAAACTGTAGAGCCGGAAGCGGAAGAAGCAGTAAGTCTGGCTTTTCCGTGGATGAAAGAAGAGGCACCGCTTATCCTCATTGTGGAAGACGACATGCCGACTGTTGAGCTCCTTACCCTGCATCTTACACAGGCAGGATATAAAGTTTCCCACGCATTTAATGGCGAAGAGGCGATACAAAAGGCAAGAGACCTGAATCCTTTTGCTATTACATTGGATGTTATGCTTCCTAAAAGGGATGGTTGGGAGGTGCTGCAAGATCTAAAGAGTGATCCAAAAACTGCAGGTATCCCTGTAATAATACATTCCATAGTAGACAATAGAGACCTTGCCTTTGCACTTGGTGCAACAGATTATCTCATTAAACCTCTTGATAAAGAGGCCCTTCTCTCAAAACTCGAAGAGATAGCTATTGCTAAGGGCAAAAGGGTATTGCCAAACACGGTTCTTATAATAGAAGCTGAAGAAGATGTTACAAATTACTTTAAGGAAATTTTTGAGCCGCAGGGCTTTATTATATACTCAGCGCCTGATGGCAAAAGGGGCATAGAGCTGACGACAGCTTTAATGCCAGACGTTATACTTCTTGATTTTAACCTGCCTGATATGATCGGATTTGATGTGATAAAGAACATAAAAGAAATGCCTTCTACAAAAGACATACCTATTTTCATACTTGCTGAAAAGGACATATCTGTTGAGGACAGGATGGCACTTTTGGGAAAAATAGAAAGAATTGTCCAGAAACATGCCTTTGATACAAAAGAATTAATAGGACACATAAAAGACCTTGAAATCCTTTATCCAAAGAGAGCTGGACTTATAGATGAGCTTACGGGTGTGTTCAGCCATAGATATTTTCATATTAGGCTTGCACAGGAAGTGGAACGGGCAACGAGATACAAGTTGCCGTTGAACCTTATTCTTCTGGATATAGATTTTTTTGGTAAGTATTTAAGCGATCATGGAGAATATCATGGCAACATGGTGCTTAAAAAGGTTGCTGAACTCTTAAGAAAAAATATAAGGGGTTCTGATGTCTTAGTGCGTTATGGAGGAGACGCTTTTGCCCTGATACTTCCAAATACAGTTCTTTCATCAGGACTTTCTCTGAGTAACAGGTTTAATGCAATAATAAAAAATTATCCTTTTCTTCATGAGGAAACACAGCCTAAAGGCTGCATAACAGCCAGTATCGGGCTTGTCTTCCTTGACGGGCAGACACCTGAAGAATTTATACTATGTGCTGAAAAAGCTTTAGCCCTGTCTGTTAAAAAGGGCGGAGATAGAGTCGAGGTTTACTCAAAAGAGCAGGATGAAGAAGCTATCCAACATTGAGTCAGTATATTGCACTTTTGAAAGCCCTGTGGGTACACTGTATCTATTATTTACTGGTAAGATTCTTACAGGTATTTCCTTCAAAAAGCCGCTTGAGCTGCATAGAAAGGCCAAAATACCTTCTCTAATAATAAGGGAGATGGAAGAATACTTTGAGCATGGTATAGAGAAATTCACACAGGAGATAGGCTTTAGTAAAGGCACAGAATTTGATAAAAGCGTCTGGCTTGCTCTCAAAAAGATTCCTTACGGAGAGACGAGGACATACAAGTGGCTTGCGGAAAAAGTCGAACACCCGAATGCCTGCAGGGCTGTTGGCAGTGCGCTGAGTAGAAACCCAATACCCATTATCCTTCCATGCCATCGGGTTATTGAATCCGATGGCTCATTAGGGGGTTATTCAGCAGGTATTGATATCAAAAGAAGGCTGCTCGACATCGAATACTATAGAAAGTTGGCAAAAAAGAGTTAAGTTAAGGTGAAGATGGAGGTTAATAAGTAATGAATGGAATAGTTGTCTTTATAACTGCCTCGAGTGAAGATGAGGCAGTAAAAATAGCAAGGGCGCTTGTGGAAGCAAGGCTCGCAGGGTGTGTAAATATAATAAAAAACATCCGTTCTATATATAGCTGGCAGGGGAAAATAGAGGATGAACAGGAGTTTCTTATGATCGCAAAGAGTCAAAAATCACTATTTGATAAACTTATGAGAAAAGTTAAAGAATTACACAGCTATACAGTGCCGGAGATAATTGCACTGCCCATAGCCGAGGGGTCAGAAGATTATCTGAGGTGGTTAAAAGAGGCAACAGGTTAAAGGACAAGTTTTACAACATTAGGGGAATCTTCGTGTTATAATGCAACATGCGTTTTGTTGCTGACCTTCATATACATTCAAAATATTCGAGGGCGACCAGTAAAGACATGTCTCCGGAAAATATCTGGAGATGGGCACAACTAAAAGGCATTACAGTAATAGGCACAGGAGATTTTACCCATCCGTCATGGTTTAAAGAATTAAATGAAAAACTTGAGCCAGCAGGCAATGATCTGTTCAGACTTAAAAAGGAATTTCGATCAGATGATATTCCTGATTCATGTAAAGCAGACGTTTTTTTTCTTCTTTCCGCAGAAATAAGCTGCATTTATAACAAAAAAGGAAAAACCCGGAAAATACATTCTATAATATTTGTCCCGTCATTTGCTGATGCTGCAAAGCTAAATATAGCCCTCTCAAAGATAGGAAATCTCAAGGCTGATGGAAGGCCCATACTGGGACTGGATGCAAAGGAACTCCTAAAAATCGTATCGGATATATCCGGCAACTCCATGCTTGTCCCTGCCCATGCATGGACACCACATTTCTCTGTTTTTGGCGCTGAATCCGGATTTGACTCCCTTGAGGAATGTTTTGAAGAATTAACCCCATATATCCATGCTATTGAAACAGGTCTCTCCTCTGACCCACCCATGAACTGGAGGCTTTCAACTCTCGACAGGATAACCCTTATATCCAATTCAGATGCACATTCGCCTTCGAAGATAGGGCGTGAGGCAAACATATTCGATACAGGACTTTCTTATAAATCTATAATAGAAGCCATCAAAACAAAAAAGGGATTTATCGGAACAATAGAATTCTTCCCTGAAGAAGGCAAGTACCATTATGATGGACATAGATTTTGTGGCGTCAGTTTTTCTCCAGAAGAAACAATGAGGCATAACTATCTCTGCCCTGTGTGTAACAGGAAATTGACAGTAGGTGTAATGCACAGGGTTGAAAAACTATCAGATAGGGAAAATGGCTTTAAACCTCAGGAGTCACCATTATATTATTCTATAATTCCTTTACCCGAAATCATCGCCGAGACCATCAAGATCGGGGTTAACAGCAAGGCGGTCGAGAATGAGTACCAAAAATTGCTTCAGAAACTCGGCAATGAATTCAAAATCCTTATAGATGTGCCACTGGAAGATATAAGGAAAGCAGGCTCGCCTCTCCTTCAGGAAGCCATTTCACGAATGCGTACTGGAGATATCCATATTTCTCCTGGGTTTGATGGCGAGTATGGCAAGATAAAAATTTTTGAACCTATTGAGAGGAAAGAGATCAAAGGACAGGCAATGTTATTTTGAATGTTTCTTAAAGGCATAAATGACTCACAGAAACAGGCAGTAATGACCACGGAAGGCCCTATGTTAATCATTGCAGGGCCAGGAACAGGAAAGACTTTAACTATTATCCATAGGCTTGCGTATCTCATTAATCAAGGTGTAAAGCCTGAAAATATCTTTGCTATAACCTTTACCAATAGGGCAGCTAAGGAGATAAAGGAAAGGGCTGGGACCCTTTTAGGAAGAAATTCAGTCGGAGTTTTTATCGGCACATTTCACCTCCTCGGACTGAGGATTTTGAAAGATATGCTCACAGGTAACTTCGTTATTTACAACAGGGACAAACAGGTAAATCTGCTCAAGCCATTAATGCAGGGTTCTATTACAAAAGCACAACAGGCAGCAGATAGGATTTCGAGGATAAAGAATTTTCTTGGAGACATGGATGACGAAATAAAAGAGGTTTATGAAAAATATCAATCAGAATTAATGAAAAACTCTGCTCTGGATTTTGATGACCTTATACTCAAGCCTATAGAAATACTAAGCAGCGATGTAGCGGGAAAATACATGGATAGCTTCAACTATATTATGGTGGATGAATATCAAGATATAAATCCGGCACAGTATAAATTGCTGAGGCTTCTTGCTCATAATAAATCAACCCTCTGTGTTATAGGAGATTCTGATCAGGCAATATATGCCTTTCGAGGCGCTGATGTAAAAAACTTTCTGAATTTTGAAAAAGACTTTGAGGATTCAAAAAGGATTACCCTTACAGAAAATTACAGGTCAACAGGCGTGATACTTAATGCCTCAAATGCTGTGATAAAAAATAACCTGAAAAGAATTGATAAAGAACTCAAACCACAAGGAGAAAAAGGGCAGCCTATCAATATCATCTCCGTACCTAATGAAAAGACAGAAGGTGAGATAATAGTAAAGGAAATAGAGAAACGGATAGGTGGCACAAGCCATTATCAATTAATGCAACCGGGTATTTCAAAAAATCCGAAAGGATGTTCTTATAGTTTTTCTGATTTTGCAATAATCTTCAGGACTAATGCGCAGGCAAAGGCTATAGAGGATGCTTTTAGTACATCGGGGATTCCATATCAGATTATAGGCAAGAGTGGTAATCTGCAAAGGAAAGAAATAGAAGATACGATTTCATATCTTAAGGCTGTTATTAACTCTAATGGCAGTACCAATTATTATAGCCCGTCTGTTTTAGATGAAGCCAGTCTCCTGACCCCTGCTGATTTTTTTGACTCGAGGGCTGATGCTGTTACATTAATGACTTTGCATATGGCAAAAGGGCTTGAATTTAGGGTTGTATTTATTGCAGGCGTTGAGGATGGATTAATCCCTTATACAATGAAAAAAGACAGTACTGATATAGAGGAAGAAAGAAGGTTATTTTATGTTGGCATGACAAGGGCAAAGGATGAACTTTTCCTCATACATGCGAGAAAAAGGTTTATATACGGACAGAGGTTCATTCAACCGCCCTCTCCTTTCATAAAGGAGATTCCTGAAGAATTCACAGAATATAGATTCATTCCTGATAAAACAAAAAGATTTAAAAAGGATAACCAAGCAGGATTGTTTTAACCCGAAAAATGCATTTAAATAATAAGGGCAGATGCTATATCAAAGAAAATAAAGAGAGGGTTAGCATGTCAGGTGTAATGCTGCGATTACTTTTTTATTCTTCTGAAGCTTATTAAATAGTTCAACTGCGGTTCCCGTCCTTTCTATACGAACCTCAATGCCTTTTGATTCGAGATGTGAAATTGTTTCTTTCGGGACAGCCATAGCGCCTGAATATCCGGTACCGATTATTAATACTTCAGGCTTTGCTTTGATGACATCAGTGAGGTCAATAACTTGAAGACGATGCCCTTCCTTTCTCCACCATGAAGAGTCAACCCTTTCCGGATATATAATTACATCAGAAATATAGGTTTTGCCATCAATAGTGATCCTGCCAAAAGAGTATTGCTCAACCTTCATTTAACTTAAAACCCTTTCTATGTTATCCTAAAAATTGTATCAGACAGGGAGTGTATAGGGTTCTGGTGTCCCTCCTGGACTTCAAATCCAGTGTTGCCTGTTACAAACGGGCAGGGTGGGTTCGATTCCCACACGCTCCCGCCAAGTCCATTTTATTTGGGTCATTTATCTTTTATTCAAGGTTTCCCTTATTTTTCTCAAAAACACATGTGGTGTTATAGGTTTCAAGATAAATTCCAGTCCCTCATCTAATATCCCCTTTTTATGGATAATATCTGCACTATATCCACTCATAAAAATAGCCTGAATATCAGGTCTTATCTTCCTAATTTCATCATAAACTTCTTTGCCGTTCATCTTCGGCATTACCACATCAAGGATAAGCAGGTCTACTTTGTCCTTATTTTCATTAAACACTCTTAGTGTGTCTTCTCCGTCAACTGCCTCAAGAACATTATATCCAAACCCCCCCAGCAGATTTTTTGTTAATTCTCTAACCTGAGCATCATCTTCTGCCACAAGTATTGTCTCTGTGCCTCCGGTTATCAGGAAAAGCTCCTGTGGCTTTTCCTCTTCAATAAGTGTCTTGATCAATGGTATGTATATCTTAAATGTAGTGCCTTTACCGGGCTCACTGTATACATTAATATACCCGCGATGCTGTTTGACTATTCCGTATACCATTGCAAGTCCGAGGCCTGTACCTTTACCTACCTCCTTTGTTGTGAAAAATGGTTCAAATATCCTTTCCCTTGTCTTCTCATCCATGCCTATGCCTGTGTCCTCAATCGAGATAAGGGCATACCGCCCTGTCCTGCCATAAGCGTGTGTCTTTATAAATTCGGGATCAATCTCTACGAGTTCTGTGCTGATAATTAACCTGCCTCCGTCAGGCATTGCATCCCTCGCATTTGTGGCAAGATTTATCAATACCTGTTCCATCTGGGTGCTGTCTGCCATGGTGATTAAGTCCGTATCTGTAAGATTTATAGAAAGCTCTATATCTTCGCCAATAACTCTCGATAGAAGTTTTTCCAGGATTTTTATAATATCGTTCAGGTTCACAGGCTTTGGATTGATAATCTGTTTTCTGCTGAATGCGAGGAGAGCCTGTGTCAGGTTAGCAGCCCTCTGTGCAGAATTCAGTATTTGTGTCACATAAATCCTTGAAGGGTTATCTTTTTTCATCTCCATCTGCATCAGGTTTCCGAAGCCAATTATTGCTGTCAGGATATTGTTAAAATCATGCGCAACTCCTCCTGCAAGCTGGCCTATAGCCTCCATCTTCTGTGCCTGAAGAAGCTGATCTTCAAGCCTTTTGCCTTCTGTAATATCCCTGAATATCTCGATTACTGTTGTAGGGTTTCCTTTTTTATCTTTTAAAGCTACATTTGCAGTACAATGAAAATATTTTTCTCTTCCATCTTTATCCGTCATCTTGATCTCTTCCTCATGAACTTTTCCATCCTGAAACGTCTCAAATGTAAGACAGGGATGTGTTTTGTATTGCTCTCGAACAAATAACTCATTACATTTTTTGCCAACAAAGTCTTCACCAAAAACTTTCATGGCAATGTCATTTGCCCAGATGATATCTAAATCCCTATTCATCATGATAATAGGGTCACCAATAGCCCTTAACATGGCATTAAGCTTTTCTTCACTTTCCCTTAATGCCTTTTCCCACTTCTTGCGGTCTGTTATGTCAACATTTACTTCAGCAACCAACCATTCACCCTTTTCATTCTGAAATGGAATTGTTGTAACCTGTATTGGTCTATTTCCTTCTTTTACGAGAACTTCCTCACTAACAATAATGCTCTTTGTCTCCAGTGCCTTTAGAACCCCACAGCCGGGGCACACTTCACTCCTTCCCATAAAGTATTCATAACATTTTTTACCTGCTGGACCACCATATACCTTCTGCCACTCTGGATCTATATATACAATATTAAGGGATGAATCAATAATATCAAGACCTGTTTTTGTAGCTCCCAGTATGAATTCCATCTGCTGTTTCATGATACGAACTTCCTCTTCTATTCGTTTGCGCTTTGTAATATCCGTGCTAATCTCTACTATTCCTATAATGTTTCCTTTGTCTCTAACAGGATATCCCCTTACTAACAAAATCCTTCCATCAGGCAGAGCAATCTCTGCTTCCTGTGACCTGCCGCTTTCAAGGATTTTCATATGGATAGGACAGTCAGGACAGGGGGTAGAACGTTTATGTATTACCTCATAACAATATTTGCTTTTTATCTCATTTTGTGTTAAGCCTACATGTTCGATAAAAGCCCTGTTTGCCCATATTATTCTCATATCCTTATCACGATAGCTCATCAGCTCTGACATGGTATCAAGAATAATCCTCTTTTCCTCTTCAGACCTCCTTAATGCTTCTTCTGCTTTCTTCTTTTCCGTAATGTTATTAAATACAACAACCGTTCCTTTTAGCTCGCCATTTTCTCGAATTGGTGTGCTCACATATTCAATCGGTAATGGTGTCCCATCTCTTTTCCAGAATACCTCCCTACCATAATGCACTGCTCCATCTTTATACGCTTCATATATCGGGCATTCCTCCTTGGGGTAAGGTTTACCATCAGAATGTGAATAATGCACTTTTGCATGATGACCCTCCCCAATAAGTTCCTCCACATCATACCCGAGCATCCTTGCTGCAGCAGGATTGACAAAAGTAACCTTTCCATCTGCATCAAGTCCAAAAATCCCTTCACCTGCTGACTCAAGAATCATCTTGTTCCGTCGGCTGAGATGTTCAAGGGCATCTTCAGCCTTTTTACGTTCAGATATATGAAGCAGCAAAGGCCTAAATGCGAAAAAGTAAATCGCAGGAAAAAGCAGAATAATTAGCATGGTAGCGTCAATAAAAGCGCGCATTGATGTGGAAATTGCAGGGAAAGCGGCTAAAAGAAACATTATAAATGCCTCTACAATGAATACAGAAGAAACTAATACG
Source organism: Nitrospirota bacterium (assembly GCA_040753615.1). Lineage (GTDB taxonomy): Bacteria > Nitrospirota > Thermodesulfovibrionia > Thermodesulfovibrionales > SM23-35 > JBFMDO01. The sequence continues at coordinate 48,171 of JBFMDO010000031.1, read as the reverse complement.
AACAGGAGTCTGACAGGTGATCTGTATATAATCTCCTTTTTATAGGGATTTCCTCCGGCAAGATGAATATCTGTCTTTTTGTCTGTCATTGATTTATTTAATAAGATAAGGCTGTTTTAATTCCTTTTATAAGGTCCCCTAAATCCTTATCTCTTACTGTCCTTACATCAATTATTAAGGAGTCCTCTTTTATCCTTGATATGATAGCTGGCCGCCCTTTTCTCAGTCTTTCTTCAAGTTGATTAACAGAGATTTTATTTGATTTTATCGAAACCACATAAGTCAGAAGATCTATCTCGGGAAGAGATCCTCCACCTGCCCTCGATGAATCTTCCATAACAGTAATGCCAATATCTTTTACTTCTTTTAATCTTTTGGCTACCTTATTTGCGCGCCTTTTTAATTCCTCAGGTTTCTGAAGGAGCATTCTTAATATCGGGACATTTTTAATCGCCTTTTCTTCATCAATATATTCCATGAGTGTTGCCTCTAAGCCTGCGAGGGTAAGTTTATCTATTCTTATCGCCCGTGTCAGCGGATTCTTCCGGATTTTCTTAATAACATCTGTTTTACCCACAATCACACCCCCTTGCGGGCCGCCCAGAAGTTTATCGCCGCTGAATGTGACTATATCAACCCCTGTTTTAACAATATCCTCAACAACAGGCTCATTATGGATTCCAAAAGGTCTTAAATCCATAAGGCATCCGCTTCCCAGATCAAAAATAACAGGTATTTTATATTTTTTAGCTATGTCCACAAGGTCTTCTATAGGTACTTCTTCGGCAAATCCTGCAACCCTGAAATTGGACTTGTGAACCTTTAAGATGAGTGCGGTATTCTCATTGATTGCCTTTTCGTAGTCATATTTATGTGTTTTATTTGTTGTCCCGACCTCACGAAGTATTGCTCCGCTTGCTGTCATTATCTCAGGCATTCTAAAAGAACCTCCGATCTCAACGAGTTCTCCCCTCGAAACAATCACCTCTTTCCCTTTCGAAAGTGTATTGAGACATAGCAGAACCGCTGCAGCATTGTTATTAACAACAAGCGCATCCTCAGCGCCTGTAATCTCTCTAAGGATTCGTTTTATATGAACATATCTTTTTCCTCTTTCCCCTTTTTCAATATCATATTCAAGATTCGAATAGTTCCCAGCGATAAGGCTTATATTTTCAAGCACTTCTTCAGAAAGGACCGAACGTCCGAGGTTTGTGTGGATTACGACGCCTGTTGCATTTATAAGAGGCTTCAAACTATATGAAGAAAATCTTTCGATGTTATTTTCGATATCTGCCACTAAACTTCCTTCTGAGAAATCAGTATCAATGCCGCTGATTATTCTTTTTCTTCTCAAGTCAATAGCCTCCCTCACAGCCTGAAGCACATACCTTCGTGGATAGGAAGATAACCATATTATACCATTCTCGCTCTTTATGATTTCATCAACAGAAGGCAGATTTGAGAGGATTTTTTGTTTTTCGCTCATATCTTTTTCTATCACATTATCAAAATAAGGTCAATGGGTTTTCTTTAACGGGTTATGACAACCCTAAACGGTTATCCTGAATTTTAGATGCCTTCAATGGTAGAATATGTTCGGGGTAATTATAACCCGAAAAAATTATTAATGATAACGCATTATATAATGTGTCATGCTGAACTTGTTTCAGCATCTAAAAAACCAATCCTGAATCAAGTTCAGGATTGGAGACCCTGAAACGAGTTCAGGGTGACAGAAATGTAAAAACAATAAATGCGTTTATATTAGTATATTGTACAGATGAATTAAAGAATAAAGGATATCTTTATAGGAGAAAAGTCATGATACCACGTTATACACGCCCAGAGATGGGTAAATTATGGGATATTGAGACAAAATACCAGAAATGGCTTAATGTAGAGATTGCTGTGTGTGAGGCATGGGCAGAGATTGGAGAGATACCAAGAGATGCCCTGAAGGCTATAAGGAGAAAGTCTAAATTTGATGTCCATGAGATTGACGAGATAGAAAATGTTGTTAAGCATGATGTTATTGCTTTTCTTACATCTCTATCTCATAATATTGGTCCTGAATCAAGATTTGTCCATAAAGGGTTAACATCATCTGACATACTCGATACAGCCCTTGCCCTTCTCATGAGAGATGCCTCTGATATTATCATCAACGATATCCATGAGCTTATGGATGTTGTTAAACAACAGGCGTTTAAATATAAAAATACACCAATGATGGGAAGGAGCCATGGTGTCCATGCAGAACCCATGACATTTGGCCTCAAATTTGCCCTCTGGCATGAAGATATGAAAAGAAACCTTGAAAGGATGAAGAGGGCAAAAGAAATAATAAGCATTGGAAAACTTTCAGGCGCAGTTGGCACATTCTCGAATATTCCTCCTGTAATTGAAGAAAAGGTCTGTAAAAAACTCGGCTTGGAACCAGAACTTATTGCAACACAGGTAGTGCAAAGAGACAGGCATGCAGAGTATCTTACAACACTGGCACTGATTGCGGCTTCTATAGAAAAGATAGCTATCGAGATAAGACATCTCCAGAGGTCAGAAGTCCTTGAGGCTGAAGAGCCGTTTACGGCAGGGCAGAAAGGCTCATCAGCAATGCCCCATAAGCGTAACCCTGTTGGCTGTGAAAACCTTTCGGGTCTTGCGAGACTCGTGAGATCAAATGCAATGGCAGCCATTGAAAATATTGCTTTATGGCATGAGAGGGACATCTCGCATTCTTCTGTAGAACGTGTGATTATTCCTGACAGCTCTATGCTTGTTGATTATATGCTCGACAGGATTAAGAGTATCCTCGATGGACTACACGTCTACCCGAAAAGGATGAAGGAAAACATGGACAGGAGTTATGGTCTCTATACCTCTCAGAGGGTAATGATTGCACTCGTAGAAAAGGGACTCACTCGTGAAGACGCATATAGTATAGTACAGAAAAATGCAATGAAGAGCTGGAAGACAGGGATTCAGTTTAAGAAGTTATTATTAAAGGATAAGGATGTTAAGAAATATCTGACGACAAAAGAGATCGAGAAGATTTTCGCCCTCGACTATTATCTGAGAAATGTAGATTATATTTTTAAAAGGGTTTTTGGGAAAGATTAATGAGTGATTTCAAAAACATACCTATAGCAAAAGCCAACCGTTTGATAAATCATGGTCCGACTGTGCTAATAACATCCAGATCAGGAGAAAAAATTAATGTTATGACCGCTGCATGGCAGATGCCTGTGAGTTTCAAACCAATGCTTGTTGCTATTGCAATAGGACATGAGAGATTTTCTCACAAACTTATCTTAGAGAGCTGCGAATTTGTTATCAATATCCCCAATACTAAGATGATTAAAGAGGTTTTATGTTGTGGAACACAATCAGGAAGGGATATTGACAAATTCAAAATCTGTAAACTCACTCAGGTTAAGGCACAAAAGGTTAATGCTCCTCTCATCAAGGAATGTATTGGCAATATCGAATGTAAACTATATTCTCACTACAAGGCAGGAGATCATACCATATTTGTAGGAGAGGTAGTGGCTGCTTCTGTAAAAGAGGGCATATTTGAGGAGCATCTCAAGGTTGATCTTGATGAAGCAAAGACCCTTCATCACCTCGGAGGAAAGGTTTTTTGCCGTCCAGATGGGATAGATATCATTTAATAATTATTTGCCTTTCCATTTCTGCTAAAATAAAATTTCAATGAATCTATTGCATTTTTATCGAAAGCCAGCACTTTCACTGGAAAAGAAAAAAGAGCTATTGTCATTTGTACAGCAGAAGGTTGCTCCCGAGATAAGAGATATAGAGGCAGAATTCTGCTTTAACATTGAGACGAGTGAACTGCTTTCAGAAGATGAGCTTTATATTCTTCGCTGGCTTTTTGCAGAGACTTTCGAGCCTGAGAATTTTTCAGAGGGAAGCTTTTTATCTCCGAACTCCGAACTCCGAACTCCGAAATTTATTTTTGAGGTTGGTCCACGAATGAATTTTACAACTGCATGGTCAACTAATGCAGTATCTATATGCCATGCGTGCGGCATTAGAAAGATTACACGGATAGAAAGATCGAGAAGATATAAACTACAGTTTAACGAAAGGATTCAAGGATTCAAGGGGTCAAAGGATCAAGAGAGCATCTTTGAATCACTCGGACCCTTGATTCCTCGAACCCTTGAACCCTTTCTTGCCCTCATTCATGACCGGATGACTGAATGTCCCTATCCTGAACCACTCACAACATTTGAAATAGGGATAAAACCAGAGCCTGTTTTTATAGTACCACTGATTGAAGATGGGAAAGAGGCATTACAAAAAATAAACACTGAAATGGGGCTTGGGTTCGATGAATGGGATTTAGATTATTATTACAACCTATTTGTTAAAGACATCGGTCGTAATCCAACGAATGTAGAGTGTTTTGACCTTGCCCAATCAAATAGTGAGCACTCAAGACACTGGTTCTTTAAAGGAAGATTGATTATAGATGGAAAAGAAATGCCCCATACACTGATAGATATAGTAAAACATCCTTTAAAGGTTAAGCCCTGTAATAGTGTTATTGCTTTTAAGGACAACTCAAGCGGAATCAAGGGCTATGAAATACGGACAATAATCCCCGAGTATTCAGACAAGCCATCACCCTTTAAACATACAAAACTAAATTATCACATCATCTTCACAGCAGAAACACACAATTTCCCAACAGGAGTGGCTCCATTCCCTGGAGCAGAAACAGGCACAGGAGGAAGAATAAGAGATGTGCATGCAACAGGAAAAGGAAGTCTTGTTATCGCTGGCACTGCTGCATATTGTGTTGGAAATCTACAGATACCAGGCTATCTTTTACCATGGGAAGACCCGTTATTCATATATCCATCAAATCTTGCTTCGCCTCTTCAGATAGAGATAGAGGCGAGCAATGGTGCATCTGACTATGGGAACAAGTTTGGGGAACCTGTGGTACAGGGATTTACAAGGTCTTTTGGACTAAAATTGCCTGACGGTGAAAGAAGAGAATGGATTAAGCCCATTATGTTTACAGGCGGAGTAGGCCAGATAGACAGCAGACATATTGAAAAAGCAGAACCTCAGAAGGGTATGCTCGTGGTTAAAATAGGTGGCCCTGCATACAGAATAGGAATTGGCGGTGGCGCTGCCTCATCTGTTTTAGCTGGTGAGCTAACAGAAGAACTGGATTTCAGCGCTGTACAGCGCGGTGATGCAGAGATGGAGCAAAAGGTTAACAGGGTCATCAGGGCATGTGTAGAAATGGGAGATGATAATCCATTAGTCAGCATACATGATCAAGGAGCGGGAGGAAACTGCAATGTGGTTAAGGAAATAATTTATCCTGCTGGCGCAAGGGTAGAAATAAAAAATATCCAACTCGGGGATAATACCCTCTCAGTCCTCGAGATATGGGGGGCTGAATATCAGGAAAATAATGCCCTTCTTATCAAATCTGAAAAAATCCAGATATTTATTGACATATGCAAAAGAGAAAAGGCTCCGTACTCTGTAATAGGTGAGATAACAGGAGATGGGTATATTGTTCTCCATGACGCTATAGACGGGAGTACACCTGTGAATCTTGATCTATCAAAGGTTCTCGGTGAGATGCCGCAAAAGACCTTTAATTTAGAGAGAATTAATCCCCGGCTTGAACCCTTAAAAATCCCCCCCTACCCCCCTTTGCTAAAGGGGGGAGAAGGGGGGATTACAATAAAAAATGCCCTCGAAAGGGTTCTGCGTCTTGTCTCTGTGGGCTCAAAAAGATTCCTTACAAATAAGGTTGATAGGTCTGTTACCGGTCTCATTGCTCAACAGCAATGCGTTGGACCGCTCCATCTCACCTTATCAAATGTGGCAGTTGTAAGTCAAAGCCATTTTGGGTTGACAGGTGCAGCCATATCAATCGGAGAGCAACCAATAAAAGGTTTGATAAGTCCACAGGCAATGGCTCGAATGAGTGTTGGAGAGGCGCTCACCAATATTGTTTGGGCAAAAGTTAGTGCACTTGAGGATATCAAGTGCTCAGGAAACTGGATGTGGGCAGCAAAACTTCCGGGTGAAGGCGCAAGGATTTATGATGCTGCATTAGCACTAAGAGATATTATGGTAGATCTGGGCATCGCGATTGACGGTGGCAAGGACAGCCTTTCAATGGCTGCAAAGGTGTATGGTTTATCAGGCAGGACAGAGATGGTCAAGTCGCCAGGAAGTCTGGTTATCTCTGCATATGTAACTTGCCCTGATATTACAAAGATTATAACACCCGATATAAAAATGCCTGGTGAAAGCAGGTTGCTTTATATTGATCTCGGTAATGGAAAATACAGAATGGGTGGCACTGCATTAGCCCATGTGTATGGACAGATTGGTGATGAATCTCCTGATGTAAATAATCCCCAATTATTAAAAAATGCATTTAATGCAGTCCAGCATTTAATAGAAAAAGATATGATCCTCTCAGGGCATGACAGAAGTGATGGAGGATTGATAACAACACTCCTTGAAATGGCATTTGGGGGAAATTGCGGGATGGAAATTAATTTAGAATTACCCCCCCATCCCTCCCTTGCCAAGGGGGGGAGAAGGGGGGGTGTTAATCCTTCACTTTCTCTTCTATTCTCAGAAGAACTTGGGCTGGTAATTGAGTATTTAGCTGAAAATGAAGAAGAAATAATATCTATATTGAAAGAGCACGAAGTTCCTTATCAGGTAATAGGCAAGACACTGTCAGAACCGAGAATAAGAATAAGTCTCAAATCTGAAATCTCAACCGAATCTGTTCTGGATGAGGATATGCGGTTATTGAGGGCTATCTGGGAGGATACGAGCTATCATCTTGATAAGCTGCAGGCTAATCCTGAGTGTGTTGAGGAGGAACGAAAGGTAAATCTTGACAGAAAAGGACCTGAATATGTCTTAACATTTACCCCTGAAAATCCCCTCGAATCCCCCTTTGATAAAAATCCCCCCTCACCCCCCTTTTATAAAGGGGGGCTGGGGGGATTAACTGATATCAAACCTAAAGTAGCCATTATCCGTGAAGAAGGCAGCAATGGTGATCGTGAGATGGCATCTGCCTTTTATCACGCAGGTTTTGAAGTTTGGGATATAACAATGTCTGATCTACTCAAAAATAAAATAACACTCGACGATTTTAGAGGTATTGCCTTTATAGGCGGATTTAGTTATGCGGATGTGCTTGACTCGGCAAAGGGATGGGCAGGAACAATAAGGTTTAACATGAGACTTTATGAACAGTTCAATAGGTTTTATGAAAGACCTGATACATTCAGCCTTGGGATATGTAATGGCTGCCAGCTTATGGCACTTATTGGCTGGATTCCGTGGAAAGGAATCCCTGATAATACGCAACCAAGATTTATACATAATAAATCAGGCAGGTTTGAATCAAGATTTTCGACAGTCCACATCCTGCCAAGCCCTGCCATAATGTTGAAAGGAATGGAAGGCTCTACATTGGGTGTATGGATTGCCCATGGAGAGGGAAGGCTTTATTTCCCAGACAATAAAATACAGGAAGAAGTTATAGGGAAAGACCTTGCACCTGTTAGATTTGTTGATGATAATGGCGAATTCACCGAGACCTATCCTTTCAATCCAAATGGCTCGCCTTCTGGGATAACAGCACTCTGTTCACCTGATGGCAGACACCTCGCAATGATGCCCCATCCAGAAAGGACTTTTCTTAAATGGCAATGGGCTTACATGCCAGAGGACTGGAAAAAAACCCTCAAAGCATCCCCCTGGTTAAAGATGTTTCAGAATGCGAAGAAGTGGTGTGATTCTGCTTAAATGTGATGGAGGACGCGAATATTGTGTATCTAATTTGTTAAAGTTATTCTGCGAAAAATTCCTTGAGCATAAAGGGATTGCTGAAAAAATATTTAAAGAATAGTTTGGTAAAGAACTCTGGAATGTGAAAAGTTATAATAGAAGAAGCTTGAAGGAGATTAAGATGAAACATATGCTACAGAAAGGTATTTGTCAGGTAGAACTGGAAGATGGTACTGTTCTTGAAACAGAAGTGCATTGGTATGAAGGACATGGAATAGGGAAAAAAGACATGTCGTTTCTATTGACTTGTAGGTGAAAGAAATAACCTGACGCCACGACATTGTTCTGTTTGACAACATCCCTCCATGAAACGAGTGTTTCTCTTCGGATTCAATACCCTGCCAGTTTTTGACAATGTTTCTTTGAAATCGAAAGTAATGCCAATGATTTGTCTCTCTCTTGTTTGCTTCGAGGGGAATCAAATAGATATGAAAGATTTAGGATTTTGCATATAACTCTGAGGAATTCGTAAAAGTTTATTACCTCCGTACCTGCGCACAAGTAGTGTAATCCATAAAACTGCATTCTATTTGGCAATGTCTGACAGATCGAGTAGTAGCAGCTAAAATTAATTTAATGTATCTTTTATTACAATGAATCACATTAACTGCTTTCCTTTATCACCTTTTTTGCCTCTTCTTTATCCTCTTTTCTCACTAAAATTTTAATCTCACCCATCTTCCCAATATTTACAGGATAGGGACTTACTTTAGCTGATCTTATGACAACAGGGATTCCTCCGCTTTCGAGGATGTCTTTTATAATCTCTGCCTCAATGGGGTCATAGGTAACAAGAACTTCAACCCACTCTTTACCCATATTTATTTCCCTTTACCATTTCGTTGCATCAACAAAAATTATATCAATTTGCTTTCGCTCACGGCGGGCGTCAATTATGACTCAACCACTGCACAAATTAACTCGCCCTCAACGCTTCCGCAATGCTCATGCGTGCAGCCCTGAATGCCGGGAGCAAACCTCCTACAAAACCCATTATCAGCGAGAATGCCATGGCTTTATAGAAGATTTCGAAGGTCAGTGTAAAACTAAAGGCAAGTTCTGAAAAGGTTTGCCAGTTCATTGTTGAAACAGTAAAGAGCTGGAGAAAAGAGGCAAAAAATAGCCCGACTAATCCGCCGATAATGCCGAGAAACAGCGATTCTAATAGGAAAGCCGTTAAAATGCTTCTTCTTGAAAAGCCGATAGCACGCAAGGTGCCTATTTCAAAGACACGGTGCGCTACAGCAGAATACATTGTAATCATAGCGCCGATAACCGCGCCTAAAGAAAATATTATTGTAAGTGATATTCCAAGGATTCGGAGAAATTTAGCCATCATTTCCGACTGTTTTCTGTAATATTCTGTTTCCCTCATTGCCTCGAGGGTCAGGCGGGGATCGTTTTCTATGCGTTGTTTAACTTTTACGAATTCTGAGTCATCACGCAGTCGAAATATAACTGAAGAGTAAGCAGGTCTTCTGAATGCCTGCATGAGCTGATTTGCATCTCCCCATATCTCGGAACTAAAGCCAGTGTTCCCTGCATCAAAAACTCCAACAACAGTCCACTCTCTCATAGCAAAACGAAGGGTTTCTCCAATGCCTCCGCCCTGAAAACGTTTTGCTATACTTGATCCGGCAATAATTTCAGATGAACCAGGATTTGGCAATCGTCCTTTAATAAGTTTGACCTGCGGACGTAGCGCCATTGAATGTTCTTCAATCCCCCTGATAACCACATTAGAAGGCTTATCTGTTCCCCGTTTAGGGAGGGTAATAAGTATTACTAATTCCTTTGCAGCCATTTGCTTTCCATCTGTCCCTATAGCAATTTCAGGTTGGGTCTCGACTATTGATGCCTGCAAACGATAAACCCCACTTTGAACCTCAGAAACTGCTGCCTTTCTAATTACTACCACATTGCTATAAGAACCGGTTTCAACAAGCGATTTTTGTAAGCCCTCGGCAAGCATCAGAACAGCAGCAAAGACAAACACCACTAAAGCCATGCCCCCGGCAGTTAATGCAGTAGTGAGTCTGCGTGTCAAGAGGTTGCGAAGGCTATATGAGAAAGGTATTTTCACTATCCTATCCTCCTGAGTCCATCAGCTATCCGGATTTTTATAGCCCGCCATGCAGGAAAGATTGTTGCTACAAAAGCTACAATAAATGATGCGACTATATCAAGGTAGATGGTTTCACGGGTTATATTAAAGACAGGGAAGTAAGCACTGAGTGTCTTACTAAAGATTTTAGCTGCGGGGAAAGTGAGGATAATGCCAAAAGCAGTTCCCAACAACGTAATGAATAGGGATTCTCCGAGTATCAATCCGGAAATATGAAGACCACCAAACCCAAGTGTTTTAAAGATTGCATATTCACCGATCCTCTCACGGGCAGTCATTGCCATGGTATTGGCAACAACTGCCATAATGATAAGGATGATAACAAAAGAAATTAATTGTATAGCAATAACTATCGCTTCTGTCATTGATATAAAACTCAGGGTGAATGCCTTTTCAGTTTCGGTCAATGTCTCTGCTAAGGAATTTTTGAAGGTTTGGTCAATCTTTTGAGATATTTCGGCTGCCATCTCAGGGTCTGTTATCTCGATCAGATACCAACCGACCTGATCAATCCAAGAATGATGGGTGGTTTTTCTTAAGGTCTCATTAAGATATTCCCAGTGAAAGAAAAAAGCTGTCTCATCTACATTTTGATCCCTTCCTTTATAAATACCACGCAGGACAAAATCCCAGTTGCCATGGAAGATTGTTCCTTTCAATGTTATGATATCACCTATCTTCCATCCATACCGTTCAGCGAGTTTTCGTCCTGCCACTGCAGATTTTCGATCTCGGAAAAAAGCAGTTTTTTGATTAGACGGTATAACGATTTCAGGAGCAATAGCAAGATATGATTGTGGCTGCATTGCAAAGTTTGCAAAGAAATGTTTTTCGTCAATATATATACCGCCAAACCATGTTCCGTAAGAAACGTTTTTTACACCTTCAATCTGGCGGATCTTATCTTTATGTGAGAGGGGAAGCGGAAAGACAAGGGATACAGCATTTCTTGTTACAAGACGATTTGCAGAAGCTGTCTCAACACCTAAATACCATGTGGTTATAACAGTTCTTAGAAGACCAAAGGCGAGTATAGCAATGGCAACCCCGACAATAGTAAGAGAGGTGCGGAGTTTGTGCCGAAATGCGTTTCTAAAAATCAATTTGAGGATGTACATTCAAAACACCCTTGTCAATGTGGATAATATGGTGGGCTTTTTTTGCAGCCCGTGGATCATGGGTTACCATAATAATAGTTTTACTAAGTTCTTGAACAAGACGTTCCATTAAATCCAGCACATCATTTGCCGAAATTCTATCTAGATCCCCGGTTGGTTCGTCAGCGACCAGTATAGTCGGGTCAGTCACAATAGCACGCGCAATAGCTACACGTTGTTGCTGACCACCAGAAAGTTGACCAGGATAATGGTGCATCCGATCAGAGAGATTTACTAACTCCATGGTCATTTCCACATGTTCTCGCCGCTCTTTTTTCGTTAGTCCTGTTAGAAGCAAAGGTATCTCAACATTTTCAAAGGCAGTAAGCACAGGGATTAAATTATAAAACTGAAAAATAAACCCCACATTTAATGCGCGCCATTGAGCAAGTTCTGTCTCAGACATAGAAGCAATATCAATTCCATCAATTTTTATAACACCACTGTCAGGTTTGTCTATGCCTGCAATAAGGTTTAAGAGGGTTGTTTTGCCAGAACCTGAAGGTCCCATGAGAGCAAGGAACTCACCTTCATCAATGTTTAAGGATATATCATTCAATACGGATATGATCTGGTTACCTTTGCGGTATGACTTATAGAGGCTGTTTATCTCTACGATGGGCGATTTGTTCGCCATTTACTTTTCTATAACCTTTATCTTTGAGCCATTTTTGATCTTATCCAATGGTTTAAGTACAACCCTATCTCCTATCTTCACTCCGCTTAAAACTTCAGTCATATCGCCGAATTGATCACCAGCAGTTATTGGTGTTTTTATAGCCCTGTCCCCATTGATTAAATAAACAAATTTTGTATCATGACTGCTTATTATTGCTTCCTTGATTAAGGCAGTGCGTGGTTTCATCTCCTCTTTCCTGATCTCTCTTGATAGAAAGGCTACCTTGGCGCTCATTTCAGGTAATATTCGGGGATCTTTCTCTATAAAACGTATTTTTACCATTACTGTGGCTTTAGTTCGGTCAGCAGTAGGCACTATCATATGAACTTTTCCACGGAAACGTGAATCAGGTAAGGCATCGAGCTGGATCTCGCATGGTTGTTCTGTCTTCACCTTCTGAAGATTTGACTCCGAGACGTCAACTTCTACCTGAAGGGAATCCATGTCTGCAATGGTAACCACTGCGGCCTTGGCATTTGCTGCAGCACCCAATGGCGTAACAATATCTCCAATATCTGCATTCTTTGTTAACACCACTGCATCAAACGGCGCACGGATTAGTGTATATTCCAGAGCAACACTTGCCTCTCGAAGAGCGGCTGAGGCTGCCCTGACAGCAGCCTCAGCCGCTTTAACCGCAGCATCTGCCTTTTTATAACGCGCCTCTGACGCATCATATATGGCTTTTGAAATAAATTCCTGTTTAATCAGTTCCTTATTTCTCTGAAAAGAAAGTTTAGCATCTTGCAGCTCAGCTTCTGCTTGTTCAAGGTTATGCCGAGCAATATTCAGATTTGCCTCAGTTTGATTCTTTACAGCACTCACGTCTTCATTTTCGAGTTGGGCAATAATTTCTCCTGCTTTCAGCCTGCTTCCTTCCTCAACTGACAATGACACAAGACGGCCCGTAACCTTTGAGGCAACAGCAGCCTTGCGTTGAGCTACAACGTATCCACTCGCATTTAATAAGGTAAAAGACTGAGATGGGTATATTTGAGTTACACTGGAAACTTCAACAGTTAGTGGTGAAAAAATACCGGTAATGTAAAGAGCCCCTATCAATAGTAGTAGCAAGGTTATTATCAGGTAAAAATTTCTTGTCTTTTTCCTTGAATGAGGAGCAAGCTTTGTCTTGTCAATCCTTAATCTTGATAAGTCTTCGTTAACCATTTACAAATAATTTATTTTGATCTTCTGCGGTCAACAACAAATATGCTTCTCGGGAAACCCTTTGCATATTTTTTAAGGTCTGCTAACTTTTCTGCTATCTCCCGCGGTTCTTTGACAACTGTCCTGTCAGTATTAACAACAGCAATAGATATAGTCATTATAGGAAATATAGATGGTTTATCACTCCTGTCAACAGATACTATATAGCCTCTTTCCAGATCTTCTGTCTCATAAAAGTTGACTATACCTTTATCGAATTTTTCTATAATCGCATTACATATAGATTCCACCCTCTCCGGATCGCAAATTACCACATAATCATCACCGCCAATATGCCCTAAAAAATCTTCTTTTTTCCCAGAATTTTTCATTATCTCTGAGAGCAAATCTCCAACCCACTTAAGCACTTCGCTGCCTCTTGTAAAACCATATCTGTCGCTGAATGCCTTAAAGTTGTCGAGGTCAATTAGACAGAATGAAAAATTTTCGTTCTCATTCAGTCTTGTGAGGAGTTCTTTCTCTATAGCTAGATTCCCCGGAAGCTTTGTAAGGGGATTTGCATCCAGATTCATAGCCTCGAGATCTTTAAGCCTCGCTGACATCTCCCTTAATGAGATGGCAAGGTCAGCAAGTTCATCTGCACCTTTAATATCTGGCAGGCTGTCAAAATTGCCGCTCCTTATAGAATATGTGGCATCCTTTAACTTTTCTATAGTTGAATCAAGGTGGGTTGTTATAAAGTACGCGAAAACTATGCCAAATATAATAGATACCGTACTAAGGGTTATAGTTATTAGAAACGCCCTTTTTCCGAGTATATTTGATTTGTTGATATATTGTTTTTGCTGAGTTTTTATTTTCAAATCAAGGTTTTTAAGTAAAGACTGGACTTTCTCCCGCTTATGCTTCAAATCTGTAGATGACAGGTTTTCTGCCTCTTTAATATTATTCTGATTTACAAGCTCCGATAGTTTTTTAAATGATGAGTTATAATTTTCATGAGAAGCTGATATGTCATTAATTATATCCTCAAACGATGGATAGGTTTTTCCAATAATTGATAGTAAGGACTTAAATGCATTGCTTCGATTCCAGAAATTATCCTCTGCAGCCGCTTCATGGAAAAAGGTATATCTCTTTTCATATAAGTCCTGAGCAAGTATATTGTCATTAAGTTTTGTCAGCTTCTCCTGTGCTGCAATATCGCTATAGATAATTGTTGTAGTAATTTTATTGAGGGCGTTAAGACTCCATATTGCATATACTCCTACAATAATGGTGAACAGGACCATTATTGCATATCCGAAGAATATCTTTTGACGTATTGTTAAATCCATAATATAGTCTCTATATTGTAGTGCTTATTAAAGAAACAGGTCAATAAGGCGTTGATCCACTTGCAAAAAAAGATATTTTTGTGGTAGGCTTATGTTCTTAAAGAAGAAGGCATTTCCTTTTATTTTACGGGAATGAACTAACCTCTACGTTCAGTAAATAAAACAGGCGATTTAAAGAGGTTGCAGGAGGAGAGAAAAAGAAAAATGGTAGTAGCAATGAAGGAACTACTTGAAGCAGGTGTGCATTTTGGACATCAGGTAAAAAGATGGCATCCTAAGATGAAGAAATACATCTTCGGGGAGAGAAATGGTATCTATATCATTGACCTTCAAAAGACAGTAAAAGGGATCGAGGAAGCCTATAATTTTATTAAGGAAGTAGCATCAACAGGATCCCCCATACTGTTTATTGGCACAAAGAAACAGGCACAGGATGTTATTCAGGAAGAGGCAACGAGGGCAGGTGTATTTTTTATTAATCAGCGATGGCTTGGGGGTATGCTTACAAATTTCTCAACAATAAAAAAGAGCATAGAAAAACTTGAAAAGATCGAAACAATGAAACAGGATGGCACCTTAGACCTGCTGACCAAAAAAGAGGCTGCCAGCATTGAAAAAGAAAGGACAAAACTCGAAAAAAATCTGGCAGGGATTAAAAATATGAAAAGCCTTCCAGGTGCTATATTTGTGGTTGATCCAAAAAAAGAAAAGATTGCAATTGCAGAGGCAAGAAAACTTTCTGTGCCAATAGTTTCTATAGTTGATACAAATTGCGACCCGGATGAGGTTGATTATGTTATCCCAGGCAATGATGATGCAATAAGGGCTATAAAACTTATGGCATCAAAGATGGCAGATGCTGTAATTGAAGGCAAGGAGATACTTTCAAAAACCATGGCAGTAGAGGCTGAGAGCAAACAGATCGAGGAAAAGATAGAACAGGAAGAAGCAGGGGTGACAGAATGATGACTGTTTCTACTGAAATGATTAAAGATCTCAGAGAAAAAACAGGCGCTGGGATGATGGAATGCAAAAAGGCACTCGCTGAAGCTAATGGAGAGTTTGAAAAAGCAGTAGATTTACTCAGGCAGAAAGGTTTTGCAACTGCCCTGAAAAAGGCAGGTAGAGTTGCATCTGAAGGGCTGATTTATTCGTATATCCACATGGGCAAGATAGGTGCAATGGTTGAGGTTAACTGTGAAACAGATTTTGTCGCAAGAACCGATGATTTCAAAGAACTTGTAAAAGATATAGCGATGCATATAGCAGCCGCTATGCCGTTATATCTGTCGAGAGAAGACATCCCGGTGGATATTATTGAGCGTGAAAAAGAGATATACAGGGCACAGGTTGCAGACAAAAAACCGCCGCAGGTTATTGAAAAGATTATAGATGGAAAACTCGAGAAGTTTTACGCAGACACCTGTCTTCTTGATCAAATCTTTGTCAAAGACCCCGAGCAAAAGAAAAATGTCAGAGACATTATCGCTGAAAAGGTTGCAAAAGTAGGCGAGAATATTGTTATAAGGAGATTCGTCAGGTTTCAACTCGGCGAGATATCTAAAGGATAAAAGTGGCGTATAAAAGAATACTTCTGAAAATAAGTGGCGAAGCTATGATGGGAGATAAGGGTTATGGAATTGATTCAGCTACTGTTGATTTCATAGCAAGGGAAATAAAAGAGGCGGCTGCAAAGGGCGTTGAAGTTGCAGTAGTTATAGGCGGGGGGAACATTTTTAGGGGGGTAGAAGCAAGTTTGAAGGGTATGGAAAGGGTTTCTGCAGATTATATGGGCATGCTTGCAACGGTCATTAATGCACTTGCTCTTCAAAATTACCTTGAAAAATATGGGGTCTCAACGAGGGTCCAGTCGGCAATAGAAATGAAGGAACTCGCAGAACCTTATATCAGGCTTAAGGCTATAAGACACCTCGAAAAAGGGAGAACGGTTATCTTTGCTGCTGGCACAGGTAACCCTTATTTCACTACTGATACTGCTGCTGCGCTGAGGGCTATGGAGATCAGTGCAGATGTTATACTCAAGGCAACAAAGGTTGATGGTGTGTATTCCTCGGATCCGATGAAATATCCTGATGCAAAAAAATACAGCACAGTTACCTATATTGATGTATTAAAAAAAGGTCTCCAAGTTATGGATTCAACCGCAGTAACCTTATGTATGGACAATAAACTCCCCATCATAGTCTTTAATCTAAGAGGGAAGGGCAATATAAGAAAGATCATAGAAGGTAAAAAGGTGGGGACACTGGTAACAGGAAATAATGGAGCAAGAATTAAAAAGAAAGACCAATGAGAGGATGACGCGTACAATCGAGGTCTTGAAAAAAGACTTTGGCGCTGTACGGACTGGAAGGGCTTCATTGGCGCTTCTCGACGGAATAATGGTGAATTACTATAATACACAAACCCCGCTTCAACAACTTGCAAGCCTCAGCATTCCAGAAAGCCGCCAGATAGCGATACAGCCATGGGACCAAAAAATTATCCCTGATATTGAAAAAGCCATTCTCAAATCAGACATTGGTCTTACACCAATTAATGACGGTAAAATTATAAGAATAAATATTCCTTCTCTTACAGAGGAAAGAAGAAAACAACTCGTGAAGACAGTAAAGAAAATGGCAGAGGAAGCAAAAGTAGCAATAAGAAATATCAGAAGAGATACTAACGAAGAACTTAAAAAACTCGAAAAAGAAAAACATCTGAGCGAAGACATAACCAAAAAACTGCATGATGAAATACAGAAGGTTACTGATTCGTTTATTGTAAAAATAGATGAGATTTTAGTTCATAAGGAAAAAGAAATCCTGGAGGTTTAAAATAATAAACAGAAATTTCGTTCTAAAAGTAACAGATGCCAAACTAACTGATATACAAAAGACGCTTCAGTCAGCAGGCATAAAAGTAAGAAGCATTATAGAGATATTTAAAGAGGGAGAAAATTCACAACAAGGCAGACTTGAGGAAGAGACAGAATAATGGCAGATAAAAAGGCTAAAAAGAAAAAGATTAGGAAAGCAGACAAAAAGGTATTAAAATCACGCTCTAAAAAAACGTCTAAAAGCCCTAACCTAAAAACCACAAAAAAAATAAAGACAACTGTCAATGTGCCGCGTTCCCAAAAACCATCTAAGAAGGTTAAGCCAAAAACTGCTGCAAAGAAAAAGAAAGCGGTAAAATCGCCGGTATTACAGAAATCAGTAACAGAAGAGGAAAGAAAGGCTACACTAAGAAATATTCTACTTGATAAAAGAAAAGAAATAATTAAAGAAGCCAAGTCAGAAATATCCAAATATATAAAAGGCGAAACAAAACAGCTTGTGGATACAGCACTTGATGACGGAGACTGGTCAGTGGTTGACCTGTCAGAAGATATAAGCCTTAAACAATTGAGCACCCACAGAGAAACCCTTCATAAAATAGACGAGGTGCTAAGAAAGATTAACGAGGGCACCTATGGCATATGTGAAGACTGTGGTGAGGAGATAAGCGAAAAAAGGCTTAGTGTTATGCCATTTGCAATCTACTGCATAGATTGTCAGGAAAAACGAGAACAACTCGAAGAAATAAAAAGGATAGAGGGATAGAAGGAATAGGCTAAGTACTAACCTTCCCTGCCATATATATCATTCAGTATCTCTTTTGCACCTTTTGTAAGGACATCCTCTGCAAGTATGATACCCAGGTCTTCTGCCTGTTCAGGACTGCCTTCAAAGTGGCCCTTTATAATCCTGTCTCCCTCAATATTTCCAACAAGACCATCCATGACGAGTTTATAGTTTGGTTCTCGGAATTCGGAGTTAACACCACCCCTATGCCCCCCCTTACCGAGGATAGGATGGGGGGGTGAGTCCTGACTAACTAATCTTGCATATGCAGCTATTGGAACCTGACAACCTCCTTCTAGTTTTTTCAAAAATGCCCTCTCTGCTTTGACGCATATAGCTGTTTCAGGATGATTTAACGTTGCAATAAGATTAGTTGTATATTTATCATCAATTCTGCATTCAATGCCTATTGCTCCCTGACCAATTGCAGGAAGACTTATCTCAAAAGGCAATAGCTCTGCAATCCTCCCCTCCAAACCGAGTCTCTTAAGACCAGCAGAAGCTACGATTATTGCATAAAACTGACCCTCATCAAGTTTTCTTAGCCTGGTATCAAGATTGCCCCTTAATTGTTTAATTCTCAAATCAGGTCTGATATTGAGCAGTTGACATGAGCGTCTAAGACTGCTTGTTCCTATCGCTACACCTCTGGGCAAACTAAACAATAAAGATTGAAGATGTCGTTTTGAAGAGTCATAAATCTCCCCTCGCCCCCCTTTAGAAAAGGGGGGTAGGGGGGGATTTGACTTGTGGGATATTATTAAGGCATCCCTCGGGTCCTCCCTTTTACATATTACCGGCAAGCAAAGCCCTTCTGGAAATTCTGTCGGCACATCTTTCATGCTGTGGACTGCGATGTCAACTTCATGCCTTAAAAGTGCTTCTTCAATTTCTTTAACAAAGAGTCCTTTGCCACCAACTTTTGCGAGGGGAACATCCAATATCTTATCCCCTGTCGTCTTAATCTTAATGATTTCAACCCCGAGATCAGGGTGAAGTTTTTTTAATTCAGATTTGACCCACTCAGCCTGCCAGAGGGCGAGCTTGCTGCCTCGTGTGCCAATGGATATTTTATTTGTCTTCATTTTCTCCGTTAATGCCATAAAGTCTTTTTATCATTGCTATCAAAATGTCCTTGTCTTCAGAATCATCTTTCAGTGCTGCTGTTGGTGGATGGATAAGCTTGTTAACAATAGCAGTAGCCATGTAATCAATGGCTTCTTTTTCTTTTTCTCCAAGCGTATTGATCTTGTTTAAAAGTTTGTTGAGTTCTTCTTTCTTAATCGCCTCTGCCTTTTCCCTCAGGGCGATAATAGTTGGCACAGAATCGAGTGAAGATTGCCACCTGAAAAAGGTTTCTATTTCTTCTTCGATTATCTTTTCTGCCTTTTCTGCCTCTTTTTGCCGCTCAAATATATTTGAATCAACAACGTCTTGCAGGTCATCAATATTATATAGATACACATTATCAATGCCGTTAATTTCGGGATCTATATTTCTCGGGACAGAGATGTCAATAATAAAGACCTGTCTTTGCTTCCTCTCTCTCATTACCTTCTGCATCTGATTTTTCAGCAGAATATAACTCGGAGCGCCAGTGGAACAGATGAGGATGTCAGTTTTTATCATCTCCTGCAAAAATTCTTCAAATTTGACAGGTCTCCCGTTAAATTCATTTGCAAGCTCACATGCCCGATCATAAGTTCTGTTTGACACAACAACTTCTTTCACGCCATTGCTTATCAGATGCTTTGCAGCGAGTTCAGCCATTTCGCCTGCGCCTAAAAGCATAAAGACCCTTTTTGAAAGATCAGTAAATATCTTTTTCGCGAGTTCTACAGCAGCAAAGCTTATCGAGACAGCATTTTCTGATATCCTTGTCTCTGTCCTTACCCTCTTTGCAACAGAGATTGCTTTTTTTACCAGCTTGTTCAGAACTATGCCAGTAGTCTTTTTCTTAAGTGCTAATTCAAATGCATCTTTAAGTTGCCCGAGTATCTGGGGTTCGCCTATCACCATTGAGTCGAGGCTTGATGCAACCTTTAAGATATGTCTAACTGCATCTATATCCTCATAGATGTAAAGGGCGTTATCAAGCAAGTTTTTTTCTATACCATGGAATTCTGAAAGAAATGTCTTTATAGAATCAGATGCCTTTGCTGGGTCTTTTACATTTGTATAAATATCTACTCTGTTACAGGTGGACAATATCATAGCCTCTTGCACATCGGGTAGTGTTCTGAGTCCTTTAAGACCTTCTTCAAGCTTTGCCCCATTAAATGCTAGTTTTTCTCTTACATTAACATCAGCAATCTTATAATTTAGACCTACTATAAAGACTTTCATAGAAAGACATGGAGCCCCTTACGGAGTAATTTTATGCCGAAAAAGGCAATAAGGATTGTCAGGAAACCCACTATGGATAAAACAGCAGCCTTCCTGCCTCTCCAACCCGCAGCAAGCCTGGCATGAAGAACAATTGCATATATAAACCATGTAATAAGCGACCATGTTTCCCTCGGATCCCAATGCCAGTAACTTCCCCATGCGCTTTCTGCCCATAGGGCACCTGTGATTATCGCGAGAGTAAGAAGAGGGAAACCAATAGATATCAGTTTATAATTTATCTCATCAAGGGTCTGAAGACTTGGTAATCTGTCAAAGAGGCTCCCGAGGTGTTTGGATTTTACATAGTGTTCCTGAACGAGATACATTACACCAATCCCAAATGCTAATGCAAAGGCAGCGTTGCCGAGGAAAGCAAGAACCGTATGGATGCCAAGCCAATAACTCTGAAGCACAGGACTTAAAGGCTTTATCTCTCTCGGTAGCATAGAAGACGAAAGCATCAGAATAAATACAATCGGCATGACAAAGGACGAGAGAAGGACGATTTTATACCTGAATTCCAGAAAGAAAAATATGAGAACTATACACCAGGAAAAAAAAGAGGTTGCCTCATGTGCATTTGTTATAGGTATGTGTCCTGCAGTAATGTAACGATATATAATACTTATAGTGTGAACAGTAAATCCTGTGATTACCAATAAGAGAATTATCCTTGAGGTGCTCTTTGCACCTTTGAATATCTCTATAATGCTTGCAACAGTAGCGGCAAAATAGAAGGTCAGGGCTAATTCAAATAGTATTACTACCATCAGAAACAACCGAGTTCGCAATTAGTAATTTTGATATTAAGCTCATCAGCTGCCCTGCCTACTTCCTCATAAGAAACAGAAAGTTCTTCGGCAATCTTTCTGGCTACATGACATGAAATCTTTTTATTGATACATTTTTTCTTGATTTCTTCCATTACCTTATCGTTATCTTTCATATGAACTAAATTTTACAATATGAGGTTTTAAAAACTCAATTAAACCACTCGAAAAGGATATCTACTTGAAACAAGATTCTGAATTTTCTATAACATGTTAAAATGTTTAGATGTATGAAAGAAGCCTTATAATAGAGGGTGCTCGGCAGAATAATCTCAAAAACATTAACCTCACTCTGCCACATAATAAGGTAATAGCAATAACAGGGGTGTCAGGATCAGGCAAATCTTCCCTTGCATTTGATACCATTTTTGCTGAGGGACAGTGGAGATTCATAGAGTCTCTTTCTACATATGCGAGACTTTTTCTTGAAAAACTTGATAGACCTGATGTGGATGCTATCCATAACATACGGCCTGCAATAGCGATTGAGCAGAAAAATCCTGTGAGGGGGTCGCGTTCTACAGTTGGAACATTAACAGAAGTTTATGACCTCTTCAGACTCCTTTATTCAAAGATTTCCACACCTTTTTGTCTCTCGTGTGGAAAAGAGATAAGGATATGGTATCCCTCACTGATAGTTTCAGAACTCTTAGAGAAATATGATAGTGAAAAGGCAATTATAATTTTTGAAACTGCCGAGCCGATAGAGGAATTAAAAAAACGAGGTTTTTACAGGATATGGTGTAATGGCGAGATTATCGAGCATCCTCCCTCCTCTTTAATAAAAGACGGCAGGGTGGGTTTAATGGATGTTGTTCTCGACAGACTTATTATAAAAGATGAACCGCGGCTATCAGACTCTATCGAGATGGCATGGAGGGAAGGAAATGGAAGGATAAAGGTCATAATTTACCCACAAACCACCCTTCGCTTTACATCAGAAAATGCCTGTGATGAGTGTGACATTGAGCTTCCAAAGCCATATCCACTGCTTTTTTCCTTTAATCACCCTGTTGGCGCATGCCCTGATTGTAAAGGATTTGGCAATATTCTTAAATACGATAAAGACCTGATTATTCCTGACAAAAATCTATCTTTATCAGAAGGTGCGATTGATCCATGGAATAAGCCGGCTTACAGATGGTGGAAGCAACAGCTTATTAAAGGTGCGACTAAGGAAGGCATTGATATCAATAAACCCTACTCTGAGTTTAAAGAGAAAGAAAAGTCCATATTATTTAAAGGAAGCAGCAGCTTTTATGGAATTGATGATTTCTTTGAGGAAATGGAGAGCAAAAGGTATAAACTTCACATACGGGTATTTCTGAGCCGATACAGAAGACCTGTTGCCTGCCCTCAGTGCAGCGGGAAGAGATTGAGAAAAGAATCACTTGCATATAAAATTTCAGGTGTTGACATAGTAGATATCTGCAGGATGCCAATTTTGGATACTATCAAGTTTTTTGAAAATATGGACATATCTCCTTTCCAAAGGGATATGGCAAAAGAGATATTGAGACAGATAAACCTTAAACTCGGTTTCCTGAAACGAGTAGGTCTTGATTATCTGAGTCTGAGTCGTGATGGAAGAACACTTTCTGGGGGGGAATATCAGAGGGCAAACATGGCGAATCAACTCTCGTCATTTCTTACAGGCACCCTTTATGTGTTTGATGAACCAACTGTGGGGCTTCATGCAAGAGATACAGATAGGGTTGCAGGCATCATGTCAGAACTTGCAAGACTTGGCAATACAATCCTTGTTGTTGAACATGACAGGAGGATAATAGAGTCTGCCGACTGGATTGTCGAGTTAGGTCCCGGAGGAGGACATTTGGGAGGAGAGGTTATCTTTTCAGGACAGAAAGAGGAATTTTTGAAAGCCAATACCCTCACAGCACGTTACATAAAAGGGATTGATAAAATAGAACCCCCTGCAAAGAAGAGACAGGAGATAAAGAATAAAAGAAAACTTTTGCTTTTTGGTGCAACAGGAAACAACCTGAAGTTAGTTAATCTTGATATCCCTTTACAGGCATTGATAGCTGTTAGTGGGGTTTCGGGTTCAGGGAAGAGCAGTCTTATTGTAGAAACACTTTATAAGGCATTAGTAAGAGAAATTAAAAGAGAGAACGAATTTCCGTTACCGTATAAGAAGATCGAAGGCGCACAATATATACAGGACATAAGACTTATTGATCAGTCTCCGATAGGGCGTAGCCCACGTTCAAATCCAGTAACCTATCTAAAGATTTTTGATGCGATAAGAAAACTTTTTGCTGAACAGCCAGAGGCAATGGCATATGGATATGAAACCGGGTTTTTCTCTTTTAATGTGCCAGGTGGGAGATGTGAGACATGCAAAGGTACGGGTTATCAGAAGATGGAGATGTACTTTTTTGAAGACCTCTACATAAAGTGTGAGGAGTGCGGAGGGAGAAGATATAAACCAGAAGTTTTACGAGTTTTATACAAAAGTAGAAATATGAATGATATCCTGAATATGACAGTGGATGAAGCAATTGAATTATTTTCAGATATCCCTCGGATCAAAAAAGAGCTGTTATTATTGAAGGACGTGGGGCTCGGTTATCTCAGGCTCGGTCAGTCTGCAACAACCCTATCAGGTGGAGAGGCGCAAAGACTCAAGATATGCGCAGAGATAGGCAGCAGGGGAAAGGATATTCTTTATATTCTCGATGAGCCAACAGTAGGCTTACATTTCAAAGATGTTAAGGCGCTTCTCGATGTGCTTCAGGGACTGGTTGATGCAGGAAATACAGTCATTGTTATTGAACACAACCTCGATGTTATAAGGGCATCGGACTGGATTGTGGATTTAGGCCCTGATGGAGGAGATAAGGGAGGAAGAATTATTTTTGAAGGTATACCTGAAGATATAATTAAAAAAGAAGATTCTTATACCGGAAAGTATCTAAGGGGATACTACCTTACACATTCACCTGCAAGATCATAGTCTTTAAAATTTTTTATCCTGACATCTATAATCTTCCCCATATTTTCATTATATCCAGTAACATAAACAACCCCATCAACTTCAGGGGCTTGTGAATAAATTCTTCCTATCCACACACTTCCATCTCTATCTGCAGGCTGTTCTATCAGACAGGAAAAGGTCTTTCCCACTAGTGATCTGTTTTTAATCCTCACAACTTTTTTCTGGGCTTCCATAAGTAGTTTTTTTCTTTTTCTTTTTATATTAAAAGGCAGGCGTGGTTTAAGGGAGAAGGCAGGGGTGTCTTCTTCAGGTGAATATTCAAAAACCCCGAGATGATCAAACTGTATATGCTCAATAAACTTTTGCAGTTCATTAAGTTCTTTTCCACTTTCTGAAGGAAAACCAGCAATAAATGTTGTTCTTATTGCAAGAGAAGGGATTTTTTCTTTAAAGAGGGATATTTTTTCTAATAGTATTTCTTTTGTATAGTGTCTGCGCATCAATCTCAGGATTCGATTGTTTACATGCTGTATAGGGATATCAATATATTTTACTATTCGGGAATCTGAATGCATGATATTGATAAGTTCCTCAGATATCCTGGATGGATAGAGGTAAAGAAGACGTAACCAAAAATCTTTTTTTATGGAAAGGATTCTTTTTAAGAGAAATTCCAGAGAGGGCTTTCCATATAAATCTGTTCCGTAAGCAGTTATATCCTGTGCAATAAGATTTATCTCATAAAAACCCCCAGCGATGGCCTTTCTGATTTGTATTACTATATCCTCTACAGGAAGACTTTTTAGACGTCCTCTTATCAAAGGGATGGTACAGTATGAACAGAAGTTGTTACATCCATCGGAAATCTTAATGTATGTATACGAAGGTGGCGTAAATAGTATCTTTTTCGGGATTTCGGTTTTTCCCCATTTATAAGGCGGAAATTTCTGGATTATTTTTTCTGCCAGCTCTTTATATGGAAGAAGAGGAAGAAATAGATCTACCTCTGGAATGAGTTTTTCGAGATCCTTCTGATATCGCTGCACAAGACAGCCATAGACTACTGTCTTTGTATTGACAGGTTTTTCCCTTAATATGGTGAGAATAGTATCAATAGATTCCTTTTTTGCATCTTTAATAAAACCGCATGTATTAATTATGACAAGAGATGCTTTATCAATATCATCGGTTATAACATACCCAGCGTTTAAAAGATACCCTGTAAGTTTCTCGCTGTCAACGAGATTTTTTGCACATCCAAGGCTTATGAGATAAAATTTCATACTAATCCTATAAAGGTAATAGATAAAAGGCTATTTTTATTATACATATATTTCAAGCAGTGATATCAAATTTGAAATGTTAAACTTTATTTCATGTCATAACTGTCCAAAACAACAAAAACAGAAAAGAGGCTGGGTGCTGAAGAAACACAATGACGACACCTTATAAAAACATAATTCGTGGTCTTGACAAGTGATCTATAATGTGATATAAAATTATCGAAAATGAATAATGGAAATGGTCAGTATTTATAAAATGTTAATGAGGAGTAAGAGGGTATGAGGGATAAATAATGATATATTCTTGTTACTCACTCACTCACTCACTTATAGACCTTTACAAGAATTTAGCAAGTAAAAGCCAACGGCGTTTTCTGATTTCAGGAGACGCCTTTTTTGTTTGAGAGGAATAAATTAACAAAAAAGGAGGAGGAGAAAATGAGGAGACTTATACTGTGTTTGGCTTTGGTTGTAGTCTTTAGCTTTTGTGTAGGCTTAGCAGCTCAGGCAGAGGAAGTTCTACAGGCAGGGGAAAGCGATGACTCTCTATTAGCAGATTTATCGAAACGAGTTAAATTCAACGGCTCATTAGACCTGACCTACTGGGATTATGAGGGCGACGGCTATAAAGATGGTGTTGCCACATTTGATCTCTTTGAGGCATATGTAGCCGCTTCTGGAGAAATTGCTCAAGACCTAAATTCCTATCTGGAGATTAGATATGAACACGGTGGCGATGAGATAGAGCTACGCCAGGGATATATGGACTGGAGTATTATTGAGCCAGTGACTGCGAGATTTGGGAAGTTTTATATGCCTATAGGTATCTATCGGATTGGTTACTATAATTCATTGCGGAAATTCGTCTCTGTTCCCTTATGTATAAGGCTGGTAAGTGTTATCCCATGGTCTGACACAGGGATGGAGTTATACGGTGATATTCCTATAAGTCAGAACGGTATGAGCTTTAAATATGAGCTGGCAATTGTTAATGGTCTGAATGATGAATACGTTAATCCGACTGACCAGGGTAAAGTTCGTGCGGCAAGGCAAAACATGGATAACAATACCGAAAAGACAATAGGTGGCAGAATAGGTTTTCTACCTATTGAAGGGTTAGAACTGGGTTTCTCTTACAACACAGGAAAGTATGATGATGAAGGAAGATATAATCTCGAATTTATTGCCGGAGATATTGCTTATACGGTTGGTGACCTGACGATTAAGGGAGAATATGTTCAGAGCACAGCAGAGACTTCTGATGATGACATCACAACTGACGGCTACTATATCGAAGCGAGTTATATTGCCCTGAAGGAGTTCTGGGGGATGAGATACTTAGAGGTAGCAGCCAGGTATGAAACCATTGACCCGGGACAGGATTTAATGGATAGATTCCTTCTTCTGGAGGGTCAGGAGGCGCAGGCAACCTCTCTGGCTCTTAACATTTCTCCGAAGAAACATTTTTTATTTAAGTTTGAGTATCAGTTTAATACAGAGGATGAGCCAGATTTGGATAACAATGCCTTCTTAGGCCAGATAGTTGTTGATTTTTAAATAAAGATAAGATAAATGAGGGGTAAGTTAAAAAAAATGTTAGGGAAAAAACTACATATAATTTTTATAATTTTTATTCTTACCCCCTTTTTCTGCCAGATAATGCCAGTTAAGGCTCAGTTTAGCGAGGGGACGTCACTTGATGCGGTTTATGCCTTAATGACAGAGTCTGCAACAAAGGGGAATTACGAGGAGATATCCGCATTGCTTCCTTCAGTTAGTGAGGCTACAAATAAAATAAAGAAAAATTTTAATGTGGATATTGTTTCTGAGATAAGGGATG
This sequence comes from Nitrospirota bacterium, assembly GCA_040753615.1. Classification (GTDB taxonomy): domain Bacteria; phylum Nitrospirota; class Thermodesulfovibrionia; order Thermodesulfovibrionales; family SM23-35; genus JBFMDO01. Next base: position 20,893 of record JBFMDO010000031.1, on the reverse strand, counting down.
CTCTGGTGAAAAGGGATAAAGAGAAGGTTCTTTCAGCAGTGAATAAGCTTATCTTCTATGATATGAAGAATATTTTCTTTGAAATTAGTCAGATGCGCAAAGCATCCGCTACTCCATTGCGTATGTTAATGAAAAAGGCATATTCTAATTATCGTCTGCTTTCACCAGAAATAAGAAGCGTTAAAAGTAAAGCTGACGACAATATCAAAATGCTGTTTAAGCAGCTCTTTTCATTTTTAGCAGTAGAGACCTCTCCTTTTGCTGTTGAAAAAAGGGATGTGATTGTAGATGCAGATGCAATTCACAGTGTAACAGTGAAGATTGAAGAAGAGTGTCTGAGCGTGCTTCGATAGTCGAGATACTCACAGAAGCTATAAAAAAGTGTGATAAAGAAATGTATAAGAGAGAGGTATGAGGCTTAAAACAAAGTCAGCCCTTATAGTGAGCATCATACTTTGTGTTGTCTTTACTGCAAACACTATTGTCCTTACCGTAACAGCAACGAATAGATACAGAGCAGTTCTGCTTTCGAGGACTATGAACATTGCTGAGGAACTCCAGAAAGACATATCAACAGCATTAAAACTTGGAACACCATTGGAACTTCTGGAGCGTGTTGATGAAAGACTTGCAGCGATATGCTCAACGGAAAAAGATATAGCATTTGCTATGGTTATTAATACTAATAAAGAGATTCTCTTTCGCGGCGGAAGTGAAGCGGGAAGTAAACAGATAGAGGGACAGTTTGGCAACAGGGCAATTTCAACTAAGACGCCACTCAGCGAAAAGGTCGGAGCATATTACAATGTTGTCGCGCCCATTTTTGGTGAAAACAAACAAATTGAAGGTGCAATAATTCTCGGATTAAAGGCACAGGCTATAAACAGGGAGACATATAGCCTCCTCAAGAATGCAATAATAGTTGGAGTTGTTTGTTTTTTTGCGGCAATTTTTCTTCTCTACATATTTATATCACGATTTTTTGCAACACCAATAATTAATATACAAAGTGTTGCTGAGACAACATCCCAAGGTGACCTTACCCACACCGTCTCTGTAAAAAGCAATGACGAGCTTGCATCTCTCGGTATGGCTATAAATAGGATGACCCAAAATCTTAAAGACATGCTGACAAAGGTCAGTTCGGTTACAGACCGTGTCACTGCTGTGACAGAAAAGATAGCTCTATCTTCCAGCGAGGTTTCAACAGGGGCTAATACGCAGCGTGATGCAATAGGAAAAACTGCGGTTGCTATAGAAGATATTGATAACTCAATATCTTCTATAGCAACGGGAGCTGAGAGCCTTTCCGCCTCTGCTGAGGCTACGTCTTCTGCAATTATTCAGATGTCGGCATCAGTAGAAAAGATTGCTGAAAGTGCAAACGACTTTTCTGACACAGCCGCTGAGGCTGCTGCTTCTGTCGAGGAGATGGTTTCTTCTATAAAAGATATTTCTCAAAGTCTTGAGCTTCTGTCAGCGTCCGCTGAGGAGACAGCCTTATCTCTGACCGAGATAAACACAACTGTGAAGGAAGTTGAGAAACACGCTTCTGAGTCAGTTAATCTTGCGCAAAGCGTTACATCCGAGGCATCCAACAAGGGTATGAATGCTGCAAATGCTGCTATAAATGGCATGAAAGATATCAAGGAGAGTATGGATGCAATTTCAAAGGTTATTAATACGCTAAGCGAAGGTTCGAAACAAATAGGACTCATGGTTAACGTGATTGACGAGGTTGCAGACAAGACAAGTCTTCTTGCGCTTAATGCAGCGATACTTGCTGCACAAGCTGGTGAGCATGGAAAGAGCTTTGCCGTGGTTGCAGATGAAATAAAAAGCCTTGCTGAGAGGACTTCATCCTCTACAAAGGAAATTGCTGATACTGTAGCATCTATTCAGGGGCAGACTGAAGCAAGCGTTAAACTTGCAGCAACAGGGATAAATAGTGTTGAAAAGGGCGTAGATTTTGTGAAGGAGGTAACAAAAGCCCTTGAAAGCATACTGGGAAGTGCAAAATCAGCATCAAATATGGCTACGTTTATCCAGAAGGCGGCTGTTGAACAGACAAAGGCAGTTAGTCAGATAACAGATGCAGTCAAGAAAAACACTCAACAGATAACACATATATCAACGGCAACTAAAGAACAGAGTAAGGAGAGCAGATTAATTGCAGAGTCCATAGAACGGATAAAAAAATTAGCACAGCATGTCAAGAGTGCAACATATGAACAATCTGGCGGAAGCAAACAGATTTCTCAAAGTATAGTCAATGTATCTCATCAGACAGAACAGATAGCAAAGGCAACATCTGGGCAAAGGGAGCAAAGCAAAGAAATAATTAATTCAATTGAAAGCATAAAAAAGATTGCAAACGAATCTGTCAATCTTGCCAATGAGATGAATTCATCCATAAAATCTCTGGAAGTAGAAGCCGAGACATTGATGTCAGAACTAAAGAGATTCAAGGTCTAACCCCATTTTTCAATAGAATAATTCTGATTGATTTATTCTCTTTAAACAGCAAAACAGATAAAAATTGAACTTATATCTCCTAAAAAAGACGAGGCTAAGATTCACGATGATGGTATAATCTTATGGAATTTGGAATTAGCTCCTGCTGAAAAGAAGACGCTAAGGATTAAATTTAGTGTTGAATTTCCAAAGGATTTAGAAGTGAGCGGTCTGGAATAAGATTTGATATCTTAAACTGGATATTAAATCAGTATCTCAATATCTCGAGGAAATTAGAAATATCCTTCTGTTCCTCCTCACTCGCGATAATCTTTTTGCCTTCTAAGTCTTCCACCGCCTTTTCTCTGTCTCCTTTATAAAGTGGATCAAGTTCTATCGCACGATTTATAGCAGTGGCTGCATCACCATAATAACCTTTAGCATTATAACAGAGTGCCAGTCCATAATATGCAGGATAAAAGTCATTCACCCTTCTGAGGGCATCGCTATATCCAGCTATCGCTTCATCATAACGGCCAAGCCTGTAATATAAACGGCCGAGATTATTATATGCCTTTTCAGGGCGTTCATACATGGTATTTGAAGCCGCCTTTTTATAGGCATCAATCGCGTCATTAAATCTTCCCATCTTTTCATATGCACGACCAAGATTATTATGGGCTTCTGAAAATTTCGGATCTATTTTTATGGCCTTTTTGAAGAAATCCATTGCCTTTTGATAATCCTCAAAATTTAAAAGATGAATTATTCCAATAAGATTAAACACATCTTTATTTTTTGGATTAAACTCAATCGCCTTTTGAAATTCAATATAAGCCATCTGTATTTTATCCTCATTGTAATAAGAAAGTCCTATCTGGTAGTGTGCAGTTGCTTTGTCAACATTTCCGGCTTCCTCAGTAGATGCACATGATATCAGGATGGCTGAAAGAAAAACTAAAATATTTTTCCTTAAAAAATTATCTGGAAACATTTATCCACTCTCTTACAAGTTTTTATATATTATTTAAAATTATCAGAAACAGTCAAACAAGTAAAGATATTTATGAGTTCTTCATACGTCCTTCCCCAAGAAAGTCCACTGAGATCAATCTCGAAACCTTCGGGCAGGAACTTAATCTTTCCATTCCTTTTCTTATGAAGTCCCATGACATCTCGAGGCTCAACCCTCGTATCAGGAGAAAATACCACATGAATCCTTCCGTGTACGTCCTGAATCTTTGCAATGAGTAAGTCTCTCGCCATTATCTTGAGCCTCATTATGTCCATAAGGTTTCTAACTTCTATTGGCAGCTTCCCAAATCTGTCTCCTATTTCCATCTCGAGTGCTTTTATATTTTCATATGTCATTGATGAAGCAATCCTTCTATAAATACTCAGCCTGAGTGTTATGTCATCAATATACTCTTCAGGTATAAACGCATTAACCTTCAGGCTTATTATAGGATCGAATTCTTCTATCTTCTGTCCTTTTAATTCTGCAACCGCCTTTCCCAGCATCTCCATATAAAGGTCAAACCCAACTGCATGTATATGTCCTGATTGTTCAGAACCGAGGAGATTTCCTGCGCCTCTGATTTCAAGGTCTTTTAGGGCAAGCCTGAAGCCTGCTCCGAGATAGCTCATCTCTTGTATAGCCTGAAGCCTTTTTTTAGCCTCTTCTGTAATAATATCTTCTCCGGGAATTAAAAAATAGGCATATGCCCTTACATTGCCTCTGCCAACACGCCCCCTGAGTTGATAGAGGTCAGCAAGACCCATCATATCCGCCCTGTTGATAATAATTGTATTGGCTGTTGGTATATCAAGACCGGAACCGATAATGGCTGTGGATACAAGGACATTTATGTTTGAGTCGTAAAATTTAAGCATAATTTTTTCGAGTTCTTTTTCAGGCATCTGCCCGTGCACAACAGATATCCTTGCTGAAGGCATAAGCTTCATAAGATAATCTGCAATCTTGTAAATATCCTTTATCCTGTTATGTACAAAAAAGACCTGACCATTTCTCTCGATTTCTTTTTCTATTGCATCTCTTATCAGTTTTTCATCGAATACAGAGACTATGCTTCTGACAGCGAGCCTTTCTTCAGGAGGCGTCTCGATCAGGCTCATATCCCTCATGTCTGAGAGCGCCATAGAAAGTGTTCTCGGTATCGGCGTAGCAGTAAGTGTGATCACATCAACCTCTTTTCTCAATTCTTTTAGCTTTTCCTTCTGGGTGACGCCAAACCTGTGTTCCTCGTCAATAACAAGCAAGCCGAGCTTATAAAAATTTATACTTCTGTTAAGAAGAAGATGTGTGCCTATGATTATGTCAATATCTCCGTTTGATAATGCCTTAATGGTCTCCCTCTGGTCTTTTTTAGATTTAAACCTGCTCAGGTAATCTATTGTGACAGGAAATGCAGAAAACCTTGATTTGAAAGTCCGATAATGCTGTTCGCATAATATTGTTGTAGGAACAAGAATAGCCGCCTGCATTCCATCATATACTGCCTTGAATGCTGCTCTCATAGCGACTTCTGTTTTACCATACCCCACATCGCCACAGACGAGCCTATCCATTGGTCTTTCTGATGCCATATCTCTTTTAATGTCTTCTATAGCATTAAGCTGGTCGGGTGTTTCTTCATATTGGAAAAAACTATCAAATTCCCTGTGAAGTTCGGTGTCATCGCTGAATGAAAAACCTTTATGAACCTTTCTTTCTGCATGAACTGAAATGAGTTTTTCTGCCAGCTCCTGAATCTTTTTTCTTACCTTCTCTTTTGTCCTTAGCCATGTCTTCCCCCCGAGCCTGTCAATTCTCGGTATAACACTGTCTTCAGCACGATATTTCTGTATCATATTAATCGCCTGAAGAGGCATGTATAATCTTCCATTTTCGTAATCAATCAACATGAGGTCTTGTTCAAGCCCTTCTGTATTCTGACGGATGAGTCCTTTAAATCTACCAATACCATGGTCCCTGTGAACCACAAAATCTTCTGGTTTAAGATCATCGAGTGAGGTTAGAAGCTTTGATACCCTTGACTTTTTAATAGGCCTGTAACCAGGACTTTCTCCGAATATTTCTTTTTCAGTTAAAATCAGGAAACCCGGGAAAAAGAGACCTGATGAAAGCCCTCCGACTGTTATAGAAATGTTTCCTTCATATTCAAAAATTTCTGTCTTGTCTATGATTGGTGCGATTACATCTCCTTCATTAAGTATGTCTTTAAGACGTCCAGCCTGTCCATTTGATGAAGAGATAATAAATATCCTGTTTTCTTTCTTAAGAAGTTTGATATTCTGTGGCAATTCCTCTAAATGTTTTCTCTCTTCAGGCAAAATTCCAAGACCTTTAATTGAAAGTGCGCCCGCATCATGACCTGTTCCTTTTATGGGATATCTTGAAAAAAATGTGATACCATCAGGCAGTCCATCTCTTTCCTGTATAGAATCCGAAAATATATAGTTCGCATTACTCATCAGAACAAGTGGTGTTATGCCTGATATGGGATCTCTTGCAGGAAATATTAGAAGATTAGACACGTCTTCTTTAGATCTCTGTGTATCAATATCAAAAAACTTCATGCTCTCTATTTCATCTCCAAAGAATTCAAGCCGTATTGGCATCTCTGAGGTAGAAGGGAAGATATCAATAAGCCATTCGCGTCTGCTATATTCTCCTTTTTCAGCAATAAGCGGGACTTCCCTGTAGCCAATCTCCTGAAGCCTTTCCTCAAGCCATGCCCTGCTGATTTCAATGCCTTTTTCGAAATTTATGCCAATCCTGTTTAATTCTTCCTGAGACCATATATGTGATTTGAGATTTTTAAAAGAACAGACAATAGAACTGGTTTTATTTAGTGAGCAAACTACCCTTGTCCTCTCGCCAGAAAAAAAGGGGCCGTCAGGCTCTGGAAGAAAGAAGACAGGTTCTTTTTTTAATATCCCTCTGAAAAAATTGATATCCCTGCAGAGTTCTTCTGCAAGCTCCTCAGTTGACTCAACAGCAAGAAAAGGTTCATCATAAAGACAAAGAAGCAGGGCAGCAGATGAGCCTCTAAGGTTATAAATCCGCATATTCTTTTTAATGATATTTATAAGGGGTGTAAAATCTATTGGCATTGTAACAATTATTAGCTATATGATAAATTATATATCTTTACATGCCTGTCCAAATAACATAAATAGGCAGGGGGGGCTGGATGCTGAAGAAACACAATAGCAACACCTTAGAAAGAAAACGCCATCTCCTCTATAAAATCATCTTGGACAGATTTAATATTTTTATTATATCACAAGGTTAAAGTTTATCCTTAAAAGGAGAAGTTATGAACAGGATTTTAAAGCTTGGACTACCAAAAGGCAGTCTTCAGGAGGCAACATTAAAATTATTCAGAAAGGCAGGGTACCATATTAATATATCACCCCGTTCTTATTATCCATCCCTCGACGACCCTGAGATTGAAGCTATGCTAATAAGGGCACAGGAGATGGCAAGATATGTTGAAGCAGGCATACTCGATTGCGGGCTTACAGGCAGGGACTGGATACTTGAACAGAATGTAGAAGTTCATGAGATTACTGAACTCCTCTATGCAAAAGAAGGTGTCAGGCCTGTGAAATGGGTGATTGCGGTCCCAAGTGATTCGAGGATAAAGACCTTAAAAGACCTGAATGGAAAACGTATTGCAACAGAACTCGTTGGTTTTACAAAAAGATATCTTAAATCAAAAGGTATAAAGGCTGAGGTAGATTTTTCATGGGGTGCGACAGAGGTAAAGCCTCCGCATCTTGCTGATGCGATTGTTGAGCTTACAGAAACAGGCACTTCTCTGAGGGCAAATAATCTCAGGATTGTCGAAACCATACTTGAGTCGAGTACAAGGTTTATCGCAAATAAAAAGGCATGGCATGATAAATGGAAAAGGCAGAAGATGGAGAATATCGCAATGCTTCTCAAAGGCGCTCTCTCTGCTGAGGAAAAGGTTGGACTCAAGATGAATGTGCCAGTGAATTCGCTGAAGCGGGTGATGAGCCTTCTTTCTGCAATGCATTCTCCGACGATATCTGCTTTATCAGACGAGGGATGGTATGCACTTGAAGTTATAATTGGCGAAAAAGTCGTGCGGGATATTATACCGAAACTAAAGAAGGCAGGCGCGTCAGGGATTGTAGAATATCAACTCAATAAGGTTATCCCTTAATGTGGCATCAGCAGACCTTTATTTAAATACAATCAATCTTTTAAGTTACATTAAAAAACCTGATTGTCTCCAATGCGGTTTTTCATCGTGTGAAGAATTTTTTAATGCCTTTAAAAAAGGCATTAAAAAACCTCAGAACTGTTCCTTTCTCAGCAAAAACAAGGCTTATGCTTTAAGTGCAGTTTATAAGATGAAAGACATATGGCCCGAGGTTCCACTCCTCGTTCATCCGAGGCCAAGCCTGATTGGGCTTGTGGAATTAAATAATCCATCCCCTGAATCTCTGGTGCTTATATCAGGAAATAATGAATATACAGAACAAGTCCTCCTGACTGTTTTAGGGACTACCATAGCTCCTTTCTTTGTCATATTTGTAGATACTGATGGAAACACAGTTGATATGTCTATGATTTATCATACCCTGAGTGCTGAAAGAATACAGGAGGCATTAAAAGAAACGGCAATAGAAGATAAAGTAAAAAGAAAAGAACTCATAATCCCGGGGCTTGCTGCTTCTTTGAGAGAAGATATCGAGAGATTAACAAAGTGGAAGGTCAGGGTTGGCCCGGTCTGTGCTGCTGAGCTGCCACTTCTTCTTTCTGAAATATGGATACCACCAGAAGAGTAGTTTTTTATCGCTGTCTTTTTTTCAGCAACAACGAAATCAAAAACAGGGCTGTAGCTGTCAAGACAATGCTCCCTCCAGGTGCGATATCAAATTCATAGGATAAAAAGAGACCCACCACTGTTGAGATTACAGCAACACTACATGATGCCATAATCATAAAATACAGGTTTTTAGGGAATAATTGTGCTGTTGCCCCTGGAAGGACAAGTAGGGCAGAAATAAGTATTATGCCAACAATCTTTATTGAGATAACAATAGTTATTGAAAGGATGATTAAAAAGAGGATATTAATAGCCCTGACAGGAATTCCGCTTACCCGTGCTATTTCCTCATTATAGGTTATCATGAATATTTCTCTTCGGAAAAGCATAATGATGCTAATTACTAATATAGCCCAGATCAGCGAGAGAAAAACTTCCCTATCAGTAATAGCCAGTATATTCCCAAAAAGGTAACCAAAAAGGTCAACATTATATTCCCTCGATAGACTTATGAGAACGATGCCAAGTGCCATTGAACTGGCATAAAATATACCTATAGAGGCATCTTCCGAGACCTTTCCCTTGCGTGCAACTAATTCTATCCCGAGTGCGATTGCCATAGAATAAACAATGGCTGTAATAATTGGGTTTATTCCTGCGAAAAAACCAATTGCTACCCCGCCAAAGGCTGCGTGTGATATTCCCACCCCTATAAAAGACATATTGCGGAGAACTACAAAAACTGATACCATGCCAGCTAACAGACTGACTATAATCCCAACAAGTAGCGCCTTCTGCATAAAAGTAGAACTTAATATTTCAAACATTGATTCCTCATCCTCTTCGCAGCCGCTCACATTTGTCACAGATATCTGTGTGCATAAGCACATCAATATTTTTGCCATATAATTCTGTCAATACCTTTTCATTGAGGGCTTCAAGCGGATTGCCATGATAATGGAGTGTATAGTTGAGGCATGCGATCTCATCTACATATGAAGAAATTGTTCCAATATCGTGTGATGCCATAATGATTGTAATGCCAAATTTCTTCCGAATGCCGTTCAGGAGATGATAGAAGTCCTCCTGTCCTATAACATCAATCCCTGTATTTGGCTCATCAAGTATTAAGACCTTAGGTTCTCCTGCAAGCGCTCTTGCTATAGATGCCCTTTGCTGTTGTCCTCCTGAGAGTTGTCCAAACGGCTTATCTTTAAATTCCTCTATCCCCATCACGGATATATATTCAATAGCTTTTTTCTTATCCTCTTCCCTTGGCCATCGCAGCATACCAACCTTGCTGTATCTTCCCATCATAACCACATCAATTACCCTCGCAGGAAAATCCGGTTTAACCTTTAATAACTGGGGTAAATAACCGAATATATTTCCTTTTTTCAAAACCTCTTTGGGCGGAGTTCCAAAGACAAATATCTCTCCCAAAGTTGGCTTTATAAAACCGAGTATTGCCCTGATGAGAGTAGTCTTACCACCGCCATTAGGACCTACTATCCCTATAAACCTGCCCTCATCCAGAGAAAGGTTTATATCTTTCAGGACTTCCCTACTGTCAAGCCTTACAGTAAGATTCTTTATCTCTATCGCTTTCATCTATCTCATTACGCTTTCCATTACAGAAACATTATATCTCATTATATTCAGGTAAGTCTCTCTGCCTTTTTGTCCGCCAATGGGATCGAGATATAAGACCTGTGAACCGCTTTCTTTTGCTATAGCCTCAGCAATCTTGGGATTAAACTGAGGCTCGACAAAAATGACCCTGCTTCCTATGCGTTTAATCTCTTTAATTATCCTTTCGATATGTTTTGGGCTTGGTTCTTTTCCAGGTGATTCTTCGATGACGCCCACAACTTTAAGACCATATCTTTTTGAAAAATAATTCCATGCAGGATGAAATGTGACATATTCTTTTATCTTAAATTTCTTTGTTCTCTCAGATATCTCCTTATCAAGTTGTAAAAGTTTTTCCTTATATAAAGAGGCGCGCCTTTTATATAAATCACTATTTGGATGGTCAATTTCGACAAGTGCGTTTTCTATCTTTTTAACTATATCTATTACTATTACTGGATCGAGCCATATGTGCGGGTCAGCAACTGAGGAGCCGTGAAAATGAGTTTCCTTTATTAATGGTATTCCTGATGATGAATTAACAATAATTAATCTGTTATTTCCTGATGCCTTTATTATTTTTTCAAGCCAGAATTCGAGACCTGCTCCTATCTTGATGAACAATCTTGCATCAGAGATATCCTTTATAGCCTTTGGAGTTGGTTCATAGATATGGGGGTTTGCACCTGGCGGTAAGAGCACTCTCACATCAACCCTCTCTCCTCCAACCTGTTTTACAAGATCAGCGAGCGGTACAATACTTGCGATTACCTTTATCTTTTCAGCATGAGAGTTGACAGGTGTTACTAAAAGTAAAAACCCCAAGAAAATTGTTATTGATACTAAATACTTCTTCATCCCTCCCCCCTTTTTTTATGAGAAATTTAATGCCTTATTTTCCTCTCTTTTCCAAAGAGGGACACATCTTGCTCCATCCCACTTACCCACACTAAAGCCAGAAGAACCAAATATTTTTTAGTTATCCGGGAATATTTTACCCGGGTTAAGAATTCTCTTGGGATCAAATATCTTTTTTATGGATTCCATAATCTCAATCTCTTTTTCGGATAGTTCCATCTTGATATAAGCTGCCTTTGTAAGTCCAATACCGTGTTCACCTGAAATGGTGCCCCCAAATGAAAGGGTTTGACTAAATACTTGACCTACGAGATTCAAACCTTTCTGATATTCTTCTTTATCCTTTCTGTCTACCATAATGTTTACGTGAATATTTCCGTCGCCTGCATGTCCGAAGTTTACTATCTTTACACCGCTTTCCTCTGATAGCTTTCTCAGGTAGTTAAGCATCTCTGGTATCATACTCCTCGGAACAACAATATCCTCATTTATCTTTGTTGGCTTTATATGATAAAGAGCAGGCGAGACAGCCCTCCTCGCTGTCCACAGGTCTGTCCTTGCATATTCATCTTCTGCCATTTCTATTTCTGCACCAAGTCCCTGGCATATCTCGGCTATCTTTTCCGCCTCTTTTGTTATAACAGTTGGATAACCGTCCACTTCTATAAGGAGAACTGCTTCTGCATCTTTTGGAAGCCCAACAGGTTTATAATTCTCAACAGCCTTTATAGCCTCGTGATCCATAAACTCAAGTGTCCTCGGAATAACTTTCGATGCTATAATCTTTGATACTGCCTTGCCTGCTGATTCAAGATTATTAAAAATAGCAAGTAATGTAATAACATCTTCAGGCAGGGGAAGCATCTTTAACCTTATCTTTGTAAATATACATAATGTCCCTTCTGAGCCTACAAGGAGTTTTGCCAGATCATAACCAACAACCCCTTTTGACGTCCTGACCCCTGTTGTGACTATCTCTCCACATGGAAGCACAGCCTCTATCTCCATCACATAATCTCTCGTCACGCCATATTTCAATGCCCTCGGACCGCCTGCATTTTCAGCAACATTCCCACCTATGGTGCAGAAGTTCATGCTCGCAGGGTCTGGAGGATAGAAAAAGCCTTTCAGTTCAAGCTCTCGCTGAAGTTTCCCGTTAATCACACCTGGCTCACAAAGGACGTTAAGATTTTCAGAGTCTATCTCGAGTATCCTGTTCATCTTCTCGAAGCTAAGGATTATAGCTCCTTTTGATGGCAATGCTCCTGCTGTCATCCCCGTGCCTGCACCACGCGGTACCACGGGGATACCGTTATCACTGGCATACTTCATAATCTTTACTACATCGTCTGTATTTTCGGGCCAGACCACGGCAGAAGGAAATGCCTCAAGTCCTGAGGCATCAAAGCTATAACATATAAGATCCTCAGGGGCAGTTGATATTTTTATGTTTGGTAATTTATCTATAAGTTTGTTCATTGGAGTCTAAAAGTTTTCTTCTTTCAATTATTTGTTAAAGAGGGTTCGAGGATTCAAGAATTCGAGGGTTCAAGTGTTTATTTTTCTAAGTTTTACCCCCTTGTTCGCTTGACTCCTTGCCCCCTTGAATCCTATTGCGCTTCTATAAGCTGCATGGATATTACCTTTGAAGTCCCTGGCTCTTCCATGGTTATTCCATATATATAGTCAGCCACGCTCATGGTGTTTCTATTGTGGGTTACCACAATAAATTGAGTATCCCTTGAAAATTCACGAATCATTTGTGCAAATTTTCCTGTATTTGCTTCGTCCAGTGCAGAATCTGCCTCATCCAGCACACAGAGCGGTGTTGGTTTAATAAGGAAACTTGCAAAAAGCAGAGATAAGGCAGTAAGGGTTTTTTCTCCGCCTGAAAGGAGGTTTATGTTCTGGAGTTTTTTTCCGGGAGGCTGTGCGATTATCTCAATGCCTGTGTCGAGGATGTTATTTTCATCTGTCATAACGAGTGCAGCCCTGCCGCCGCCAAATAATTTTATAAATACTTCCGAAAATTTAGCATTGAGCAAATCAAATGCTTCCCTGAGTTTCCTGCGGGTTGTAGAATTTATTTTTGTAATAGCCTCTTCGAGTTCTGCTATAGATTTAGTCAGGTCTTGCTGTTGTGCTGTAAGAAATTCATACCGTGTTCGCAGCTCTTCATATTCTTCTAAAGTGCCGAGATTTACAGTCCCGAGATCCTGTATCTTTTTCTTAAGCTCAAAAAGTCTTTCCTCGTCTTCAGGAGAAAGTGGTTCCACTTCTATAGTAGCTATATCTGAGCCATAGTTCCGCATTATATTTTCATGCAACCCCTCGATTCTCATTTTATGTTCAGTCTTGTGGATATCGAGCTCGGATATCCTCTGAAAAAGAGAATCAATCTGGATTCTTATTCCCTTCAGATTCTGCTCAGATAATAGCAATTCCTGATTTTCAGTTTCTATTAGTTCTTTTCTTTCGGATATCTCTTTTTTTAATCCATCTGCGATAGAGACCACAGACCTTATTTTTTCTTCATGTATATTTATCTCTTTTTCTCTCTCTTCAATACGTGAATTTATTGAAAAAATTTCTGCTAACAGAAATTCTCTTTTCTGATTACTATTAGCCATGTCTCTGAAAAGGGCTTCCCTTTCCTTTCTGACAGATTCCAACTTCTCCTTGAGAGAAGTTATCTCGAGTCTTATATCAGTAACCTCTGCCCTATATTTCTCAAGACACGACCTTTTCTGCATAATTTTTTCCTGAAGGGATAAGGTATCCTGTTCAAGTCCCTCCCTATTCGACTCTGCTGATTGCATCTCGGCTTCTTTTTCAGTAATTAGTTTTTCTGTTAACTTTATCTCATTAATCACCTGCTCTCTCTCTATTGAAAGAGAAGCAAGTTTTCTCTTTTTCTGCTCTTGCTCTGCCACCTGATTTTCGGATGTCAGGTTTAAAATAGAAAGCGATTTTTCAATATCTGCAATATCTGTTTCAGTATCTTTAAGGTCGAATTCCCTTTTTTCTGCCATCTGAAGGATTAAGTTTAATTCTTCCTGCATATCGGCTATCACGGTCTTATTATTTTCAATGGTTTTTTCAAGCTCCCTCATCTCTCTTTTTCTCCTGAAGACCCCTCTTACATCTCCTGCGATAACCGCACCTGATGGTTCTATAACCTCTCCTTCGAGGGTCACAAAAACTGAGTTATGTCCCATGGGAACAAGATTTAAGGCTGTCTGCATATCCTTTACTATGAAGATATTGCCAAACAGACTTCTTGAAACATCAGAAAACTCCTCTTTAGTCCGTATAAAATCCGATGCCCTCCCTATAACGCCTTCAGGAACATCTGTTTCCACAATATTTTTAACCGGGCTAATGGGTATCAGTGCTGTTCTACCTGTTTCTTTTTCTTTTAACGTTGATATAGCATTTTTTATATCATTGTATGAAGGGAGAATAAATGAATTAGCCTTTTCTGAAAGTGCGCTCTCCACAGCCTTTTCGTACTTAGCCTCGATCTCTATTACATCAGAAATTGATGCGATAAGAGTAATATTCAAATCCTGTGAAAGTATTTCTTTTGTTGACTCATCAAATATTAATTCTCTGAGAGATTCAAAGCGTGATATATTAGACGCAAGTTCTTCTTTGAGTCCTGATATTTTCTCTCTTAGGGTTCCGATTTTGACTTTATCTTCAGAAATCTCATTTGCAATAGCTTCCCTTTTTTCTTTAAGAATGAGAAGATTGTTATTCTTTTCCAGAAGGGCTGACTCCAAATCTTTCAGCGAGGAGTCTATATCAGATAGGATGTCTTTCAGACTCTCCGCATCTTTTACAGATAATGTTTCTCTTTGTTTCAGTCCTTCAAGAGATGTCTTTAGGCTGTTATAATCATTCCTACGGTTGCTAATATCCTCAGATATCTTGAATATCTCGCGCCTCTTTGCTTCAAGTGATTCTTCATCATCTGCGAGTTCTTCCTCCAGAGACCTTACAAAACCAGCTTTATCTGCAAGGAATTCCTTCTGCCTTTCTATTTCTGATGAAATATCAGTTTCGGTTTTTTCGAGGTCTTTTTGTTTAAGAGATGCCTTTTCCTCTTTGAGGTTGAGTTCTTCCTTCTGCTCATAGAGCTTTGCAAGATACTCTCTATTGTTATCCCGTTCTGTCCGCGCTATTGCTATAAGCTTTTCGAGTTCGGAAATATCTTTCTCTACATCTTGGAATTTTGTCTGGATATTTTCTAATGTCTTTTCTTTTTCGAGGAGTTCAAGTCTCTTTGTCTCTATGTAGTTTTCTATACCTGCAAGCTCTGCCTTTTTAAGAGATTCATCCTCTTTAAGGGTGGTATATTCTGCAAGTATTTTGTCATACGCTTCCTTAAGTGATAGATAATCCCTTTTAGCAATCTTCAATTCTATAGAATGGATTTCAGAAGATAGCTTTTTGTATCTTTCAGCCTTTTTTGCCAGTCTATCGAGCAGGTTGATCTGTTTTTTTACTTCACTGATTATATCGTTTATCCTTTGAAGATTTGCCTTGGATGATTCGAGCTTTGAGATAGCCTCCTTTTTTCTGAAGTTGTACTTCATAACCCCTGCTACTTCCTCTATAAGAAACCTTCTGTCCTGTGGTTTTGAATTAAGTATCTCGGCAATCCTATCCTGTTCAAGCACAGAATAGCTCTTTACTTCCAGTCCTGTATCAAGGAAAATGTCTTTTATATCCTTTAACCTGCATTGATCTTTATTTAGTATGTATTCGCTGTCTCCAGACCTGTAAAGTCTTCTCGTAACAAATGCAGTATCTGAAGAGCCTTCCCCATTTTCACCTTGCCTTGCCTGCTGGGTGCCATTCAGCCCTGATATTGCCAGAGTGACCTCAGCCATGCCCTTTGGCTTTTTCGATGCAGAGCCGTTGAAAATCACCTCTTCCATCTTTTCACCCCTGAGGCTCTTTGCACTCTGTTCACCAAGAACCCAGCGGAATGCATCAACAACATTGCTCTTCCCGCACCCGTTTGGACCCACAATACAGGTAATGCCCGGATGAAAATTAAAAGTGGTTTTATCTGCAAAGGATTTGAACCCTATTAACTCAATTTTTTCGATACGCATCTTTAGATTTATACTATAACTTATACCAAAAATGCTGGCAAGGTCTATTCCTTAAAGTAATATTATCCAAAATTCCAGTTGCATCCCTTTAATATGCCTCGGTCGTATTAATTCGCCCTATGTAGCCCCTTTAATTGATAAATTTTAGAGTTATAAACGTTACTTATCAACATATCCACCGAAAAGGTAAAGTCTGTGTAACCGGGTGACGCAAAGCCGCCTGTCCAGTATAAGGACAGAGGGCTGTAGGGAGATATGGATACAGCCAGAAAGAGGTTGCTGACTATCTTGGGATACATTACTCAACAGTAAGCAGGATGGTGAATAAGGGAAGATGAGTTTATGCAAAAAACAAGACTTGACCCAGACTTGACCCCCTTCCATAGTAGTGCTCATCTCATGACTCTCAATTGTCTTGCTTCAACCGCACATTTAATAAGTATTGTTAAGTGAAGATTGAAGACCCCTATTGAGAGCCCCCACTGATTAGTTCCGGACCCATAAATTCTTGAAAAAATATTGACCATAATATAGACTATATTCAGACCTTTTTATACGGAGGATATTCTTATGAAATTGAGTAAATCTGTTAAACCGATAAGTTATTTCAAGTCTCATGCCTCTGAGATTGTTCGGGAAGTTTCAGAGAAAGGCTGTTCTGTTGTTATTACTTTGAATGGCGAAGCAAAGGTGATACTTCAGGATATCAGAGAATACGAAAAGACCAACGAAAGCCTTGCGATGCTCAAGATACTTGCTATGAGCAGGAAAAGTTTTGAAGCAGGCAAATTCAGGCATGTTAGGGAGGTTTTTAGAGACTTAAGGAAAAAGCCCAAAGAATTTAAACAATAATGAAATATTTTGTTTACATTATTGAGGATGCTGAGAAGGATCTATCTGATATTTATCGTTATGTTGCCCTGAACGACTCTATCGAAAAAGCCGACAGACTCCTCCACAATATCGAAAAGACTATTTTGTCCCTTGAATCAATGCCTACGAGAGGCCATTACCCTATAGAACTTGAACGCATCGGGGTCCTTGAGTTTCGTGAAATCTTCTTTAAGCCTTACAGGATAATCTATCAGGTTATTCAATCATCTATCTATGTACATTGTGTCCTTGATGGCAGGCGAGATTTGCAGGACTTATTGCAGCAAAGACTGTTAAGGTAATTATACAAAAACCTATTTTTACAATCGCCATAACAAATTTTTTCTAATGTCCTTATTTTACCTGAATAATTTTCTAAAATCATTTGCCTTCGATTATCTTCTTCTCTTCCTCTGTCAATCCATAAAGCTCATAAACAATCTCGTCTATCTTCTCATCTGTAACCGCAATTTCTCGCTCTATTTTTTCACGCTCTGCTGATGGGGGTAGGGAGTTTTTCTTTTTGCGAAGTTCAAGCACGTGGTTTACAAGGAGGGGAGCTTGTTGTGGATAACAGGGATTATGATGCTTTCAGCACCTGAGTTTTTACAGGCAAAACCCTTGAAGGTTTACGCTCACCTTTTGAAAGATAATTCAGTATCTCAAACCCTATTACACTCCCATCTTCAGCTACTGAATAAACAATTTCTTTGCCTATATCGCTTTCTTTGCAGAATGCTTCTTTTTTTTCGCTGAACCTGACAAAAAGTGTATTGCCTTTCTCATCGTAAATTATCTTAATAGGTTTCATATACTGTTACCCCCTTTTTAATCTTATCTGTTAAATATGCTGTAATGATAAAACCATCTCCATTAAGATGGCGGCAAACAACACATAAGAAATAACCGTCATAAGGCGCATAATAAAGATATACCGACTTATCCTCTTTGCTGAGTCTGACATAAGCAGGATTCCTAAGTGTTTCCTTGACCTGCTTTTCCAATCCTCTTACCGATTCGTGCTTGCCGACTATAGCATCCCAATGCCTCCTTGTTGTCCTGATTTGCTTCCCAAGTTTAGAAAGAACCTCAATATAAACTGACATCTTTAATTATCCTATTTTACCTAAATCCACCCCGAAAATCATCCGCCTCAATAATCTTCCTCTCCTCCTCGGTTATCCCATAAAGTTCATAAACAATCTCATCTATTTTTTCATCTGTTATCACAATCTCTCGCTCTATTTTTTCGCGCTCGGCTGATGGTGGGAGGGAGTTTTTCTTTTTGTGCAGTTCGAGCATTCGGTCCACGAGGGAGACGAAGTTATCGTGGATGGTTTTTACGTTTTATATCAGCTTTATCAATTCTTCTTTACTTATATTATTCCAGAGGCTAACACGTGTAAGAATGTCATTTAGTGTTCCTTTGGCAATGGTTTTATGATTTGGGATGGTAATATTATGTTCACCAATACTCGTTATCTTTCTTAGCCTGATATGGCTCCCTTTTTGTCTGGTAATCTGATAACCGAGTTTTTCGAGAAACCTCACTACCTCTTGACCGCTGACCTGTGGGAGTTTAGGCGACACCGCTAACCTCTATTTCCGACATTACCAAGATTTCTGCAGACTTGCCTTTTTTGAGTTCATCCTCAAAATGCAGGCTAACAGCCTCTTTAATATTTTTCAGTAACTCATCGTATGTTTTGCTCTGGGTGAAGATGTCCTCATTAACTCCTCTTGCACACCAATACTCACCGTCAAAATATGTGTCTATCTTTACCAGCATTTATTCCACCTCCTTGATGTCCTTATTTTACCTGAATAATTTTCTAAAATCATTTGCCTTCGATTATCTTCTTCTCTTCCTCTGTCAATCCATAAAGCTCATAAACAATCTCATCTATTTTTTCATCTGTAACCGCAATCCCATGCTCAATCTTTTCACTCTTGGCGGATGGTAGGCGGTGTTTATTTTTAGCTCTCCTTAGAGACTATTTTTTCTAATGATGTAATGAGAGGCGGAAGATCATCTGTAATGGTATCCCAAACTCTGTCGAGATCAATATCAAAATAGACATGGATAAGGCGGTTCCTCATAGCAACAATGCTTGCCCATGGAATTTCCCTGTGTCTTTCGCGGAATTCTTTTGTAACAGTAGAAGCAGCCTCTCCGATAATTTCGATTGACTTTACAATAGAGAGCGCAAGCATTCTGTCAACATAGAGATCGTTTCGGCTTTTGTTTTTAGCAAAAGAGAGGACTTCTTTTGCCGCATCAAGCATATGTTGTAAACGGATGAGGTCATCCTTGGGCATATTGAATCTCTGCCGAGGAAAGCACTTCTTCACGGAAATAGCGACTTAAATCCGCAGGTGTTCTCATATCAACTTTTCGTCCTAAAATTTCCGATAGCTCAAGCTCCATGCCTGCCAGACGTATTAACCCTACAATCTGGCCTGGTTCGAACTCCACAAGAACATCTATATCGCTGTCCTGCGTAAAATGTTCGCTGATGACCGAGCCGAAGAAAGAAAGTTTACGAATATGATGCTTTTTGCAGAATTCTGCTATCCTTTCGCGAGGCATTGCTATCTTTGCTTTACTGACCATAATTTTCCTTTAACTTCTTATTTTACCTAAATCTACCCCGAAAATCATCCGCCTCAATAATATTCTCCCTTCCACGTTTTAAATTGTTTTTTTAAGTGAAGATTGAAGACCAGCCCCTTTTTAGGTCTTAAATAACCATTGATTCTTTAGTATACAGATATTATCTGTAAATCTCTTTGCGGTGGGCAATCCTATAAACCTTCACAATCTTTTGTGAATCATCAATTTCATAAAGTATCCTGTAATCACCAATTCTTATACGCCATCGTGAGCCACCGCCACTTAGTTTTTTGGAATTGTGCGGTCTTGGCTCATCATATAATCCCAGGATTGTTTCTTCAAATCTTGATAATAGTTTGCCTGAGAAGGCATCAAGGTCTTTTTGGGCCTGTGGTGAAAGTTTTACATTATAAAGACTCAAACTGTCTTCCTTGCCTTACGCCGTTTTGCAAAGTATTCTCTGGCAGAGACAGATTTGCCCTTAATTTTTTTTGCCTCTTCAATAAGGGCTATATCGATAATGTCTTCTCTTAGTTCAGCGTCATTTATTACCTTTTCAAGAAATGCTTCTTTCTCGTTGTTTTTAAGCGTCTTAAATGCCGTAAAAAACACTTCTGCTGTTGCTTGATTTGCTCTCAAATTCTACCTCCTATTTATAGTTTCATTCCTATTTTAACTAAATCCACCCTGAAAATCATCCGCCTCAATAATCTTCCTCTCCTCCGCAACTATCCCATAAAGCTCGCTTATTCATCGTTCTTAAATATTCCTTTATCGGTTCTGGAATTTGTTGATCTGCTTGCTCATTACACCATAACAAATTGCGATCTTTTACAGCATTAAGACCAATCCAGTTATTTCTAAACAAAATACCGCTGAGTCTTTTTGATTGATTAAGAAAATCCTGTTTTCCACAAAGACTTTTATCAATAAAGAAACCTTCATCACCTGTGCGCAGCAACCTATTGATGGAGTAAATAGATTTAAATAAATCATTTTCCTCATGAGTGCTGCTGTTTGAACCGATAACAAGCACATTAATCATGTTTGGGAGCATCTGATGTAAACTTTTAACAATAACGTCACCAAATTTACGGTATTCTTTTTGTGAATAAAATATAGGACTGGATCCAACATGATAAGATGTTTCATCACGTGTAATTTTACCCGACGGTTTGGATAACATTAAAATAAGAGCATCTTCTAATCCTGGAATCGAATACTCACGGACATCATCTAAAGCCAGATGATCCCCTTCAATTCGAATGCAATTTTCAATATATTGAATGACCACTTCTTTCAATGACTCAAGTCTATTTACTATTTCTTCGGCGTTAGCATCCCAGTCTTCAACAACCAGGCTAAAAGCAAGACTTGATGGTAACTCAAAGATAGGTAAGCCACTGGTTTGACCAGTGAGACTTGAAAAGGTTTGACCTTGCAGGATTAAGTAAGATATTCCTCCTGAGAGGCTTGACGGAGTCAAAGGCTATCAGGAGGAATAAATG
>JBFMDO010000030.1:0-17926 GCA_040753615.1 Nitrospirota bacterium | reverse complement strand
GGCAAGGGCAATCCTTGCAGGGATAAAGGTATCTAAACTTGAGAGGATTGCAGCTTAATTAGGAACCATGAAAACCATTGAGAATAGACCCTTTGAGAGAATTTGCAGAAAAGACTTGACAGTATCTATTCTCCCAGAAAATGCAGACATTGTTCAAAAATTTCTTTAACTCGATGATTTATTGAGATTATCCTGAATGGCTGTATGGATAAAAATATGCGTAGTGATCATCAGTTAAAGGTACACTAAGGAATCGAAAATAAATTTTTTCGCAACATCTGCATTTTCTCAATTGAAACTTTTGGGTTCAAAGAGTTCAATACTTTGTCCATGACATAGAATTTTGCTTTAATACTGTGATAAGGTAATAAACTTTGCATACTTGGGAAATATAGCTATTTGATAGTATGTATAAAATATGCAATGTTTTTCTAAAAAATGGTAAAATTGTTTAAATTTAGTATTGGAGGGACTAATTGATAACAGCCGGTGATTTCAGAAGAGGAACAAAGATCGAATACAAGGGATATCCTTACGAGGTTATAGAATTTCAACATGTAAAGATGCAACAGAGGTCTCCTATTGTCAGGACAAGGTTAAAGAGTTTAAAGGATGGAAGGGTTTTGGAAGAGACATTTTCAGCAGGCGAAAAGTTTAATGCGCCGGATATTGTTGAAAAACAGATGCAGTATCTCTATGTCCAAGGGGACCTTCATTATTTTATGGATATGGAGACGTATGAACAGATGCCTCTGACCATTTCGCAGATTGGAGAGGCAAAGAAGTTCTTAAAGGAAAATATGACAGTAAGGATTCTTTACTACAAAGGTGAACCTATTGTGGTAGAATTACCGACGTTTGTAGAGCTTAAGATAATTGAAACAGAGCCTGCCTTTAAGGGAGATACCGCTGCCAGTGGAAGTAAACCCGCCCGGCTGGAGACAGGGGCTGTGATTAAGGTTCCTTTTCATATAAATGAAGGGGATATAATAAAAGTAGATACGAGAACATCAGAATATATAGAAAGGATAAAATAATGGAACTCGATGATTTAAAAGGGCTTATCGAGCTTCTTAAGGAAACAGATATTACCGAGTTGCAATTAGAGAAAGACGGTACCAGGATAAAGATAAAGCGTGATAAGCTTTTATCTTCAGTATCTATGCCTGTGCACAAATCTAAAGTTTATGAGGAGAAAATAGCAGGAGAGACAGAAGATGAAGTACAGAGGCTTATAACAGTGACTTCACCCATTGTTGGTACATTTTATAGATCGCCTTCCCCTGAGTCCCCCCCGTTTGTAGAAGTTGGCAAGAGTGTCAGCAAAGGTCAGGTTCTTTGTATTGTGGAGGCAATGAAGCTGATGAATGAGATTGAAAGCGAGGCTAACGGAATAATCGTGAAAATATTGGTAGAAAATGGCCAGCCAGTTGAATATGGTGAACCACTGTTTCTTATCGAACCTGTATAAATTAAGAAACTTCACTGGAATTTAGATATAAGGCTTTACCGAGAGGGATTTTTATATGAAATTATTCAAGAAGATTTTAATAGCAAATAGGGGAGAGATTGCAGTAAGGATTATCCGTGCGTGTAAGGAACTCGGAATAAAAACTATTGCTATATGTTCGGACATCGAAAAGGATGCTCTTCATGTAAGACTTGCGGACGAATCTGTGTGTATAGGTCCTGCAAATCTGACGCAGAGTTATCTGAATATACCTGCCATACTAAGTGCAGCCGAGATAACAGATGCTGAAGCTGTACATCCTGGGTACGGATTTTTATCAGAGAATTATCATTTTGCAGAGGCATGTGTTACATCAGGCGTAACATTTATAGGTCCAACCCCTGAGAATATAAGGCTTGGCGGAGACAAAGCAAAGGCAAGGCAGATGATGAAAAGAAGAGGTGTACCTGTTGTAGCTGGAAGCGATGGACCTGTTGCTGACGAAGAAATGGCTGTGAAGGTGGCAAAAAAAATAGGATTCCCGATTATTCTAAAGGCATCTGGTGGCGGTGGTGGACGCGGCATGAAGATTGTAAAAGAAGAGAAAGATATTGAACAGGCATTTTATATGGCTCAGAGAGAGGCGCTGACAGCATTTGGGAACAGCGAAATTTATATAGAGCAATATATACCTGAACTGAGGCATATAGAAGTGCAGATCCTGGCGGACAACAAAGGAAATGTTATTCACCTCGGTGAAAGAGACTGCTCTATACAAAGGAGACATCAAAAGCTTATAGAGGAATCTCCGTCCCCTTTTTCTTCAACAGAGAAATTCAGGAAGATGATAGGAGATCTGGGGGTAAAGGCTGCACGTGCAATTAAATACAGGAATGCTGGTACAGTAGAGTTTATAGTTGATCCTAAAGGCAATATATATTTCATAGAGATTAACACACGGATACAAGTAGAACATCCTGTAACAGAAGCAGTTACAGGTATTGACATAATAAAAGAACAGATAAAACTTGCAGCAGGATTACCCTTAGAGTATAAACAATATCAAATAAAAAGGTCAGGGCATGCTATCGAATGCAGGATTAATGCAGAAGATCACGAAAGGTTTATTCCGTCCCCGGGGAAGATTACATTTTTGTCACTTCCTGGTGGTCCTGGTGTAAGAGTAGATACAGCAATATACAGTGGATATGTTGTACCGTCTCATTATGACTCTCTCATCGCCAAGCTGATTGTTTACGGGAAGGACAGGACAGAGGCTATCACAAAGATGAGGCGTGCACTTGATGAATTCATAATCGAAGGCATAAATACTACCATCCCGTTCCATAAAAAGGTCATGGATCATCCTGAATTCGTAAGTGGAAATTTCAATACAAATTTTTTAGAAAAGATCAATGGTAGCGGAGAGGAAAAATCAAACTTAATATCCTAAATGCTCTGAACTATGAAACTATATGCCGAAAATTAAGACGGTTTATCAATGTCAGGCATGCGGATATATAAGCCCTAAGTGGCTTGGTAAATGCCCTGACTGTGGAGCGTGGAATAGTTTTGTTGAGGAGCGGAAGGATACAATTGCGCGCCACGCGTCATTAGCATCTCATCATGATAAATCAAAACCCCAACCCCTGAATTTAATTAAGGGTGAAGTTGGACAGAGGGCATCAACAGGTATAAGAGAATTTGACAGGGTTCTGGGTGGAGGTGTTGTTGCAGGGTCGGTAATACTTATCGGAGGTGACCCCGGGATAGGGAAATCTACCTTGCTCTTGCAGGCACTCTCAGTCCTTTCAAAAAAGTTCGGCAAGGTGCTTTATGTCTCGGGAGAGGAATCTCCTGAACAGATTAAAATAAGGGCGGAAAGGCTTTTAATAAATTCTGAAGATATAATCTTGCTTTCCGAGACGTCTCTGGAGTCTGTTGTCAGTACAGCTTCTAAAATTGATCCGAAGGTATTGGTTGTGGATTCCATACAAACTGTTTATACTGAAGAGATCGTTTCTGCTCCTGGTTCTATCAGTCAGGTAAGGGATTGTGCTGCGAGACTTATGCTTTTTGCGAAACGGTCAGATATCCCTGTATTTCTTGTAGGCCATGTAACCAAGGAAGGGGCGATCGCAGGGCCGCGGGTGCTTGAACATATTGTTGATACAGTTCTTTATTTTGAGGGAGATAAAGGACATTCATACCGCATACTCAGGACAGTAAAAAACCGCTTTGGCTCAACAAATGAAATAGGAATATTTGAAATGACAGAATCGGGGCTTAGAGAGGTAGAAAATCCATCTGAACTTTTTCTTCTCGAAAGGCCTTTAAATGTTTCAGGTTCAACTGTTGTTGCAAGCCTTGAAGGTACAAGGCCGTTGATGGTTGAAATACAATCGCTTGTCACCCAGAGCAATTTCGGTATGCCCCGGAGGGCAACTATAGGTGTTGATTTTAACCGGGTGAGCCTGCTTGTGGCGGTGCTGGAAAAGAGGGCGGGTCTTTATCTCGGCGGGATGGATATATTTGTAAATGTTGTTGGTGGGATAAAGATAATCGAGCCTGCTGTTGACCTTGGCATAATTACGGCAATAGCATCTTCTATGAAAGATGTTCCTGTTAACCCGGAAATATTTGTATTTGGAGAAGTAGGTCTTTCTGGTGAAATAAGGGCTGTTACACAAGCAGAGGCACGGATAAAAGAGGCATCAAAAATAGGCTTTAAGAAGGCTGTGATTCCGCGGGGGAATGCAGAAAAGTTAATGAAGGAATATGATCTGGATATAACAGGAGTTAAAGATGTTGAAGGTTGTCTTGAGGCTATTTTTGGCTAAGGGAGATTATTTTTTACTATTATTTAAACCGAGGTCAACTGCCACTGTCTTTATTGTATCTCTCTCGATTTTATTTACCTTGAACAGATAACCCTCAAGAAGGGCATTATCACACACGGTATTAATATTCCTGGGTACTCCCTGTGTGTACTGGTAGACTAGTTTTATGGCTTCCTCTGAAAATATATCCTTATTGCATCCTGCTATTTTAAGCCTGTGTTTAATATAATCTTCGGTGTCTTCTTCAGAGAATGCCTTCAGTCTGATTTTAATAGCAACCCTTTGCTTAAGAGGTTCATCGAGAGAAAGAACATCTTCAAGTTCAGAGAGTCCAAAAAAAACAAAGTTAAGCATTTTCCCCTCGGGCATTTCCATATTTAAAAGGCCCCTGAATTCCTCCATAATCTCTTTTGAATGCAACATCTGGACTTCATCAATCATCACAACAGCCTTCTTGCCTGCTTCATTTATTTCATAAAGCCTATTGTAAATCTGCGAAAGAAGTTCTACCTTATCTTCTTTTACATCCTTGACGCCAAGTTGTATTGCAAATTTTCTAAAAAGCCATTCTGAACTAACCGTGGAATGGACCACTACAAGAAGGGCTGCCTCATATGTATTTTCATCCAATTCCTCAAGAAATCTTCTCGCGAGGGTTGTTTTACCTGTCCCTATACCCCCAATTACAACTGCAAGTCCTTTTCTTGTGTCTACCGCATATTTTAGTTTTATAAGGGCATCGGTATGCTGGCGGCTTTTGAAGTAGAATCTGCTGTCTACCACATTAGAAAAAGGATGCTCTCTCAAGTTATAATATTCTAAATAATCCATATATTATTTTATCTGTTTCCCATCAACAATTATATATAAGATACCCTGTCTTTTCTTTCTTTTTTCCCAATTGGTTTTCCCTGTTCAGAATCGGGTTCTGAAACCTTAGTTTTTAAAAGATTTATTTTATCAGAAACAGATCGAAATTTCGAGTTCCAACCATAGATTTCTGTAAATAAATTGGAAGCCTCTTTTATATTGCCATTATTTTCATACGCTGTTGCAAGATCATATCTCATTGCCCAATAAGACTCATCACGCTCTTGCATTTTTTCAATAGCATTTTTCAGGACATCTATGGCAAGCGAATAAAGCCCTTTTCCCATATAACACATGCCAAGCATTGTTGAAGAAGGGATAAATTTTTTGGGGTCTTTAAGCGATGTCTGGAACTCTTTTATCGCATCATCTATAAGCCCCATCTCTTTATACGCTATGCCGAGATTATAATGAGTTTCGTAGTCTTCATCTTCGAGTTCTTTTTCGAGGCCCTTTTTAAATTCGTTAAACATGTCCATGACTTCACTGCCGAGGGAGATTTCTTCTGTTCCCTCTACTTCAACTATTTCGCCCTCAGGAATAGCAGGCTCTATCTTTTCTTCAATGGGCTTTATTTTTTCTTCGATAGGCTCTACATTTGCATCGGCTTCTACTACCTGACCTACTTGACCTAATGATGCCAATTTCTGGCTTATCTCTGTATTTTCAGGAAAAATACTTTGAATCTTTTCCAATATGTTCCGGGCTTCCTCTATTAATCCTTGCTTGACATAGAAATCAGCTTCTGCAATATCTTCACTGTAATCTTCTAAAGAATGACCCTTAGGAGGTACAGCACTAATTTCCCTTTCTTCTTTATAGGGCGCAGAAATAAATTCAGCAAGCCGCGGGTCGTTAGGATTTATTTCTTGGGCTTCTTTAATAAACTGTTCACTTTTTACTGTATCGCCTGTTTTCTTATAAAGATCATTCAGGACCAGACATTCTGAAATCGCCTCTTCTTTGTCATTCATCTCAGTATAAAGAGATTTGAGTTTTAAGCGGAGGTCTATATTGTCCGGATTAGTCTGCTTAAACGGTTCAAGCAGGCTTTTTGCATTTTCATAAAGACCATATCTGATAAATATATCTGCTTCTACAATTGCTTCATCAAGTGTTTTTTCTGTTTGTGGTGAAACAAAAGCTTCTCCGCTGACCTCCTTTTCGAGTTCAGCAACTTTAACCCTAAGAAAATCATTATCAGGGGTTATCTCAAGTGCTTCTTTATAACACTCAAGTGCATCCTTCTGCATCTCCATTACAGAGAGGGTATCTCCGAGAAAGATAAGCTCATTAATTACACGGGTCTGGTCTCCGCTCTGCCTGTGTAGTGAGAGAAGTCTTTTGCCCGTCTCTATAGGGTCAACCTCTTTTAAAGATTCAAGGAGGTTAACAGCATTATCATAGCTTTCACCGAGCACAATCTCATCGAGTACAGGGAGATATTCTGCCCATGCCTTATTTTTATCACCTTCGTTTATGTATAAATCTCCAAGTAGTTTCCTTGCTTTAATGTTAGCTGCCTCTATTTCGATAATTTTACTGAGATACTCTTTTGCTTCATCAAGTCTCTTGGCGATTATATGAACCTCGGCACATCTGAGAAGTATCTCAATATCCCCTGGAAATGAATTGACAGCCTCTTTCATTTGTACGAGGGCTCGCTCAAGTTTTCCTGTTTTTTCATGCAAATAATTAATGCCCAGTAGTGCCTCTTTGTTTAGAGGCTGGAGTTCAAGAACTTTTTGGTAATATTCTATAGATTTTACGATATCCCCTTTTTCAGAATAGTATGATGCTATATGGAGATATTGTTTTGCTGCCTCTGATATAAATCCTTCTTTGTAATATATTTCTGCTACTTTATTTCTGAAAGGTATGTTTCCGGGTGAAAGAGTAAGTATTTTGTTGTATACATCGAGAAGTTTTTCTTTTTGTTTTTCCTTAGCGAGGCTATCAGCCGTTGCAAGATAATATTTTATAGCGTCTGTAACAAGTCCCTTTTCCTCATTAAGCTCGCCGAGTGAAAGGAGGGCATTAGCATCTGAAGGATTAATATTCAGTATTTTTTTATATAGCGCTAATGCTTTAAGGGAAAAACCATCTTGACGGAAAAATTTTGCAGCCCTATGAAACGAATCTACAGAATTTTTTTTATCGCCTTTTTTTAGATACAGATCTCCGATAGTATTATATGTATTAGCATCAGGAAATTCTTTTGCTATTTTCTCCCACTCAAAAATAGCCTTGTCTATCTGACCCTTGGCGATATACTTCTGAGCTTCTTTTATTAAGGCTGATTTATCAGGCATTTTTGCGTATTATTGAACGTATCACAATTATCCCCTAGTGTCAACACCAGAAAATCTAATACAAATATGATAACATGATTTTATAATAAATGCAGGAGCTTATGGTAACTAAAGACATAATACTTAAATTTTTCAGAGAGAAGACGAAAAGACCTCTTGGTTTCAAAGAGGTAGTCTCTCTTATGGAATTGAGTCGTTCCGAGGCGAAGGCTTTAAAAAGAATTTTGAGGATGATGGTTCGAAATGGTGATCTCATACAGACAAGGAAAGGTCTTTACGGGCATTCTGAAGCCATGAATCTCGTGAATGGCTATTTTGAGCCACATAAAGACGGTTATGGCTTTGTGATACCTGAAAAACCCGGCGAAAGGGATATATTCATTCCTCCGTATTCAACAATGGGTGCAATGGATAATGACAGGGTTATTGTGCGGATTGAAAACTGGCATAAGCGGGAAGGGCGAATAATAAGGATTATTGAAAGGGTGCAGTCGAGAATAGCAGGAAAGTTTGTGGTAACAAGAACAGGTTTATACGTGAAACCAAAAGACAAATCCTTAAATATTGATTTATTTATTTCCCAGAAAGACAGGTCAGAAGCAAAAGATGGAGATATAGTTATAGCAGAGATAATCAGTTACCCAATTGACAGGAAGCCTCCAGCGGGTAAGGTAGTAAAAATTATAAAAAGACCAGAGGAACCGCGGGCGGAAGTAGAGGCAATCATTGACGAGTTCAATCTACCGAGAAGATTTCCTCGAAATGTCATTGAAGAGGCAAATTCCATAGCCGTGCATGGCTCAAGAGCAGGATTTAAAACACAAAAAAGAAAGGATTTAAGATTACTTCCAACAGTTACTATTGATGGAGACTGTGCAAGGGATTTTGATGATGCGGTCTCGATAAAGATAACCGAGCATGGTTATAAGCTCTATGTGCATATTGCAGATGTGGGTTTTTATGTTAAATGGGATTCAGCAATAGATATCGAGGCAAGAAAAAGGGGAACCAGTATATATTTCCCTGACAGGGTTATACCCATGCTTCCATGTGAACTCTCTGAAGATTTATGTAGCCTGAAACCAAAGGTCGAAAGACTTGCTTTTACTGTAGAAATGGATTTTGGCAGAAACGGCAACATGCTTAGTGCGAAGTTTTATCCGAGCGTCATTATAAGCGATGAAAGGATGACTTATACCTCTGTAAGGAAGATACTTGTTGATAATGACCCGCATGAACGCATGAGATACGATTATCTTCTCCATGATTTAGAATTAATGGGTGAGTTATGCGGTATTCTCAGGAATAAGAGGCTCGAACGAGGTAGCCTTGATTTTGACCTTCCTGAACCAGAGGTACTGATTGATATACAGGGAATGCCTGAAGGGATATTAAAGTCAGAGAGAAATTATGCACATGTGATTATAGAGGAATTTATGATAGCAGCCAATGAGGCTGTTGCTGAGCATCTTGATAACAGGGGGATACCTGTTCTTTACAGGGTACATGAAGAGCCGGATTTCTCGAAGTTTGAAGATATAGGCAAGTTTGTAAAATCTATTTATAAGGTTAATTATCCATTAAAGTCAAAAAATTTTTCAGAGCTGCTTCGATATATAAAAGGGAAGCCGGAGGAAGAGATTGTAAACTATATGATATTAAGGAGCCTTAAACAGGCTCGTTATTCGCATATAAATGTTGGTCATTTTGGGCTTGCATCAAAATGTTATACACATTTTACATCGCCGATTAGGCGTTATCCCGACCTCGTCGTACACAGGATTTTAAGAGAAATATTGAATAAAAGAGAACTTTCGGATAAGCAAATTCAGAAACTCAAACAGTTTCTTCCTGATATTGCATTTAGTTCTTCTCGCATGGAGCGTCTCGCTGAAAAGGCGGAGACAAAGGTAGTGGATGCAATGAGGGTATGGTTTATGAGAGACAAGGTTGGAGAAGAGTTTAAAGGAAGAATCGTAAGTGTTACTCCTTATGGCATAAAAGTCAGACTGGAAGATTTTTATATAGAGGGATTTATTCATGTTTCATACATGACAAATGATTTTTATCAATACAATGAGCGACTCATGAGCCTTATTGGAAGGCATACAAGACGGTCATTTACAATAGGGAAAAAGGTCACGGTAAGGATAGATAGGGTTGATATGGAAGAAAGGGCAATAGTTATGGATTTAATTGGTTAAAAGAGGAATTTCTGCTATTAAAATATATCTTATAAAGAAACTGCTTCTATTTATCCCGATCTTGTCAGGAGTGACACTTATGACATTCACTCTTGTAAAGGCATTGCCAGGTGATCCTGTCTTGAGTATGGTGGGAGAGCGGGCACAGCCTGAAATTATTCAAAAGTTCAGGAAAGAAATCGGCACTGATAAAAATACATTAAGCCAGTATTTTGGCTATATAAAACTGCTTATTAAAGGTGAATTTGGTCGTTCATATTATACAAACAGAAAAGTGTTCGATGATTTGCTTTTAAAATTTCCTAATACATTAAAGCTTGCATTGATGGCTATGATTATCGCTACACCTATTGGACTTTTACTGGGATTTATCTCTGCATATAAAAAAGACACTTTTATAGACAGGTTCATATCAGCAGGAGCAGTTACAGGGTTGAGTATGCCGGTCTTCTGGAGCGGACTTTTGATAATGCTTTTCTTTAGCCTTAAACTTAAAATGTTTCCACCATCTGGTAGCGGTAGTATAAGATTTCTTATCCTTCCTGCGGTAACCCTTTCACTCCCTGCCATTGCAACACTGGCGAGGATTACAAGAACGATAATAATCGAAATATTTGATATGCCCTTTATTACTGCAGTAAGGGTTAAAGGGATAGCAGAACACAGGATAAATTTCATCCATGTGTTTAAAAATGCCCTAATACCCATAGTAACTGTAATAGGGCTTGATTTTGGGAGTTATCTCAATGGCGCAGTTCTTACAGAGACGATATTCGGATGGGATGGAATAGGAAGATTTATGATGGAAGGCATAATAAAGAGGGACTACCCTGTGATAATGGGATGTGTAATTACAGGCACAGTTGTTTTTGTGTTTATAAATCTACTTGTGGATATTATTTATCACTATCTTGACCCGAGGGTAAGATTAAAATGAACAAGTCGGGTAAGATTTCTGCAGCTATATTAATTTTGATATCCCTGTTTTCTATTTTTGCGCCCTTTATATCGCCATACAACCCTGAAATGATAGACCTTGACAATCTGAAGAAACCACCTGATGCTGATCACCTACTTGGGACTGATAATAAAGGCAGGGATATACTTTCAAGAATACTTTATGGAGGCAGAATTTCGATAAGCGTAGCTGTAGCATCTGCACTTTTATCTATTGGGATAGGGCTTATTATCGGTATTTGCTCAGGGTATTTTGGAGGCAGGATAGATACTGCTATTATGGCATTTGTTGATCTTATACTTTCTTTTCCCGCGCTCCTTCTCGCTATAGGAATTTCAGTTATACTTCCACCGGGCATTTATACAGTGATGATAGCAATTGCTGCAGTTGGATGGGCATCATTTGCAAGGGTTATTAGGGGGTATATACTTACTATTAAAGAGGCACTTTTTATAGATGCAGCAAAAGCCATAGGATGTAATGAAATCAGGATTTTATTCAGATATCTTATGCCTCAGTGTATTCCGCTTATTCTTGTGATGACAGGGATGAAACTCGGTGGATATATATTAACAGAGGCATCACTGAGTTTTTTAGGATTGGGTGCCCAGCCACCCACAGCCACATGGGGGTCCATGATAAGTGCAAACAGGACTTATTTCTCATCCGCTCCATGGATGGTTATATTCCCAGGTTTAATGATTACGATTACTGCTTTATGCGTTAATATACTCGGTGATTCTTTGAGAGATAAATATGGATTAAAAATAAAGAGGTAGAATCTCCACAGCCTTATTATTCCCTTAGTTTTTCTTCTTCTTCCTGAAGGGTCTTACATTGTATACACATAGTCGTAACAGGTCTTGCCTCAAGCCTTTTTATGTCTATTTCTTCTCCGCATTTCTCGCATATACCAAATGTCCCATCTTCTATTCTGTCCAAAGCACCTTCTATCTTTATCAAAAGTTTTTGCTCTCTTCCCTTTAATCTCAGCATAAAGGTTCTGTCTATCTCGGCACTTGCCTGATCACTAAGATCAGGGAATGCCATCGGTCCTGGGAGTTCATTGAGCGCTTGTTCTGCTCCAGCCAGAAGCTCCACTTTCTGAGAAAAGAGGTTCTTCTTTATCTCATTGATCTTCTTTTCTCTATGAGAAACTCGAGATATTTTCTTTGGTTTTAGCTTCGTCTTTTGTTCTGCTTTTGGCTTTATTTTTTTAGTTACTTTAATTGCTTTCTTTGTATTTTGTTTCTTTTTCATAAGGACTCCTGAAAAGGAATCTATTAAAATAACAGAAGTATCTTAATTTAGTCAACACTACCTTACCCCAAAATCTATTCGCTTTAATTTTGCATAGGCGGCGGAAATAGTATATTATTATCAGAGGGTTTAAATGAAAAAGGTTATGTTTTTATGTACTGCTAATTCCTGCAGGAGCCAGATGGCTGAAGGATTTGCAAGAGAGTTTGGCAAAGGGTTAATAGAGGTTTATAGTGCTGGACTCATGGCTGCTGGAGTTCACAAAAGAGCGATTGCAGTAATGAGAGAAATCGGCATAGACATATCCAAACAAAAATCAAAGGCGATAGATAAAGATTTACTTAAAAAAATGGATATAATTGCAACCCTTTGCGGGAATGCTGAATATATGTGTCCACAGACACCCCATCAAATAAAGCGGATTCACTGGCCTATTAAAGATCCTGTTGGTACAATTGGAACTGAAGAAGAAATAATGAATGATTTCAGGCGTGCAAGAGACGAGATTAAAGAGAAAGTTAAAGCCTTAATAAAAGATATCGCTGATTCAAAGTTATGATTAAATACATGTCATTCTGAACTCGTTTCAGAATCTAATAGGTTTTATATATCCCGAATCAAGGTTAGGATGACATCAATCCGTATCAGTAAACCTTACAAGTGTGCCCTTTCTGGCAGTTCCATATCTGAATATGGTAATACCCTTACAGTTTTTCTCATATGCCAGCAGGAATGCATTTGCAACATCTTCTTTCTTTGCCCTGTAAGGCATATTGATGGTTTTTGATACAGCATTGTCAGTATACTCCTGAAAACATGCCTGCATCTCAATATGGTCTTCAGGGTGGATTTCATGCGCTGTTTTAAATATTCTTTTTATATCATTGGGAATTCCCTTAATACCTCCTAAAGTGCCTTTTGCTATTACCTTATTTTTTAACTCTTCACTATAAAAACCTCTACTCATGGATATCTTAATAAAGTATTTGTTTGTCTCATAAAGTTCTGTGTCCAGTATGAGCCTTTTATATGCGAGTGCAAAAATGGGCTCTATGCCACTTGAACAATCTGCAATAATCGAAAGCGTTCCTGTTGGTGCTATTGTTGTAGTTGTTGCGTTTCTTACTTGCGGCATACCCGGTATATCATAAATAGAATCTTTAAAATTAGGGAAGATTCCTCTTTTTTCAGCAAGTTCAACAGATGTCTGCCTTGATGTATCTCTTATAAATCTCATTAAATCCCTCGCGAGACTGAATGCTTTTTTATGATTATAAGGGATGCCGAGCATTATCAACATATCTGCCCATCCCATAATGCCAAGCCCGATTTTTCTGTTGCCTTTATGCATTTTTTCTATTTCAGGAACTGGATATTTGTTTACATCAATAGCATTGTCAAGAAATCTCACAGCAGTTTTGATGTCTTTTGATAAAGAATCCCAATCAATAAGTGTGGATACAGAAATCTCCCCCATCCCCCCTTTAACAAAGGGGGGATGGGGGAGATTAACATATTTTGACAAATTCATTGATCCTAAAATACATGCCTCATAAGGCAGCAAGGGCTGTTCACCGCATGGATTAGTGGACTCTATTACTCCAATATGCGGTGTAGGATTAGCACTATTAATTTTATCTATGAAAACAATGCCGGGGTCACCAGTTTTCCACGCACTCTCTACCATCTCATCAAATACAGTTCTTGCCCTGAGTTTAGCCGCTACTGTTTTACTTCTCGGATTAATGAGTTCATATTCCCTGTCATTTTTGAGTGCATGCATAAATGCGTCAGTTATTGCCACAGAAATATTGAAATTTGTGAGCTCGCCGTCTTGCCTTTTGATTTTTATGAATTCAATGATATCAGGATGGTCAACTCGTAATATGCCTATATTTGCTCCTCGCCTTGCTCCCCCTTGCTTTATTACATCTGTTGCTGTGTTATAAATCTTCATAAATGAAACAGGTCCACTTGCTATACCGCCAGTTGAGCGGACAATATCTGCCCGTGGACGAAGTTGAGAAAATGAAAAACCTGTGCCTCCTCCACTCTGAAGTATTAAAGCAGCATTTTTCAATGTGTCAAATATAGATTTCATCGAATCGCCTACAGGAAGCACAAAACATGCTGCAAGCTGCCCCGTCTCTTTCCCTGCGTTTATGAGAGTAGGGGAATTTGGAAGGAATTTGAGGTCTGTCATCAATTCATAAAACTTTTCCTCCCACTCATCAGGGTTACCATCATATAGGCCTTCTGCTGATGCAATAGTCTTTGCAACCCTTCTGAACATTTCTTCGGGGGATTCGATTATATCACCCTTTTCATCTTTGAGAAGATATCTTGCCCTCAAGACCTTCAGGGCATTTTCAGTAAGTTCCATAAAAACATTATAACAAGAAAATCTGTTATGGAAATGTCATTTATGCATTTGCCTTTGGCAAAAACTGGGTAATATCTTCTGATGGCAAAGGCGGGCTTAATAAGTAACCCTGCATCTCATCGCATTCATGCTCGGATAAAAATGCCATTTGTTCTTCTGTCTCAACACCTTCGGCAATCACGTTTAGTTGCAGATTATGCGCCAGCGCAATAATCGCTTTTATAACAGCAGCATTATCAAGACTTGTGGTGGTATCCTTAATAAAGGAGCGGTCGATTTTTAAAGAATCAAGCGGTAGTTGTCTTAGATAATTCAATGAAGAATATCCTGTACCAAAATCGTCAAGCGAGATTTTGATTCCCATGTCTTTCAATGCTTTTAGGGTGGCAGTAGCCTTCACAGGGTTTTTCATGACTGTGCTTTCAGTAATCTCCAGTTCCAGATATTGGGGATGGATCTGGGCATAACTTAATGCTTGGGAAACGGTCTCTATCAGATCTTCCTGCTCGATCTGACGGGCAGATAAATTTACTGCCACACTAATAGGTCTAAAACCAGCTTGTTGCCAGTCCTTATTTTGCAAACAGGCAGTACGAATTACCCATTCACCAATTGGGATGATAAGACCTGTTTCTTCAGCTAAAGGAATAAATTGTGCGGGCGAGATCATACCCTTCTTAGGATGTCTCCAACGTATAAGCGCTTCGATTCCAACAATTTTTCTATTCAAGATGTTGATCTTTGGTTGATAGTAGAGCATGAATTCTTTATTGTTCAATGCCCTACGCATCTCGTTTTCTATGTTTAGTCGTTCAAGGGCATCAGCATTAAGGGATTCTTTATAAAACTGATAATTATTTCTTCCCTGCTCTTTAGCATGATACATAGCTATATCCGCGGTTTTAAGTATACTATCCACATCTTCTCCATCATATGGATATATGGATATACCTATACTGCAGGTGATAAATATCTCGCGGCTGTCATTCAGTACAAAAGGCTTAGAAAAATCTCTGATTATGCGAATTGCCACTCTACCTGCATCCTCAACAGCTTTAAGCTCCGGGAGTAAAATGATAAACTCGTCACCGCCCATACGCGAAATAGTTTCTTCAATTTTTTCCATATCTGAATCTGAGCGGGCAATCAAATCTGAACTTCGTAAAGATTGTAGAAGCCTTTTGGTGACTGCTTTTAAAAGTATGTCCCCTGTATCGTGACCGAGCGTATCATTAATTCGCTTGAAATGGTCAAGGTCAATAAAAAAAACTGCAAATATTCGTCCATAACGTCTTGCATGTATGATCGCTCTGCTCAAAAGTTCTTTAAAAAATACGCGATTTGGTAAATCGGTTAATACGTCATAATATGCCATATAACGGATCTTGTCTTCAGATCGCATGCGTTCAAGTAGCTGCTGCTCAAGCTGTTCATTTATTTTTGTCATTTCAGCAGTGCGAATATTAACCAGATCTTCAAGATGCTGACGGTGTAATTCAAGTTCTGAATCACGTTTCTGAATCTGCTCCAACATTTCATTAAAACCATTAGATAGATATCGCAATTCTGATGGGCCATGAATTAAGGATCGAACAGAATAATCCTTATCTTCAGAAACAGTTCTCATTAATCCCGCTAAATTAGAAATAGGGGTGGTAATTGTACTTTGTAATCTTGAAAACAACTGAATAGCTATAAAAAGAGAAATTGTTACAACGATGATAATTAAGCTTAGGTGTAATAGCAGATAAGTGTATAAATCCTTCAGATCAGACCGTATATATATATTGCCAATAGTCTCTTTATCAATAACGATAGGGTGTAGCAGAGACAGATGGTTAATTCCAAGACGATAGCCTTCTTTGTGGGATATGAATTGATGAATGTCTTCTTTTGATTTCTCCCTCTGATACGTTGCAAATACCTTCCCCTCTTTCGTATAGATAATAGCAGAGGTAATATTTGGAACGGTTTTAAGCGCTGAGAGCGTTTCTTCAGCATCTATACGGTTATTAAAGAGTATGGCTGCTGTGCTATTATTGCTAACTATTCTTGCCTGGACAATAAGATTGCGAGTTAAGGAATGATAGTAACTTAATATATTATAAGAACTAATAATTAAAAGAGCAAAAAGTAAAGCTATTCCTGCTATTAGTATGATGATTCGAGTTAGATTGTGCTGAATAGAATCTTCTCGAAGTAGCTTCATAATGAATTATTTTACCTTTCTATTTTGTCCCTTCCCCAACTATTCTTGCAAGCTTGAGGAGTTTAGAGCTAATCTGGATCTTTGCACAATTTGCTGCGTCAGTATTTATCTCAAAGCGTATTTTATTTTCTTCAATAAAAAAATTGATAATAACACCTTGCTGTGCAAACCCTTCTGTATCTCCGATTGTAAGAACGCTTAAATTTTTGATCTCCTTAAGAATATACGTTATATTTTTTCTCTCTGACGAGCTGATAAAAAGCAGGTGGCAATTTTTTGCTTTGTCAATAGAGTTAATACGCGTGACTTCCAATACCTTGCCTTTTACAGACTGCCCCTGAATAGTATCAATCTCGCTGACAAAAGGGTCATCGCCAATTATACAGAATGTTACTGTAGTGCTGTCCTTAAACAATTCATCTGGCCACTCAATAAATTTGACAAAATTATATATAAAAGCTGCTTTAACTTGATATTCTTTTGGTTTTGACCTCTGTGGCAAAACATCTTGGCATATGAAAAATGTGGTGCAAAATAGTATTAAAGGTAAAATATAAAATATTTTTTTGTATAAATGGTTACCCATCAAAATTTATACGCAAGCTTAAATCTGAAACTACGGCCATCCTGTTCAATGGCATCCTGCGCATGTTCTCCTGAGCCTGGATCCTCATATGGTACGTCGAAAAGGTTATAAATACTTATAGATGCCTCGAGTTTTTTTAGCAGATTTTGGCTGAAAAGAGTTGTATTCATAATAAGAAAGCCATCTGCATAATTGCCTGAAAGGGTTTTTCTTCTGCTGGTATATTGTGTTTCCCAACCTAAGAATATCTTTTCCTGTAACAAAGGAAAATTAAGATTAAGCTTGATAAGATGTTTTGGAGAATTTGATAGGATATCCCCACTCTGTAGATTTTTGGTCTCTTGGAAAGAATAACTGGCACGGCCTTCGATGCCGTTTTTCCATTTGTTTTCCATCTCAAGTTCAAATCCCTTAGCCTCCACCTCCTCTGTATTTGTAAAAAATATTAAACCGTCCTCAGGGTCAATAGCTTGATTGATAAGGTTATCAATTTTATAATAAAATATTATAATTGCCCCGCGTAAATTATTCTTAATGTATTGTTCATATATTGCTTCGTAGGTTTTAATTTTTTCTGGTTCAATGTCCGGGTTTGCTTTTGACATCTCAGGAGTGCTCCAATACATTTCATAATTATTGGGAGCGCGGAATGCCTCTCCATAGAGGAGTTTTACGGAACTCTTCTCATAGGGCATATAAATCAAGGCAAGCCGTGGGTTCCATTCACTTCACTAATGTCCGGTAAAAAATAGGAAGGGCTTGAAACTCCAGACCTCTATTTTTAAAAATAGAGGGAGACAAATCCTTTACAGGAAAGGAGTTCCAAGCCATGAGTCATAGTAACACAATTTTCA
>JBFMDO010000029.1:0-27769 GCA_040753615.1 Nitrospirota bacterium | reverse complement strand
AGATTTGCCTCGGCAAGTATCTGTATGATTTTTACAACCGGATATTTTGTTGGTTTCATCTCCTACACTCCTTTTTTGATTATACATTTCTACTTTTGTTGTTCCAAAAAATGGGGTGCAGGGCAGAGGTTGCTGACTATCTTGGGATACATTACTCAACAGTAAGTAGGATGGTGAATAAGGGAAGATGAGTTTATGCAAGAAACAAGACTTGACCCCCTCGCTTCCCTCTCGATCCTTCGATTTAAGGTGGGAAAAACCTAAACATGAATAAAATATGTCCGATATCAAATAAAAACATTAACGAAAAGGTTGTAAGAGTAAATGCTATGATTACAGCTCTCTTTATCCTTTCTTCCTTAATTACAACGTATAGATGGATAATAATAATTTTGGCTATTGACTTCTTTATACGAGGATTTCTTAATAGCTCCTATAGTTTATTTACTATTTTAAGCAAAAAAATTATTCATGTTCTAAAGATCAAACATAATATTGTTAATTCAGGTCCAAAAATTTTCGCTGCTAAAATTGGATTTATATTCTGCTTAATAATATTTATTTTTTATTCGCTTAATTTTATTTTGTTAGCTAAAATCTTTAGCATAATATTTTTGTTCTGTGCTCTTTTAGAAGCACTATTTGCTTTCTGTGTTGGCTGTAGGATATATTCTCTTGTTAGAAAATTCAATAAAGTGAATGCCCCCGACTAAAAGTCGGGGGCATCAGCCAG
The DNA here is from genome assembly GCA_040753615.1 of Nitrospirota bacterium. Taxonomy (GTDB): domain Bacteria; phylum Nitrospirota; class Thermodesulfovibrionia; order Thermodesulfovibrionales; family SM23-35; genus JBFMDO01. Next base: position 27,036 of record JBFMDO010000029.1, on the reverse strand, counting down.
TATCCATATAAACTATGAAACAAACTTATATAACGATAATTATGCTCTGTGGCAGTAATATTTTTATGACCTTTGCGTGGTATGGCCATCTGAAAAACTTTAACCATAAACCATGGATTATCGCCGCTTTAGTAAGTTGGGGGATTGCTCTTTTTGAATATCTATTGCAGGTACCTGCAAACCGAATCGGACATAAAGTATTGAACTTGGGACAATTAAAAATTCTGCAAGAAATAATTACATTAAGCATATTTGTACCTTTTTCCATTTTTTTTATGAAAGAAAAGCTTACCCTGAATTATGTATGGGCCGGCATTTGTTTGCTGGGAGCAGTTTTTTTTATTTTTAGAGCAAAAATATAACTCGTTACGTCCGGGTAATTATCCACCGTTAATGTTAGATTGATTAGAAGTTGCAGTAACTCCTTGTGTCCGGGGATCAAGTTTTTTCTTCTTTTCTCACAAACAACTTCCTCGCCTCTTCTGCAAAAAATAGCAGAAAGCTAAAGGGTATAAGCATCAGCCATATGTTCAAACCTAATGGAGCAGTTCCAAAAACTTTATTTCCGAATGGATGATAAATAATAAAGGCTGAAATTATTAACTCGATTGCTATACCCAATATAATTAGTTTATTCGAAAAAAAACCAATACTGAAGACAGACTCTCTAAATGACCTGCAGGCAAATACATTGCCTATCTGTGTAATAATGATAGCTCCGAGACAGGCTGTTGTAGCCTGCATATAAAGGATATTATTAGAAGGCAGGATTTCTCCCCATTGCCATCCACCTGAATTAAGAATATAGAAAAATCCAAAAATGCCTGCAAATGCCTCAATGGGTCCCAGGAAGAAATATGCCCGTCTGAGGAGTCTGAAATTCAATAACCTTTCATCAGGGCTTCTCGGAGGCTGTTTCATAACATCACGGGATGGCTTTTCTGCACCGAGTCCAAGGGCTGGAAACATGTCTGTACCGAGGTCAATGGCAAGTATCTGCATAATTGTAAGAGGCAATGGGATTCTAAAGAGGACATATGCGATATAAGGAATTATTTCGGGAATGTTTGACGCAAATATATAGCTTATGAATTTTTTGATATTTTCAAAAACTCCTCTGCCCTCCTCTATAGCATTTACAATAGTAGCAAAATTATCATCGAGCAGGACTATATCTGCAGTCTCTCTCGCAACATCAGTCCCTGTTATGCCCATTGCAATACCAATATCCGCTTTTTTCAGCGCTGGTGCATCATTAACACCATCTCCAGTTACTGCTACCCTTTCGCCTTCATCCTTAAGAATAGATACTATCCTCATCTTGTGTCTCGGTGTCATTCTTGCAAAGATAATATCATCTGCTAAAAGGATTTTTCTTATTGAAGCGTCATTCATTAAATCCAGTTTTGTTCCTTCAATCACAAGTGGATCGTTTTTAACAAGACCGATCTCTCTTGCAATAGCAACAGCAGTCTTATTTGCATCTCCTGTAATCATGATCACCTTGATGCCAGCCTCATTACATTTTCTGATGGCTTCAGGAACCTCTGGTCTTGGGGGGTCCTCAATGCCCATAAGACCAACAAAGATCAAATCAGATTCAACGGATAAATCAGCAAGTGATTTAGCTAAAGGTGTAGTGTCCTCCCTCTGTGCGAAGGCAAAGGCTATGACTCTTAAACCTTCATCCATCATTGAATGATATGTCCGGGTAAGTACTTCCTTACTCTCCTCACTCAATGTCTTGATCTCATTATCCTTGAGTATCCATCTGCAGAGCGGCAGCACTGTTTCTAATGCCCCCTTTGTTAGAACAAAAAATCCCCCCTCCCCCCCTTTTTCTAAAGGGGGGACCAGTGGGATTTTGTTCACAGTGGTCATCCTCTTCCTGTCAGAATCAAAAGGTATCTCAAATAGCCGCTCTGCCTTCATATCACCAGATATTTCCCTCGCTGCCTTTAAGATTGCAATTTCTGTGGGATCTCCTCGGTATTTGCCATCCTCGTAACGTGCATTATTACATAGATAAGCTATCTTCATAAGCCAGTTATGTGCGATATAATTCTCCCTTCCCCCCTTTAATAAAGGTGGGGAAAGGGGGATTTTTACATCATTGGAAAATGTCCATAATTTCTCAACCTCCATTTTGTTTTGTGTAAGTGTTCCTGTTTTATCTGTGCAGATAACTGTAACTGAGCCGAGTGTTTCTACTGCGGTGAGTGTTTTTATTAGCGCTTTTTTCTTAGCCATCCTCTGACTTCCCATTGCGAGTGAAAGGGTAACAGTTGGCAGAAGTCCTTCAGGGACATTAGCAACAATAATACCTACTGCAAAAAGGAAATTGTGCCAGAAGCCTCTGCCTATAATAAAGCCGAGGAGAAAAAAGAATATGCCCAGTGTCATTGCTATAAAAGCGACAATCCTTGTTACCCTTACGATCTCTTTTTGAAGAGGACTCAGCCCGGCTTCAACTGCACTTGTCAGGTGAGCAATCCTGCCGAATTCTGTTGACATTCCTGTTGCAAAAACTATAGCCCTGCCGGAACCACTTAGAACATGAGTCCCCGCAAAGACTATATTAGGACTTTCAAGATAATCTCCTTCAAACGGCTCAGAATTCCGTGGTTTTGACTCCGCCTCGCCTGTAAGAGGGGCATTATTTACCATTAAGTAATTTGACTCTATTAGTCTTGCATCAGCAGAAACCTTGTCTCCTTCGCTTAAAATGATAAGATCACCCGGAACTACTTCTTTTGCAGGTATTTCCTTTATTGTCCCGTCTCTTGTCACCTTCACATTAAAAGGCAGAAGTTTTCTAAGGGCTTCTATTGCCTTTTCTGCACGATATTCCTGTATAAAGGTAAAGACGGCATTGATGACTATAACACCTGAAATTGCCAGTCCGAGAGACAACATACCCTCCCCTGGATGCAGATATTCTGATAAAAAGCAAAATGCCGCAGCAAGCCACAGAAGAATGGCTAAAAAATGGGTAAATTGTGAGATTAACCTTAGATATAAAGGTTTTTTCCTTACTTCCTTTATCTCATTCAGCCCGTATTCATGGAGCCGTCTTTTGGCATCATCTTCAGACAAGCCACGCTCAGAAGTTAGAAGGGCTTTTAGAACCTCCTTTTCTGATAGATTCAGAATTTTCATAGATATTTATGCTTTGGTCTGAGGATTATAAGATTGCAAGGGGTTTCTCTAAGGACTTCTTCTACAGGATTGCTGCTGATGATACTCTTCAGGAGGCTCCTTTCGCTTGCACCCATTACAATTAAATCATTCCGTTTATGTGCAGCTTCTATTGTTATCGCCCTCGCAACGCTACCATGACCTGTTCGTTTTTCATGGGGTATTGTATACTTATTTAAATATTCGGTAAATTTTTCTATATCCTTCGGTATATGTTCTTCCCTCTGAGCAGGTTTTATATGTATCTCACCATGAAAAAAACTTGTTATAGGCCGAGATGAATGAAAAAGCGTAACTGTGGAACCAAAACCTTCTGCAAGTTTGGCAACAAAATATGCCCTTTCTTCAAGACCTTTTGTACGTCCCCTTAGAGGGATGAGTATATTTTTAGGGTGTGTCCTCCCCATGCGAACCACTCTCACCATTGCTACAGAACATGGTAGTTTTACCATAAACTCTCTTGCGAGGGTTTTTACAAAAAACCGTTTTTTAATATCCTCTCTCCTCGTGGCTGTAAAGACAATGTCTATACTGTTTTTATTCACAATTTCGAGTATCTTCTTAAGAGGATCCCCTTTTTCTGTAATGCTCTCTACTGCTATGCCTTGTTCTTCAGCCTCTATAAAAAGCCTCTCAAGAGCAGATTCAGCATGTCTGAACACCTCTCTTTCAATCCTGTCCCCTGCAACAAAAACCAGAGAAAGACCTGCCTGACATGATTTTGCAAGTGATAGGGCATACCTTGCTGCTATCTCTGAATTTGTGAACTCATTTACTGCGGCAAGGATTCTTTTATACATATTTGAATTATAGCGATGACTTTTTTAAATGACAAGTACATGTATAGGCTCCATACTACTATTCTATTCTATTCTATTCTATTCTATTCTATTCTATTCCCATCCCAAGTTTTTGAGTATAAATTTATATTTCAACCCGCGTAACAACTCCATGAAGCTTGCGGGAAGGGAATTTATAAAACTGTACAAAAGGGTGTGTTACCTTTTTGATTATTGAAAACAATTCCCAGAAAATATTCCTTGTTACTATATCCTCCATTCCATAATATATTGTCTTCTCCGCTATCCCTGCTTCTCTTAAAATCTCTTCAATGTTAATTACTTCCATATATCCCATCTGTATCTCAAATACTCTAAGTCCCTCTGTGATATCCTCTTTAAAGAAACCTGTAACACCAAAAGGATCATCCCTTTTTATGATTGATACAAAAATATTATCTTCATAAATAATGCTATGAAAAAACATTGTTTGTACAATATAAAATGGTATCTCTTTAATATCTTTTAATAAAAATAATGCTGTGCCTCTGATCCTTTCAGTTGTTGCGTGTACCCTTGTAAATTTATGAAGAAACTCTTCTAATGGCATAAAATCCATCATCCGATAAAGTCTCTGCTGCCCTTTTGTATATAGGATTATTATCATTAGAGGAACAGAAGCAAGTATAAGAGACCAGTAACCACCATAGGGTATTTTATAGATATTTGACAGGAGATAAACGATATCTATAATAGTTACTATAAGTGAGATGAAATATAACAACCTTTTACCTCTCAAATAAAAAATCCATGTCATCATAATGCCTGTAATGGTCATCGTACCAGTAACTGCCAATCCATATGCTGCTGCAAGCTGGTGTGATTCTCTGAATTCGACCATGACAAATAATACGGCTATGAGAAGAAACCAGTTTACAAAACCAATGTATATCTGTGACCTCAGTTCAGGAGATGTATAATCAATTTTGAACATTGGCATAATATGTGTGTTTATTGCTTGATAAACAATTGAGAACATCCCGCTAATCATAGCCTGCGAAGCAATGATTGTAGCAAGAATACTGAGAATAAGGAATGGAATATAAAGTACTGGCGTTTGATGAAATATCATCTCAAAGAGTGTACTCTTAGCATGAGGATGCTCAATGAGAAACGCTCCTTGCCCGAGATAATTAAGAAGAAGGGCAAAGAACACAAGATACCATGCTCTGACTATGGGTTCCCTTCCAAGATGTCCCATATCAGCATATAACGCTTCTCCACCTGTTGCACATAGAAAAACCTCGGAGAGAATAAAGAAACCTGAGAGGCCGTTATCCAACAGAAATTTGAAAGCGTAGTATGGATTCAGGGCTTTTAGTACATAAGGAACATGAACGAGCGATATAATTCCGGAAACAGACAGGGATAGAAACCATATGCCCATGATAGGCCCGAATAAGGTTGCAACCTTTCCAGTTCCTTTTCTCTGAAAAGAAAATAGAATTATGGCAATTGCACCTGCAATAATTATCAGAGTCCATTGGCTTATATTCTCAAAACCAGGGATCAAGAGAGAACCTTCAACTGCGCTCAGTATGCTGATTGCAGGAGTAATGACCCCGTCTCCGATAAGAAGAGAGATTCCAATGAAAGAGAGAAAGGTGACAAGGGAAACCCGCCTGCCTTTCTTGAGAAGCGGAACGAGTATTTCTTTGAGAACGATTGTCCCGCCTTCACCCTTTTTCCCGAGACGCATCGCAAGCCATCCATATTCAACCATTACAAGGATCGTCATTGTCCAAGTAATAAGGGAAAGAACGCCTATTATATTGGTTTCAGTAGGTCTTGTTAGGAGAAAAACGACTGTTAAGGTGTAGATAGGACTTGTGCCAATATCACCGAAAACAAGGCCGAGGGATTTAATAATCCCCTTAAAAGGCGATTCTCTGTTCAACATTTCTCCTCCTTTGAGGGCAAAGGAGGAGAAATAAAAAACCGCTGGGCAAGGCAGCGGTTTCGATCTCCTATCCATTGCCCTTCCAAACGCCTACGAGGTTAGCTGTCGGGCTCGGGCTTGGAAGTACCCTATTCCCGGTATATCCCGGGAAATACGCCCCAAAAGTGGTTCCCCCGCATCCATTTTTACATGGATTTCGGCTACAAATTATTTATATAATTAGCATCTTAAAACTTTCCTACATTACTGTCAAGACCTTTTTCCTATGAAGAATTTGCAACCTAAATGTTAAAATATTTTATGTTTGATAAATCCTGCAAAAATCTCCTTGTCAGAGGCGTAAACTGGATAGGTGATGCTGTTATGATACTGCCTGCATTAAGATCACTTAAAACGGCATCAACTGAAGCAAAAATATCTCTTCTTGTAAAATCATGGGTATCACCAGTTTTTGAAAACAATCCGAATATAGATGAAATAATAATTTATGAAGATAAATATAATGGCATTGTCGGCAAGATAAAGCTATCAAGAATGCTTCATAAAAAACATTTCTGCGGTGCAATTCTTCTTCAAAATGCGTTTGATGCGGCTCTGATAACATTTCTTGCAGGAATAAAAGACCGTGCTGGATATAATCGTGATAGCAGAGGTTTTCTTTTAACAACTCCTGTTCCTTTGCCTCAAAATGAAAAAAAAGAACATCAAATTTATTATTATCTCGAACTCCTTAACCATCTGGGAATAAAAGCTGAATATTCATATCCCTACATATACCTAACACTCTATGAAAGATTGCAGGCAAGGGAAATGTTGAAGGATTTGAAAAAGCCAATGCTCGGGATTAATCCTGGCGCAACATATGGTTCAGCAAAGAGGTGGTTTCCTGAGAGGTTTGCCGAAATTGCAACATGGTTTATAAAAGATACAGGTGGAAGTGTAGTTATCTTCGGGGGTAAGACAGAAACTGGTATTGCTGAAGATATATGCAACCATTTAAAAATTGAGAGATCGAGAAGTTATGAAATAGGGAAAATAAAAGGAAAAGAAACATATCTTCTCGATTTACCGCCTTCTAATCTTCTTAATCTATCAGGCAGAACATCCCTCAGAGAGCTTATCTCGCTGATCTCGGAATGCGATGTTTTCGTAACCAATGATTCAGGTCCAATGCATATTGCCTATGCAGTAAGAGCGCCCATTGTGGCAATATTCGGCTCAACAGACCCTGTGCTAACAGGACCCCCGCCCGGCATGGATGGGAACAGCAATGTAGTGATTCCAAACATCCCATGTAGCCCTTGTTTTGAACGCACCTGCAAAAATAATGACATGAAATGCATGTATGCAATAACATCTGATGATGTCTATTATGGAATAAAAAATGTGTTACCAAATAAACCAGCAGTATTTTTTGACAGGGATGGTACATTATGCAAAGATACAGGCTATCTAAATAAATATGATAATTTCCATGTTTTTCCTGAAATTGCTAATGTAAAACTCCTCAAGGAAAAGGGGTTTAAACTGATCGGGATTACCAATCAATCAGGCGTAGCAAGAGGGAGCGTAGATGATGGATTTGTAAAAGAGATTAGTAATATCTTTATAGAAAAATATGGGTTTGATGATTTTTATTATTGTCCTCATCATCCTGACGAGCATTGTCCATGCAGAAAACCAGAGCCGGAAATGCTTCTCAGGGCAAGGGCAAAACACAAAATCAACTTTAAGAAATCCTATGTCATAGGAGATAAAGAGACTGATATGCTCCTTGCAAAAGTTGTTGGTGCAAAATGTATTCTTGTGCAGACAGGCTCGGCAAAAGAATCACTTTATGCTGATTTTATTGCTAAGGATTTAAAAGAAGCGGTGGACTTTGTTATCAGGGATAGTAATAATATTCAATAAATGAGAGATATTTTTAGATGAAAGGTATTTATAAAACATATTTACAGACTATCAATACCCTTTATTCAAGTAGAGAGGCAAGAGAAGAAAGTTATTACCCTGCATTAAAGGATTTTCTGGAATCATCTTTTAAGGATTTTATATCCATAATCTCACAGCCTAAGAAAAATATAGCTGGTACGCCTGATTTTCTTATTAAAGATAAAAGCCAAAAATTAATAGGTTACATAGAGGCTAAGCATCCTGATGAAAAAGACCTCTATGGAATAGCAGAATCAGAACAGCTTAAAAGATACAGGGAATCATTGCCTAATCTTATCCTTACAAATTTCCTTGAATTTCATCTATACAGAGATGGGAAGCTTGTAGATGCCTTAAGGCTTACAGATATAAAATCCCTTTTTATCGAAGCAAAAATGCCTAAAAGCATAAAAAACATAGAGGGTTTGAATCAGCTTTTTGAAAAATTCCTGTCTTTCTCCATCTTAGCAATAACCACATCTAAGATCCTTGCAATTGAACTTGCAAAAAGGACAAGGCTTTTGCAATTTGTCATATCTGAAGAACTTAAAGACGGCAACACTGATTTAAAGGGTTTTTACGAAGCCTTTAAAGACAATTTAATGCCATCTTTAACTGAAGAAAAATTCTCTGATATGTATAGTCAGACAATAACTTATGGCCTTTTTTCATCAAGGATGAGATTTCATAATCCCCCCATCCCCCCTTTAGCAAAGGGGGGTAAGGGGGGATTTTCTGAACAAAAGTTTTCAAGACTTACAGCATATCAGAGTATCCCATCTACAATTCCTTTACTAAAAAGACTCTTTTATTTTCTTACAGGCCCTAACCTGCCCCAATCTATTGAGTGGATTGTGGATGATATTGCCAGTATTCTGGAGAATACTGATATAAACGCTATACACAGAGAACTACACACAGAGAGATGGATTGATGACCCTGTTATTCATTTTTACGAGACCTTCCTTTCGGTTTATAATCCGTCTGAACGTGAGAAACTGGGCGTTTATTATACACCTCCACCTGTTGTTTCTTTTATTGTTAAATCTGTCAATAAACTTCTTAAAAATAAATTTGCAAAGTCTGAGGGACTTGCAGATTCATCAGTTATAATCCTTGACCCTGCATCAGGCACAATGACATTCCCCACTCTGGCGATAAAGCTTATCACAAATGAACTTGACTTGTCAGGCAAGACAGGTATATTCCCCTCACTTGTTAAAGAACATATTCTTAAAAACTTTTATGCCTTTGAATTTCTTATCGCACCTTATGTGATTGGTCATTTCAAGGCATCTCTTGTCCTTGAGGATATGGGATATCTCCTTGCAGATGATGAAAGATTTAAGTTTTTTCTTACAAATACTCTTGATATGGAACTGCCTAAACAGTCAAGCTTCTTGATAGACCTTGCAAAAGAAGGCGAGATGGCTTATAAGGTGAAAGAGGATGTGCCTGTACTTGTAATTATGGGAAATCCTCCGTATTCAGTATCTTCAGATAATAAATCTCCATTCATTGAAGAATTAATGGTAGATTATAAAAAAGACGTTAAAGGTGAAAGAAACATTCAGCCATTAAGTGATGATTATATAAAGTTCATTCGTTTTGCCCAGTGGAAGATAGAAAAGACAGGTAAAGGCATAGTAGGATTTATAACAAATAATTCGTATCTTAGCGGACTTATTCATAGGGGCATGCGTAAAAAGCTTTTTAATTCATTTGATGAAATTTATATACTCAACCTTCATGGAAGCAGCAGGACTGGAGAGAAACCACCTGATGGAATAGCAGATGAAAATGTCTTTAACATCCAGCAAGGTGTAGCGATAGGGCTGTTTGTGAAGCATCTTAGTAATGGATAGAAATTCGATTATAAGAGCAGTTGAAAATGGTAATATTGAATGGCAAAGACATGCCCTTGAACGGATGATGGAAAGAGAGATTCCAATGGAAGCTGTTAAAGAAGTTTTAAAAAATGGAGAAATTATTGAAGACTATCCTGATGATAAGCCTTACCCAATCGCACTGTTTTTAGGATGGATTAATAATGAACCCCTCCATGTGGTTTCTGCATTTGACAATGAAACAAAATGGTGCTTCGTAATAACTGCTTATAAACCAGATTTAGAACATTTTGAATCTGATTTTAAAACAAGGAGACATAAATGAAAACCAATGTTTCACCGAAATTATGCCCATTGTGTGGTGGCACAAAAAAGAAAGGGAAAACAACATTCACAGTTGACTTAGGTTTTGGGGTAGTAGTAGTAAGAGATGTACCTGCAACTGTATGCTCACAGTGTGGAGCGGATTGGATTGAAGATACCATTGCAGCAAAGTTAGAAAAAATTGTAGATGATGCTCGTATAAAACATAATTTAGTTGAAGTGACAACGTTATCTGCCTGATATGTCAAAACTTTTCTATAAAGACCTCTGGGGAAAGAGAGAAGATAAATACAAATTCCTCGAATCCAACGATGTCACAACCCTTGACTGGCAGGAGTTAACCCCTGCAGAGCCTTATTATTTCTTCGTGCCAAAAGATTTTTCCTTGAGAGAGGAGTACGAGAGATTCTGGTCTATAAAGGATGTTTTTATTCAATTCAGCAGCGGTGTTAAAACCCATAGAGACCATTTCATTGCAGGTTTTACAAAAGAAGAAGTAGTTAGTAAGATACGGATTTTTACAGGGACATTGGATGATGAAACTGTAAAAGAAAGCTTGAAGTTAAAAGATACAAGGGATTGGAAGCTTTCTGAGGCAAGAGCCAAGCTTAAAGAAATTAGATGGAAAGACGTAATTATTCCTTACGCTTACAGGGCTTTTGACCAACGGTTTATTTGCTACTGTACAGATTTAATAGATAGAGGTTGTGATAGATATGATTTAATGAAGACTTTTTTTAAGGAAAATATTGGATTGGTTACAACAAGAAAGATACCTGAAATATTTGGTGTTTCAGCTTTTGTTAATATAGATGTTGGTGATATACATCTAATTGGTGATCAAAACTATTTCTTCCCACTTTACCTCTACCAAAAAGATAATTCAGAAAAAGGGCTTCTTTGTCATTCCCGTGAAAACGGGAATCCAGAGAAGACAAGGGAACTGGATTCCTGCTGGAGTTTATCCCGTACACAGATACGGGACAGGAATGACAATATTCTGAACAGAACTTCTAACATTAACCCTGAATTCTTAAATGCCATAAAAGAATCCCTTGGCTATGAACCTATGCCTGAAGAAATCTTTTATTACATATATGCGGTACTTTACTCACCAACATACAGAAAAAAGTATCAGGAATTTCTGAAGATTGATTTTCCAAGAATACCTCTGCCTGACCAACTTATCCTTAAATCCACCCAACCCCCCTTTAGTAAAGGGGGGATTACTGCATTTAAAAGCCTTTCAGAACTTGGTAAAAGGCTTATTAATCTACATCTATTAGAAGACTCTGAATTTTCAACTCTCGACTCTAAGCTTTCAGTCGGGTATCCAGTTCAAGGCACTGATAAAGTAGAAAGAATTAAATATCAAAATGGCAGGGGTTACATCAATAAAGAGCAGTATTTTGAGAATATCCCTGAGCATGTCTGGAATTATCATATTGGTAGTTATCAGGTTTTGGAGAAATTTCTTAAAGATAGAAAGGGAAGGCGTCTGAGTCTTGATGAGATTAAACGGTATATCAAGATTGCTTCTGCAATTACTAAAACAATTGAAATACAGAAGAAAATAGATAGAATTGGAAACTATTAAGCTAACAAGTCCACCAAAAAAAATCCTTATCATCAAACCAAGCTCTCTCGGCGATATTGTTCACAGTCTGCCGTTTTTAAATGCAATAAGGACGTGTTTCCCAAAAACTGAGATGCACTGGGTTATTGCACAGGGTTTTGAAGAAATTCTTGAAGGACATCCGATGATAAACAGGCTCTGGATTATAAATAAAGACGAATGGAAAAAGGTCAGAAGAGCAAAAGGCACAATTAGAGAAATAAAGACATTGGTTAAAGATTTGAAAAAAGAAAGATTTGATATTGTTATTGACTTGCAGGGTCTGCTCCGAAGCGGCATAATTACTGCTGCTACAGGCGCCCCTGTCAGAATTGGGTTTTCTGAGGCAAGAGAAGGCAGCAGACTATTTTATACACACAGAGTAAAAGGCGGAAAGGATATCCACGCAGTTGATAGATATTTAAAGGTTGCTCAGTTTTTGGGATGTGACACGTCCGACGTTATTTTCCCATTTCCACTTTATAATCTGACTTCTTCATTGAGTTCATATTGCCATGAGGATTATGCTGTTATTGTTCCAGGGGCGAGATGGGAAACAAAGAAATGGCCTTCGGAGAAATTTGGAAGGCTATCCACGCTTCTACCTTTAAAGACAATTATTGTGGGGAGCAAAGGTGACATTAAAATTGCAGATGAGATCGCAACCCTCTCAAACGGAAAGGCAATATCTTTTGCTGGTAAGACAAATCTAAAGGAATTAATAGAGATAATGAGAGGAGCGAGATTTGTTGTGAGTAACGATTCGGGACCAATGCACATTGCCGCTGCCATTGGAATACCTGTCTTTGCAATCTTCGGGCCTACAGATCCGCAGAGAACAGGACCTTACGGAAATAATCATACAATAATCAGAGAAGACATCTCGTGTGCTCCGTGCCTTAAAAAGAGATGCGATAATATGAAGTGTATGAAAAATCTGTCTGTAGAAAAAGTTTTTACATTAATAAAGAATAAACTAAAAATAATTGATAAACAGGGCTAAGATTTGATATATTTCCTAACTACTTATTATGGAAGATAAAGAAAAGATTTCAATCCTTGAGGCAATTTTATTTCTATCGGGGGAGGTACTAACGCTTCCTACTTTGAAAAAAGTGACGGATATTCCCGATGCTGAGATAAAAATTCTCATGGAGACTTTAATAACAGAATACAGAGAGCGGGATACTGGATTACTGATAGTTGAGATCGCAAATGGCTATCAGATGGTAACAAATCCTAAATATGCAGAATGGATACGGAAGTTTAAAACCACACAAATATCTTCTAAACTATCCTTACCTGCCCTTGAAGCCCTTGCTATAATAGCGTACAAGCAACCTATAATTAAAGTAGAGGTTGAACAGATTAGAGGTGTCAACTCTGATAGTGCTATAAAAACTCTCCTCGAGAGAAGACTTATAAAGATACTGGGACGTAAAGAGGTGCCTGGCAGACCTTTTCTTTATGGAACAACAAGAGAATTTTTAGAGTATTTTGGACTAAAGGATCTTTCAGAATTACCTACGCTTAAAGACATTGTTCGCGAAGAGGCAGCCTAACCTTCATGCATTATCTTCCCCATGTCTGAGATATCGTATCCCCCGAGCTTTGCGACCATATCTTTGAATTCAAAATCTTCCCTTATAATCTTTAAGAGATGTTGTATCATTTCTGTTTTTAAAAATTCATAAGGGATTGCAAGATCATACCTTTCCTTTGCAACAGGAATAAAATCGAGTTCGAGCGCTTTGGCAGATGCAAGAATCGCCAGTCCGGTATCTGCAATGTCTGTTAGCACTGCTGATGCAACACCCATGTGCGTATATTCTTCCCTTTCATAACCTTTGACGTCCTCTGGATTTATACCAATTTCTTTTAAGCATTTATCTGTAAGAAGTCTCGTCCCCGCACCTGACTGCCTGTTAACAAACATTACATCTGCCCTTGTTAAATCTTTAAAACCTTTTATGTTTTTGGGATTGCCTTTTTTTACAAGAAGACCTTGTTCTCTGTAAACAAGATTTATAAGCAATATTTTTTTATCAGGAAGGAGTTTTTTTATAAATGGGATATTATATTCACCTGTTTCTTCGTCGAGGAGGTGCGTCCCTGCTATATGAGCCTCGCTCCTCTTCAGTGCTATTAGACCGCCCATTGAGCCTACGTGGGCTGATGAGAGGGAGAAATCTGGATACCTTTTCTTCAGCATATTAGCAAGGATGTCGAGGGTGTTGTCGTGGCTTCCAATACAAACGATGGTATTTTCGATTTCTCTTTTGTGTCTTATTAACTCTACATCTATTTCTGTCCCTTTGCCAATGCCTTCAGACATAGCAGGTATTCTAATAAACCCGTCAGCACGAACAAGAGACATCAGCATACCAGCGCCTCTGCTTACAGGAGTTGCTATAAAGTTAGCCCCGACCTTTCCAACCTTAACCCTGAGGAATTCTTCTTGTCCGAGTGTAGATGCAACCTGCCTTGAAATCCTTGCCCTGAGTATTTCGGATTCTTCAATCTCAATACCCTGCCATTTATAGATGAGTGGCTTGGCAAATATAACGAATGTAATATATGCAGATACAGGATACCCGGGTATACCGAGAACAGGTTTGTCTCTGACCCAACCGAGGATAACAGGTTTCCCTGGCTTTATACTGACACCATGAAGTATTACATCTCCAATATCCTTTATAGCTTTTTCAGTAAAATCTTCTGAGCCGGAAGAAGCGCCTGCATTAATGACAATTAGGTCACCCACTGCATGAGCATTAAGTATTGCGTTCTTTAACTCTTCAAGATTATCAGGCACAATACTGAATCTGACAGGCTCACCACCCCATTCAGAGACAAGACCGCCGAGAATGCTTGAATTATATTCGATAATATCACCTTTTTTTAATTTAGTGCCCGGCTCTACAATCTCTGTACCTGTGGGTATAATAACAACCTTTGGTTTTCTCCTGACCATCACTTCTATATGGCCGCCTGCAAGCATAGCGCCTATGTCTACAGGTCTAATTCGGTGATTTTCAGGGAGTATCAATTCAGTTGCTACAATATCATCGCCGATTACCCGCACATGCTGCCACGGGGTTGCAGGCGATATGATCTCAATATACTCTGCAATCCCCCCTTTAGAAAAGGGGGGTAAGGGGGGATTTGACTGTTGACTCTCGACTCCTGACTGTTTTTTGACTATATTCACATCCTCTATCATTATTACTGCATTAAATCCGTCGGGAAGAGGGTCGCCTGTGTCCACATAAACTGCCTGTTCACCTATCTTAAGCCTTTTTGGGATTTTCTCTGATGCACCAAAGGTATCAGAAAATCTAACAGCATATCCGTCCATTGCTGAGGAGTGATAAAAAGGAGAAGATATTTTTGCAGCAATCGCCTCGGATGTTATCCTTCCAAGAGAATCTATAACATTGGTCTTTTCACCTGAAAGAGGAATTAATGCCCCTTCAGAGCCAAGCCTTTTAAACCATTTTGCTAATGCTTCATTTAAAGGTGTGCTTTCAAGATAGATGGCGTCAGACATTATTGCTTTTCAATCAATTTTTTTATTGTTTCTTTTAACTCATTCATATCTGAGGACTTAACAATATACGCCTCTGAAGCCCATACAGCAAAATCATCCCTGTAATCATAAGCCGTAGACATAATAATAGGTGTTTTAGGATTTTTTTCTTTCATCTGTCTCAGAATATGAATACCATCCATATCCGGCAGGAGTATATCAAGCGTAACAATATCAGGGGTTTCTTTTTCAAATAACTCAATTGCCTCTTTACCGTTAGAGGCTATAACAACTTTATAGCCTTCTTCTTCGAATTCCTCTTTGTAAAGTCTTTGAATATGCAGGTCATCATCTACTACAAGTATTTTCATATCACCCCTCCTTAAGTTCTATTTTTCAGTTTCTTCTTTTAATGGTATCAGCACCCTGAATGTGCATCCATTATTTGGTCTGGTCTCGACTTCGATTCTACCGTTATGTTCTCCCACTATCCTGTGTGTAATTGCGAGACCAAGCCCTGTTCCTGCTTCTTTTGTAGTGAAGAATGGGTCAAATATAAACGGTAAATTCTCTTTAGCTATACCCGGGCCGGTATCTTTTATTTCGAAAACCGCTGACTCCTCGTTCACATAAGTTTTCACATATATTGTACCATTCTTGCCCACAGCCTGTACCGCATTCGAAAGTATATTAAGCAAAGCCTCTTTAAGCCTGTTAGGATCTACAAAGATATCAACAGGCTTTCCGAATTCTTTCACTATAGTTATAGCCTTTTCACTAAATTCAGCCCCCTTTAGAGAAATAATATCTTCCATAAGCACATTAGGATTGACTATCTCTTTGGCTATCTTTATTTCTCTGACAAAACCGAGGATTTCACTGAGTATACCCTCTAATCTTTCAATTTCCCTGACAATTATGTCTGCATATTCTTTTAGATTATTATCCAGTTTCTTTCTGAGTCTTCTTGCAAATCCACCGATGGAAACAAGTGGATTTCTTATCTCATGAGCAACTTTTGCCGCAACCTCTCCGAGCGCTGCCATCCTTTCTGAGACCACGAGTTTTTGCTGAAGACGCTTTAATTCTGTTATATCCCTGATCACATTTACTGTTCCTATAAATTCTCCCTTAATATCAAATATAGGAGAACTTGATGTGATAAACACACCGCCGAGATAAGTATCTTCGACCTCTTCAACATATGCCCTTTTTGTTTCAATGGTTCTTTGATGCGGGCATGCTGACCAAGGTCTATCCATATTATGAATTACCTCATAACACTTCTTCCCTATAATTTCTTCTGGTGTTTTACCCACCCTCTTGCTAACAGCCTTATTTATATTCTTTATCACATAATCTTTTGAGATAAAATAAATCATATCAGATATAGACTCAAATATATTCTCGAGCTCCCGTTCTGCAAGAATAACCTGTTCATATAACGTTGCACTTTCTATGGCTGTTGCAACATGGTTCGAAAAGGCTGTTAAAAATCTTATATCTTCTTCGAGGATGGGCTTACCATTGAAATAATTATCCACCCAGAGAACACCCCTCACCTTATCTCGTGATAGCAGAGGGACAACAGCATAAGCCCGTGTCCCTAATTGCTGCGTAAGGATTATATCTGATAATAGTTCTTTCTTAACATCCGTAACATTAAATGCCTTTTTCTCCTTTACTGTATTAGCGAGAATTGTATTTTCAGTTAATGCTATCTCTATGTTTGAGCTGAGTTTGTCGAAAAAGGAATCCTTTCGTAAGGGTCCGGTTTCGATTTCGTAGATTATGTCAGATAATGTTTTTTTCTCTAATGAAAGCCTTCCCCATATCTCGCCAGCCTCGGCAGGGCTTGAAGGTCCTACGCCCATAGCCCCTTTTAAGACATCCTTTTTCTCATCAACGAGAAAGAGGATAGCCCTGTTAAAACCAAGCCCGTCGCTCATGGTTACAGCAGTAAGAACCATCCTTAATAATCTCTCAAGTTCAAGGGTGCCTCTCATTGCTGAACTGACAAGAAAAAGCCTCGAAAGTTCCTGATTCCTTCTGACCAGCTCTTTCTCAACACGTTTTTTTTCTGTTACGTCTCTGGATATACCGCTGATTCCGATAATCCTTCCTGACGCATCATTAATGGGAGAAAGAGTGAGGCTGACTATGATTATGGTTCCATCTCTTCGTTTTCTAAATGCCTCGATATCCTTCAATATCTCTCCATTTATAATTTTTTGAATGTTTTCGCGTTCAGGATCAATCAAGAAATCAGGCACAAAGGGCAAAAATTTTCCTATAGCTTCCTCTTTTGTAAACCCATAAATCTTTTCTGCTCCCTTATTCCAGAACGTAACTATCCCCTTCAGATCACTCGTAACTATTGCGTCAGCAGAATCTTCTATGAACCTCTCAAAATACTCTTTTGTTTGTGCAACCTTCTCGTAAAGTCTTAAGACTTCTTCATTGCATGTCTTTTTTTCAGTTACGTCATGAATAAATACAACACATTCGTTAACTTGAAGGGCTTCTTCCTTTATTGGATATGCTGAAAGTTCAGCATATAGCACAGTGTCTTTAACCGTAACTTTTTGAGCAACCGAATAAATCTCGCCTGTTTTGAATGTAACCTCTGCTGCGCAATGTGGACATATTCCGGATGTGCCATGAAAGACATCAGTACATTTTTTGTCTATAAATTCAGAGACAGGTTTTTCCGTCCATTTTTCAATAGATTTGTTGACAGCAAGTATTCTGTAATTTCTATCGAGTACAATAATGCCATCTTTAATATTTTCAAATATTATCTCAGCAAGTTTTTCTTGAATTTCTTTCATTGCTTGTTATAGCTTCTCTTCTTTCTGGCAATATTATATAATTCAATATATCTCGTGGCTGATTGGTTCCATGAAAAATCCATCTTCATGCCGTTTATAATTAACTCGTGCATTTTTTTCTTATCAGTATAAACACACAGGGCCCTTTTTATCGCATCCTGCATTGCAGAAGGTGTGTAATCAGAAAAGAGAAAACCTGTGCCTTTTGATAACAGGTGATTATAATCCTGTGTGGTGTCTGCAAGCCCGCCTGTCTTTCTGGCTATAGGAGCGCTTCCGTATCTGAGTGCGATAAGCTGTCCAAGTCCGCATGGTTCATATCTTGACGGCATAAGGAAAAAGTCTGAACCTGCATAAATCATATGGGCAAGTTTATCCTCAAAGCCGATTGTAACAGAAATTGTGCCCTTATATTTTCTTGCTGTTTCCGAAAGGCTCTTTTGAAATGTTTCATCACCTTTACCGAGAATAACAAGTTTTATTCCAAAAGACTGAAGTTCATCTGCAGATTGAAGAACAATATCCAATCCTTTCTGTGCAGAAAGCCTGCCGACCATGCCTATAAGCGGAATACGTTCAGCATTAGCATTATCTGATAAACCAAATAATAATTTCATAAGTTCTTTTTTACATATAAATTTACCTGAAATGTCATTGGGGTTATAATTAGCAGTTATAAATTTATCTCTTGTCGGATCCCATTCATCATAATCTATACCATTTATAACACCATGAATATCTCCTGCCCTGCTTCTCAACGCTCCATCAAGACCAAAACCAAATTCCGTAGTAAGGATCTCTTTTGCATATGTATTGCTAACAGTATTAATAATGTCTGCATAAATTATACCTGCCTTAAGGAAATTTACATTTCCATAAAACTCAATAGCCTCTGGAGTAAAAAATTCCCACCCAAGCCCTGTGAGAGGCATTGATGAGGATGGAAAGAGTCCTTGATATCCAAGATTATGTATTGTAAATAAGGTGGCTGTATCTTTAAAGAGTTTATCATTACTATATAATGTCTTAAGATAAAGAGGCACAAGTCCTGTCTGCCAGTCATTGCAATGAATTACATTTAGCTTTAAATTCAATGCCTTACACGTTTCGAGTATCCCCCTCGAAAAAAATATAAACCTTGATGCGTTGTCAGCATAATCACCTTCAGGTGTGCCATAAAGTTCCTCCCTGTTAAAAAACTCATCACATCCTATCAAATAGGCTGAAGATTGGCTGCTGAATATCCTTCCCTCTATAATTCTGTTCCCTACAGGAACTTTTATCCTGATGCCTGTGTCCTTTAAGGGTATCCTGCCCTCCTTTATCTTTTTATAAAGCGGGAGAATAATATAAGCCTCTTTTTTCATCTTACGGTATTCCTTGCAGAGTACACCTGCCACATCTGCAAGCCCGCCTGTCTTTGCATATGGCACAGCCTCTGAAGAGGCTATCAGTATTTTCATATTTTTGCCTCTCTCATGAATTTAGCCGACTCCTCTGGAGGGGTTGGATTAATATAAAAACCCGATCCCCATTCAAAACCTGCAATCTTTGTGAGTTTTGGCACGATCTCAATATGCCAGTGGTAGTATTCATTTGCTTCGTCCTGAAATGGAGAGGTGTGTATTACGAAATTATAAGGAGGAACCTCGAGTATCTTATCCATCTGCTTAAGTATTATCTGGAGGATTTCAGCAAGCAATGAGAAACTTTTATCCGGGGGATGGAAATATGACTCATGCCTTTTGGGTAAAATCCAAGTCTCAAAAGGTGTCCTTGGAGCAAATGGCGAGAATGCAACATACTTTGCATTTTCATATATCACCCTTTTTCTGGAATCGAGTTCCTGATTGATAACATCACAGAAGATACATCTTTCTTTTAAGTCATAATAACTTTTTGCAGCATCCGTCTCTTCTTTTACCAGCTTAGGTATAATCGGCAGGGCTATAAGTTGTGTATGAGAGTGTTCAAGGGATGCACCTGCTGCCTCTCCTTCGTTTTTAAATATTAGCACATACTTAATACGAGAATCTTTTTTTAAATCATTAAGCCTTAAATAATACGCCCACAACATATCCTCAACCGCCTTTAAAGGCATAGTAGCGATGGATAACATATGATCCGGGGTCTCTACAATAACCTCATGAGCGCCTATACCGTTCATCTTGTCGAACATGCCCTCTCCGGCTTTAGTCATATCTCCGTGTATCTGTAAGGCAGGAAATTTATTCGGCATAACCCTTAATATCCACCCTGGTGAATTCGGTTTTGTCCCAGATGGCCTGAATGCCATTATCTCATTTGGCGTGGTATATTCATTGCCAGGACAAAAAGGACAGAAACCACCCTTCTTTTTCTGAGCGGGAGAAACAAAATCTGTAGGCCGTTTACCTCTTTCAACAGAGATGATAACCCAACGGCCAGATATCGGATCTTTTCTGAGTTCAGACATTCTACCTCCACTGTAATAGCACAGAGCATATATCAAGCCACGATTCAGAGATCAGCTCCTGGCTAATTTTGGTATTATTATATCACAATAGGATATAATCACTCATGAAACCTGCATTTATTCATAGCCTTGTTAATAGCCCCTTTGAAGACCCGGTTTTGTTTGTCAGAATAATGAGGGAGAAGAGGGCATTTTTATTCGATATAGGCAATATTAGCCGACTCAAACCCGGTGATCTTCAAAAGATAACAGATGTATTTGTAACCCATACACACATAGACCACTTTATTGGATTTGATATGCTCCTGAGGGCGATTTTAAGGAGGAATGTACCTTTGAGGGTATTTGGCCCATCAAATATAACAGATTGCGTGGAAGGTAAACTCAGAGGTTATACATGGAACCTTATAAAGGATTATCCGATAAACATAGAGGTCTTTTCTATCGAGGGAGATAAAATAATTTCATCAAGCTTTTATTCAGAAAACTGTTTTAAGCGAATAGATAATGGCATAACTGAATTCTCGGGGACTATATTGAAAGAGCCATTATTTATAATAAAGGCTATCGAGTTAGGCCATCAGGTACCATGTCTTGCTTACTCAATCGAGGAAGAATTTCATATAAACATCAATAAGGCATCCCTCCAAGAAATGGGGCTTTCCGTAGGACCATGGCTTTCAGAATTTAAAAAGGCTATACGAGAAAATAAATTAGGGGATACAGAATTTATAGTTTCTAAAAGTAAATACAGGCTTAAGGATTTAAGAAATATTGCAATGATAACAAGAGGTCAAAAGATTTCTTATGTTACTGATGTAGCGATAAGCGATACTAATATCAAAAAGATTGTTGATTTTGTACATGATTCGGACAGCCTTTATTGCGAGGCATATTTTCTGGATGAAGACAGAGACAGGGCATTGGAGAGATTCCATCTCACAGCAAAGTTAACAGGAATGATCGCAAAGAAGGCAGGGGTTAAGAATCTTGTCCCTATGCATTTTTCACCAAAATATAGAGATAATAATGAAACACCCCTTGACGAGGCGATGAGAGAGTTTAAAGATTGAAATTCCTGAAGACCAGCACTGCATTCACACCACCAAACCCAAATGAATTAGAAATAGCATGCCTTATATCATATTTCCTTAACCGGGTTACATAATCGAGATCACATTCAGAGCCTTTTTCAGTTAGATTTATTGTGGGTGGCACAATCCCTTCTTTCATGCTCATTAATGTAAAGGCTGCCTCAAGTGTTCCTGATGCAGCAAGCATATGTCCTGTCATGGATTTATTAGAAGTTACAGGGATATTGTAGGCATTTTTCCCGAATGACAGTTTTATAGCCTCTGTCTCCGCTTTATCACCGAGGGGTGTTGATGTGCCGTGCGCATTAATAAAATCAATTTCTCTGGGTCTTAGACCTGCCTCATTCAACGCCATCCTTATTGCCCTTGCCTCACCCTCTGGATCAGGTCTTGTCTGATGGAATGCATCTGCTGTATTTCCATACCCGATTATCTCTCCATAAATTTTCGCTCCACGGTTTATTGCATTTTTGTAATCTTCGAGAATAAGGACGCAGGCTCCTTCTGAAAGCACAAATCCATCCCTTGTCTTATCAAAAGGCCTGCTCGCTGAAGGATTATTGACACAGGATAGAGCACCTGATACACCATATCCCTCAATGCATAGCCTGCATATGGGGGCATCGGTTCCTCCACATAAAACAGGCCATTTGTACCCCCCTTTTATTAATCTATATGCTTCACCGATTGCACTTGTTCCTGATGCGCATGCATTGGATATTCCAAGACAATAGCCTTTTATGCCAAGTTTCTGAGCAATATAAGAAGGTGCCATACTGATTGTTGTTGACGGCATGAGATAGGCAGACAAATGCAAGTTTGGATTTTTGTATTTTGCTTTAAGTTTTAGTATTGAATTTTCTATGGTGCTGATACCGCCCCTACTGGAACCAATAATTATTCCTGCTGAGGTCAGATACTCGGTTTTGGTTTTTGACTTTTGACTTCTGGCTCCTGACGCCTGACCTATAAGTCCTGCATCTTCTGCTGCCATTATTGCGGCAGCAACAGCATAATGCACAAATGGATCAAGGCGGTTGGCTTCTTTTTGCGAAAGGAATTTTTTTGCATCAAATCCCTTCAATTCTCCTGCAATCTTCCATTTTATACTGGAGGCATCAAATCTTGTTATAAAACCTATACCTGACAACCCTCTCTTTGCTGATTCCCATGAATCACGGAATGAAATCCCGATAGGACTAATCGCACCTATCCCTGTCACAACAACTCGACTTATCATTGTTTTATAATATAGCATAATGTAGTATAATGGTCTTATTGTATTACTCAATTTTTAATTAAGGAGATAGAATGGTAGGGGAGATACTAAAAAAAGCCCGTGAAAAATCAGGCAAGGATATCAGAGAAATCTCAGAGATCCTCAAAATAAGATACGCTTACCTAATGGCGATAGAAGAAGAAGACTTTGGAAAACTCCCTACAGAGGTTTACGTAAAAGGATATCTCCGCGAATACGCTGAACTATTGAATATCAATCCAGAAGAAGTTATAAATGCCTATAACCAGGAATTCCCTCCTGTGAAGGATGAGAAAACAGAAATTATTGAAAAAAAGGAAACAGATAAAAGAAAACACAGGTATTTACCAATTTTTATAGCATTAATAGTCATTGGATTATTCACCTTCATCCTGCTGCCACGAGAAAAGACTGAGATGCTATATCCACCAATTGAGATTGAAAAAGAGACATTACCGCAGCCTCCTGAACCCAAAATAGAACCTCCTCAGCTTCCAGTGGAGAATAAAAGTGAAGTTAAAGATTTAAAGGAGAAAAAAAATCTGCACGTTCTTGAGATTTTTGCTGAGGATACAACATGGCTTTTGGTTGATATTGATAATACAATTACAAAGGATGTAATACTCAGACCCGGAGATTCAGTCAGGTGGGAGGCAAAGAGTGGTTTCTCAATAAAGATAGGCAATGCGGGAGGTGTAAAGCTGGTGTTTAATGGAAAAGAAATAGAAAAGTTAGGTAAAAAAGGACAGGTTATTACCATCCGCCTTCCATAAAAAATTTATACTTTTGTTCATTAAGTTGACATCCCTTCGAAAATTAAGCTATACTTAAGTTAACCCCTGGGGGAGGCTAAAAAGCCTGAGAGTTCTCCTTAAATTTTGGAGAAGACCCCATGAACCTGATACGGGTAATGCCGGCGTAGGGAAGGGAAAGGCAAGCCGTATCCTTCAGGGATGCGGTTTTTGTTTTTATGAGATTAAAAACTGATACAGAAACACCAGAGAATAAAACAGCTTCTGATTCTCGATTGCTGTCCGACATATTAAAACTTTACCTGATAACTGACAGAACGCTGTTTCAAGCCCAGTGTTCAATGTATCTCGCACTCGAATCTGCGCTTAAGGCAGGCGTTAAATCTATACAACTAAGGGAAAAACACCTGCCAACGAGAAAATTGCTTCATATGGCAAAATGGGTATCAGAGTTAACAAAAGAATATGGTGCAAAATTATTTATAAATGAGAGGATAGATATCGCACTCGCTGTTGAAGCAGAGGGCGTCCAACTCGGCCAAAAGAGCCTTCCAGCACATGCAGTGAGAAAAATCTCAGGTGATAAACTTCTGATTGGCGCATCCACCCATAGCATTGAAGAAGCTATTAATGCAGAAAGGGATGGCGCAGATTTTATAACACTCGGCCCGATTTACAGGACTCCATCAAAGCGCAGATATGGTGATCCCATTGGAACCGATATCATAAAAAAAGTAAGAACAGAGGTCTCAATACCAGTACTCGCAATCGGGGGAATCGGTCTGCATAATGTTAATGAAGTAATGGCTGCCGGAGCTGATGGGATAGCAGTAATATCTGCAATCCTTGCTGCAAGAGATATCGAGGGTGTAACAAAGGAACTTTTGAGGATACTGAAATGACAAGAATAGAATTAGCAAAAAAAGGGATTATTACTGATGAAATGAAGGATGTTGCCCTTTCTGAAGGCATAGTGCCTGAAAGGCTTGCCTCTGACATAGCTGAAGGTTTATCTGTTATTCCAAGAAATATAAGCCATAACATAAAACCTGTTGGTATCGGCAGAGGACTCAGAACAAAGATTAACGCAAATATAGGGACATCAAAAGACAAGATATCACTCGATGATGAGATGGAAAAACTCGATGTTGTTGTAAAATTTGGTGCTGATGCAGTTATGGACTTATCAACAGGCGGACATATTAAGGATATGAGAAGACTTCTTTTGAGAAAGTCTCCCATCTCCATTGGCACAGTGCCGATATATGAAGCCGCTATAATTGCTGCAGAGAGCTATGGTTCAATCTCGAAGATGACGCCGGATAGTATCTTCGATGTTATCGAGGAACACGCAAAAGAAGGTGTTGATTTTGTTACAGTCCACTGCGGTCTGACAAGAAAGGCAGTTGAAAGACTCAGGGAAGAGGGCAGGGTGCTTGATATAGTAAGCCGCGGCGGTTCATTCCTTCTCGAATGGATGGTCTATAATGACAGAGAAAATCCCCTTTATGAATATTACGACAGGCTTCTTTGCATTGCAAAAAAATATGACCTGACACTAAGCCTCGGAGATGGATTACGACCAGGCTGTCTTGCGGATGCTACAGACAGGAGCCAGATTGAAGAACTTCTGACTATTGGAGAGTTAAGAGATAAGGCGCTCTATGCAGGTGTCCAGACAATTATCGAAGGTCCCGGGCATGTGCCTTTAAACCAGATTGAACTCAATATAAAAATCCAGAAAGAAATCTGTAAAGGCGCTCCTTTCTATGTCCTCGGTCCTCTGGTTACAGACATAGCAATGGGTTATGACCATATAGCAGCAGCCATAGGAGGAGCTATTGCAGGCGCTGCAGGCGCTGATTTTCTGTGCTATGTGACCCCGGCAGAACATGTCAGATTACCAAATATTAACGATGTAAAAGAAGGTGTCATCGCATCAAAGATAGCAGCCCATGCAGCAGACATTGCAAAGGGTATCCCCGGTGCAATAGAACGTGACAGAAAGATGTCAATATGCAGAAAAAACCTTGACTGGAAGGGGCAGATAGAATTGAGTCTTGACCCTGAAAGAATATATCAATGGCGTTCAGAGATACCGCCTTCGGAAGATGAAGTCTGCAGCATGTGCGGTGAATTCTGTGCAATAAAAACAGTGCAAAGGGCATTAAAGAAAAAGAAATAGCAAGATTATATAATATGCAGTTCATTTAACCCAGATTATTCATAAACTATGGATACCAGACAGGACATAGTATTTTCGCTCATTCTCGTCCCGACTTTAGTCGGGACTGCGAGGCTTTTGCTTCATACCCCCCTTCAATCCCCCCTTATCAAGGGGGGACTAAGGGGGGTGTATTTGACTGTCGGCAAAAAAACCCGCTTAAATACTATGTCCTGTCTATATTTGAGAAAATTCATGAATAAAAAGGGCTAAATCTATGAAAACAGCCCTTACAATAGCAGGCTCTGACCCAACAGGAGGCGCAGGACTTCAGGCAGATTTAAAGGTCTTCAGGTCTTTTGGTATACATGGCATTTCAGTTGTATCTTCGATTACTGCTCAGAACACAGAAGGGGTAAGGGCTATCTTACCTGTTGGAATGGATTTTTTCGAAAAACAGCTTCATGTGCTTTTAGACGATATCAAGCCTGATGCAGTAAAATTGGGTATGCTTTATAGCAGATGGTCTGCTGAAGTGATTGAAGATGTGATAAAGAAATACTCATTAAAAAATCTTGTTATAGACCCTGTAACTGTTTCATCTTCAGGCACAAGCCTTGTTGAAGATAAAACCTTAGATTTTATCAGGGAGAAACTTTTTCCTCTTTCTAAATTAATCACTCCGAATATATACGAAGCCGCTGTTCTGACAGGTATCAAAATAGAAAATAAATATGATATGAGAGATGCTGCAAAGTCATTGAAAGAGATGGGACCAGAAATCGTCGTTATTACAGGAGGGCACCTCAACGAAATAGCCCTTGATCTTTATTACGATGGAGAATTCTATGATATAGAGGGCAAAAAGATAAAAGGGGAATATCATGGGACAGGATGCACATTTTCGGCTGCTGTTACTGCATTGCTTGCGCTTAATAATATCCCCCTTGAAGCAGTGGGAAAGGCAAAAGAATTTGTAAGTAATTCAATTAAAAAGGCGTATCATCCCGGCAAGGGTATGGGGTTGCTTTATATATAAAATCAAACCTATCCAAGATAATTTTATATAAGAGGCTGGGTGCCTCATAAACACACTGAATCGACATGATTATTTATCTGTCAAACCTCTTTTTTGTATATAATCCTTATATGGATAACTCTCATATGACGTTATTTAGTGTGCTGTCCCTAACAGATCTATACATTTAGAAACCTTCGCAAGGATGGTATCTGCATCCTTTGTCCAAGTAAATATTTTAGGATTCTCATTATGTGTTTCAATAAAATCCATAATCGCT
>JBFMDO010000028.1:0-31063 GCA_040753615.1 Nitrospirota bacterium | reverse complement strand
TAATAAGGGAGACGCTCCTTGATCGGCTCATTTTGATCGACATCTTATCCCTAAATAGCCATACAGTTCTCAAAGTGAGAAAAGTGGATAACCCCCAACTTCAATTTTTTTAACCGGACAGTAGTGTGAAGATGTAAAAGGGAAAATAGCGAGTGGTATAGATACTGGCAGGGAATTTTACGAGGAGAAAAAATCCATAATAACATCAGCTGTTGAGGCAGGCAAAGAGGCTTACAACAAAGAAAAAGAGAGATTATCCAAGGAATAGAATGCATGAAGTATCAATTGCCCTCAGTCTGCTCAAGATAGCAGAAGAATATTGTAAGAAAGAAGGATATAGGGGTATAGAATCAATAATTGTTAAGATAGGAAAAGCCTCGGGTGTTATGCCTGAGGCGCTTGTTTTTGCCTTTGACTCAGTAAAGATTAATACCTTAGCAGAGAATGCCCGCCTGATTATAGATGAAATACCTGTTAGTGGTTTCTGCAATAACTGCAAAAATAAATTCTCTGTAAATGAAGCATTTGTTTTATGTTGTCCGAGATGTGGTGATACTTCAATCCGTATAGAAACAGGACGAGAATTAGATATTCATGAGATGGAGGTGTTCCAATGAAGGTAAAAGTTGTTACTCGAATCCTTGAGGCAAATGACAGGATTGCTGCTGAAAACAGGAGGTTATTTAATGAGGCAGGTGTATATGTTATTAATCTTATGAGCGCGCCTGGTGCAGGTAAAACAACCCTGATTGAACAGACGATTAAAGGACTTTTTAAAAAGATAAAGATAGGTGTTATAGAAGGTGATATAGCAGGTACTGACGATGCCCGAAGGATAGAAGCATATGGAATACCTGTTATCCAGATAAACACAGGTAGTGCCTGCCATCTTGATGCAAATATGATTAATGAAGTCATACAAGATTTGCCTCTTGTTGACCTTGACCTGCTCATTATAGAAAACGTTGGAAACCTTGTCTGTCCTGCGGAGTTTAAGGTCGGTGAAAATATGAAGGTTATGATGCTGAGTATTGCAGAGGGAGACGATAAACCTCTTAAATATCCCCTGATGTTCCAGGAATCATCTGCATTGATTCTTAATAAAATTGATCTCCTGCCTTATACAAATGCAAGTATCGAAAAGATTAAAAAAGACTCACTCTCTCTTAACCCTTCCTTAAAGATATTTGAGGTATCTTGTAAAACGGGTAGGGGGATGGATGATTGGACAGAATGGTTACATTCCCTCGTAAGCAAGAAAGATTAAATCATTGGCTTTTGCCTCTTTATTTTCATATAGTGTATTTGACTATCGGCAAAAGAAATCCGCTTAAATACTCTATCCCCTATTTGATTATAGAAATTCATGAATAAACTGAGCTAATTCGAATGGAACAAATCAGAACGAGGATATTAGTTAAGGGTATTGTTCAGGGGGTCGGTTTCAGACCTTTTGTTTACAATCTTGCAAGGTTACTAAGTCTAAAAGGTTTTGTAATGAACTCTTCAGAAGGGGTTGTCATCGAAATAGAGGGCGATAATAGTCCTGCCTTTATCGAGAGTCTTAAAAAAAACTCTCCGCCGCTATCTAAGATAATGGAAATTAGTATAATACCTATGACATATCATGGTTATCAGGATTTTCAGATACTAAAAAGTGCAAATGATGGGAGTTTTACGCTTATTTCACCGGATGTATCTATATGTGGTGATTGTTTAAAGGAACTATTAGATAAAAATGACAGGCGTTACTTATATCCATTTATTAACTGCACAAACTGTGGTCCCAGATACACAATAACAAAATCTATTCCTTATGACAGACCGAACACCACAATGTCAGTGTTTAAGATGTGTGATGATTGCGAAAAGGAATACTACAATCCAGAAGACAGGAGATTTCATGCACAACCGAATGCGTGCCCTGTGTGCGGACCAGATGTTGAGTTAATAGTTAAGAAAGAAACATTCCCCTTTAGTTCCCCCCTTAGTAAGGGGGGAGTTGAGGAGGGTTCTGATTATCAAGAAAACCCCGTTAAAGAAACAATAAGACTTCTAAAGCAGGGATATATTGTTGCCGTCAAAGGGATTGGTGGATTCCATCTTGCATGTGATGCAACCAATAAAGAAGCGGTCGAAAGGTTAAGACTGAAAAAGAGAAAAAGCAATAAGCCATTTGCACTGATGGCTCCTGATGTCGAAACGATTAAAAAGTTCTGTGAGGTGTCTAAAGAAGAGGATGATATATTAATCTCTAACAAAAGACCTATTGTCCTGCTCAAAAAATTAGAGAAATCTTTACCCGAAGCTATCTCACCAAATAATCCTTATATTGGTTTTATGCTTCCTTATACGCCATTACATTATTTACTTTTTTATTATCCCCCTTTACCCTCCTTTAGTAAAGGGGGGAAGGGGGGATTTAACTTTGATGCCCTTGTTATGACAAGCGGAAATATATCAGAGGAACCTATAGTGATTGATGACGAAGATGCTATTTCAAAGCTTTCAGGAATTGCTGATGCATTTCTTGTCCATAACAGGGATATCTTTATGCGCGTTGATGATTCTGTAGTAAGAGTCATTAGTCAAAAGTCAATAGTCAATAGTCAAAACGAAAAGCCAGCAGTCAGCAGTCAGAAGTCAGAAGTCGGAAAATTCAAAAGACTCTCGACTTCTGACTCTCGACTTTCGACTTTCTTCATACGTCGTTCAAGGGGATATGTGCCTGACCCGATTCCTCTTCATAAAGATGGTCCGGAAGTCCTCGGATGTGGCGCTGATATAAAAAATACATTTACCCTAACAAAAGGGGGCTTTGCGATACCGAGCCAGCATATAGGTGATATGGAAAACTATGAGACACTAAAGTTTTTTGAAGAGAGCCTCAAAAACCTGAAAGATGTTTACAGGGTAGAACCTGAGGCGCTGGGATACGACCTTCATCCTCATTATCTTTCTACACAATGGGCATTAAGGCAGGAAGGAATCAAAAAAATTGGAATTCAACACCATCATGCCCATATTGCATCTGTTATTGCTGAAAAAGGGATCAAAAGTAAGGTTATCGGGGTCTCTTTTGATGGGACAGGTTATGGCACTGATGGGAATCTCTGGGGCGGGGAATTCTTAATTGCTGATGCAATAGACTTTAAGAGAGCAGGTCATTTTAAATACATTCCACTTCCGGGTGGTGAAGTAGCAGTAAGGGAACCATGGAGGATAGCCGTAAGCTATATTAAAGAGATGGCAGGAGATGAGACATTAACATATCTTGAGTCCATTGGTTTTATCAGTAAATATGGCGAGGAGAAAATTAAGGATATTTTAAAGATTGCTGATAAAAACCAGTTTTCTCCTTTTTCATCAGGCGCTGGTAGGCTGTTTGATGCAATATCTGCAATATTGGGGATATGTGATAAAAATACATTTGAAGGAGAGGCTGCAATCGCTATTGAGTCTGTTGCATCACCTGATATTGTTGAGGATTACCCTGTGGACATAAAGTTTAAAGAGATAATGGAGATTGATTTCTCACACACGATTTTAAGGATTATAGAAGATTTATTAAAAAAAGAAGAAAAAGGTATTATCTCAGCTAAATTCCATAATACCATAGTGCATACTATTCTAAGAGTTATAAATAAACTTTCTTCACTTCATAGCATAAATAACATTGTCCTGTCAGGCGGGGTTTTCCAGAATATGTATATATTGGAAAAGACAATTGATAAGATCAGTTCAGAGTGGATGAATGTTTATACAAATGAAAAAGTTCCAACCAATGATGCTGGCATATCTCTTGGACAAGCTTATATAATAAGAGAACGAATTAAAGCAGGAATAGATGTTGGTAAAGAACATAGTTAATAAGATAAGAGAACTTTCTGATATTATTGCCAGACCTGTTAACCTCATGGAGGTTTGCGGGACGCACACAGTAGCAATATTCAGGCACGGTATCAGGGATATCATTCCTGAAAATATTAACCTTCTGAGCGGACCTGGATGTCCTGTATGCGTAACGCCAATAAAAGATGTGGATGCCGCTATTGCTATTTCAAAAATGAACGGTATTATCCTTTCAACATTTGGTGATATGATGAGAGTGCCTGGAGACAAACAATCACTTTATCATGCACAGGCAGAAGGCGCTAATATAAAAGTTGTCTACTCACCAATGGATGCACTAAAACTTGCTTCAGAAAACAAAGACAGAAGGATTGTATTCTTTGCAACAGGTTTTGAGACTACGTCTCCATCGGTTGCAGGAACCCTTTTTGAAGCAGAGAGGGCAGGGATTAATAATTTTCATATCTATTCTGCCCATAAGATAGTCCCTCCTGCACTTAAAGCACTTCTCGATTCTCCTGATGTAAAAGTAGATGGGTTTATTCTTCCGGGACATGTGAGTACAATTATAGGAAGCAAACCTTATATGTTTATTGCCTCTGATTACAGGATACCATCGGTGGTAACAGGATTTGAGGCAGAAGACATACTTCAAGGGATTTTAATGCTACTTAGTCAGATTGTGCATAAGAGGGCAGAAGTTGAGATTCAATATAAACGGGTTGTAAGAGAGGATGGTAATAAAAAGGCAATGTCTCTAATAAATGAATATTTCGAGCTATGCGATGCGAACTGGCGGGGAATCGGAATAATTCCACAAAGCGGACTTAACTTAAGAGATAAATTTAAACATCGGGATATCAGGGAGGTAATCAATATTAATATCCCTGACTCAGTGGAACCGAAGTCCTGTTTATGTGGTCAGGTGTTGAGAGGGATTAAAAAACCCACTGATTGTCTTTTGTTTGGTAAGACATGCACACCTGAACACCCTGTAGGTGCGTGCATGGTTAGCACAGAAGGAAGTTGCGCAGCATATTATAAATATTCATGGAAATATCCTATCTAACCCAGTTTATTCACAAAGTTGGTGCATAGCAACAGGGGATAGAGTATTTTCGCTCATTCTCGTCCCGACATAAAGTCGGGACTCCGAGGCTTTTGCCTCTTTATTTTTACATAGTGTATTTGACTATCGGCAAAAAAATCCGCTCAAATACTCTATCCCCTGTTTGATCATGAAAATTTATGAATTAACTGGGCTAATCGTGAACAGGTACAGGGGAAATTTTCCATATATTTTCCGCGTACTCTCGAATCGCTCTGTCACTTGAAAATTTTCCGCAACGCGCAATATTTAGTATAGCCATTTTTGTCCAGCGATCCTTATTGTTATACGCCCTCGATAACTTTTCCTGGCATTGAACATAAGAGGCATAATCAGCCAAGACAAAATACCTGTCATTTTCTAAAAGAGACTTGACTATGGGGTGAAATAAGTCCGGTTGATCAGGAGAAAAATATCCATCAGAAATCTGATTTATAATTTGATGGAGTCTCTCGTCTTTTTCATAATATTTATGGGGATTATATGTTGGTCGCAATTTTTCTATTTCATCAGCAGTAAGCCCGAAGAGAAAAAAATTATCTTTTCCGACCTCTCCTGCAGTAGAAATCTGCTCTGACAGTTCTGCCGCAGGGATAATCTGTTGCGCCAGTGCAACACCATAGTTTGGCACAAAAATTACTTTCAACCTTTGGCTTACTAAAGGATGTGCATTTATTTTATCGCTCACACAATGAATCAGTTTTATAATCAGCTTGCATAAGAAATAACCCGGGGCTGTTTTTCCTGAAAATAGAAATGTCCTCGGGACAAAGGTTTCGTCTGTTTTTCCATCTTTAATTTTATTATAGAGGGTAATAATATGCAGTATGTTAAGGATTTGACGTTTATATTCATGGAATCGTTTTATCTGGCAGTCTAATAAAAATGATATTGGAAAAGACAGATCATATGTTTTCTTCAAGAATTCTGAAAGGGCGGTCTTATTTGATATTTTAATCTCACGGAAACGTTTGCAGAATTCAGCATCGTTTATAAGAGGCTCTAATTTTCGTAATTCCTCAAGATTTTTTGTCCAGTCTTTTCCAATAGCTTCGGTGATAAGATTTGAAAGTCCTGGATTAGATTCAAGAAGCCATCGCCTCGGGGCAACGCCATTTGTCACATTTTGAAATTTTTCAGGGAACATCGAGAAGAAATTATTAAAAATATTGTTTTTTAAAATGTCAGTGTGAAGTCTGGATACACCATTTATACTATGGCTCCCTGCTATTGCAAGGCGTGCCATATGTAGCTTTTTTTCGCCATCTCCTGTAATAATTGCCATCTGCCATTTCTTTTCAGGATTATTAGGAAATTTTTCGGCAACCTGTATCAAAAATCTTCTATCAATCTCCTGTATAATCTGAAGGTGACGGGGGAGAATATGTCCTACAAGCCCTTCAGGCCATGTCTCCAGTGCCTCAGGAAGAACTGTATGATTAGTATATGCAAAGGTTTTCTTTGTTATATTCCACGCATCATCCCACTCTATCCCCTCTTCATCTACAAGAATCCTCATTAACTCCGCAATAGCAATTGCAGGATGAGTATCATTAAGTTGTATTGCTACCTTTTCAGGGAACTCTTTATATGATTGATGAAATTTTTTATATCTTCTGATAATGTCCTTAATAGTTGCGCTTACAAAAAAATACTGTTGTTTAAATCTTAATTCTTTACCTGCGAGGGTTTGATCATTCGGATAGAGTACCTTTGATATGCTTTCACTATGGGCTTTATCCTCGATCGCCTTTATATAATCTCCGCTATTAAAATATTCGAGGTTGAATTCTCTGGATGACTTTGCTACCCAGAGGCGAAGGGTGTTGACTACATTGTTCTGAAAGCCGGGGACAGGATAATCATACGCCATAGCAATAATCTCGTCTGTATCAACCCACTCCATGCGAAACCTCCTGCTATCACTTGTGATGGTATTAACCCTCCCATAAAAATGGATAGGATAAATAAGTTCAGGTCGGGGGAACTCCCATGGATTACCATATCTAAGCCAGTTGTCAGGAAATTCTATCTGATATCCATTCTTAATCTTCTGTAAAAAGATGCCATATTCATACCTTATGCCATAGCCGTAAGCTGGATATTGAAGTGTTGCCATTGAATCGAGAAAACATGCGGCAAGTCTTCCTAAACCGCCGTGACCCAAGCCTGCTTCCCATTCGTGGTCCAATATATCCTCGTATGTCATTTCGAGTACTTCTACAGCTTTACTGTATTCCTCAAGCAGGCCGAGATTAATAATATAATTTTTCAAAAGCCTTCCAAGGAGAAACTCGAGGGATAGATAATATATCCTCTTTGTGTCAAGATAATAATACTGTTGCTGAGTCTTCATCCATTGCTCCACAAGATTTTCTCTCACAGACAAGACAACTGCATTAAATTTATCCCTTGTGGTTGCTGAGTATTTATCCTTTGCAAATGAAAAGACAAGGTGATCAAGGAGGGATTCATGGAACATTTTAATAAATCTTGGCATAAAGACCTTTCTGGGTAATTATTTAAATCTACTTAATTATTATAATAATATATAATATTTTTAGAGAGATTTTTGTTATGCTAATAACAAAAATATATAAATTTATTTATGGATAGAATACTACTCGGTCACGGAAGCGGTGGAAAGATGATGCATCAATTAATCAGGGATTATTTTGTACCTGAATTCGATCTTAAATCATTGAATGACTCTGCAGTATTAGAAGGTATAAATAATGGAAAAATTGCTTTTACAACAGACTCTTATGTTGTATCACCCATATTTTTCCCCGGTGGGGATATAGGAGAACTTGCTGTTTATGGCACGGTGAATGACCTTTCGATGGTAGGAGCAAGACCCCTTTATATTACAGCAGGTATAATTCTTGAGGAAGGTTTTCCTCTTGAAGACCTAAAAAAGATTCTTTTCTCAATGGCAATTGCAGCAAAGAAGTCAGGAATAAAAATAGTTGCTGGTGATACAAAGGTTGTTGATAAAGGAAAGGCTGACGGAATATTTATAAATACCTCTGGAATTGGAATGATCGAAGAAGGGGTTGACATATCTCCATCAAAGATTATGGTAGGAGACAATGTTATTTTGAGCGGACCTATTGGAAAACACGGAATTTCTATTATTGCTGAAAGAAATAGCATCAATTTTGATCCACCAATATTGAGTGATACTGCTCCTTTAAATAATCTTGTAACAGAGATGATAAAAACTACTAAGCAAATACACGCTATGAGGGACCCTACAAGAGGAGGGCTTGCAACTACATTGAAGGAATTTGCGATTCAATCAGGGAAATGTATCGCTATCGAAGAAGATTGCATTCCTGTGCCATCAGGTATAAGGGGGGCATGTGAACTTCTGGGATTAGATCCCCTCTATGTAGCTAACGAAGGGCTATTGGTTGCAATTGTAAAAGCTGATGTGGCAGAATTACTTATTAATGCTATGAGAAGGCATCCCCTCGGCACAGAAGCAAGAGTAATAGGGCATGTGCAGGAAAAACCGCCGGGCATGGTTTTAATGAAAACATCCATAGGTGGTACAAGAATAATAGAAATGCTTTCAGGCGATCAGTTGCCGAGGATATGTTGAAATATTAAAGGAGTGTGTCTTTAATGGAAAACGTCGAAAAAGTTGTTCTCAGGTTTAATAGTGGGAAGATTCTTAAAGGCTATGTTGTGGATTTTTTATCTAATATGGAAAGAGATAAGGTTATATTCAAAGATGACCAAACTCAGCAGGAAAATAGCATACCAATAAGTGAACTGAAGGCTATATTTTTTGTAAAGACGTTTAAAGGCAATAGTAGGCACAAAGACAAAAAGAGTTTTGGTATTCGAAATAACGTGGGACGCAAGATTTACGTCAGATTTAACGACGGGGAGTCAATGATAGGATTTCTGGAGGGCGAGATTCCATGGGAGAAAGGATTTTTTCTTTCAAAAGCTGATAACAGGATTAAGGGGTTCTTTTTAATACCTGTAGATGCTGAAGGAAATAATATAAAGGTTTTTGTTATTAGTTCCTCAATAAAAGATGTTGCAATGATGTCATGAACTTGATACTCGGCGTTAATATTGACCATGTGGCAACACTAAGACAGGCAAGAAAAGGAGTAGATCCCGACCCTGTTATGGCTGCAACACTTGCAATTCTCGGGGGGGCAGATGGAATCACTGTTCATTTAAGAGAAGACAGGCGGCATATTCAGGACAGGGATTTAAGAATTCTAAAGGAGTTTGTGCCTGTTGAATTAAACCTCGAAATGGCAGCAACAAAAGAGATGATAGATATTGCTGCCCGTTTAAAGCCTGATATGGTTACACTTGTCCCTGAAAAAAGACAGGAACTTACAACCGAAGGCGGGCTTGATTTAAAAACGCAGAAAAAAAAGATTAATGATTCAATAAAGAAAATACATGATTCTGGTATCCCCGTAAGCCTATTTATAAATCCGTATGTGGAAGATATTAATATATCAAAACAGATAAATGCAGATATGGTAGAGATACACACAGGGACATATGCTAATACAAGAGAAAAAAATCAAGAAAAAGAGTTAGTCCGAATTAATAATGCGGTCAGGCATGCAAGAGACACAGGTCTTGCAGTTAATGCAGGACATGGACTTAATTACTTCAATGTTGCAAAAATAGCTTCTATACCTGATATAAGAGGACTTTACATTGGCCATAGTATTATTTCGAGGGCAGTATTTGTTGGGATGGAAAGGGCTGTCAGGGAAATGAAGAATTTGATAGAAAAAGCTGTAGCCAGATAACTTATATCTTTTCAGTATAAGTTGTTATAAAAACATTGTATCCTTCATCAGCAAGCCTCTTTGCGATTTTATAAACCTTATCTTTTGCATAAAATTTTCCGATTCTTACCCTATAATATTCATCGCCCTTAATTTCGGTTTTTATAATATATATCTTGCTATATTTAAGTTTGAGGGCGTCCTTGAGTCTTTCAGCGTTTGAAAGTTCTCTGAAAGAACCAACCTGTATAGTGAATGGCCCTGTGTCTGAACTGTACGTCACTTCTTTTATATAGCGGCTATCCCTTCCTATATGTTCAATTTTGACCTTCCCCACTCCTTGTTCTATAATGCCAATCTCTTTTGCTGCAGCATAAGAGAGATCGATATCCCTTCCCTTTACAAAAGGACCTCTATCATTGACCCTGCAACAAACTGTCTTATTGGTTGATACGCTTGTTATCTTAAGTTCTGTCCCAAATGGATATTCCTTGTGCGCACAGGTTAGGGCATACATATTAAAAATTTCTCCTGATGATGTTGGTCTTCCGTGGAAATCAGATCCATACCACGAGGCAACAGCATAATAATTGTCCTCATAAATTCCATGACGTGCAGTTGCACATCCGGCAAGCAATATAAGCAAGAAAATGAAAAAAACCTTCAATCCTGAACACCGGCTCCTAAACAAATTCAAAATCCCAAATTTAAAACGAATATTAAATGCTAATTTTGATATTTTTTCATTCACCGCTACAGGATATATCTGCTGAGGTCCTCGTCTTTTATAATTTCATTTAGTTTTTCTCTTACGTACTTTTTATCTATCAAAAGTTTTCCGTTTTTTCTATCGGGCGCATCAAAGGAAATATCCTCAAGAAGTTTTTCGAGAACAGTATGTAGCCTTCTTGCGCCAATATTTTCTGTTTTTTCATTAACGTGTGCTGAAATATCTGCAATCTCTTCAATAGCATCTTTGCTAAAATCAATCATAACATCCTCTGTAGAAAGCAGAGCGGTATATTGTTTAGTTAAGGCATTATAGGGCTCTGTTAGTATCCTTACAAAATCTTCTTTGCCGAGAGGATCAAGTTCAACCCTTATAGGAAATCTGCCCTGAAGTTCAGGAATCAGGTCAGAGGGTTTGGTCATGTGAAAAGCACCTGCAGCTATAAATAGGATATGTTCTGTTTTCACAGGACCATATTTTGTTGTTACTGTTGTACCTTCAACTATTGGCAGGAGGTCCCTCTGTACCCCTTCTCTGGAAACATCAGGGCCATGAGAATATCCCTTACTCGCTATTTTATCTATTTCATCAATAAATACAATGCCAGCCTGTTCAACCCTTTCAATTGCTTCCGTGGTAACCTTCTCTATATCAACGAGTTTTGTTGCCTCTTGTTGTATAAGGATATTATGCGCCTCTGATACCTTTACCTTCTTCCTCTTTGATTTTTCAGGCATGAAATTCCCGAACATTTCTTTAAGGTTTATTTCGAGTTCTTCAAGCCCCACATTTGAAACAACACCGAAAGGCATTATTTTTTCTTTCACCTCAATATCTACATATCTATCATTAAGTATACCTTCTCGCAGTTGCACCCTGAATTTTTCCCTTGTCTCTTTATATCTTTCTTTTTCCTTTTCTTCCTCCTCAGGCACTGACACTCGTGATGTCTTTGTATGAGGAAGAAGAAGATCAAGAAGGCGGTCTTCAGCGAATATCTTTGCTTTTTCTTGAACCTTTTCTATGTGCTCTGATTTGACCATTCTTGCAGATATCTCGGTCAGATCTCTTATCATTGATTCCACATCTCTGCCTACATAGCCTACCTCTGTAAACTTTGATGCCTCAACTTTTATAAATGGTGCATTTGTAAGTTTTGAGAGTCGCTTTGCTATCTCTGTTTTTCCGACACCTGTAGGACCGATCATGATTATATTTTTAGGAAGAACCTCGTCTTTTAATTCAGGAGAGAGCCTCTGCCTTCTCCACCTATTTCTTAAAGCAATAGCAACCGCTCTCTTGGCATTATGCTGTCCAATGATATATTTATCCAATTCTTTAACTATTTTTTTAGGCGTAAGATTATCCATTTAACTCCTCGATGGTTATATTTTCATTTGTATATATACAAATATCAGATGCAATCTTCATTGCCTTTTCTACTATCTCCTTTGCTGAAAGATTCGTATTTTCAAAAAGCGCCCTCGCTGCTGCTTGAACATAAGGACCGCCAGAGCCTATGGCTGCTATTCCTTCCTCAGGCTCTATAACATCACCTGTGCCTGAAATTATAAGTATGTGTTCAATGTCAGCTATTATTAAAAGCGCCTCAAGCCTCCTTAAAACCTTATCAGTTCTCCAGTCTTTTGCGAGTTCAACAGCAGCCCTCGTCAGATTTCCCCTGTAAGATTCGAGTTTGCCTTCAAACTTTTCGAATAGTGTGAGTGCGTCTGCTGTTGCGCCTGAAAATCCTGTCAGGACTTTTTCGCTATATATCTTTCTTACTTTTCTGGCATTATGTTTTAATACTGTATTCCCCATAGTAATTTGTCCGTCTCCTGCAATTGCAACTTTTCCATCACGTCTTACACATAATATAGTTGTCCCTTTAAACATCGCCTGCTCCTTTATGTTGAGCTAACATCTTTGAGTTTTTGCTTTCTCTTGCAAATGGATGTGTCTTATCGTATACATCCATTAGATGTGTTATATCCAGATGGGTATATTTCTGTGTTGTCGAAAGAGATGCATGACCCAGAAGCTCCTGTATTACTCTAATATCTGCCCCACCATGAAGCAGATGAGTTGCAAATGTATGCCTCAGTATGTGAGGTCCTATCTTTCCGCGTAAATTTAATGCCTTTGCATATTTTACCACAATACGCCTTACCCCTCTCTCTGTCAACCGCGATCCTAATCTATTGAGAAACATTGCCCTGTTTTTACTTTTGAGTAAAACTCTTTCTACTATGTATGATTTGATAGCATCAATAGCCTTTGAACCAACAGGAACTATACGCTCTTTTTTCCCTTTCCCCTTTACTTTTACTAAACTTTCTTTTATATTAACATCATCAATATTAAGTGTTGCAAGCTCGCTCACCCTTAGCCCACTCGAATACAATAATTCAAGAATAGCTTTGTCTCTCGCAGGTAGAAACCCTATTCCTTCAGGTTGTTTAACAAGCGAAAATGTATCATCCACAGTAAGAAATCTGGGAAGTTGTTTGGGTATCTTTAAACTCGAAATAAGTTTTGCAGGATTTGATTTCATATAGCCTTCTCTATTAAGGAACTTAAAGAAGGACCTTATGCTGGCAAGTCTTCTACTTACAGTAGTCTTGTTAAGTCCTCCCTTAATCTGTTCTGCGATAAACCCGCGTACATCTATCATATCTATATTCTCAGGTTCTATTTTTACATATTCCAGAAATTTTTCAATATCTTTTCTGTATGCCCTTAATGTATGAGATGAAGCAGCCTTTTCAGTCTCAAGATACCTTAAAAACTTATTGATATAATCATTCATATTTATATATTACCATTTTTGAGATTAAACTTTAGGAAAACTTGTATTTAAGGCATAGATTATAGAGCAGTTATAAAATGCTATGTCAAGAATTGCTGATTATAGTTAATGTATTCTCTAAACTTTTTATATCTTCAACATTTAGAATATTTGCATGAGGGGTTATTCTTTTTATGAGTCCTGAAAGCACTTTTCCAGGTCCAACCTCTATAAAGGTATTTATCCCTGAATCTGAAATAATCTTTATAGAATCTTCCCATAAAAGAGGGCTGCTGATCTGACGGATAAGAGATGACTTTATGTTTTCTACATTATTAAGAAACTTTGCATCAGCATTGTTAACTAAGGGCACTTCTGATTTTTTAAACTCTATTTTATCAAGCAGTTCCGCAAGTTTCCTTGACGCATCTTCCATTAATCTACAATGGGACGGCACACTGACTGAGAGAGGTACTGCCCTTTTTGCTCCTGCATCTTTACAGAGGGTTATAGCCTCTTCAACAGCAACTTTTTCGCCAGCAACTACTATTTGCCCCGGGCAGTTGTAATTAGCAGGTGATGCATATCCTGATTTTAAAGACTTACATATCTCATCAACCTTTTTTCTTTCCATACCGAGTATTGCTGCCATCAGCCCTTTGCCTTCTGGAACAGCCTCCTGCATAAACTGTCC
Organism: Nitrospirota bacterium; assembly: GCA_040753615.1. Taxonomy (GTDB): domain Bacteria; phylum Nitrospirota; class Thermodesulfovibrionia; order Thermodesulfovibrionales; family SM23-35; genus JBFMDO01. The sequence goes on along the minus strand of JBFMDO010000028.1, from coordinate 17,116 downwards.
CCTTTTTTCTGTTATTCTTACAGCATCTCTAAATGATAAGACATCTGCTGCCACTAACGCAGAATATTCTCCAAGGCTATGTCCTGCAACAATTGAGGGTTTTATACCTTTCGATGATAATACCATATAGATTGCAGTGCTAACTGTAAGGATAGAGGGTTGTGTTCTGAATGTCTTATTGAGTTCTTCTACAGGGCCATTGAAACATAAGCCGGCGAGGTCATAACCCAATGTATCAGAGGCTTCTTTGAATATCTCCCTCGCTATATCAAAATTCTCATAGATATCTTTACCCATTCCAACATATTGAGATCCCTGTCCGGGAAAGACAAAGGCAATCTTTTTATCTCCCATTGCTATTTAGCTTCTCCGTGTTCTTTTATTTCTTTAATTTTCTTTATAAGCAAAGGGACTATTTCATACAGATCGCCTATAATCCCATAGGTTGCTACATTGAATATAGGGGCATCAGGGTTTTTGTTTATAGCAATGATCACATCTGATGACTGCATGCCAACAAGATGCTGCACAGCACCAGATATTCCACAGGCAAAATAGATTTTCGGACACACAGTTTTACCTGTTTGTCCAACCTGATGGCTATATGGGATCCAACCTTCATCCACAGTAGCCCTCGATGCACCAACCGCACCACCGAGTAGTTCTGCAAGTTCTTCGAGAAGCTTGAATCCTTTTGGATCTCCGAGTCCTCTTCCTCCTGACACAATAATGTCTGCTTCTTGTAAATTAACTGTGGAGGTTTCTTTTATTGAGTCCACTACTTTTGTTCTTGAAGATATATTATCAGCGCTAACCTGTATAATCTCACCTGCTTTATTTTCATTATATTGTCCGCGCTTCATTACCCTTGGCCTTACAGTAGCCATCTGCGGTCGTGTATTCGGGCACATGATGGTTGCCATAATATTGCCGCCAAAGGCAGGTCTTATCTGGAGCAGATTTTTTGTTTCCTTGTCTGTTTCAAGGGCTGTACAGTCTGCTGTTAACCCTGTTCTCAATCTTACTGCAACACGCGGTATAAAAGAGCGGCCTATAGGTGTAGCCCCTGCAAGGACTATCTCTGGACGGTGTTTTCTAATAAGGGAAGATAAGAGACGTGCATAGGGTTCATCATTAAATCTTTCAAAGATTTTATCTTTTGATAAATAGACCCTATCAGCTCCCCACTTAATAAGTTCCTCTGCTTCTGACTCAGAAGAACCAAACAGTATAGCTGAAAGTTCTACACCGAGTTTGTCTGCAAGTTTCCTTCCAACACCCAGAAGTTCAAATGCTACTGATGCAACCTTTCCAGCCCTTTGTTCAGCGAATATCCATATTCCTTTAAAGTCTTGAATATCTGTCGCTGTTAGTTTATCTTCTTCTATTTCTAAGATTGCGCCTTCCGGACAGACACTCAAACACGCCATACAAGCCTGGCAGTATTCATTAATAAATGCCCTGCCTTCTTTTATTACAATCGCATCAAATGGACATGAAGACAGACATTCTTCACATCCTGTGCACTTCTCCCTGTTAACTACTACAGACACTTTAGCCTCCTCAATTCCTGAATTAAATTGTTAACCTGTTCTTCTGGATTTCCTTCAATCATTTTTTTGTCTTTTCTTACCTCGGGGGTAAATATTTTTTTAACTTGTGTTGGTGACCCCTTTAACCCAATCCGATTTTCGTCAGCTTCTATATCAGATGGTCCCCATTTTTTAATCTCAGCCTTTTTAGCAGCCATTTTGCCTTTCAATGATGGCAACCTCGGTTCGTTCAATTCTTTTACCACGGTCAAGAGCACAGGGAGAGAGGATTCTACAATATCGTATCCATCTTCCATCAACCTTTGAACCCTGATGGAATTTTCTGAAATATCTTCTATTTTTCTGATATATGATATGTGAGGCATATTAAGAGACTCTGCTATTTCAGGGCCTACCTGTGCTGTATCTCCATCTATTGCCTGTTTGCCGCATATTATCATGTCAGGGCTAAGTTTTGAAATAGCCCTCGACAGGATAAAAGACGTTGAGAGTGTATCAGATCCAGCAAATGCCTTATCAGAAAGTAAAATGGCATCATCAGCACCCATTGCTATCGCCTCTCTTAAAGCAGTTTCAGCCTGTGGAGGTCCCATTGTAATTACAGTTACCTTTCCACTGCCCCTTTCTTTTATCTGAATTCCTGCTTCTATTGCATGCATATCAAAGGGATTGATGATGCTCGTAACCCCATCTCTGATAAGAGTCCATGTCTCAGGATTAATCTTTACCTCAGCAGTTTCAGGAACCTGCTTTATACAAACTACTATCTTCATAAATTCACCTCATAAATTAATGAATTACCCTACTTGTTCAGGATATTCTAAAACCGTAACTCATCAAAAATATTAGATATTGAAACAATTTCAGAATAACAAACCACCGTACCTTTCATAACTTGTCCGAACGCCTTTAAGGTGCAGGGAGTTCTATGTTAATTAGTATATTTAACCAGAATAATTAGTATATAATTTTTTTTTGGACAAGTAAACCCAGAAGAATCAATGGACAGTTTTTATCTGCCCATTTACGAATTCATTATAGCTTTAATTATGAATAGAGGAAAGCCCCATGCTTTAATTATATTGACACGTCTTGCTAAAGGTTGTAAATTACAAAAGGAAAAATTGACTGCAAATAAATTTTAAAAAGGGGGATAATTATGGGAGAAAAAAAACATCATGAAGAAAAGAAACACGAAGAGATGGCACAGGAAGAAAGGAAACAATTAATTTCTGGCAGTAAGTGGGTTATTGCAACCAATCCTGATATGCCAGCAGAAACACTATATGGATTATCCAATGATCCAGACTGGATGATAAGAAGTGCCGCAGCAAAAAATCGTAATACTCCAAAAGAAGCCTTAAAAAAATTAGCAATGGATAGTGAATGGCAGGTAAGGAATAATGTAGCAGGCAATCCTAATACTCCGCAGGAGATATTGGATAAATTAGCAAATGATAAAGACTGGCTGGTAAGAAGCAATGTTGCAAGAAATCCTCAAGCTAAAATAGAGACCGTCAGAAAGTTGGTTGAGGATAGAAAATTTACCGTAAGTAAAAGTGCTATAGAATCAGGAAGAGTATAAAACAAATTTTCACAAAATGGGGAAAAGTGTTTATATCCGCACTTTCGGATGTCAGATGAACGTTCATGACACAGAAAAGATACTTGGTGTTTTAGAGAAAGATGGTTATTCTCAGATAGATAATCCGAGCAAGGCTGACCTCATCATATTTAATACATGCAGTATAAGGCAGAAGGCTGAGCAGAAATTTTATAGTGAGCTCGGAAGAATAAAGTCTTATAAAAAAAGAATGCCTAATTTAAAGATAGTTGTTGGCGGTTGTATAGCACAATATGAAGGCAAAAATATTTTTAAAAAAGCACCCCATGTTGATTTCATATTTGGTCCCCAAAATATATATAAACTTAAAGATTTTATCTCCGGAATAAGTTCATCTGTTGCCATTGAAGATAATCATAAGATCGAAATAATAGACCTCCCTGTAAAAAGGGATAATGGAATAAAGGCATGGATTACAATAATGTATGGTTGTAATAATTTCTGCAGTTACTGCATTGTTCCTTATACAAGAGGTAGGGAGAGAGCAAGACCGAGCGAAAATATTTATTCTGAAGCAGTAAACCTCGCTAAAAAGGGCTACAAGGAGATAACCCTGCTTGGACAGAATGTTAATTCTTATAGAAATGACGTTGATTTCCCCGGTCTTTTAAAAAAACTTAACAGGGTAGGGGGCATAGAGAGGATAAGGTTTGTAACCTCCCACCCAAAAGATATTTCAAATGATCTCATATATACAATGGCAGAATTACCCAATGTTTGTGAACATATCCACCTTCCATTACAATCCGGCTCAACTAAAATACTAAAACTTATGAACAGGGGTTATAATTATGATGAATATTTAAGAAAGGTTGAGACTCTTAGAAAAAAAATCCCTGATATCTCTATAACCTCTGACATAATAGCAGGCTTTCCAGGAGAGACAACCGATGATCACATGCAGACAATAAACGCTTTGAAAGAAGTAGAATTTGACGGGATATTTGCATTCAAATTTTCTTCAAGACCGGGTACAAAAGCTGCAGAGATGCAGGAACATATACCAGAACAGATAAAATCAGAAAGGCTTTATGAGATATTAAGTGTTCAGGATGAAATAACATTAAGAAAAAATAAACTGCTTGAAGGTACAATACAGGAAATACTTATTGAAGGTATCAGCGAGACTGATAATGAGAAACTTACAGGAAGGACAAGGACTAATAAGATAGTGAATATTCCACGGGATAATGTAGAAAAAGGCACGTTAATAAAGATTGAAATAACCTTCGCCAGACAGCATTCTATAGAGGGAAAACCTGCCGTAAAATGAAGGGCTCGATCCTTACACTTGGCTGTAAGGTAAATCAATCAGAAAGCTCAATCATAGAAGGAAGTCTAATAAACATCGGCTATTCTATTGTAGGATTGGACGACCACCCTGACTTTTGCATTGTGAATACCTGTACAGTAACTGCAAAAAGTGATTACCAATCAAGACAACTCATAAGGAGAGCTATAAAATCAGGAGCAAAGGTTATAGTAACAGGATGTTATGCACATCTCAGACCTGAGGAAATTATAAAAATAGGGGACAATATCAGCATAGTTAACAATAATAAAAAATTAAGTATTATTGATATGTTAGCTTCTAAAACGATAAGCTACACTTTAAATTATAGCAGTAGATCTAGACCTTATCTTAAAGTGCAGGATGGATGCAATTTTACCTGCGCTTATTGTACTGTGCCATTGGCTCGAGGAAAGCCAATAAGCATAAATATCCATGATGTAATCAGGCAAGCAATTGATTTAGAGGCATCCGGCTATAATGAGATAGTTCTTACAGGAATACATTTAGGTCTATATGGATATGAACTAATACCTAAAGTAAATCTTTCAGATCTAATTAAGTCAATTTTAAGTAAAACAAAAATTAAACGTATAAGACTAAGCTCTTTAGAGCTTAATGAGGTGGATGAAGAGATCATCGAACTATTACAAGAAGAACGTATATGCAAGCACATTCATATACCGCTTCAGAGCGGAGACAATAAGATATTAAAGCTCATGAAGAGGAGGTATAATGCAGAAGATTACGCCTCAATAATTGAGCGTATAAAAAATAAAATCCCGTCTATCTCTATAGGTACCGATATCATAGTGGGATTTCCGGGGGAGGACGAAAAAGAATTTACGAATACAAAAGTTTTCATTGAGTCCCTACCTCTTACATATATGCATTTATTTCCATTTTCACCAAGGCCCAATACTTTAGCCCTTAAAATGCCTGACCATGTCCCTCATAAAATAAAACGAGAAAGGGTTGCAGAACTCAATGCTTTAAATATCAAAAAACAAAGGACTTACCTCTCGCTGCAGGTCAATAAAAGCCTTGATATTATTATAGAGAAAAAGGATGATAAAAATATAACCCTCGGCACATCAAGTAATTACCTTAAAGTAATGATCCCTTCAAATAGATATGTTAAGGGAGAGCTTATCAGAGTAAGGATTGCAGGGATAGAAAAAAACATGCTAAAAGGATATCCAATATAAAAGCTATAACATGGTGTTTTTAATAAATTTTCCCATTGCTCAAATCATAGACAGATACGCTTAAGTCTGCAACCTTCTAATGAAGAAGAGAACTTTTAAACATGGTTACCAACATTTTATTGACAATAAAAGTTAATAAAAAATGTCTGATAAGATATATTATGTTAAATTAGTCCTGTATTTAAAAATGCCATTCGGGATAATGTATATGCATGAAAAGTTTTATATTATCAACACTTCTGCGATATGCTTAAAGGTACTTTTTAATAAAATCAACGGCAGACTTCTTGGATTTTAATCTGCCTTCAAACTGAGCCCTCTTTAATTCTGTTATAAGCTTCCCGAGAAGCGGACCTTCCTTCAAATTTGAGAGCCTGCTTATCTCGCTGCTGCTAAGCAGCCCCTTCTTCCATATTTTTTTGAACCGCATATAGTCTTTTAATAACTCTAACCTATCAGCTAATATAAGAATATCAAAAGACGCCTCTTTAGAATCTTTAAAGATATCAAATACCTTATTATTCAATTTAAGCTTTGCCTTAATACTTTTATGGACTAATTCAATGCGTTTTCTTATAGATGTGCTCATCTTGATTTTATGCCATGAAAGTTCTTCTGCAGAGCCATGTTGCAATAATAACTCCAGGCATAGTAACCCTTTATAAGTAAGATTTTGAGAAAATATCTTATGAAGCATAACTTTAAATTTTTGTGGAAGTTTACTTAAAGTTATATTTTCGAGTGAAGATATTTCTTTAATATTGCGGGATAACTTGTTGGAAGATATATGAAAAATTTCACTCAGGATATTGTCAGAGAATGCCATTTTTAAGTACTTTGATGATTGTTTTGAGTTTAACAAATTGAATATCTCTAAAGTTATTCTTTCAGGCGACACTATTTTTATATTATTATGAAGCATTTTTATTAATTCTCGGGTTCTTGTCTCTATTGAGCCGTTAAGTTCTGCTGCAAATCTGTATGCCCTTAACATTCTTAGGGGGTCAGAGACGAGGTTCTTTTTATGAATAGAACGCACCTTTTTCTTTTTGATATCTTTAATGCTTTTAAATAGATCTATACCCCCTTTTTCCGGCGACCATGCTATCGCATTAATTGTGAAATCCCTCTTAGATAGATCTTTTTCGAGTGAATCTATAAGCCTTGAGAAATCTAATGTAAACCCATCATTGGTAACAATTCTTAGCATATCTCCTTTTTTAAATCTTACAATACTACCTTTGATAATCTCGTTGATTTCATCAACAAAAGGTTGTATGTCTCCATTAATTACATAATCCCTGTCCCGAGAATGTATCCCTCTTAAGATATCTCGAATATAACCTCCGACTAAATATACCTCCCTTCCCTTTCTTTCCCTAAAGATGATAAAATTATAAGGATCAGTTAATATTTTGCTCTTGAGTTTATGAAATTGAGAAGTCATAATTTAAAATAAAATCAGGCTGCTGAAAAAATGATAAGTTGTTGGGTTTTCGGGCTTTCTCAACATCTGAAAATAGTTTAACATTATATAGGTTGCAATAGAAGTATCTATTTTTTGCGGGCGTAACTCAGCGGTAGAGTGTCAGCTTCCCAAGCTGAAGGTCGCGGGTTCAAATCCCGTCGCCCGCTCCATCTATTTTCAGGACATATCCTCTGCTGTCTTGCTGAAACTAATAAACTTTATAGGAAACCTTATTTGGAGATATAAAACAATTCTGATATAATTAAAATAAACTATGGATTTACAAAAATATATAATCGAACGAATTGAATCTAAAAAAAATGACTATGCAGAATATAATTTTACCCATACAGAAAGCTGCGCCTTAAATGCCTTCTTTGACCTTGCACAGGAACTCGAAAATATCGAAGATTTTTGTATATTGTGCGTTAATATTCCAAAAATTTTTTTTAATCTAAATGCAAGATTATATCTTATAGAACCTAAACTCGGTGAATTAATACTTGTTTCAAAAACAGAATATGATGAATATAAACTCCGTGCCTCTCTCCCTTCTTATATAAAACCTCACGACCATCCTTATTATGTCAATAATAGCTTGATATTGCCTATTCGCGGAAAAAAATTCCTTCTTGACCAGCTTCCTTTTAAGGCAAAAAATCATATGTTAGGACTGCTGGAAATATATAAGATTGATAGTCTGAATCCGCATCAGCAGTTTTTTCTTGAAAAATATGCGAATCGCATTGGTTTTAATCTCCATAATCGGTTTCTATCTGAAAAAAATATTGAGCATCTGAAATTTATCAGAACACTTGTTGCAGATATCGAACATAATGTAATCGCCCCTAATATAGTCTACAGGTTATTCCTGAAACAATTGAGAAAAAAAATTATGAAAAACATAGAAATTGAAGAACTCCTCAGTCGTTATTTAATAAAAGATGCCGACAAAGAGTCTCTTTTAGACGAGATATACGAAAATAACCGCGGTCTAATAGAGGAACTCGAAAATATAGAAAGACACTATCAAAGCATGAGTTTGTTTATCGAAGCCCTTCTACGAAGAAGTCATTTTGATAAAGGATGCCTTACCCTCCTTAAAAAACCATGCAATATGAAAAAAGATATTGTACAACCCCAAATAGATCGTTTTATTAAAAAGTTTAATAAGATGGGGATCTCGATAGATGACCAGTTTAGCGGCATACCTGAAGAAGATGTTATCTGTGTTGTAGATGTTGGACTTATGGCACAGGTATACGTTAATTTTTTCTCAAATGCTCTGAAATATACACGGGAGATAGTTACAAATACAGGCGAAAAAAAGAAATATATAGCATATGGACGGGAGGTTATCAAAGATTATTTTGGTCATGGTAAAGATGGGATAAAATATAATGTATTCAGTACAGGGACACATATCAGTCTTGAAGAAAGAAATATAATTTTCCAAGATGGGTACCGTGGAAGCAATGTTACCAATAGACCAGGAACAGGACATGGTCTTGCCTTTATAAAAAATGTGGTTGAGATGCACGGTGGATCAGTAGGTTACGAGCCTACACAATATGGAAATAATTTCTTTTTTATTCTTCCAAAGTAAATAAGGTTTCTATGTCCATCTGGAAGGAAATATTAAGTGGAATGTGGTGCCTTTGCTGACTTCGCTTTCAACCTTTATCTCTCCAAGATGCTCTGATACAATCTGTTTCACTAAAGGCAAACCCATTCCGAATCTTTGTTTTTTTGTACTAAAAAATGGGTCAAATATTTTATTTATAAGTTCTTGAGGCATACCGCAACCATTATCAGAAATTGTAAGTATTACATTATCTTTGTCCCTGTAGGTTTTAACCCATATCTTGCCCTGCCCAGAGATTGCCTCTATAGAGTTTCTCATAAGAAGATAAATCGCTACCCTCAAAAGATTTTTTTGCATGTTTATTTTTAAGGGTTGTTCAGAAAGCTCAATATATAACTCTATATCCTTTGTTTCAACAGAAGAAAAAACACCCTCTACAATTTCATTAATATCCTCATATTTGAATTTGGATTCTTTGCTTTTTAATAGATTATGAAAATCGCTTACTATAGTCTGTAGTTTCTCGGTTTCTCCAATAATATTTTTAAGGTTTTCTTTAAAATCCTCTGAAATGTCCTTTCTCTCGATCATCTTTTTGCCTATACACCCTATCACAGTAGCAGGGTTTCTCACCCTGTCAGCTACTGTCAATGCCATCAGGTTCATTGTCCTTTCTGCTATGAGTGTTTCCACCTCCTGATTAAATTCTTCGAGCAGATGTTTATAATTCTTTTCCATCTCAGAGAGACGCCTGTATTTACTCGCCTTTTCCACAGAATGAATGATCTGAGCAGGGCTGTATGGCTTTAATATAAAGTCAAATACACCTTTTTTGATCGCATCAACCGCTATACCAAAATCAGCATGTCCAGTAATCAAGATTACAGGAACTTCAGGATTACTGTTTCGTATATTTTCAAGAAGCTCCATCCCAGACATCTCGGGCATCATTATATCAGTCAATACAATATCAATTTTGTTGGTTTGCAACTTGCTAAGTGCCTCCTTGCCAGTTTCACAAACAACTGCAGGATAACCATATTTATCCAGCAAAGTTGAAATGAAGCTCCGTGCACTTGGATCATCATCAACAACAAGGATTGTATCATGTTTTTTTACATCCATATCTTTTATTCCATATGTTGATCTTTAATCAGCCGTATTTTTTCGAGTGTATCTTTATAAATATCCTTTTTTGCAGGATTAAGCTCTATCGCCTTTAATGAAAGTGTCTCTGCCTCATCAAGATTTTTTTTCTTAATATAATAAAGCCATGCAAGATTATTATAAGCATCAGCATTCCCTGAATCCTTATCTAATGCTTCTCTATAATAATATTCAGCCTTGTCAAAGTCCTCTTTATAATAATAAATATTACCCATATATAAATACGCAACAGGGAGTTTCTTAGATGCAGTTTTGTATTCTTTCAGGGCATTATCCTGTTCGCTATTTTTTTCATATAGTACTCCTAAGTTTAGATGCTCCTCAGGAGTTAATGGATCGTCAAGTACTATTATACGCGGAAAGGCACAACAAAATAAAAACAGGCAGGATGTAATTATTACCGTAGAGACTAAGAGATTATTAGGCTGTTTACTCACTTTTTTATTAGAAGTGTCCAATATTTTGTTTTCTCCCATATCTTTTCGAAATCTTTATTGCTTATAAACTTGTTCCTCTGTTTCCCTGAATTTACTATTACACCATATTCATTATATCCAACAACCACCATAAAATGATTTGCCTGATAAAAGGAAAATCCGTAGTCAACAAGAACAATAATCGGATAGCTCTCTGATATATTTTTTCTTATATTATCTATACTACTCTTATATTGAACGGCTTTCAAGCCTTTATTCTGAGCATAAATGACCATATCAATATTTAATGTTCCCCTTGCAGATTTGCTAAAAATCTCCTCTGCAATTTTCTCAGGTGATACATTAATCCCCCAGTAATTCAGTACAGCCGCAAGGGACGCAGGACCACATTGATAAGTATCCTGTGGGAAAAAGGGAATATTTTCAATAATATGAGTATCTTTTGGTTCAGGTATATCAACTACCGATGCACAGGAAAATAAAAAAACAACGATTGTTACTACCCAAAATCTTGCAAACAATCTGAGTTAGACACCTTCCTGTTATTTTTATTTAACTTTTCAATACCCCATCCCGAAAACCTTCGGGACTGCGGAGTTTCCTTGTTTCTGTCATTCTGGCTTGTCCAGAATCCTTCTCACACACCCCTGTCCCCTCTCGAGAGGGGAATAAGGGGTGTGTGTCCCTCTCGAGAGGGGACAGGATTCCCGACAACAGACTGTGTCATAATCACCTTGAAATGTAAATTTATCATTCTGAACCCTTCGCTTGTCATTCCGAGTCCTTCGCTCTCTGTCATTCTGAAGGAACCCTGAGCGAAGCGAAGGGGACTGAAGAATCTCGCTCAGGATAAACTCCGTGAAGAATCTCATGAAATCAATGTGTTATAAGCCTGAGATTCTTCGTCCCGAAAGCATTCGGGACTCAGGATGACATTGTAACACAGTCTGGGAGCGTGAATGACAAATCGCGATTATTCTTATGATCCGACATCTCTGCGGCGGAGAGGTTTATTTTGTTATAACAATCTTGTGTCCTGTAACTTTCAATAATACTATAACGAGTATTGCAATCACAAGAACTGCAATTATTGCAGTAAGAGCGCCATCCTGACCGAGCCTCAGATCATCTAATTGAAGGGCAATCTGGTGTATCTGATGGTCGCTCAACTGCGAGAGTCTTTTTTGGACCTCGTCCTGTGTCATCCCGAACTGCTTGAGTCTTTCACTTATCGCTTTAGTTTCTAATATCTTCTGTATCTTCCCAAGATCACCAGCCCTATCGCCCTCTGTTAAAGCTATTATCTCTGATGGTGCAAGCCCTGCCTCTACTCTCGGTGTAATGCCTATTATGAACATTGCTATTACAAGATACCATGTCACCTGTTTCATAAATGGAATCCTCATCATATTACCTCCTCTTAAATTTAAAATTAATACATTTTTATTGTACTGCTATTGCCGGCATATTGCCAAAGAGATATTTTAAATCCTCATCCTCGAACCTCAGACCTGCCCCTGCATAACCACCAAGCCATTTTTCATTCAGGACATTGTCAACGCCAGCGGATATAAACAGATTCTTGAAAAGAAAATAATCTATGCCAATTTTAACATGCGGATTTTCAGAATCTTCTTCATCATTAGAAAAATCCCATATATCTGCTGTTACCTTGCCTTTATCATTGTTAAAGAAAAGGTCTCCGCCTATCCCAAATGTGTTTTCTGTAAGCCCTAATCTCAATGCAACATCTTTGTATCTTTTTGCAAACTGTGCTGTAAATTCTATTTTTTCCTCTATCTTGTCTTCTGTAACTCTTGTTGTACCTGTAGAAGTTGTTGTTATAGTTTCTGTTGTAGTAACACTTCCTACGGGATCCTTTACTATACCGAGGATATAATACTTATCCTGTTTCGGCTGAAGTGTAACATAAAAATAACCCTTCATATCCTCGGGTTGTGTAAGATATTCTGCCTGAAAGGTTATGAATGTCCTGAAGCGTTCTATTGACGAAATGGTCTTGTTAACACCTTCTACAGCCTTATTAATAGAGTCGTATAATCGTTCATCCTGTACAAGTTTCCCGATAGTGCCTTCGCCTTTTTCTATTTTCTGTACAATATTTTCAACTGACTCAGTTGTATTCTTAACAGATGCCTTGTTTTCTTCCATCATTGTTTTTAACTCTTTTGCTGCCTTGCTAATATCCGCAATGAGGTCAGGACCTTCTGTTTTTAATGTGTCTGAAAATTCCTTGATATTTGTTAATGTCGTAGCGAGAGGTTCTCTATTTTCATCTAAGATTTCTTTTAAGGAGGCAGTAGTGGTGTTAATATTATCTAAAACCGTCCTCATCTTTTCGTCATTTATAGCTATTGCCTCTTTAAGATTTTTGGTGATATCTTTTAAGTTTCCAATTGTATCTTTTAAAGATCGTTTTCCATCTTCCGTACCCAAAACTTCGTTAAGAGCGGTTGTGAGCGAATCTATGTTTGCTGACACTTTTGATAGATTACGAACCATCTCATCAATGTCTACTATTTCAGTAACATTTTCTATGGTGCCTCCTTCTTTAAGGATAGGTTCAAGAGAACCAGTTTCTATTGAGAGGTATTTATCTCCTAAAAGACCAGTTGCTTTAATAGAAGCATTTGCATTATTGAAGATTTGGACATCTTTATCAATCCTTAAAGTTAACTTAGCTTTTCCATCCTTCAATTCTATATCTTCTATAGCACCGGCATCTACACCTGCAACTTTGACCTTTGTTTTTTTGTCAAGACCAGCTATATTATCGAAGTAAACATAAACTATATATCCTTCTTTTTTTATCCATTCGAGGCCGCCTACCCTAAATGTCATAAATGACAAAATTGCAATGACTATAATAGCGAAAAACCCGACCTTAAGCTCTGTTGAAAGACCTTTCATTACGCACTCCTTCTATCTTTATTGGGCCTATAGCGCTGCCTGTTATAAACTGTCTCACCAAAGGGCTTTGGGTATTTTTAATTTCATCAGGGGTTCCTACCTCTATTATCTTCCCCTCATAAAGCATGGCGATCCTGTCAGCAATTTTATATGCACTATTCATATCATGTGTTATAGCAATAGAGGTAACCGAAAGCTGTTGCTTCATCTCAACAATAAGGTCATTTATTGCATCTGCCATTATAGGATCAAGCCCTGTTGTAGGCTCGTCATATAGCAGTATCTCAGGTTCGTGAGCAATAGCCCGTGCAAGCCCTACCCTTTTCTTCATACCGCCTGATAGTTCTGCTGGCATCAAATCCTCTATAGCAACAAGTCCTACTAATTTCAGTTTCTCAGTTGCTACAGACTTGGCTTCTTTTTCATCCATTTTTTTATGCCTCATAAGCGAGAAGCCTACATTTTCCCATACACTCATAGAATCAAAGAGTGCTGCCATCTGAAAAAGCATCCCGAATTTCTTTCTCACTTCATAGAGTTCCTTTTCCTTTAGCAAGGTTATATCAATACCATCTATAAGCACCCTGCCCTCATCAGGTTTTAATATCCCGATAATATGTTTTATAAGGACACTTTTGCCAGACCCACTCCCTCCAATAACAACCGTGCTTTCACCTTTTTCAATCTTGAGGTTAACACCCCTGAGCACATGATTTTTGCCAAAAGATTTATGTAGGTCTATAATTTCTATCATCGAAACAACCACGTTGTAAGAAAGTAGTCAGATATTAATATAGTCATAGAGGATAAAACAACTGCTCCTGTTGTTGCCTTCCCAACACCTTCAGCACCTCCACTTGTGTAAAAACCCTTATAGCAACTTATCAGGGCAATTGTTGCGCCAAAGAAACTGGCTTTTATAAGTCCATTATAAATATCACTAACTTCCAGGTAGTCCCATGTCCTTTTCCAGTAAACTATCGAACTTGTTCCAAGTAGTCCCACTGCTATAAGATATCCGCCTATTATCCCTATTATGTCAGCAATTATAGCAAGAGAAGGAAGCATAAAAATACCTGCTATAAATCTCGGCACAATAAGATATTTTATCGGATTTGTAGCGAGTGTCTCGAGTGCGTCAATCTGTTCTGTTACCCTCATTGTTCCCAGTTCTGCTGCCATAGCAGCGCCTGCCCTGCCTGCCACGATAAGACCTGTAAGAACAGGCCCGAGCTCTCTTGTCATAGAAAGGGCTACCACCGTTCCTACAAACGCCTCGGCGCCAAATCTCTTAAAACCCGTATAAGTCTGTAGGGCTAACACCATTCCTGTAAAAATAGCTGTTATCAAGACAACAGGAAGGGATTTTATTCCGATTTCGATCATTTGTTTGAGAGCATTCCTTATCTCAACAGGAGGGAGTATTAATTGTTTTAATGTCAGATAAAGAAGGATTAATATTCTACCGAGTTCTTGAGAAAACTTTATAATTACCTTCCCTATTAATTCAATCAGCTTCAACATATATTTTTTCTGATTTGCTTCCGAGAGATATCAAAACTTCATACGGTATTGTATTTGCCTTATGTGCAAGTTCATAGGCGGTTATTGATTCTTTTCCCTGTTTTCCCATAATTACTACCTCATCATTTTCCTTCACACCATTAGTATCTGTAAGGTCTACCATCGTCAGATCCATGCATACTCTTCCTGCAACAGGTGCCCGTATTCCCCTTACAAGAACATCTGCATTGTTTGAAAAAAGTCTGCCATATCCATCAGCATATCCGATGGGAAGCACTCCTATTCTGCTTGCCCTTTTGGTTATAAATGTTCTGCTATAACTTATCGGTGTTTTAGAAGGTAGGTTCCGGATACATAGAATCTTTGTAGTTACCTTCATGGCTGGTCTCAGTTTTACAGAGCTTGACTTGTCAGTTTCTAACTTCTGGTTTCTATATTCTGTATTCTGGATAATTGGAGAGTATCCGTAAAGTATAAGTCCCGGTCTCACTGCATCAAGATATGCATCCTCAAATGCAAGCACAGCCGCACTGTTTGCTATATGCGAGAATATCTTTCTTCTAAGTTTTTTAGAAAGTGCTTCTCTTATCCTGTTAAACCTGTCGAGTTGTAAGACTGCATACGACTTATCTAAAAGATCAGCCTCTGAGAAGTGACTTAAAAGACCGTTCAATTTTATTCCTTCCATCTCTGAGATTCTGATCAGGTCAGATAAAATATTCTTCCCCCTCAGACCTAATCTTCCCATCCCGGTATCAATCTTTGCATGAATATTTATCATGGTTTGTCTCTTTTTTGCTTCAGCAGATATGGCTAAAGCAGTATTCATATCATAAATAACCGGTATTAGTTTGAAATCGAAAAAATCCTTTATATCACTCCTTTCAAATAATACGATTATAGGTGATTTAATTCCTGCTTTTCTGAGGGCTATAGCTTCACTGGAAAAAGCAACAGCGAGGTAGGAAACTCCCTCTTTAATCAATTTTTTTGAAACCTCTACAGCACTGTGACCATATGCATCTGCTTTGACAACTGCGATTACAGGTTTGTTTTTTACAATCTTTTTTATAGAGCGAAGGTTATATGCAATCGCTGACAGATTGATCTCAGCAACAGCTCCCCTATTCACTTTCTTTTTTCTCTGTTTTTTCCTCTTTCTTTTCCTGATGCACTTGTTTCTTTGGAGTCACATCTATTTCATCAGGTTCTGATGTAGCTTTCTTGAAGTTTCTTATAGCCTGACCGATTCCTCTTCCTATTTCAGGCAGTCTCGTTGCACCAAATAAAACAAGCACTATTATCAGGATAATAACCAGTTCCTGCATACCTAAACCAAACATATCTGTCCTCCTATTTCCTTTTTAAAATCCTCGAGAGTATTTATGTTCACAAAAGATTTTCCCTCAGGGTCAATATTCCTGACCTCTTTCTCAGTTATATAAAGAACTTTTATTTCCTCTAAAAATCCTCTCAGGCTTCTTCTGCCACCTTTTATACTCCTTTCCATGCTTTCTGCAATCTTTTTTGAGTAGATGCCAAAAAGGGGTTGGGGTTTTTTATCAAAAATAGGGATTACAGCATCCCATTTCTCATCCCAATTATCAATAATATATCTTATAAGTTTAGGATTTATAAAGGGCATGTCACATGCTATTACAAATATATCAGAGAACGCGATGTTACTTAATGCTGAAAATATTCCTGTCATTGGACCCTTATATTTAATTATATCTCCTATTATTAAAGCACCGGTATAGAAATAGATCTCAGGGTTATTGGTACTTATAATAACCCTCTTAAACATCCTTTTAAGTATTTCAATATTTGATTCTATTATCCTCTTACCATGGATCTCGATTAATCCTTTAATTATATGGAGCCTTCTGTTATCTCCACCAGCTAAGATGAGAGCTTCCATTTTGTTTATAATAGTTTATTTAAAAATTACCTTAAATACAAGACTACCGTCTTTTAAAATAATTTAACCCAGATTATTTATAAAGCAAAAATTTCCCCCTCTAATCAATCCATAAACAATTTTTATCAACCCATAAACAAAACAAAATTGACAAGGGAGGTATTTTTTGATATTTGTTGTGATTAATAGCCACCGAAAAGGTAAATCCTGGGTAACCGGGTGACGCAAAGCCGCCTGTCCAGTATAAGGACAGAGGGGCTGCCGAAGTGGCAGAGGTAAGAGACAACAAAGTGAAATGAGACAGAGAACAGAGAGATTCAAAGGCAATTTAAGGAGATATTTATGCATAAATTTTTTAGGAAGCAGCGTTTAATAACTAATCTATTTATTGCAGGGATATTATTGTT
>JBFMDO010000027.1:0-14973 GCA_040753615.1 Nitrospirota bacterium | reverse complement strand
TGTTGAAGCTTCCCAGTGCTTCGCACTGGCTCCGTTCGACTTGCATGTGTTAGGCACGCCGCCAGCGTTCGTTCTGAGCCAGGATCAAACTCTCATTGTAAAACTCAAATCTCGACAAGAGCCTACTCTTTAGTTTTCAAAGAACATCTCCGCAATCCGTGGGTTCGAGCTTCTGAGGCTTTTTTAAAATGGGTGCCTCGGTAGATGCTTAGGCTTCCCCTCCCATTCTTATGTTTGGGGCATGCATCACTACATCTACACCTTAGCTCCCTGAATTTTTTTGTTCCCTCAGCTCGCTTTACCCACGGTATTGCAGAGAAAAATAAAGGCTATACCAAGTGGTATAGCCCTCTTTTTTCAAAGAACCACTTGATTTTGCTTACGTCACCAAAAGTCTCTCTTTTAATATCATCACTATCTATTATTAGAATAACATTTTTAAAAAGATAGTCAATAGAGGAATATTGTTAATTATATCAAATTATACCAAATATATAGCTAAAAAATGTATTTTAACTTAGCTTTTCTTTATTTTTAAGCCAAAAGCTATTATAAACTCATGAAAAGTGACCTGCACATTCTATTATTTTTACTTTTTAATGGATATCCCTTGAAATGTTATAATATATTAACATATTTAAATAGAATATCTTTATGGGTTTAAAAGAAAGAACATCTGAAATTATAAAGCGATTGAAAAAAGAATATCCTCACCCAAAAACAGCACTGGATTTCAAAACCCCTTTTGAACTTCTCGTTGCTACAATACTTTCAGCACAAACCACAGATGCACTTGTGAATAAGATAACAGAAAACCTTTTCAAAAAATATAAATCTATCAAGGATTATGCTGCGGCTCCTTCCGACGTATTTCAAAAGGATTTAAGTTCTATTAATTTCTATAAAACAAAAGCTAAGAATATTCAGAATACAGCAAAAATGATAATAGAAAGATTTAATTCAAGTGTTCCACAAACAATGGATGATCTCATCAGTCTCCCAGGCGTTGCGCGAAAAACAGCGAATATAATTCTTTCTAATGCATATGGTATAAATGAAGGGATTGCAGTAGATACCCATGTAAAAAGGCTTGCTTACAGACTGGGGCTTACTAAAAACGAAGACCCTGTTAAGGTCGAGATGGACATCATGTCCATAACCCCAAAGAATGAATGGGGAAATCTTTCGCATCTTCTGATATCCCACGGAAGAAAGATATGTCAGGCAAAAAAACCCAAACACGATGACTGCGTCTTGTACAATATTTGTCCGTCAAAGAATATATAAAAGTCTCTAATTTTCTTGCAGGCTATAGTAAAAAAGAGATATCATTAAAAAGTGTAAATGGACAAAAAAATTCCAGATGTCATTTATAAACTACACAACCTTTTTAAAAAAAAAGGTTTAACCCTTTCTGTAGCTGAATCATGTACAGGAGGACTTATAAGCCATTATATAACCAGCCTTCCGGGTGCGAGCAACTTTTTTGAAGCAGGAGTAGTTTCATATTCTGTAGAAGCCAAAAAAAGGATTTTAGCCATTTCACCTGAAACCATTGCAAAATACGGAGTTGTAAGCGTAGAAACCGCAAAGGAAATGGCTGAGAGAATAAGGATATTGACCGGGACAGACTTTTCTCTTTCGACAACAGGCAACCTCGGTCCGGACGTTCTCGAAGGTAAAAAGAAAGGGCTTATTTATATAGCTGTAAGCGGGAAAGGGAAGACATTTTTTAAGGAGTTGCGATTAAAAGGCGGTAGAGAGGAAAATAAAGAAGAAGCCTCTCTTATCGCTTTAAGGTTTTTAATCGAGATAGCAGGAGAATAAGGATTCCCGTTTTCACGGGAATGATAACAAAAATTTTAAAGCCGAATTATGCAAGGGTTTATTACTAAAGTTTTACGGGTTGTCACCCTGACCCCTTCGCCATCTGTCACCCTGAGCGAAGCGAAGGGTCTCGGTTTCGGGACTCAGAATGACAGTTTTTATACTATCCTTGCGTAATCTGGGTTAAATAAAAATATCTTATGACAGACAGAATCCCTGATAACATTAAACAAGAAATCAAGAAACTGGTTAAAGAACTGAATTACCACTGCTATCGCTATTATGTCCTCGACTCGCCTGTCATCTCAGATGAAGAATATGACAGGCTTTACCGCCATCTGAAGGAACTCGAGGATAAATATCATTACGTACTACCTGATTCACCAACACAGCGAGTCGGCGCACCTCCGCTCGATAAATTTGAGAAAGTAAAACATACCGAACCAATGTTATCTCTCGATAACGCCTTTTCATATGAAGACATAAAAGAATTTGATAAAAGGATAAAGAGATTCCTCAGTACTGATGAAGACATAGAATATACTGTTGAGCCAAAATATGACGGCATTGCGATCGAACTTACATATAAGGGCGGACTCCTTTTCAAGGCTTCAACGAGAGGCGATGGATATGAAGGCGAAGATGTCACGCAGAATATCCGCACTATTAAATCCGTACCCCTGAAAATAGAAGGTGTTCATATAATTCCCGAATTAATAGATATTCGTGGAGAAATCTATATGGACGTTGAAGAATTCGAAAAACTGAATAAAGAGAGGGAAAAGAAAGGTGAACCTCTATTTGCAAATCCGAGAAATGCTGCTGCCGGCTCGGTAAGGCAACTTGACTCTGCTATAACAGCTTCACGAAAACTCCATCTTGCCTGTTATGGCATAGGTGCTGTAAAAGGCATTGAGTTTAAGAGCCAATATGAACTGATTGAGTGGTTTAAGACAGCGAGATTCCCTACCGCTGCTATTGTAAAGGTTGGAAAAGGTATAGAAAATATCATAGAGATAATAAAAGAGATTGAGGAAAAGCGTACTTCATTCCCTTTTGAAACTGACGGCTCTGTTATCAAGGTAAATGACTTTGATTTACAAAGAACACTGGGAATTAAAACAAGAGAGCCGCGATGGGCAATTGCCTATAAATTCCCTGCTCATCAAGGGACAACGAAGATACTGGATATTCGGGGCAGTGTTGGAAGAACGGGTGTAATAACACCTTATGCTATTTTTGAACCTGTGGGAATTGGCGGCGTGACTGTATCACGTTCTACCCTCCACAATTGGGATGAAATAGAGAGGAAGGATATACGAATTGGTGATACGGTTGTAGTTGAGCGGGCAGGAGATGTTATACCTCATGTTGTAGCTATCATAAAAGATAAAAGAACAGGGAAAGAAAAAAAATTCCCTATCCCTGAAAAATGCCCTGTTTGTGGATCAAAAGCTGTAAGGGAAGGAGGTGAAGTGGCAGTCAGATGCATCGGGCTGAACTGTCCTTCGCAAGTTCAGGAGAAGATTTTTCATTTTGCCTCTCGAGGCGCATTAGACATAGAAGGACTTGGAGAAAAAAATATTGAACTTTTTTACTCACAGGGACTTGTTCATAATTTTGTTGATCTCTTTAAATTGAAAAAAGAGGAACTTCTTAAACTTCCGAGGTTTGCCGAGAGGTCAGCACAGAATCTTATAGGTGCGATTGAAAGAAGCAAAAATACCACCCTTGCTCGATTCCTTTATGCACTTGGCATACTTCATGTAGGTGAATATGCCTCGAAACTGCTTGCAAAGAATTTTGAAAAGCTCGAAGACTTATATAATGTGAAATCTGAAAGGATTATGAAGATAAAGCAGATGGGTGAAAAGATTGCTCATTCCTTGTCAGACTTTTTTAATGATTCTAAGAATTTAGAAACCCTTGAAACATTGAAATCACTTGGCATTAAGATAACAAATCCGGATTTTGAGGGTAAGGAGAAAGGTGAAAAACCGCTGGAGGGCATCACATTTGTTATAACAGGAACTTTACCTAAACCAAGGAATGAGGTAGAAGAACTTATTGAAAGTCTTGGTGGACATACATCTTCTTCAGTCTCAAAAGGTACAGATTATGTTATTGTTGGAGAAAATCCTGGCTCGAAACTTCAGAAGGCTCAGACCCTTAAGGTCAAAATAATTTCTTATGGTGAGATGCTGAAGATCATAGAGAAGCGTAAGATTTGATAAGATAATAGTTTCATAGAAGATAGATATAGGATATCAGCAATGAACGAAGGAATTTAAATAATTCAGAATGTTATAATATAAACAACTATTATTATGGCAGACCATTCAGACCATAAAGAAACAATCAGAATCAGAAGCAGAAATAAAAAGAAACTTATTGCCATCATTCATGACCTCTTTCATCCGCACGATTTTTTCTTTATCCTTAGTAAAGACCGTTATACCAGTTTGAAACTAAGAATAATTTTAATTGATGCGGTTCTTTCGCTGGTTCCTTTGTTAATTGTTGTAACGATAAGCTACTTCTGGTTCCAGCAAATTCTGAAAGAAGATTTTCGCAATCAACTTAGGTGGGAAATTGGGAATACGAAACAATCAATAGAATACTTTGCAGAGGACAGACTTTCTGGTCTCAGGTTTCTTTCATCTGCTTATACCTATGAACAGCTATTAGACCAAAAAACACTCGCTGCTATTTTTTCTAAGTTCAAAAGAGAATTTACTGGAGTGGTTGATATAGGTGTAATTGACTCAAACGGTATTCAGCGATCTTATATAGGACCTTATCACCTGGAAGGGAAAGATTATTCGAATCAAGACTGGTTTAATGAGATTGTTGTTCGTTCCTCCTATGTTAGTGATGTGTTTATGGGCTATCGGAAAGTCCCTCATTTTACAATAGCTGTGAAAAGGGATATCCCTGAGAAAGGAACTTTCTGGGTCTTAAGGGTTACGATTGACATGCAAACACTCAAAAGATATGCTGCTTCCTTTAATTTGCGAGAAAAAGATGATGCATTTATTGTTAATCAAGAAGGTATTTTACAGATCCCTTCTCGATTTCATGGGAATGTACTCGAAAAACACAATGAATTTTCGTATTTACCCACGGAGACAGTTTTAGTTAAAGAAATAAAAGATTCAGGGCATGGAAGAGGAATGTATGGTTATGCTTATATTAAGAACTCTCCATGGATTTTTGTTGCACATGTCGAATCTACCCCCTATGCAAAAATACCGGGCATCTTCAGAAAGGAATTGTTTATAATTTCAATCATCAGTATATTCATCGGTATTACAATTAATATTATTATGACGCAAACTGTAGTAAATCGCATGAAAGAGGCTGACATAGAAAGGGAAAAAGCAATTAGCGAGTCTGAGCATGCCACTAAAATGGCTTCGATTGGAAGACTTGCCGCAGGTGTTGCCCATGAAATTAATAATCCCCTTGCGATAATCAATGAAAAAACAGGCTTAATGAAAGACATCCTTGAGATGTCTGGAGATTTAAACCAGAATAAAGAAAAATTTTCAGTATTAGTTAGCGGGATATTTGATAGCGTCAAGCGTTGTCGTGCAGTGACACATAACCTTTTAGGTTTCTCTCGGCGTGTAGAAGTCAACAACGTTTTTGACCTGAATGAGTCTATTAAAGAGGTTATTGGATTCCTCGATAAAGAGATTATGTACAGAAATATCAGGTTAGAACTCGATTTGCAAAAAAACCCACTAAAAGTTACATCTGCTAAAGGGCAACTTCAGCAGGTATTCCTGAACATTATTAATAATGCTGTTGATGCTGTTAAAGAACAAGGTCTTATAAAAATATCAACGAATGTGAAAGATGAAAATACGGTACAAGTTATAATCTCAGATAATGGAAGTGGAATTCCAAAGGATAAGCTGAAACACATTTTTGAACCCTTTTATACAACAAAAGAAAAGGGGAAAGGGACAGGCCTCGGTCTTTCTATTTCATATGGAATCATGCACCGACTGGGAGGGAACATCCTTGTTGACAGCGAAATCAATAAAGGAACAACCTTTATAGTTGAGGTGCCTGTAAAGGCTGAGGAAGCGTAAGGAGGAAAATTATGCCGCAACAAACAAAGGTTCTTCTGGTAGATGATGAGATAGAATTCGTCACAGCGCTGGCAGAACGATTGCAGTTACGTAATTACGATGTTAGATACGCAACTAATGCACTTGAAGCGATATCTTCTATTAATACCTACGGGCCAGATGTTATAATTCTTGACCTTAAGATACCCGGGATGGATGGGATAGAGATTCTCAAGACTATCAAAAAATTGCACCAAACCATTGAGGTAATAATGCTTACAGGGCATGGAGACACAAAAAGCGTGGAAGAGGGGATGAAAAGTGGGGCTTTTGAATATATTATGAAGCCTATAGATATAGCGGAATTAACTTCTAAGATTGATAAAGCCAAAAAGAGACGCAATCAAATGAAAGATTTAAGCGAGTAACAAAATGGAAAACAAAACTGAACATGATTTAAGACTTTTGCAGCTCCGCTTTATCGGGAAGATTTTAGCCAGCTTTACCCATGAAATAAAAAACCATATAGCCATCATTAAGGAATCTGCTGGATTAATGGAAGATATGATAAAACTGAAGCAATCCTCAAATAAAAACGAAGATGAATATATTGAGATAATTCATTCAATCGAAGAACAGGTCGAAAAGACAAACAATCTCTTCAGGTACCTCAATCGGTTTTCGCATAGAATGGATACTGTACTGTCAAGCTTTAACGTCAATGAAAGCCTCGAAGAGCTCTCTGCCCTCCTGAACAGGTTTGCAAATCAGAAGAAGATAGTTATCGAAAAATTTTTTCAGGATGATATTCCTTCAATTCAAAATAACCCGGCTATTCTTCAGTTCCTCGTTTTTCATCTTTTCATGCAGAAGATGGCACGGCTTGATAGAAACAGCAGGATTTCCATAAAAACAGAATACTTAAATGAATCAATAACAATCAGGATCATCACAAAAGGAACTCCAGTGAATGTTGAAAAAGAAGAGGAAGAACTACCGCATCACGTCCAAGCTTATATCCTTGAACAAATAGGCGGAAGCATTTCAGGAGAGAACGAAGATGTCAAGATTACCCTTCCCCTAAGACTATAGTAACATCTTGACAACGCATTATTGAGCAGTTTAAATTTAACAGGGGGGAGGATTGGAATGAACCAGAAAGACATAAAAGTGCTGGTAGTAGATGATGAAGTGGCTTTTGCAGATACCCTTGCCCAGAGGTTGAAAATAAGAGATCTCAATGTAATGACAGCTTATAACGGTGAAGATGCTTTGTTGAAGCTTAAGGAAGATAAATCTGATGTGGTCATTTTGGATCTGAGGATGCCCGGCATGCATGGACTGGAAGTATTACAAGAGATAAGAAAATCGTACCCGGATATTCAGGTCATCGTTCTTACAGGTCATGGGACAGAAAGAGATGAAGAAGAAGTAAAACAACTCGGAGGATTCGATCTCATCAGGAAACCTGCTGATATTAACCATCTGGAGCATAAAATCAGAAAGGCATTCCGGGAAAAATGCGACCGAACCATGTCGGTTATGACGGCTATTACTGAAGAGAAGAATTTCGATACAGCCCAGAAATCCATAAACTGGAAAATCATAAAAACGAAGGCAGCATTTAATTCCAAAGAGGAGGTAAATATGTCAGAAGAGATTAAAGCAGATGTACTTTTAGTAGACGACGAGGAACAATTTTTGAAAGTCCTTTCACAGAGGCTTGAAGGAAGGGGCATGAAAGTTGATACCTCTACCAGCGGTGAGGATGCTCTTAAGATGGTAAAGGGCAAGGAATTCGATGCAATTATCCTTGACCTTGCCATGCCCGGGATGAACGGGATTGAAACTCTTAAACGCATCAAGGATGAAAACCCCGACGTGCAGATAATCATGCTGACAGGGCATGGTTCGGTTGAGAAAGGCGTAGAGGCTATAAAGGAAGGAGCTGTGGATTTCCTCGAAAAACCTGCTGACCTGAACAAGATTATGGGAAAAATCGCGGAGGCTAAGCGGAAAAGAGCGGTACTTGTCCAGAAAAAGCATGAAGGTCATGTAAAGAAGATCCTTCAGTCAAAAGGCTGGTAACTTAGGAGAACTGTTCTGCCAATCCAGTCTTGAAAACCTGTAGTCAGATGAAATCTCTATAGACCACCTGTTTTAAAACAGGTGGTCTATCCTTAGGCAGTAGTGGATATCCTTTATTTGCTGCTTTTCCTGCTTTGCCTTATTTTCTCGTTGGCTTTTTTAATGGTTTCGCTCAGAAGATTCACATCTACAGGTTTTTCAAGATATGCAAACGCCCCCAGCTTCATACATAATTCTTTGTCTGCCTCTGAGCCATGTCCTGTAAGGATAATAACTTCGACAAGAGGATTGGTCTGCTTTACCTGTTTTAAGACCTCGATGCCGTCAATCCCTGGCATTTTAAGGTCTAAAATCATAACATCAGGTTCTTCTTCTCTTATCATATCAAGGGCGCTTTCGCCATCATAGGCTATTACAGAACCTATTTCTCTTAAACGCAATCTGTCGGACAATGTCTGAGCAAACTGCCGTTCATCATCTACAAGAAGTAGTTTGGAGGGCATCTCAAGGTCGCACTTTCTATAAACATCGGCTTGATAGAATTTCTTGCCTACTTTAGTTGTAACAGATTTTACCCCTATAACCTTACTGGCTATAGACTGTAACTCTTCCTCCAGTCGTTTCAGCATAAGCACTTTTTTGTTTATTGTCAAAGTCACAGCACCAGCATCAGCCTCAGCAGTAATAATATGCCCTTCTTTAGCCAATGCTGTCTCAACACGGGACGCCAAGATAAAATCTTGAACTGCTTTTCCAGTGTCAGGAGAAGCTTTAAGTATATCTTTTTCTAAGGTCTTCTGAACTAAATCTGCTATTCCCGCCGGGGTTGTTTTATCAGTGGGCAATACCATATCATAAATCGAGACATCCCAAGGGTCATCTTTTTCTAAAATGCTTTTTGCCCATGATATTTTATCCTCATCGCTTTTATGGATTATCTTGATAGCTTCGCTTTCGGACATGCCTGATGAAGTTGCCATTGAAACCCTATATTTCATATCAGCGATGAGACAAACCTTAAGAATATGTGCAATTCCCGCGGGTATCAGAAGGCTTGTAAACCCGTTGATAAGAATATTATCTTCAGTAAGCGTTTCGGCTACAGCAAGCTTGAGATAAATAATAGCACGCTCCTTTTCATGAGTAAATTGATTAAAAACAGATGTCTTTGCTGAAAACGCCTTCAATATTTTGGTTTCAGAAAAACCCGACAATTTGCTGGCTTGCGATACGATATCGGTGTCTGTAAGATATTTATAGCCTGTCTTCTTAAGAATTTCCTTTATTGCTGATTCTTCATTGCAATATATCCCTGTAAATACACTAATAATAGACATCTTGCTACCTCCAAAAATAGAATCTATATTCTTTAATTACCCACAAGCGGACACTTCTCGATTATATCTTTATGCGTAATATGATAAATTTTGCTTATAGCCTGTTCAGTCGTATGATATATATGATCTTGTCCTATTTTTTCCAGCAAATGAGTCCGCTTCATAACTTTCATAACCGACTCATTTACTCCGCTAAAAGATATATCAATTCCAGCGCTTCTCACTCTATCTACAAGCAAGGACAATGTTTCCTCACCTGATGCATCCATTTCATTGATTCCATTTGCAACAAGAATAATATGTTTGAGATTCTTCTTCCTCTCAATTATTGATCTTATGCTGTCTTCCAGATAGCTTGAATTAGCAAAAAACAGCGTTCCCTCAAATTGTACCACAGCAATATGTTCGCATTCCTGCAGACCGTGTGTCTCGAGACAACGGAGGGATTCGTCTTTATGCCTTGCCAATAGTGATATTTTTGGTTTCATGCTCTTATATAAGAATATCGAGATCGAAAGCACAACACCGATCATGATGCCTTTATCCAGATGAGGGGCAAATGCCAATGTGGCGATAAAAGATATGATGGAAATAATTCCGTCATATTTTTGAGCTTTGTATGCATGAATAAACCCAGAGACGTTAATAAGACCGATAACTGCCATCATAATTACGGCTGCCAACACAGACTGCGGCAGATGGTAAAGAAGGGGGGTTAAAAAAAGCAGCATAATCAATACCGCGATACTTGTAAAGGCGCTCGAAAACCCTGTAAGAGCCCCCGATTGGAAGTTTACGGCTGAACGCGAAAATGAACCTGAGACAGGATAGCCTTTACTTACAGAACCAAGCATATTTGCCAATCCTTGCCCGATTAATTCCTGATTCGGGTCAAGCCTCTGTCCTGTTTTTCCTGCAAGTGCCTTGGCTATGGAAATCGCCTCCATAAAACCGAGCAGGGAAATAATGATGGCATATGGAAGAAGTTGCAGGATTAACTTAAGGTCTATCGGCGGAACAGTAAATGAAGGCAAGCCTTTTGGAACTACGCCAACAACTGCACCGCCGCCTGTCATTTGTATAGAATCTTCCTTAATAGGTTTATTTCCAACTTTCAATCTCCATATATTTCCATCAGAGTTTACATTTTCGGGTGTTTCGCCTCTTAGAAAAAATTTCATTGAACCATCGGACATTTTTACCCCGGCAAAGAAAAGATTCCGCATCTCCTCTCTTAAAGCGGCTCCTTTTAATTTAAGCTCTTCCATCTTTACATTTAAGATTTCTTCATCCCTCTTTATGTTGAGTAGTTCAATTTCGTTATGGTTATTTTTAGCTTCTTCCATCCTGAGGGTATTATTTGTACGTTCTTTTGCCACTATTGAAATTTCATCGAGCGTCTTGTTAAAGTTTGCAATGAGTTCTGTTGTTTTTGGAGATTCGATCTTAGTTATATCAATCTTAATATTATTTTCGAATCCAATTGCCCATGAAATAACGGTAGTAATGGTTACCGCAACGAGGACATTAGGTATTCTCGGATTAATTTTCTTCAGTACAAACATTATTGCAAAAGCCCCAATACCCATTATTAAGGTTGTCCAGTGTGTGTAATGTATGGCAGCCTGAACAACCCGAATAATTGTCTCGTAGTGGTGCTCAGCTTCGTCAACATAAACTCCGAACATCTTTGACAATTGCGATGTAGCAATAATAATTGCTGCACCATTAGTGAAGCCATTTACGACAGGATGGGAGAGGAAATTAACGACTAATCCGAGTCTCAAAACTCCTAAAAGGAACTGAAAAGCTCCGACTATGAGTGCCAGAAGAATTGCATATACTATAAAGCTTTCACTACCGGCAGTCGCGAGCGGACTTAAAGACGCCGCGGTCATGAGTGAGACGACAGCTACAGGCCCTGTGGCAAGCTGCCGGCTGGAGCCGAATAGTGCAGCGATCATTGGCGGTAGGAATGAAGCATACAATCCGTAATATGCAGGAAGGCCTGCTAACTGTGCATAAGCCATTGACTGGGGAATTAGAACCAATGCTACAGTAAGCCCTGCAATCGCATCGGCCTTAAAATGAGCAACATTATAAGTTTTCAGCCATGTCAAAAAGGGGAATATGCGTGACACCATGATCAAGTCTCCTTTTATAAGTGCAATTTTTATTTTACAAATATATTCAGTGTTTGATTAACTGAAATTATAAATTTTCTATTTTACTAAAATAATAATATTATTACAATAAAAACTGATACGGGGCATCCTAAGTTTTTAAAATATTCTCTATCAAATATAGGGAACTCGAAACAAACGTTTGCTTGTAAGCTTCTAAACTTATAAGCTATTATATTTTGTCATGAAAAAGAGGAAAAAATTCCGACCTGACTGGGATGAATATTTTATTAATATTGCGAAGGTAGTCTCAACAAGGGCAACATGCCTGAGAAGAAAATACGGGGCCGTTATTACAAAGGATAATATTATTGTGAGCACAGGGTATAATGGCGCTCCAAGAGGGATGGAGGACTGCCTTGAAATTGGTAAATGTACAAGAAAAGAACTTCAGATCCCTCATGGTGAAAGATATGAACTATGTCACAGCGTCCACGCAGAGGCAAATGCAATTATCCGAGCATCAGATGATGAGTTAAAGGGAGCAACCATATATATAGCAGGTTCAGATGATGAGGGAAGAGAATGCAATTCTGAACCCTGTATGATGTGCAAAAGGATGATACTGAATGCAAGCGTAGCTAAGGTCGTTTATTCAGATGGAAATAATGGATTCAAAATTATTGACCCCAAAAAATGGCTTAAAAAACGGGTTTAAGGAGGGAAGTCGTGAAGACTATCTTGGTAACAGGATGTGCTGGATTTATCGGGTGGAAGGTCTCTGAAAAATTAATTGAAGATAATGTAAATGTTGTTGGTATAGATAATATTAATGATTACTATGACCCAATTCTAAAAGAATGGAGACTTAAGCAGCTTAAAGTCAAAAGTCAAAAGTCAAAAGTCAAAGATAGCGAAACATTCATTTTTCATCAGTGTGATATAGGCGATTTTAATGGGGTCAAAAAGGTTTTTTCTACCCACAAACTTGATGCTGTCATTAATCTTGCTGCAAGGGCAGGTGTAAGGGCATCTGTAGAAGATCCGTGGATTTATCTTGATACAAATGTCAAAGGCACCCTGAATCTTCTTGAGTGCTGTAAGGAATTTGGCGTCAAAAAATTTGTTCTTGCGTCAACTTCAAGCCTTTATGGCCTTAACGAAATGCCTTTCAGAGAAACAGACAGAACCGATTCTCCACTGGCACCATATTCAGCAACAAAAAAAGGAGCTGAAGTCCTTTGCTATAGTTATCATTATCTCTATGGTCTTGATATAAGTATACCGAGATATTTTACAGTTTATGGTCCCGCAGGAAGGCCTGATATGAGCATCTTTATATTTATAAAAAATATTGATAATGGTATTCCTATAACTGTGTTTGGAGATGGAAAACAGCAAAGGGATTTCTCTTATATTGATGACATAGCTGACGGCACTTTGAAATGCCTTCAGCCTTCTGGCTATGAGATATTCAATCTCGGCAATGACAATCCTGTTGAATTAATGTATATGATTAAACTCATAGAAGATGCCCTCCAAAAAAAGGCTGTTATAAAATTTTTGCCGCGGCATCCTGCTGATGTCTTTGCAACATGGGCACATATCGAAAAATCTAAAGACAAATTGAATTGGTATCCTAAAACCACAATAGAAGAAGGCATTAAAAAAACTGTTCAGTGGTATCTTGAAAACAGGGAGTTTATAAACAGCCTCAAAAGCCCTTAGCTTATTTAACTCAAAATTTTTCTCTAATATAGGAATGTTTATACCTTAAAATTAGCAACCTGCCCATTTAATGAAGCTGCCTCTTTGTCTAAATCCATCACCGTATTATTAAGCTCGGCAGTGAGCGAGACAGTTTCAAGGGCTGCCTTTTTTATAATCTCAACAGCTTTCAGCATCCCGGTTGAAGCCTTTCTTTGCTCTGCAGTAGCCTTTGCTATAGAATTCATATTTTGAGAAACAGTGGTTATTAAATTTGAAAAATTTTTGCTTTCTACTGACTGCTCTGCTGTTGACTGCTTAACCTTTCGTGCAAAATCCTTCATATCTTCTACAGAGTGCATTATCTCACCTGATGCCTTTTTTTGTTCCTCCATAGCCTTTTTCACCTCATCAACCATGCTATTTATCCGATGTACAGCCTCTACTACCTGGCTTATGCCTTTGGTCTGTTCTCCCGCTGCCATCTCTACCCTGCGAGCCATCTCAAGAGATACATTAGAACTGTCAATAACCATGCCAAGGACATTACTTGCGTTTTTCGATAAACCAACCCCTTCTTCAACCTTCTCTAAACTGGACTTTATAGAATGTGCAACATCATTCACTCCATCCTGAACTTCGTTTATTATATCTACAATCTCCTTTATTGATGCCGTTGTTCTCTCGGCAAGCATCTTTATCTCATCAGCAACAATAGCAAATCCCTTACCATGTTCTCCTGCCTGAGCAGCAAGGATTGCAGCATTAAGCGCAAGAAGGCTGGTGGCATCAGCTATCTCATCTATAACACCTGTTATCTTTCCTATTACACGTGACCTCTCTCCCAGCTTCTCGATCATAGCAGCCGTAGCAGAAACTTCACCCTTTATCTTTTCCATCCCCTCTTTTGTCTTATTAACAGCATCCAAGCCCAGTGTAGATGCGTCTTTTTTGACCTTTTCAGATTGGTTTGCCTGCTCTTTTGTATGGATGCTGATCTCCTTGATAGTAGAATCTATTTCAGAAGCTGCTGAAACAACATCTATTGTTTCCTTTGAAAGCACATCAATATGTGAGGCAATCTGCTTTAAAGACGCTACTACCTCGTCTATGGATGATGCAACGCTGTCTGCTGAAAATGTGAGCTTTTCCATGGTCCCAGCAATCTCAGATATAGCAGTAGACATTTCGAGTGATGATGCAGATGCATCTTCTGTAGATCTAAGAAGTTCCTCTGTACTGTCTGCTATAGATTTTATAGAGTAGTCCGCCTCTTCTACAGAAGCTGCTACCTCTTCCACTGCTGTAAATTGCATGTCTGTTGATTTTTGGATATTAGTTACCGAGTTTTTAACAGTATGAGATGATGAAGATACCTTTTTGGATGATGCAAAGATACTCTTCACTATGTCCTGCATTCCTTCAATAAACTTATTAAACCATTGGCCAAGCATCCCTATTTCATCTTTTGTTGTTACTGCAAGCCTCTTTGTGAGGTCACCTCTACCCTCTGCAATCGTCTTAAGCATTTCGTTAACTTTATTTATTGGGGTAATAATAGAACGTGCCATGAATACGCCAAAAATACCGCATGCAACTGAGAAAAAGACAATTATTATAATCAATAACCGATGAGTCATACTCTGAACAGACACAATGTCTTCGTTTGCTTCTTCGAGAGACTTACCACTAATGTCCGGTAAAAAATAGGAAGGGCTTGAAACTCCAGACCTCTATTTTTAAAAATAGAGGGAGACAAATCCTTTACAGGAAAGGAGTTCCAAGCCATGAGTCATAGTAACACAATTTTCA
>JBFMDO010000026.1:0-34489 GCA_040753615.1 Nitrospirota bacterium | reverse complement strand
GGACTAAAGGTCTGTGGTAGACTACCACGTTGATAGGCTGGAAGTGTAAGTGCAGTAATGCATTGAGCTGACCAGTACTAATAGACCGTGTGACTTGACCCTTTTTATTTTCTCCCTGTTGTCAAAGAAGTGATAAATATGGTATTTTAGAATAAAAGTTTCCGGTAGCGATGCCGGAGGGGCAACACCCGTTCCCATTCCGAACACGGAAGTTAAGCCCTCCAAGGCCGATGATACTATGATTGTGAGGTCATGGGAAAGTAGGTCGCTGCCGGATTAAAAATATAAGGTCTGGTAATAACCAGACCTTTTTTATTTTGTAAACCTAAAAATTGATATGCTGTGTAAGCGCGTAAGACACGTCATCTTCTCAGCCGACTGTTATTCGACCTGTGCCTTATAGCCTGAAAACTCTGGGATAGAAAGCATCATAATCTCTATAAACGATTCTCATGTCAGAGCCTTCCTATCATCTGCAGTGCATCCTCATCTGGATTGCCATAATATTTTTTTCTGACAGATTCAACCTTAAAACCGAAGATTTCATAGAATTTTTGTGCTCCAGTATTTGAAGCCCTCACTTTCAAATATAGAAAAACACAGCCCTTCTTTTTCAATTCTCTCATTGCCTCATGCAAAAGGAGTGCTGCAACACCCTGTCTCCTGAAATCCGGATGCACAGCAAGATTCAGGATATGAGCTTCATGGAACTGGAAATCCGCACAGAGATATCCTATAACGGTTCCCTTAAATATAGCAACTTTTGGTAATGCATATTTCTTATATAGTTCGTTAAGAAAAGATTCTCTGGACCATGTAGTGCAAAATGAAACTTGTTCAATTTCCAATATGGCAGGGATATCATCTTCCCGCATATCACGGATAGTCAGTTTATCCATTCCACAAACCTGAGTTCAAAAAATAAATAGATGCTGTCACCATTTTGCTCCTGATATTATCTATTATTTTTTTTTCTTATCAATGTTCCCTTCCTCTTTTTCAGTATGATTTTTCTCATCATCTTCAGGAAAATATGTCTTGAAGGAGTATTCTCTCAACATTTGTTTGGTTCTCTTCTTATCACGCGCAAGTTCACAGTTGGCGAGGAATCCAATGATTATAATTATAATAAAAATGATGAATAGGTATTCCATGTAAATATCTATTTAAGATTTTATCAGAAAAAGGTGAGAACAGGGAAAGAGATGAAGCGATATGACAATAGTGTGTAAGGTGGGAATTTTATGTCTGTTTCCTGCGGCAATATATGCCGCAGGAAACAGAGAAGATTAGCCCTCGCAGCATAAACGCTTCATCTTTTTCTTCCCTGCTGGGTTGACAGCCATGACAACTTGAATCTTGTTTCCGCAAAAGCGGCACATCTGTATTCTATTCTTTGCTTCCGTCCTTGCAGAAACATCGGTCTTTGATTTTCCTTTCTCTGCCATTCTGATGCCTCCTTCCTAATGTATTAAATTTTCAGTTCTACTCGGAGATTTCTAAAATCTCCCGTTGATTTCACAAGACACACAGTTTCTTCATCTTTTATTTTCTTCTTTGATTGGCAATGCCAAGAAAATAAGAAATACGATGAAGGAAACAAATACAAAACTTAATAATATAATTGAATTTGACAGAAAAAAGCAAGAGCAGTGGATTGGCGGAACTAACGAACACCCCTTTCGGGGCTATATCCTGCTCTGAGTTGTCCGCATGCTCCGAGGATATCCTGCCCTTTACTTTCCCTTATGAAGGCTCGAACATTGTTATCATTGAGTATTTTCTGAAATTCCATGACTTTCTTCTCCGGCGGTCTTTCAAACTCGCTTCCACTGTGAGGGTTCAGTGGTATAAGATTTACTTTACATCGCAATCCTTTCAGAAGGTTTATCAGCCTATAAGCATCGTCTTTGGAATCATTTATCCCATTGATCAAAACATATTCGAAAGTGATTCTTCTTCCTATTTTGAGCGGATATCCTTTACATGCGTCAATAATGGATTTTATAGGATACCGCTTGTTAATAGGCATTATTTTATTTCTTGTTTCATCAGTTGTTGCATTTAATGAGATGGCAAGGTTTATCTCAGGAGCCTTTTGGGGTAAAAGTAATATTTTAGGTACGATTCCTGCAGTTGATAATGTTATTTTTCTTTTTGAGATGCCGATAAATTCAGTGATTCTCCAGAGGGCATCTATGACAGCAGAAAAATTTGCAAGTGGTTCTCCCATGCCCATTAATACAACATTTGTTATCTTTTTAGGGCTGATCATTCTATTAACAGCTATTATCTGGTCTACGATCTCATGCGATTTAAGACTTCTTACCAAACCACATTTTGCAGTAAGGCAAAAACAACAACCCATGCTACATCCTACCTGCGAAGATATACATAAAGTAAGGTGTTTTGTATTGGGTATCAAAACACTTTCTATTGTATCCCCATCTTCTAATGAAAAAAGAAACTTTTCTGTGCCGTCTGATGATTTTAATCTTTTTAGAGGTGCAAGATTACTGATAAAGGCTATTTCATTAAGGAGTTTACGAAGGTCTTTTGAAAATTCGGTTATCTCATTTATTTCGGTAGCATACTTATTATAAATCCAATATATAAGCTGGTTGGCTCTGTATGGAGGCAGCCCAATATTTTCTATGAATTGAAAGATTTCCTTTTTAGAAAGTGATTTCAGGTTTGTTTTGCCTGATATCATTTATTAAATTTTCAACCTCTTTATAGACCATGTCCACACTAATATCTGATAAACAAATTTGTTCATTACATGTTTTTGATTTCTCATCTGAGCAAGGCGAACACTCATATTCTCGGCGGATAACTTTCACATTCCTGCCGAGAGGTTTCCATAAGACAGGATCTGTATACCCGAATATTGCGATGACATTATTTCGCAATATTGATGCCAGATGGGTTACACCGGAATCATTACCAATATAAATATGAGATTGACTTAAATACGCTGCAACCATTGTTAATTCATCATTACAGACATGGAGCATACCGGGCGAATTATTCATCAAGAATTCCCATATGGTATCCTTAAAAGTATCATCTTCTGCCGGCCCCGAAATTAAAATGAATATAGGATCATATTTATTCTTTAGAATCTTAATAAGCTCAAAATATCTTTCAAGTTGCCAGCGTTTTCTTTTGCTGCCGCTTCCTGGATGAATAGCAATAACAAGTTTTTTACTATCAAAACCTGCCCTATAAAGAAAATTCTTTGCTGTTTCCAGACGTTGTGACGGGATGATTGCATGAGGGATTTCAGGTAGTTGGATATCAGGATTGATCTGCATTGAACGAAATTCAGATATATGCATTCTAACCCCTTTAGGCGGAATGGTTGTAATTATCTTCAGAAGGGGAATTATCTTATTAAGGTTCTTTAAAAACAAAGGGTCTTTCTTAGAGGTAAAGACAAATGTCCTGTCAAATTGGGAAAGGAATTTTATTGGGAGATCCTCGACAAACGGCGTATAAAGTGATGAGAATAATATGCCACTACTTGAAGAAATCTCATCCAAATAACCTATATTTCTAAGAAGACAAACAACATCATATCGCCCTGATACGTGGTTAAATGGCGTTTCTTTTTTTATGAGCAGGATAAGTGGGAGGGATAAAAGAATATCTCCCATCCCGCCATCATGATGTATAAGGATTCTTTTAGGCAACTTTTATTAAAACCTCTAATTCTGTTTATAATATAAAAATATAAAATAAATATATATAGTTTTACAAATTTACCCTGAATTCATTTAATGCAGAGAAAGGAGGTTTAAGCTGAAATCATACTTTATCCTGCTCCTGTGTATTTATATCTTGAAAGAAGGATTTGAATACGTGCTTCAATATCTGAACCTAAAATATATGAAGAGATCTGGTTCGGTTATACCTGATGAATTCAAGGGCAAGATAGATGAAAACCACCTCAGAAAAGTACAGGAATACGAAGCAGAAAAGACTCGATTCGGCTTTATTTCATCAACATTCGGGAATATCGTTACTATTGTTTTTATCTTTAGCGGGGTGCTGAATATTTATAATTCATGGATTTCGTCTATGGGCTGGAGTTTTATCATCACAGGCATATTATTTTTCATGGTTTTAAGTTATGCGAGTAATTTTTTATCCATACCATTTAGTCTTTACAGCACATTCAGGATCGAAAATAAATACGGATTTAATACCATGACGCTGAGATTATGGTTAACCGACTTTTTAAAATCAATACTGTTATCCACGATTATTATAGGTATTGTGATTTTAGCAGGGTTATGGTTAATCCAAACAAGCCCTGATTATTGGTGGATATGGGTTTGGGTATTTTTCCTCATTTTTAGTCTATTCATTATGTATATTTCGCCGTATGTGATTGAGCCACTCTTCAATAAATTTACACCAGTTGAGGAAGATGGACTTGAAGAAAAGATCAAGCACCTGATGCAGAAGGTAAATATTAAGGTCAGCAGGGTTTTTAAAATAGATGCTTCAAAAAGGAGCCGTCACACAAATGCATATTTTACAGGTATTGGCAGGGTTAAAAGGATAGTACTGTATGATACCCTTATTCAAAAAATGAATCATGACGAAATACTTGCTGTTCTTGCCCATGAAGCAGGCCACTGGAAGAAAAAACACGTGCTGAAAACGATTATTGCCACGGAGATTGTTTCTCTTATCGGGATTTATATTTCCTTCAAGATTCTTCAGTCAGATGCTCTATTAGAATTGTTTTACATTGAACATAAGACATTTTTTGCTAAGATTGTCTTGTTAGGTTTTATAGGGAGCATTGTATCTTTTCCTCTTATTCCTATGAGCAATTTTATTTCGAGGAGGTTCGAAAGAGAGGCTGATAAGTTTGCGTGTAAACTTACAGAAAATTCAGAAGGCATGGCAAATGCCCTGATAAACCTTTCAAAAGATAATCTTTCGAACTTGTATCCTCATCCGTTATATGCTGCGTTTTATTATTCACATCCTCCTGTTGTAGAACGTATAAGGGATATTAAATGTGATTGTAATAAACAAGGTCGTTAGATTTGAAAAGATTATAATATAAGATATTTTAAGAGGGGCGGTTATTTCTTTAATAATTATTGACGGATACAATTTAATCGGAATTTATCATAAGGATCTCAAAAAGCAGAGGGAAATGCTTATTGATTCTTTGATTGAATATCATAAGATGAAGGATCATGATATAACTGTTGTATTTGATGGATGGAAGACAGGGGAAGCAAAGGAGACTCAGATTGCAACCGGTGGAATAAAAGTTGTCTATTCAAAAATTGGCGAAAAGGCTGATTCTGTTATTAAGCGGATAATTTTATCTAACAGGCGTGAATGGATTGTTGTGACATCTGACAGGGATATCAGAGATTACGCATGGGCATCAGGCTCTATACCTGTGTCAGCAGAGGATTTCCTCAAGGTATTTAACAGGGGGTATCAGTTCAATGATATGGAAAAATACGATGATGAGGACGAATATATCAGACCTGTCAGGAAAGGTAGTCCGAGAAAGCTGTCTAAAAAGGAGAAGGCTATGAGGAGGGCATTGAGCAAACTCTGATGAGAGAGATAATCAAGATGGTTATTAAGCAGAGACCTGCGGATATAGTAACGATTATATTTGTATTATTTCTTGTTCTATTGACCCTTATATTTTATGAAAATTTACCAAAGGCGGGTTTTTTAATAACCCTATATTCAATTCTTTTTATATTTCAGGTTATCCTCATAAACTTTAAAGACAACAGAAGATTAATTCGCATTTTTTATGACCTGGGGTTCCCTGTTATATGTGTTTTATTGATCTTTGACAGTCTCGAGAGGGTTGTGCATTATGTTAATCCTGAAGATATAGATCCGCTACTCGTCAGATTGGATTATTTGATCTTTGGTAACCATCCCACAGTCATACTCGAGAGAATTATGAATCCATTTCTTACTGACATACTGCAGATAGCCTATTCCACATACTATTTTATTCCGGTAATATTTGGTATTGTCCTTTTAAGGAATGGCAAAAGAGAGAAATTTGAGAGGTCATTATTTTTGATCTTACTTTGTTTTTATCTTTCCTATCTCGGCTATATACTTTTTCCCGCGCTCGGACCAAGATTTGCAATAAACCATCTTCAGACTGTCGAACTTCAGGGGCTGTTTATAGCAGAACCGATACAGAATCTTTTAAATCAGATTGAAGGCATAAAAAGGGACGCATTTCCGAGTGGGCATACCGCTATAACCCTGCTTGTTCTTTATCTTGCCTACAAGTTTGAAAAAAAATTGTTCTGGATATTTCTCCCGTTTGTTTTAGCACTTGTATTTTCTACTGTATATTGCAGATATCACTATGTTGTGGATGTAATAGCAGGTATAGGACTTACAGTCATAACCATATTATTTGGAGAATGGTATTATGAATGGTGGATGATACGAGGAAAAGCAAATGACAGGGCAAAAAGAAACTAATAAGACTTATCTCAAGCCGAGGAAACTTTCATTTCCATCTGATGAAAAGATACACTCATGGCTCCCTATTCTCATCGAAGCTTATTATATAGTGGACGAAGGTATAGCAAGGGCTATCGAGATTGAAAGGAAAAAAGGGAGAAAAATTGTATGTTTCAAGGGATGTTCAAGTTGCTGCAGGATACATACGACCATACCTGTCTATCCACTGGAGCTTGTTGGAATCTCATGGTATGTCACAGAAAAGATATCCAGCCCTTTGAGGGAACTACTTAAAAATCAGCTTGGGAATCACAAGGAAAACGGCATATGTCCTTTTATTATAGATAATGCATGCTCAATACATCCTGTGCGTCCTATTTCGTGCAGGCAGTTTATTGTGTTTGACAATGTATGTAAAGATGGCGAAGACCCATATTATACAAGGCGGGAAGATGTGCTTACACCAATAAAGAAATATATAGATAAAGCTTTTTATATAATGCTCCCCTTTTATGGTATAAATTCAAAATCAGAAAGGCTGAGGATTATTGAGAGTGGGAGTATACACACAATAGTCAAACTTGTACAGACCTGCAACTGGAAAACATTAGCTGACAAGATGAAAGAATTTGATAAGGAAAACAGATAACTGTGTTCCTTTGTATTCTATTGGATGAATTTCAGGATTTCTATTGATGAAATTGATTCCGGCGTCAACCTGTAAAAGAAAGTTATAACCCAACCCTGTCCGTTTATCTTCATACCAGGAAAAGGCTTCCTTTAAGTCATCTTCGGCTTCTGGCCTAACAATGACCTTATATTTCATTATCTGCTCAATATCCTTTTATAAACATCATCCCATGGAGACCCTAAATCAGGGTTTCTATGATAAGCCTCCAATCTTTCATTGATTATCTTTTTTTCATCTTCTGTTAATTCTATCGCCTCTGGTTCAGTGGCTATAGTATCCCAGATGTCCTCTACAAGTTGAATTCTTTCAGGTATTGACAAAGCAAGAGTGTCTGTTGCTGTTATTTTCTTCATGGTTATAGCCCCCTTCCTTTATTTGTTTTGCATCTGCTATATGTTTTAGCTAAAATTCACAAGTCTTTCATAATTTTTATATACAATGTTGTCGAAATATCCTACCCTGCCGGCATGAACGACTCGTTAGATGCTCTTAGTCGAACGAGGATGGGTCTTCTTTGTAGATGGGTTTCCTTGCGTTTCCTCGTGAGGTTATATGATAGACTGCTTCGTCATATTCTATTCTTAATACTCTTGCTCGTACCATATTGTTTTATAATATGACAAAAGCCCAAAATGCAAGAAACAAGACCTGACCCTCTTGCTGTTCTCTTCCGCTTGTTCGGCGTCTTCTTAAGGCGATAGCTTTTCAATACTGACAATGAATTCTGCATATTCTTCATATCCTTCCAGGAACGAGTCCAAAGCATTTTGATCGAAGATGTAGGTATTTCGAGTCGGATTTTTAACAAGCGGTATAATAGTTGTTACTCTATATCTCGACTTACCGTACTCATTCATCTCGTCCCCAGAGATAACAACCGATTCAACTGGTCGCAGGACGCGATCCACATACAGTTGTTGCACTTCATGAACGAGACGGATACCCAAAACGGCAAGTTGCTCAGCATTATGAGATTCTACATGTTCTCCATGAACCGCTCGGTTAGCCAGTGTAATTACTTCCCGGAGTGCACTTGCTAAAGACGAACTAAGCACCTCTCTTCGGATAAGGTTGTCGACTAAGCGCCCCAAGCTCAGTCGCCTCCATTCAGGTTCAGATTGCGCATTTGCTGCATACAATCGCTTCAGAGACTCCTCAAGTTCAATTCGGACCTTCGCCAATGCCAAGCGTGGATCTTCAGCGAGCAACGAACGGATGCGTTCCTCAGACACCGAAATTGCATCTGCCGATGAAGGCGGCAGTTCTGTCGCCGCCTTTGCTTGAACCTTTGCTATTTCCTCTCTTCCGATTTCAGCTTCGAATTCACCGAGTTTGATCTTTCGAACTAGCTCCGCCAGCGGTATTACCACGAGAAAACTTAGAAGAGCCAGAGTCACTGTGTCTACCTGCAATGCGTCCCACTTCAATACATGGGCACCAAACAGAAAAGCGGTGACCAGCATCACCAAAACTTGGGTCACGCGGAGCAAGCGAGGTGTTACACGCTTGGCTGAATGCTCTTGCTCTTCGTTCATGTTTTCTCCCTGTGTTCCTTACGATCGCCCCTCGATTACGCCGAACCAGTTATTAGATAGTTTCTTGCTAATACTCTTTTTGTAATGTTATCCAGTTAATACGACTAATATCCGAAATCTCATGTTAGTCAACCAAATAATATCGGATTTGTAATATTAGTCAGATATACTTCGACTTTCTCTGAAATTAAATTCCAATAATAACTTACACTATTTTTAAGTTTTTGAAAAGTGCGAATTTCAGGGAGGAACAATTGTTTCTTGCTTTAGCAAAAATGTAGCAGAATTGTAGCAGAAGGCATCCTAATTTTACACAATATACCGAAAATAGAGGAAAGGATAAAACAAGAGATTAGCGTTTAAAATCAGCAAGTTAAGTCTAAACCCAAACCAGAAGCCCTTTTTTAAAATTCGCCTCAAATCAACTTTCAAGGCGGTAACACGGGTTCAAATCCCGTTGGGGACGCCGGAAAAATCAAAGGGTTGCGGATGCAACCCTTTTTGTTCTTCACCGTCTGATGTAAAATATATGTCAATTGACAATTTTGTTGCAAACAAACCCTTGATTATCTTATAATAAGCAAGATGAAAAGCAAGATGAAAAGGATGTTAATTATGCCATCTATAAATATTCTACGTAAAGCAAAACTTACAGTAACAATCAGCGGTGATGTGGTTAATAAAATAGATGAAATTGCAAAAGAAAAAAGAACCCCAAGAAGTCAGGTAATGGAAGATTTGCTGCGTGATTCGTTGCTAAGGGCTAAAAAAAGAGCAATTGAAAAGGACATAGAGTCTTATTATCTATCTCTTACAGAAAAAGAAAAGAAGGAAGACAGGGAGTGGACAAAGATAGCATCAGAGAGTGCAAAAAGGACATGGAATGATTGAGTATCCAAAAAGAGGAGAGATATATTTAGTTAATTTGCCTTCAAAACCAAAGGATATTAAGAATCGCCCTGCATTGGTAGTATCTTTAGACATCCGAAATAAGTTAGCCAATGACAT
Source organism: Nitrospirota bacterium (assembly GCA_040753615.1). Lineage (GTDB taxonomy): Bacteria > Nitrospirota > Thermodesulfovibrionia > Thermodesulfovibrionales > SM23-35 > JBFMDO01. Next base: position 24,769 of record JBFMDO010000026.1, on the reverse strand, counting down.
AATTGTCGTTCCTTTGTCTACAACCCTAAGACCCGTCCCTACACATGTTTTACTTCAAGAAGGCGAAGGCGGTTTATCAAAGGCATCTACGGCTAAATGTGAACAGGTAACAACAATAGACAAAACTTTACTTATAAGGGGCCCTTTTGCAGGCAGGATAAGTGACGAAAAATTGAAGGAAATAGAAAAGGCGGTTATGATAGCTACAGGGGGAATATAAATATAAAAAAGAAACCCAACGTATTATCTGGTCGGGGCGAGAGGATTTGAACCTCCGACCCCCTGCTCCCAAGGCAGGTGCGCTAAACCAGGCTGCGCTACGCCCCGAATATCTTTTAAAAGGTAAGGGTTTTAAATCTTGTAAGTTTTACATTATAACATTAAAGTACTATATCCTGTCATCATAGATTAGAAAAGTTTGCATTAAATGGTTTAAAATTTAAGGGTTAATATGGGCGGTTAGCTCAGTTGGGAGAGCGCCACGTTCGCAACGTGGAAGTCGGGGGTTCGAATCCCCTACCGTCCACTCATCGTTTGAGCATAAAAATTTAGGAATGATTTGGATTAGAGAATTATGGCAATAAGAATAGGAATATTTGGTGGTACATTTAATCCCATACATTACGGGCACCTCAGGGCTGCTGAGGAAGTAAGGGAAAGACTTAATTTTGATAAGATTTTATTTATTCCATCTGGAAATCCTCCTTTCAAGACAAAAGAACTTGTGGATAAAACACACAGATATAAAATGGTAGAGCTTTCTATAGCTGCTAATCAATTTTTTGAGATTTCAGACATTGAATGCAGACTGACGGGAAGATCATATACTGTTAAAACACTTGAAGAATTAAGAAGAATTAATCCGGAAGCTGAAATTTCTTTCATGCTCGGGATAGATGCCTTTCTCGACATCCCGAATTGGTGGCATCCTGAAAGGCTTAGTGGACTTACTGATTTTGTAATTATCTCAAGACCTGGTTTGAGGTTTACTGATTTGCAGGCATCACCTTATATTAAGATTAATAGAAAAACCTTGAAGGATCTCGATAATACAGTATTTGAGAAATATATGCTAAAATTAAAAAATAATAGAAATGTTACCCTTCTCAGGCTTACTCCAATAGGCATATCATCAACAGAGATAAGGATACTTATAAACCAGGGTAAAAGTATAAAATATCTGTTGCCAGCAGAAGTTGAATCTTATATAATTGCTAATAAGTTATATATATGAAGGGAGGGGATACCTTTAAAAAGTAAAGATAAAGCTCTTGGGGCAGCGAGAGCAGCTCAGAATAAGAAAGCAAAAGATATCCTTATCCTCAGTTTAAAAGGCCTGACCACCATAACAGATTATTTTGTAATCTGTTCAGGAGAAAGCACTACACAGGTAAAGGCAATTGCAGAAGAGATTGAGGAACAATTTGCTAAAAGAGGCGTAAAGCCTCTTGGTATCGAGGGAGTAAGTTATAGTCATTGGGTTCTAATGGACTACGGCGATGTTATTGTCCATATTTTCGAAGAGGAAACCAGATTATATTATGAGCTTGAGAAACTCTGGCTTGATGCCGAGAGGATTCAATTAGAAGAGGATTACTCATGGAAAAGTTGATCATATTTATAATTATCCTGTTTCTTACAGCACTTGCTCTATTTGCAGTCTTCAATCAGGGAGTTACTACTATCACAATACCTTTTGGAAAAGCCTATGAACTTTCTACTATTGCCCTTTTATTAATGTCGGGTGTAATAGGTGTCTTTATAAGCTCTCTAATTTTTGTAATAAGAGATACGAGAAGATTACTCAATAACTGGCAGTATCAGAAAAAACAGAAAAAAGAAGCAAGGATTCAGGAATTATACTCAAAGGCTGTGAACTATCTATATGCCTATCATAATCCGGGTGAGGCGAAGAAGTTATTAGAGGATGTTCTTTCAGAAGAACCTGAACATATTAATTCCCTTCTTCAACTCGGAAACATTTCTGTTTCTGAGGGAGATTATCAGAAGGCGCGTGAATATTATCAAAAGGCACGCAACCTTAGTCCTCAGAATATTGAAGGACTATTTGCCCTTGAAAGTATTATGGAGAAGACAGGAAGATGGTCGGATGCCCTGAGGTTTATCGAGGAGGTGCTTGATATAGACAGCAAAAATCTTTCAGCCCTGTATAAGAAGAGAGATATACTCGAGAGACTTGACAGGTGGGATGACCTTATCCAGGTTCAGAGAATAATACTCAAAAACGAACCTGCAGAAAAGGATAAAACCCGTGAAAGACAGAATCTCATCGGATATAAATACGAATACGGAAGGCATGGTCTCGAAAACGGGGAACTCGAAAAGGCTCAAAAGGCATTCAGGACAGTACTAAGATTGGATAATAATTTTGAACCTGCGATATTAGGACTCGTTGAGGTACTTTTGAGAGAAGGCGAAACAGAAGAGGCAATAGAACACCTTGAAAAGAGTTATGAGCAAACATCCTCTGCTGTAATTCTTACAAGGCTTGAGGACCTCCTGATAAATGTTGGCGAACCTGCTAGACTTATAGGAATTTACAAGCATAGTCTTTCAAAGAAGCCACAAGATTCTTTAACAAAATTTTTATTAGGCAAGCTTTATTACAGGCTTGAAATGATAGATGATGCATTCGAAATACTTACGTCTATTGATACAGGTAGTGTTATATATCCTGAAGTGCACTATTTACTGGGAGATCTTTATATGAAAAGGAACCAGATAAGCAGAGCTGTGCATGAATTTAAAAAGGCATTATCTGACAAACCTTCTTTTGATATGCCCTATATGTGCAAAAATTGCGGTTATAGATCTTCTGAATGGGCAGGAAGATGCTCCGGTTGTAAACAGTGGAATACCTACCAGTTAACCCTTAAAGATAGATCATAGTCCTGAGGATTGCAATCTCTCAGTCTTCTATTCTGACAAGATTTTCTTCGGACAATCTGTCCAAAAGATCTCTTAAGGCTGAATCGAGGCTTATCTTATCTAATGATTCCAGAGTTATTTTAACTGCATATTCCGTATTGTCAATTACAGGATATGAACCTATTTTCACATTTTTATAGCGACCGACTACTTCATTCAAAATGGTTGCAATCTTGGATTCATGTTCATTTAAATAAACTTTTTTTATGAGTATCCGCGGTTCATTAAATAATTTTAGGATGGTTGCAAATTTTTTTTTCAGGAATTCCGGTATACCGGGAAAGATAAAGATATTTTTAAAGCTTATTAAAGGAAATGTGAGTGTCCCGTCATTAATAAGCTCGGCACCTTCAGGCACTTCTGCCATTTTAAGTTGTTCAGGTGTTGGATTTTCATATCTTTCTCTGAGTATTTCCCTCAATGTGCTATTAATAACAGACTTGACATTAAATGCTGCTGATATACCTTCTATTGTAACGTCATCATGTGTCGGGCCAATCCCTCCAGAGGTAAAAACGAAATCGAATTCTTTAGAAAACTTTTTAACTTCTCTGGCTATTTCATCTGCAGAGTCAGGTATTATGGAAATACGCCGCAGAGTTATGCCATGAGACCAGAGCTCGTTAGCCATAAAAAAAGCATTGCAATCTTGAACCTTCCCTGTAAGTAGTTCGTCACCTATTATGATTATCCCTGCTGTCTTCCCCATAATTCAATTTGATTATATCTTGAAAGAAGGCATAATGCAATCTCGAAGATTGCCTGCAATCAAACGTGTCCAAGATAATTTTATATAAGAGGCTAAATGCCTCATAAACACACTGAATCGACATGATAATTTATTTATCAAACCTCTTTTTTGTATATAATTCTTATATGGATAACTCTCATATGACGTTATTCAGGAAGCACTATGTTTTTTTCTAAGGTGTCGTCATTGTGTTTCTTCAGCACCCAGCCTCTTTTCTGTTTCTGTTATAATAACGTTCATATATTCTTAAGAGCACTTTAAGTATCAATATTAGGTTTTTAATCAGGAGGTTACAGGATTTGGAAGAAAGATATGACCCTAAAAAAATTGAATTAAAGTGGCAGAATTACTGGGCAGAAGATAATATTTATAAGACAGAGAGAGACTCTCTACGCAAAAAATTTTACTGTCTGGAGATGTTTCCTTATCCTTCAGGCGAAATACATATGGGTCATGTTAGGAACTATGCAATCGGTGATGTGATAGCAAGATATAAAAGGATGCGAGGTTATAATGTTCTCCATCCTATGGGATGGGATGCCTTTGGCATGCCTGCTGAGAATGCTGCGATAAAACATGGCGTGCATCCTTCAAAATGGACATATATGAATATTGACAATATGAAGAAGCAACTTAACCGCATGGGATTTAGCTATGACTGGAAAAGAGAGGTAACTACATGCAATCCAGAATATTATAAATGGAATCAATGGTTCTTCCTTAAGATGTTCGAGAAAGGTCTTGCATATAAGAAATATTCATATGTCAACTGGTGCCCGTCATGTGCTACTGTTCTGGCGAATGAACAGGTGATTGATGAAAAATGCTGGAGATGTGAAAGCGTGGTTATACAAAAGAGGCTTGAACAGTGGTTTTTCAGGATCACCCATTATGCAGAAGAATTGCTTCAGGGCTGCGATGAATTAAAGGGATGGCCTGAACGTGTAGTGTTGATGCAGAAAAACTGGATTGGCAAAGGTGAAGGAGTAGAGGTGGATTTTGCGGTTGAGGGGATAGAAGAGAAATTAAGGATATTTACCACGAGACCTGACACCCTATTTGGTGTTACATTTATGTGTTTGGCGCCTGAACACCCATTATCTGAAAAGCTTATTAAAGACAAAGATCAACTTGACAGTGTGAAGGCAAAGTATGGCAAGGAGGATGAAAAGGTCGGGCTTTTCACAGGATATTATGCTATTAATCCATTGAACGAAGATAAGATTCCTATATATGTTGCTAACTTTGTGCTTATGGAATATGGAACAGGTGCGATTATGTCTGTTCCAGCACATGACCAGAGAGACTATGAATTTGCAAAAAAATACGATTTGCCAATAAAAGTTGTTATAGTGCCTGAAAACAAATCCGAAATAATGAAGGAGGCATATGAAGATGAAGGTATTCTTATAAATTCAGGGCAATTTAGCGGGCTAAGAAGCGATATTGCGAGGAAAGAAATAATAAAATTTATAGAAAACAAAGGATATGGAAAATCTGTAGTTAATTATAAATTAAGGGATTGGGGTATTTCCCGGCAGAGGTATTGGGGAACGCCTATACCCATTATTTATTGTAATAAATGCGGTATTGTTCCTGTGCATGAAAAGGATCTTCCTGTAATACTTCCTGAAGATGTGAAACTCACGGGTAAGGGTGGTTCGCCACTTCTTGAGTCTGAGGCATTTTTGAACACCGATTGTCCTAAATGTGGCGGTAAGGCACATCGCGAGACTGACACGATGGACACATTTGTTGACTCATCATGGTATTTCATCCGTTACTGTTTTAAAAAAGGAGATATTTATTTGAAATCCGAAATCCAAAATCCGGAATCCGAAATTAAATACTGGATGCCTGTTGACCAGTACATAGGCGGTGTTGAACATGCTGTACTTCATCTTCTTTATTCAAGGTTCTTTACAAGGGTCTTGCGGGATATTGGACTCTTAAATATAAGTGAGCCATTCCAGAATCTTCTTACGCAAGGTATGGTTGTTAAAGATGGTGCAAAGATGTCAAAATCAAAAGGTAATGTTATTGACCCTAACTATCTTATAGAAGAATATGGTGCTGATACGTCAAGATTGTTTTCACTCTTTGCTGCACCTCCTGAGAAGGATCTTGATTGGTCAGACAAAGGCGTGGAGGGCGCATACAGGTTTTTACACAGGCTGTGGGGAATCGTATATAGATATAGAGACAAGATAGAGAATACAAGAGATAGGACTAACAATATATTAAATCTTCAGCCTTCGGCTGCGGGTCTGTGCAGAAAGACACATCAGACGATTAAAAAGGTGACAACAGACATTGAACGTGAATATCATTTCAATACTGCAATCGCTGCGATGATGGAGCTTCTGAATGAGATAACTTCGTTTGAACCTGAATCTGACAGCGATTGGGCAGTGTTCAGGTTTACTATAGAGAATTTGCTTTTACTTCTCTCTCCCTTCTGTCCTCATATTACAGAGGAGATTTGGGTAGCCATGGGCAACAAGCCGAGTATATTTGAACAGAAATGGCCTGAATGGGATGAGGAAATCGCAAAAGAAGAAAAGATAGAACTTGTTATACAGGTTAATGGTAAACTTAGATCAAAGTTAATGATAACACCAGGGATATCGGAAGAGGAAATAAAAAAAATGGCGATTGAAGACCAGAAGACAAAAGAGATTATTGGAGCAAAGGCTATAAAAAAGGTTATTGTGGTAAAGGGTAAATTGGTAAATATAGTTATTTAATTGTCAGGGTAATTAAAAATGAGATTTATTATTTTTTCACTTTTCACATTTTATTTTTTACTATCCACCTTGTTTGGCTGTGGTTACTCAATCCGAGGGAAGGCACAATTGCCTTTTGATTCAATACAGATCGAGAAGATAGAGAATTTGACTACAGAACCAAAACTCCAAGATATGTTGTATAGGGCACTGACAGAGGAGTTTTTAAGACAGGGGGTTAATGTTTCTTCTGGTTCTGATTATAAACTCAGCGGTAGGATTAATCTGTATGAATTGCGGGTATTATCTGTGAAAGAAGATATCGCAGATGAGTATGAGGTAATCATCAGTGGAGATTTTAAACTCATTGGTCTGTCAGGAGATATTAAAGAACTAAAAGCCATAGGGACTCCGTTCATTGTCTCTTTTTCGAGTTATGGTGCAATAGAAAATGTGATTGCTTCTAAAGAACTCGCTTCAGAAGAGGCTATAAGAAATATGGCAGTGGAGATTGTGGCAGCAATTATCTATAGTGGTAAAGAATGAGATGAAGATGGGCTTTCAGACATTTCTTAATCATATAGAGAAGGGACTCCCCTTGCCAGTGTATCTTTTTTATTCATCAGATCAATTTTTTTGCAGAGAGGCTATAGAGGCAATTAAGAGACTCGTACCTGCTGAGGAGAGGGATTTTAATCTCCATATATTTGATTTATCATCGTTAAAGGAAGAAAACCATTTATTCGAGCAGATATTGGATGTGGCAAATACAGCCTCTTTTTTTAGAAGCAGAAGATTTACTGTACTCACAGGTGACCTCGGTAAGATTTCCAAAAGGGATGTTAAAAAGCTGAATGATTATATCTCTAATCCCGCATCGGATTCAGTATTTGTTATGCTTCATGAAGGCATGTTAAAAGGGGTAAAGGAGCACTTTGGTTCATTAAAACCAATATCCCTTGATATAAGGGAGTCAGAGATTCCCTACTGGATAAGGCAGAGGGCTACTATGAAGGGCGTAGAAATATCTCTTGAGGCATGTGAATATCTGATAGGTCTTGTAGGCACTGATATGGGGCTACTTTCAGCAGAGGTCGAAAAGATTTCTTTACTTGGAAAGAAGAGGCTAAACGTGGATGATATTACTGATATTATTGCAGGGGGAAGGCTTTATAACACATTCGACCTTGTAAATGCACTAAAAGAAAAAGACGCTGAAAAGATATTCAAGATATATAAAACATGGAAGGAAACATCAGAAGATTACAACCTGATCGGGGCATTGAACTGGCAGTATGGGCATCATATGGTTTCAAGTACCAGAAGCAATAAAGAATATTTCTTCAGGATATTCGAGATTCTTAACCATGCTGATATAGATATAAAAAGCTCTGGAAGAACCTTTCCTATGGAATATCTTCTGGTTAAGCTGCTCCGGCTTTAAGCAAGGCATTTGCCTTCCTTGTAAGTCTTGATATCTTTCTTGAAGCAGTATTTTTGTGAATAACCCCTTTTGAAGCAGCCTTGGTTATTTCCTTTGTTGCCTGAATAAGTGTTTTACTAACCTCTTCTTTATTACCTGAGGTTATTAAAGATTCGATTTTCTTTATGATAGTTTTGACCCTACTGCTTACTGTTCTGTTGCGAAGATTCCGTTTAACGGACTGCCGCGCCTTTTTAATAGCCGACAGATTTTTCTTTTGTGGTTTAGCTGGCAATTCAAATCCTCCTGATTAAGATAAAACTTTTATAACACAAAATAGCCTATAAAAGCAATATGTCCTCAACTCCTATTGATTTTTATTTTGTTTAGTTTTAAATTAATTAGTTGAGCTTTTCTGCATTGAAAGATTTTTGACTGATAGGGAAGGGAGGTGAAGATAAATGAAAAAGATTTTAGCTTTAGCTGTATCATTAATGTTGCTTATGGCATTTACATTAGGCTGTAAAAAGGCTGAAACTCCAGCACCGGAGCAGCCAGCAGCACCGGCACCGGAACAGCCAGCAGCACCAGCACCGGAGCAGCCAGCAAAGCCGGCACACTAGTACCAAATTTTCAGGGGTGGAGATATTCTTCATCTCCATCCCCGAAAATTTGCTTTTTAGACCAAAAACTGGTATAGTTAGATATAATACTAATCTGAATCTTTCAAAAGAGTGGGTTATCCCACTCTTTTGTTTTATTTGGGTTTAAGGGTAGGGTTGGCATGAATGACATCAAACAAAAGATTTTAAAATTAGCAAATCAGGTTGCTGGCGATCAGGGTTTAGAAATATTCAATATCGAGATATTAGGCAAAGGGAAAGTGCTGCTTAAGGTTACTCTTAATAAAGAGACAGGAGTAACTCTTGAAGATTGCGAGAGGTTTAGCAAAAGTTTTGGGGCACTTCTTGACGTTGAAGATCCGGTTCCATGTCCGTACACACTTGAGGTTTCGTCTCCCGGACTTGATAGACCCATAAGAAGCTTAAAAGATTTTGAAGAAAATACGGGTAAACTTGCCCGTATCATTACATCAGAGAAAATAGAAAGCCAGAATTTCTTTATAGGAAAAATAATAAAAACTAATAATAACTCTATAAATCTGCTGGTAAAAGATCGCGAAATAATCATACCCTTTGATAAAATATCAAAGGCAAAACTGGAGGTTGAGCTTAAATGTCGAAAGAGCTCTCCTATGTAATAGAGCAGATAAGCAGAGAAAAGGGCATAGCGAAAGAGACCTTAATCGAAGCCTTAAGGTCTGCTCTTCTTTCTGCTGCAAAGAAAAAGTTTAAGGAAAGATCCAATATAGACCTTATGATTGACCCTAAAACATGTGAGGTCTCTGTCTTTGAAACTAAAAGGATTGTTACGATGGTTTCAAATAAGAATGAAGAAATTTCTGTTGAAGATGCAAAGAAGTTTTTCTCAGATAAGATTGAAGGAGATATAGTAAAAATACCTTTGGACTTGCACGATTTCAGCAGAATCGCTGCCCAGGCAGCAAAACAGATTGTTTTTCAAAAGGTAAGAGAGGCTGAAAGAGATGTAATATACAGCGAATTTAAAGACAAGATAGGGCAAATAATGAGTGGTACGGTTATGAGGAAAGAGAAGGGGGCATATTTTCTTAACATTGGAAAAACAGAAGCAATACTTCCTATAAAAGAAACCCTTCCTAATGAAACCCTTAAAAGAGGAGACATTGTAAGGGCATATATAGAAGATGTTAAGATTACACCCAGAGGGCCTGCGATTTTTCTTACAAGGACCACTCCAGATTTTATTGCTGCTTTATTCAAGATGGAAGTCCCGGAGATCAATGACGGTCTCGTTGTTATTAAGCATGTCGTCAGAGAGCCTGGCGAGAGAACAAAACTTGCTGTTTATTCCCAAAGCTCTTCTGTTGACCCAGTGGGTGCATGTGTGGGCATGAAAGGCACAAGAGTACAATCAATAGTACGCGAACTTAGGGGAGAAAGAATAGATATAATACCATGGACTGATGATCTGAGAGAACTTATTGCAAGGGCACTAAGCCCTGCTACAGTAGACAGGATAGGTATAAATGAAGAAGATAAAACAGCAATGGTTATCGTAAATGACCAACAACTTTCGATTGCTATAGGCAAAAAAGGGCAGAACGTAAGACTTGCGATGAAGCTAACAGGTTGGGAAATAGATATATTAAGCGAGAGTGAATATTCCAAACTAAAAATGGAAGAGGCAGACAAGACATTTGAAGATTCCATAAAGAAAGAAGCGGATAAACAAGATATACCATCTATTGATGGTTAAAAATCTCTCAGATTTTCAAATCCAATATATCCGAGGCGTAGGCCCTAAAAGGGTTAAGCTTTTAGCCCGTCTCGGAATCAAGACAGTCAAGGATGCATTATATTACCTGCCATATAGATATGAAGACAGAAGCAACATTAAAAAAATAAGCGATCTGAAATATGAAAATATAGAGACCATTTACGGAAAAGTTGTTTCTGCAGAAATCATAAAACCTCCTCGAAAAAATTTTAGCATATTCGAACTCACCATCAATGACGGGAGTGGTCTTTTAAGGGGCAAATGGTTTAACCAGCCCTTCATGAAAAAGAACTTTAAGATAGGCGACGAAGTATTACTCTGCGGAACTGTTAGAAGGGATTATTACTGGGGGATCGGATTTGAAATGGATAATCCCGAATATGAAATCGTAAATGACGATGATGTGTTAATACATATGAATAGAATAGTGCCTGTATATAGAGTAACAGGTGGACTTAGTGTAAGACAGATACGGTCAATAATGTTCAATGTTATAAACACTTGTCTCAATGATGTATGTGATCCTGTTCCACCAGAAATTCTGAAAAAAAATGCATTGCCCAGACTTTCTCAAAGCCTTTCACAAATTCACTTTCCTGATGCTGATATGAATATGGACTTATTAAACAGGGGGGCGAGCGATTTTCACAGAAGACTTTCATTTGATGAACTCCTTATGCTCGAACTCGGTCTTGCCGTGATGAAAAAAGGCAACACACTCGAAAAAGGTATTGCCTTTAATCCCAAAGATACACTTCTTAAAAAACTCACCGAAATACTCCCGTTTCGACTAACTAATGCACAGAAAAGAGTATTTGAGGATATATTTGGAGATATGAAGATGCCACATCCAATGAACAGGCTTATTCAGGGGGATGTTGGGTGTGGTAAGACTATTGTTGCTTTAATGGCTATGATGGTTGCATCTGAATGTGGATATCAATCAGCAATGATGGCACCTACAGAAATACTCGCAGAACAACATTATATCAATATACACAGACTGATAGAAGACATGGGTTTAAAGATATGTCTTTTAACAGGGAGCAAGAAAGATAGACCATTGAGACAGATTGCTTCAGGAGAGATTGATATAGTTATTGGAACTCATGCACTTATACAAGAGAAAATAATATTCAAAAATCTTGGGCTTATAGTAATAGATGAACAACATAGATTCGGGGTAATGCAGAGGGTAATGCTCAGAAAAAAGGCATATAATCCTGATGTCCTTGTAATGACAGCAACGCCGATACCAAGGACACTCTCGCTTACTTTATACGGCGATCTGGATTATTCAGTTATAGATGAACTCCCTCCTGACAGAAGACCTGTAAAAACCCTTTTATTTAATCCAATGCAGAAAGATTATATATACAGTCTTATTAAGGAAGAGGTAAAAAAGGGGAGACAGGTTTATGTTGTTTATCCAATAATAGAGGAGTCTGAAAAAATTGACCTTAAATCAGCAATAATGGGTAAGGATGCCTTTGAAAGAATCTTTCCTGAATTCAAGGTAGGATTGCTTCACGGCAGGATGAACGCAAAGGAAAGAGAAGAAATAATGGCATTTTTTAAAGAGGGAGAGATTGATATACTTGTAAGTACAACAGTAATAGAAGTAGGAGTAGATGTACCAAATGCAACTCTTATGCTTATAATACATGCTGAAAGGTTCGGGCTTGCCCAACTTCACCAGTTAAGGGGAAGGATAGGGAGGGGATCACATCAATCATATTGCATACTGTTGGCATACAAACCTTATGGTGAGGAGGCAAGAAGAAGGCTTGATATAATGGTAAAAAGCAATGATGGCTTCAGGGTCGCTGAGGAGGACTTGAATATAAGAGGGCCGGGAGAATTCTTTGGAACGCGGCAATCAGGCATGCCAGACCTTAAGATTGCAAATATTGTCAGGGATGCAAGTTTACTTAACGAGGCAAGAAAAGAGGCATTCAACCTTATTGACAGTGATCCTGATTTGAAGGGATTCCCCATGTTAAGAAAATCCCTCGAGGATTTCTGGAGAGGCAAGATCGAATTATTTAAGACAGGTTAAGGAGGGTGATATGTGGAGAAAATTAAAAGACAATTTCGACAATGGAATCGAAAAAATAAAATGGTTTGCATCATTGCTTTCAGAGCGGCTAAAGATAGAATATATGATAATTAAACTATTTTCCCACTCAAAGCAGTTAGAGGGACAGAGAGATGAACTGTTTAAAAAAATTGGCCAGCGGCTTTATGAATTGAAAGAACATCCTGACAGCCTCCCGCTCAAAGACAACGTTATAATGGAAGCATTAAACGAGATCGAAAGGCTTAACAATGAAATTGACCTGACAAAAAAGAAGGCAGCGGAGATAAGCAGTGCGGTTTAAAATAACAAATAACCAAGCACCAATAATCAGATAAATTCCAATAACCAAACATCAAAATTCAAACTGTTTGGTCATTGGGAATTATTTGGGATTTTGGATTTTATTATTGGAATTTGATTTAATTAAGACTATGTTTGTATACATTGTAGCTTTCATATTTGGTTCTATTATTGGCTCATTTCTCAATGTTTGCATTTACAGGATGCCGAGAGGACAATCAATAATCACTCCCTCTTCAAGGTGTCCTTCGTGCAATACGCCGATCAAACCATGGGACAATATACCAATATTAAGTTATCTGTTTTTACGCGGTAAATGCAGGGTGTGTAATTCAAAGATATCTCTAAGATACCCTTTTGTCGAGTTTTTAAATGCATTATTATATGTTTTAATCTTATTAAGGTTTGGTTTTGGATGTTATACCCCTGTATATTTTATTTTTTGCTCGGCACTCATTATAATAATCTTTATTGATTTAGATTTCCAGATAATCCCTGACAGAATTACACTACCAGGTATCTTGATAGGACTTATAGCAGGTTCTTTGGTGTTGCCTGATCCATTTTTCAGACATTCTCTTCTCGGATACAAGTCATCAATAATAGGCTGTCTTACAGGAGGAGGGCTGTTTCTCGCTATAGCCATGCTCAGTCGGGGAGGCATGGGAGGTGGTGATATAAAGATGATGGCGATGGTGGGTTCCTTGATGGGATGGAAGGCGGTCATTTCAACCACATTTATCGGCAGTCTCGCAGGGTCTATCGTAGGGATATTTTTAATGGCTTTTAAAGGTAAAGGTAGAAAAACAAAGATTCCTTTTGGACCATTTCTCGCCCTCGGCGCTTTTATAACACTTTTTTATGGTCAGGAATTGGTTTACTGGTATTTGGGAGGAAAGTAATCTGGCATGAATATAGAAACAATACTGTTGTTATTCTATATAATTGTGCTTCTTGTTACTATCTTAATCTCTATATATCTTGTTAGATCCTTTATAAGGTCTTACATAGAGAAAAAGAGAATAGAACAAAAAGATATATCACAGGTGAATTTTTTAGTTGATACATTTCAGGAACTTATAGCAGAACTGAAAGGAAAAGAAAGAGAACTTGAAACCCTACATCAGAGGGCAGAAGATAGAGCAGTAGCGATCGAGAGCTATAATGAAAATATCCTTCAGAGTGTTCCGAGCGGGGTAATAAGCTTTGACAAAGAAATGAGGATTACAAAGGTGAATATAGCTGCCGAGAAGATACTCGAAGTGAAAGGAGATAATGTTATCGGCAGATATCATGCCGAGATTTTTAATAAACCTATAGCAGATATTTTAAACTCCGGGAAGATTGTTGAAAGAGGAGAGATAAGTTATATAACACCTTCGGGGAAAAAAATTTGGTTAGGGCTTACTCTTTCTCCTTTAAAAGATATAGAAGGCAAGATTATAGGGCAGATACTCGTTTTTACTGATCTTACACATCTTAAGGCAGTTGAATCCCAGATGGAATTGAGGGCAAGACTTTCAAGCCTCGGCGAAATATCAGCAGGTATTGCACACGAATTAAGGAATCCAATGGGAGTAATTGCAGGTTATACAAAACTCCTTTTGAAAAAGATAGACAATGCATCAAAACCAATAGTTGACGCCATATCAAAGGAAATTGCAGTTATGGACAGGATTATCTCTGATTTCCTTTCATTTGCAAAACCTGCTGAACTTACTATTTCTGATATTGATTTAAAAGCTATTATAGAAAATTGTGTTATAGCAGTAAAAGGAGAAAGAAATGATATTGATCTTAAACTCAATATTAACAGATTACCTGTTATAAAAGGTGATGAAATACTCTTGAGGCAGGCATTCACAAATCTTATACAAAATGCTGTTGAAGCTATGCCTCAGGGCGGAAGGCTTTCCATAAGTGGCTCTATTAAAAAGGAAGAAGATTTTTTGGATATTTTAGTATCCGATACAGGTCATGGTATCGCAGAAGATATAATGAATAAGATATATCTGCCGTTCTTTACAACTAAAGAAAAGGGCACAGGTCTTGGCCTTTCAATAGTTCACAAGATTGTCGTTTCTCACGGAGGAAATATTTCGGTCGAAAGCAGTGATAAAGGCACAACATTTAAGATAAAATTGCCGCTGGAGTAGGCAAACAATTTCTTCCACTTTGCCAGAACAAAAAATATTTATAAGGGAAAAAATTTCTTATATATAAATTAAGATTTTGTGTTAAAATTTGTTTAAGAGTCTTAAACCATGGCAAAGGTCACTATTCAGGACTTCCTCAAGAAAAAGTCAGAGAACAAGAAGATCACTATGCTTACTGCTTATGATTTTCCATTTGCAAAGATAGTAGATGAGGCAGGAATTGATGCGATTCTCGTTGGTGATTCATTAGCCATGGTTGTACAGGGTCTTAAAAATACACTTCCTGTCACGATGGACGAGATGGTTTATCATACAAAACTTGTTTCGAGGGCGGTTAATAATGCAATGGTTATAGGTGATCTTCCGTTTATGTCATATCAGCCAAATATCGAAGATGCTATCAGAAATGCAGGCAGGTTTTTAAAAGAGGCGGAGGCATCTGCTGTAAAATTAGAAGGTGGTAGAGAGGTGGCTGAACATATCAGGGCAATGACAAAGGCGGATATACCTGTTATGGCACATATAGGACTTACTCCTCAATCTATCCATAGAATGGGCGGATATAAAATTCAGGGAAGGACAGGGGAAGCAGCAAAAAGACTATTAGAAGATGCCCATATTGTTGAAGATGCTGGCGCATTTTCTATTGTGCTCGAAGCAATTCCAATGAATCTTGCAAAGAAGATCACAGAAGAACTTTCGATCCCGACCATAGGGATTGGAGCAGGTCATTATTGTGACGGACAGGTACTTGTCCTGCACGATCTTCTCGGACTTTTTGAAAGGTTTTTGCCGAAGTTTGCTAAAAGATATGCAAACTTGAAGGGTGATGCACTAAATGCAATCAGGCTTTTCAAAGAGGAAGTAGAAAAAGGTGTCTTTCCTTCAGAGGAACACAGTTTCAAATGAATAGCGAGCGTATTTTCTGTGGACTTGCTGCAGGGAATCTTCAATAATTCATTAGATTTATAAGAAGAAGATTAAGTAGGACAGTACTAACCGTTCTCACACTCAGCGTAACCCTTGATTTTATTGGTAGCGGGGAGAGGATTTGAACCTCTGACCTTCGGGTTATGAGCCCGACGAGCTACCAGGCTGCTCCACCCCGCGATAGATGTATCTTTAAAAATAACTTATTAATGTTTTTTTGTCAAACACCCCTCTCGTTTGTTTAAAAATGCAGATGGGTTAAGATGCCTTATCAATCAGAGCGATCAGTGAATCAGCGTCTATAGCGCCTCGAATAATACCCCCGTCAGGAAGGATAATCGCAGGGGTTCCCATTATGCCGAGCTTTTCAGCGATCTCTATATTTTTGTCAACTTCTGAGGTGCTACATTTTAATGCTGGCAGGTTTTTCCTCTCAAAGCTGTCTTCAAGCAATTTTAATGATTTCTCACAGACTATTGTTATTGATTTATCGTATGCATTTGGATGCATTTTTAAAGGATACAATTTTATATAAAAGGTTATATCTTTTCTTTTATCCAGAACTTTCCTTAATTCCTGATGGAGTTTACCGCAAAACGGACATTCGGGGTCAGTGAAGATGATGACTTTTTTTGTAGCATTTTTTTCGCCCATTACCAATGCATTATTAAGAGGTATCTGAGAAAGGTCAATCTTATTAAGGGCGTAAAGCCTTTCTCCTGTTAAATTAGTCTTTGTTTTTATATCAAATATATTGCCTGTTATGACATATTTTTTTGAAAAATCAACATAAACTATCCCTTTGCGGCCATTTGTCTCAATCGCACTCTCCCACATGCCTTTGACAGGAGCAGGACGTACTTCAAGAATCCTCGCGTTAGGGATCTCTTCTTTGAGCAGATTCAGAATCTCAGTATCTGTTATCTGGTGGCACTTTGTGCAGTCCTGTTTGCATACGGTGGTATTGGATGCATTGCAATTGGTTAATAGAATTGCAATAAAAAATCCTGTTATAAATAGAAAATTTTGCATAGGTGATTATAACATACATGAGAGACAAGTATGATATTTTAATTTCATCTGCCTTAACCATCTTTATTTCCTTCAACCCTGATGAACACAGTTTTGTCCATCACAACAGGCAAAGTGTCTATTTCTTTAATAGCCTGCCTCACATCCTTCTCTTTTGCCTGGTGTGTAAGAACGACGAGTGGAACAGCTTCGCCAATTCTTCTGCCTTTTTGTATCACAGAAGCAATACTGATGTTATAATTGCCGAGTATCCCTGAAATCTTTGAAAGCACCATGGGCTTATCCAGCGCAGAAAATCTGAAATAGTACATAGAGAGTATGTCATCTATTTTTTTAATCCTGAGGTCTCTGGAAATCTCCGGTAGCACAGGTATTCTTCCTATTGCATTTTTTTTAATATCTCTTGCTATATCCACGATATCGCTTACAACAGCGCTCCCTGTGGGCAATGATCCTGCGCCCCTCCCATAATATAAAGTAGAACCAGAGGCATCTCCTTTAATATAAACTGCATTGAAAGGCCCATCTACTTTTGATATGAGATAATCTTTTGGAACCATTGTTGGATGAACCCTCAGCTCTATTTCTCTGTCTGTTTCTTTTGCTATAGCAAGGAGCTTTACCTTATATCCCAGCTCAGATGCAAAAGATATATCCTGAGGAGAAATGCCAGCGATCCCTTCTGTATAAATATCGCTGAAGGGAAACGATATACCATATGAAAGATATGCAAGTATTGCGAGTTTATGTGCAGAGTCTATGCCATCTATATCTAAAGTTGGGTCAGCTTCAGCATAGCCGAGCTTTTGCGCCTCTTTTAAGGCAACCGAAAACTCCACATTTTCTTCTGTCATCTTTGTAAGTATATAATTTGATGTGCCGTTTATTATCCCATAAACTGCCTTTATTCTATTAGCAACAAGCCCTTCTCTTATTACTTTTATAATAGGGATGCCACCTGCTACAGATGCCTCGAACCCTATCGCAGTTCCAGCCTTTTGAGCAGCCGTAAATATTTCGATCCCTTCGGTAGCGAGAAGAGCCTTATTGGCAGTAACAACATGTTTTCCGTTTTTTATTGCCTTTAGTATAAAGTCTTTTGCAGGGTTGATTCCCCCTATGAGTTCTACAATTATTTGAATTTCAGGGTCATTTAGAATACTATCAACATCTGATGTAAGTAATCCTTCAGGAATCATTACCTCCCTCTCCCGATGGATATCACGGCTTGCGACCTTTCTTAAGTTTATTTCAAATCCGAGTCTCTTTTTCAGAATATCCTTATTTTCGAGGAGTATTCTTATAGTACCAGTACCTACTGTCCCAAACCCGATTATCCCAACATTTATCATTTATTAAGCACCTTTTTTATGCCTTTTGTTGCCTGTCTTATCCTGTGTTCATTTTCGACAAGTGCAAATCTTACATATTCATCGCCGCCTTCACCAAAGCCAATACCGGGTGACACTGCTACATTTCCTTTCTTAATAAGCAGTTTGGTGAATTCGAGAGACCCCATTTTCTTAAATTTTTCGGGTATCTCTGCCCATACAAACATTGTTGCCTTTGGAGGCTCTATATTCCAGCCAGCCCTATGGAGTCCTTTTATGAGGACATTGCGCCTCGATTCATATGTCTTCCTTATCTCTTCAACACAATCTTGAGGACCACGCAATGCTACTATACTCGCAATCTGTATTGGCTGAAACATGCCATAATCAAGATAACTTTTTATCTTTATAAGCGCTCCTACCACTTTTGGATTTCCCACGCAGAAGCCTACCCTCCATCCTGCCATTGAATAACTCTTTGTCATCGAGAAAAATTCAACCCCGATATCCTTTGCACCTGGTACCTGTAAGAAACTCGGCGCCTTATAGTCATCAAAGACAAGGTCTGCATATGCAAGGTCATGTATAACAATAATATTATTTTCTTTTGCAAAATCTACAACTTTTTTAAAGAAATCGAGTCCCTCTACAACCTGTGTTGTAGGATTATGAGGGAAGTTAATTATGAGCATCTTTGGTCTTGGCCATGAAGACTTATATGCCTTTTCCATTTCCTCAAAGAAATCTATGTCCCTCCCTATCGGGATACTTCTAACCTCGCCGCCTGCTATTATCACACTATATGGATGTATGGGATATGCAGGAGTAGGTGTCATAATAACATCACCGGGACCCACAGTCGCAAGTACAAGATGAGAAAGACCTTCTTTAGAACCTATTGTGACAACAGCCTCTGTCTCAGGATCGAGAACAACATTATATCGCCTTAAATACCATTCACATATGGCATTCCTCAATTGTGTTATACCTTTTGATGCTGAATATCTGTGGTTTTTAGGGTTTTTTACAGCTTCGCAGAGTTTGTCCACAATATGCCTCGGTGTTGGGCCATCAGGGTTTCCCATGCCGAGGTCTATAATATCTTCTCCTCTATGCCTTGCCTCTATTTTCAAGGCATTTACAATGCTGAAGACATAAGGTGGCAGCCTTTTTATCCTGTTAAATTCGAACATTTCCATCTTTATCCCCTTTTTGAGTTAAGTATAACTTTTGTATACCTCTTCTGCGTTCATTGAGCTTCTTACAAGCGGACCTGATGCAACATTTTTAAAGCCCATAGATAAAGCTGTTGTACGAAGCCATTCAAATATCTCAGGCCTTATATATTCGATAACAGGTAAATTTAATCTCGTAGGCCTCAGATACTGTCCTATTGTAACAATATCACAGCCAGAATTTCTCAGATCTTTAATTACATCCATAACCTCATTTAATGTTTCACCGAGTCCGAGCATAAGCCCTGACTTTATCTTTATTTGAGGAGATGTGTCTTTAGCATATTTCAATATATTAAGTGAACGTTTGTAATTTGCCATGGGTCTGACAACAGGATATATCCTCGGAACAGTCTCGATATTGTGATTATAAACATCAGGACCTGAATTCAAGACAGTACCCAGATTATCAATATTGCCTCTGAAGTCAGGCGTTAGCACCTCGACTTTTGCCTCAGGCAGATGCATCTTGACTGCACAAACCGTTTCTGCAAAATGCCCTGCACCGCCGTCGTTAAGGTCATCGCGCGTGACAGAAGTAATCACAACATATTTAAGACCCATCTCTTTTGCAGCCATTGCGACTCTCAAGGGTTCATCAGCGTCAGGGGGTTCAGGCATCGAAGATTCCACAGCACAAAAACCACAGTTTCTCGTACACCTCGAACCGAGTATCATGAAAGTGGCTGTTGGTTTGGAAAAGCATTCACCTATATTCGGACACCTTGCCTCCTCGCATACAGTGGATACCTTATATTTTCTCAATAGTCGTTTCGCGTGATGCAATCCACCATGATTTTTAGGCATTATCCATTCAGGTAGTCTCAGGAAAAGCTCATTTTGTTTTATAGAATTCATTGTGTCTACTCAGCAAATATAAAATTCCCGCTCTAAAAGACGGGGCTCCTATGCAAGGAAAAGTATTATTTAATGATAACGCATTATATAATGTGTCATGCTGAACCCTGAATGTGTCATTCTGAATCCCGAAACTGTCATGCTGAACTTGTTTCAGCATCTGTTCGGGACAGGCCCGGTTCAGAATCTCTTCAGGGCAGGCTTGTTTCAGCATCTAAAAAACCAATCCTGAATCAAGTTCAGGATCAGAGACCCTGAAACGAGTTCAGGGTGACAAAAATGTAAAAACAATAAATGCATTTACATTAGATATCTGGTTTTTATTGCCTTCAGCCAACATCCATGTAAAACAATAAAAGAAAAACCAAACTTTGTCAATTCTCTTTTTCCTTTGCTTCATCCCATAATCTGTCCATCTCTTCAAGCGTCATATCCGAGAGTTTCCTGTGCTGCTCTGCTGCGGTCATCTCTATATAACGAAACCTGTGAATAAATTTACTTATTGTTTTTCTCAGAGCGTCTTCAGGATTAACCCCAACAAACCTTGATATATTCACAAGCATAAAGAATATATCACCGAGTTCATCCTCTATGTCACCTTGCCGCTTGGTTTTGAGTGCTTCTTTAAACTCTCTTAATTCCTCATCAAGTTTTTTCAAAACATCTTCAATCTTTTCCCAGTCAAAGCCAACCTTTGCTGCCTTGTCCTGAAGCCTGTGTGCCCTGAGCAAAGAAGGCAATGCATTGGGTACACCTTCAAGTATAGATTGACGGAGTTTACCTTCGCGCCTTTTCTGTGTTTCCCAGTGTATAAGCAATTCATCCTTTGTATTGAATTTCGCTTCTCCGAAAACATGAGGATGACGGGCGACCATCTTTTTACTGATCTCTTTAATTACGTCAGACATCTCAAACTCTTTTCTTTCTTTTGCTATCTGGCACTGGAAAACTATCTGAAATAAAAGATCTCCGAGCTCCTCCTTTATTTTTTCAGCGGCGTTTTCTTCGATTGCCTCAATGAGTTCATATGCCTCCTCAATAATAAATGGCTTCAGCGATTCTCTCGTTTGTTCCTTATCCCATGGACATCCATTCTCACTCCTGAGAGCTTCCATTATCTTTAATAGTTCCTGTAAATGCATTAATTCCTTTTTGTCATTGCGAGGGACCCTGAAGGTATAATATTTTGATATCTAAACCCTGCCCTGTCTATAAACAAGCCTTGTTAGATCAACCCCGATTGAATCTGCAGCAGCCTTCCATCGGTCATTTACCGGGATATCGAAAATAATCCTGTTGTTCACAGGGGCAATTAGCCATCCATCCATCATAAGTTCATACTCCAGTTGTCCAGAAGCCCACCCTGCAAAACCGAGTGCAAAAAGAAACTTCTTGGGTCCCTTACCTGCTGCAATGTCAATCAATATATCTTTTGTCGTTGTGAGGATAAGGTCATCTTTAATTTTTATTGAAGGGTAATAACTGTTTGATGAGGAATAAAGAAAATATCCCTGCTCAGGCTTAACAGGCCCACCATAAAATACAGGCAAATCTATTGCACATTCTTTTATATCAAATTCGCCGAGCAAAGGCACAAAATTATTAAGAAGGACTCTATTTATTACAAGTCCAAATGCACCATCTTTTGTGTGGTCGCAAATAAGCACAACCGTACGTTCAAAATTCGGATCTTTCAAGCTCGGAACAGCTATTAGAAACATCCCTGTCAGGTTTCTGATGTCAATATCCTTCATAAATCCCTTTTCGTGGCATTTGGGTACATTCCTCTGCATTTTTCGATTGCGAGTCTCGCGAGCTTATCACACCTCATATTTTCTGCATGACCATTATGACCTTTTATCCATTCCCATTTAATATCATGCTTACTTGCGAGATTGAGTAGTTTTTCCCAAAGGTCTTTATTAAGAACATCTTCTTTCTGGCTATTCTTCCAGTTATTTTTAAGCCACTTAAATATCCATTCTGTTATACCCTTAACCACATAATTTGAATCTGTGACCACTCTTACATTACATGATTTTTTCAGGCTTTCAAATGCCTTAATAACCGCTGTCAATTCCATACGATTATTTGTAGTCATGGGATCACACCCGGAAATCTCTTTTTCGCGGGTACCTGATCTTAAAATAACACCATAACCACCTGCTCCTGGATTGCCACTGCAAGCACCATCAGCAAAAACCTCGACAAAAGGTTTATCGTTTTTATTTGGCGATTTTTCTCTCATACTGTGCTTATTCAAAGATGTATATTATATTACAATATCACATTAATTTATGATAAGTCCTTATCAAAGATATCTTGAAAATACAGAAGAGCTGCTAAGTAAGTCTCCGATCGAAGGCGACAGGCACGAAGATATCAAATATGTGCAGGAGGCTTGCGGGGCTGCCTATCTCGCAATATTAAAGGCATTAGATACTTACCTTTTAAAAAGATATTTTCAGGTCTGCAAAGGTGTTTATTGATAAAATTAAGTAGCAGTATTACTGAGCATATACAACCCCTTTTCCGTCCAGTCATTGCAATATCTCATTAATAAAGCTGGTAGTAATATATTTTGCTACTTTCCCATTCAGGGAGAATAAGAAGATATTTACCATCCGTCGTGAGTAATATTAGTGGGAATTTCCCTAACTCTGTGATAGTAATTTCTTTTCTAATATCTTCCAATAAATCAAAACCGATAAGCGTGGATTCATTTCTTAAAACTAAATAGCGTCCATCATAGGAAAAAACCGCAAAAGAGGCTTGAACGGGAATCTCTTTTGTAGTCACCTTATCAGGTAGACTCATGATAGAAACTTTACCAGAAGAAAGAATGGCAATTTTACTACCATTTCCTGACAAAAATCCAAACCCCTCCATTACCACATTGCCAGCCTTGTTATATACAATTCCATTATGGGAATTTTCAGGATGTATAGCATCTCGATAGGGGTATGTAGAGATATAGGCTGCCCCTTCACTGATAGATGCTGGCCTTTTATGTATCCCTCTCTCCCACAATTTAGTTCCATCTCTTTGAAATAAAGTAAGTGGCCTTCTGGGCTCATCCACAACTGCGAAATAGTTGCTATCAGGGGAAAACACATAAGAAGCATCACCCCACCATTTCTTCGATGGGTATTCAAATACTTTCTTGCCTTCATAGGTTAATATGTCATATCCACCTCCTTCTCCTGCACTGTAATCAACAATAACATACGAACCATCAGGAGAAATCTCAGGGGAACCAGAGGTTCTGTAAGTCCAGAGCTGTTTATTACCTTCTTTAGTATAGAAATGTACACGATCATCCTGATGCCATCCTAACTTCTTTTCCTCTGCATATTTTTCTGTATACCCTGAAAAAAAGGTAAAATAGTTTCCATCCTTAGAAATGCTAACTTTATAAGGAAATCTATCCTCGGCCCCCAATGAAATCTTTCATTGCCATTCTTATCGTATAAAATGACCTCCCTTCCAGCTTTTAAATTTACTATCACATCGCCAGTCTCTGTAGCTAAATCCAGAGTGCTAATTTTGTGTTTAAACTCCTTCTCCCACAACAACTTCGGCTCCAATGCCTCTGTTGTTACCGCTATAAGTGACACAAAGCCAATGAAAGCTAATATTGTTACCATTATTTTATTGATTACTGCCCTCATTTTATTTACCTCCTTGTAAGGTCTTAGGGTCAAACCTTCATTATTCATTTATCAATCTCTCTTTTAGGCTTTCTATTTCCTTCTTCATTTTCTTTTCTTTGTCCATCCTTTCTTCTATATATTGTCAAATGATTTTTGAAGGTTTGACCCTCATGCTTGCTTAAAAATCTTTTTTGTTTATTCCACGTTATACACTTTTTTATATTGATCGGGAATATATTTGACCCTTGCATAGTTTTTTACCACAAGCTCTTGCGTAATAAATTGCCCACTACGTCTCAGCATTTTTGTACGCCATATCTCATTGCTGCGAAAATACTGTCCCTCTTTTTCTATAAACTCCGGGTTTTTCTCAAAGACAGAATATGTAAACATCGGCTCAATATCTGTTCTTAATTCACCTTCTAAGCACTTGTCGGTTAACCACAGATTAATTTGAAACTTAGCAGATGTTCTATTTTCTACCTGCAAATCGATATAATTATAGAATACAGTTGCCCCGCTCCCGAACGGTAAAACCCGGTTATTATCAGGGAACGGGTCATACCCGTGATGAGACCTTTCCGTTACAGTTAAATCGCTATGAAGTACCAACCAGTAGATCAGGTTTGAAATCTGACATATTCCGCCTCCAATCCCCGGTCTTGGGATGCCCCGAGAGATTTCCACGCCTTCAACATACCCTTTTCTTCGGGTAGGCAAACCAACCAATCTACAAAATGAAAATGTTTCACCATGCATGATAACTATTCCATTTATTGACTTTATTGCTATTTCAAGGTTTTTAATTTTGTTGTATTGCAAATACATCTCGGATTCGCCTAACTCAAAGATAGGTAAGCCACTGGTTTGACCAGTGAGACTTGAAAAGGTTTGACCTTGCAGGATTAAGTAAGATATTCCTCCTGAGAGGCTTGACGGAGTCAAAGGCTATCAGGAGGAATAAAT
>JBFMDO010000025.1:0-92419 GCA_040753615.1 Nitrospirota bacterium | reverse complement strand
TTTTTCGCCTTCTTTGATAAACTTTCTCTCATGGGTATAGTTCTCCTTTCTCCCTTTTAGGGAGTTGTTTAAACCATTGAGAATTATACCCTAAATGAAATTTGCATAATTGATGTTACAGCATCTTGCTGGTAAATCATAACCTTTTCTAATCATATGTGAAACTTCTCCACTACCTATATCAACATCACTAATTTCAATATATTTATAATCATCCTCTAAGATGATTTTTGCCTTTTTTTCTTTTCTTTTGATGACCAACATTCTTAAGGGCTGACGAGTTTTTTTCAATGACTTGATCAAATTTTTATACTTAGGCTGGAAATAGTCTGCATCTGCACGATGGGCAGACTTTATATCAGAGAAATTGACAGTATAAGACAGGTCATCCTCAATTTTGAAATCCTTTATTCCCAATTCATCCAACAGCAAATCTTCGGCTTGGGAATAAAGGGAATTAGCAAAAAGTATCATGTTGTAAGATTTCTTGGCTAATTCACCAATTTCTCTGTGGTTCTTTAAAATGGGAATTATTAATGTCTTTATTTTATCGATAAACAAATTAAGCTGAACATTTCCTGTAGATTCTCTGAAGGTTTGAAATCTGCCATATTTAGAATTCAAAAATGCAGACAGGTAAGATGAAGAAAGCTCTCTATTTGACAATCTGATTATTGCAACATGACGGTCAGCATTAGCAGGAAGAATATCATCTGTTACAACTGCACAATTACCGATTGTTCCTACAGATGATAGTATAACGTCATCTGCTTTTAAACTTGTTCGCAAATTCATCTTATGCTGTTGTTCAGAAATGAAAGTATTAGCTGAAAGGTCAAAATAATTATCTTGCACAGATTGGGCAGATAAGCATCTGATATTGCTTTTATTATCATAATCAATAGATGAGTGGATACCATCGGTCACAAAAGCAATAGATCCCAATTGAATTGTAGGGACTTTTCTTAGCGCTTTTATTAAGTATAAATACTCTGGCTGGAAATATTCAGCATCAATCCTATATGGACTTTCAAGCTGAGATTTTTGAATTATCGAAGAAGTAATCATTTCCAAAAATCAAATTTTTCTTTCCTTGCAAATTTGACGAATGCTTCAGCGATCTCACCGAGGTCATCGTCAAGCCGCAAATTATCAATGCTTTCAAAAATACCACCTTCTGATTTAATTCGTCGGCCTTTCTCGTTGACATAAACATACTCACCGGAGTTGTCTTTACCTGATTTTTTGGATACGGCCATAAATATGGGATAGTCTTCCAAAGGCGAATCATCTTCATTCCATTTCTGAAGGAATAGGACAGAGGTTTTTGTGCCAGTGCCTTTTGCAGGGGCAGGTAGCTTGAAGGTGTTTCCTTCCAATCCGATTACTGCCAAGATACGCGCCTTTTCAAAAAACCATAGTCTCAGCCATTCCATATTCGTATTATTAAAGACCCCTTGAGGCAGAACAATCGCCATTCTGCCGCCGGGACGAAGGGCATCCAGTGAGCGCTCTATGAAAAGCAGATGCCTTTCAACTTTTTGTTTAAGCTTCCCATTCTTTTTGGCAAATTCGTATTGCCTTAACAAGGCAGGGTCTGTCATCTCACCAGCAAAAGGTGGATTGGTCATCAATACATCGAAGTTAAGATAGCGGTAAGTCTTGCGGTTTCCTTCATTTTCTTTTGAATTATCAAAACGCTGTAAGAGTTGTTTTAATGCTGTCCTCGCTTCCTCCGCCTGCTCACCTACCCAGTCCCTGCCATCTAATGCATTGCGTTTGAAGATGTTATGTCTTCCATCTCCGGCAATGAGCATTAATGCCTGAGAAATGCGTCGCATATTATCATCAAAATCAATGCCGTATAGATAACGGTTGGCATATCTTTGTTTTGCGGTCTGAGAAGCGTTCTTTAAATGATTATCCCAGACCCAATACATAGCGTGAAGCAAGAAACCACCTGATCCGCAGGCAGGGTCAATGATATGCTCATTCTCCTTTGGATTAAGCATCTTGACACACATCTTTATTACATTCCGGGGCGTAAAATATTGTCCTTTTTGCCCTTTTGAAACCTCAGCGATCAGATGCTCAAATGCACGGTCAATAATCTCAAGCTCTTCCCTTCCTGATCCGAAAAATTTGACCTCTTCCATGAAAGGGATACATATCTGAAGCTGTTCCGGCGTTAAATCTATCTTTGAAAGAGGGTTAAAAATGTTCGGCCATTCATCTATAGCGCCTTTAAAAAGCTGGTCATTAATAACCGCATATGTCTTTTTCATGTCTTTATATTGTCTGAATAAAACTTCACCCTTTGATCGGACATTTTTTGCCTGGTCTTCATCATAAAGTTTGGCGTAGATAAGTTTGAACACTTCTTCGAATACATTCACTCCTGCCTGAGCAAGAACCATTTCTTCAAGCCGCGTGATAATGAAGGTAAGATCAAACTTATCCTTGAGGTTATCGTAAGTCCTTTTTTCCTCAAAGAGATCATCCCATGTCTGATTAACATTCGGGATATCTCGAAAAGTATTAGGTTCATATTTTTTCGGATATGGGCGATAGAGTATGAATTTCTGTATGCCGTTAGACCAGACACCGCCTTCAGCGCCTTCTGCGCTCAGATATGATTTCAATTGTTCTTCTGCTTTTTTAGCATTAGGCTGTTTCAGCTCAAAGATAATATAAGGGGTAATCTTGTCTTCCTTATATAAGACTATATCGGCAGATTTCTCACGAACCTCTCTGCCAAATTGTACAGATTTTTCTACTTCGATTCTGTCCAACGGATATTTGTATTCCTGAGTGAGCTTGAACAGCCAGAGCTGTCGAATAACTTCTTCGGGTTTGCCTGATTTTTTATTTTTATCATAAATAAAAATGTCTTTGCCTCTCTTCAGACATCGGACATAAAACCTGCCGTCAGGTTTTTCAAAGGCATCGATTCTTTTTAAAATGTTTTGTGAGAATTCCTGTAGGCCATGCTTTACTGAGGCATCTTTAAAAACAAGATCTAAAATTTCGCCGGTGTCAACCTCTTCTTTTGGTTTTTCATATTGAATATTCCCCATATTTAAAGAAGCCCTCTTTCTTTAAAACTACAAAATTCACTCTTACCTATGATGATATGGTCTATTACTTCAATGCCTAAAATTTTACCTGATTCGACCAGTTTTATCGTCATTTTTATGTCATTCTCCGATGGTTCAGGATCACCAGATGGATGATTATGGGCCAAAACGACTGAATAGGCGTTATGTATTATTGCGTTCTTAAAAACTTCTCGTGGATGCACTATGCTGGCATTAAGGGAGCCAATAGAGATAGTGGAAATTCCGAGGATTTTATTGCGTGCATTCAGAAGAATAAGCTTGAAATGCTCTTTAGCTTTATCTTTTATACTTGCGCTAATGGCATTGATAACACTTTGAGGGTCTTTTATATCAAAATCCTTCAGTTCCGGCTCTAAATCTTTCCTTTTCCCAAGTTCAAAACAAGCTTTAATCTGAACCGCCTTTGCAAAGCCGATGCCTTTTATCTGAGAAAGTTCTTCTATAGTTGCTTCGCTTATTGCTTTGATATTGCCGAATTTTATCAATAACTCCTGTGCAATAGTCATCACAGATTTCTTGGAAACACCACGCCCGATTATTAATGCGAGAAGTTCCTGCGCAGAAAGCGCCTCCGGGCCAAATTTCTTCAGCCTTTCTCGCGGCCTTTCAGGCTTTGGAAGGTCATGGATTGTAAAGGATGCTTCTTTTTTTATCAAGATGATTCAATCTCCTTCTGACCAAGGAAATTAAAATAGCCGACACAAAAATCAACACAGTCTGAAACATTAAGTGTCTCACGGAGAGCAGTGAGCAGTTGCTGCTCCATATTGTCAAAAATTCGAGGCATAGACTGCTATAATTCTATCATAGGCTGGGCAATTCTGGTAAGGTCTACTACGCTGTCATTGCGTCCGTCGATACGTAAGACGGATGTCCGCAATCCTCCTTAACACACCCCTTCACCCCTCTCAAGAGGGGACTGGATTCCCGCCAAGCTGGAATGATAAAAATGTAAAAACAATAAATGCGTTTGTATTAGTTGTTAGATAAATCTTTATGCGCCAAATTTCTTGAGTCTGCCTGCATTTGCAAGGGCTAAGGGCATAAGATTTACTGTGGGGAAGATTCCTAATTCACCTTTTGTACATTCTCTTTCAGTGAAAGCCTTACAGGTATCACCAAGTACATATGGGGAGTTTAAAAGAATAGGCACAGGATGCCAGCTATGACTTTTTAAAAGAGCGGGGGTTGAGTGGTCCCCTGTTATTATAATAACATCGGGGTTGAGAGATAGTATTTCCGGAAGGGCATTATCAAATTCCTCAATCTTTGATACCTTGCCTTTAAAGTTCCCATCCTCGCCATAGGAATCAATTTTCTTTATATGCAGGAAGAAAAAATCATAATCATTAAAATTCTTTTTCAGGAAATCAATTTCTTCTTTTATATCACCCTGCACTAAAGGTGTTTCCATTCCAACTAATCTTGCAAGTCCGCGATACATGGGATAGACAGCGATACACAAAGACTTCAGCCCATAGACTTCCTCAAAACAAGGGATATCAGGCACCTGCGAAAATCCCCTGAAAAGCATAAAATTTGCCTTTTCTTCAGTCTTTATAACTTCTGCAATCTGCGATATTAATTTTTCGACAACCTTTGAAACCCTTTCTGTTTGGGATGTCTCAGAAACGACAGGCAGAGGAGGCATTCCCTCTTTCTGGGGATCTGTGTCTTTTATTGAATCAGAACCTTTTGGTAAAGGCTCGGGGAATCTTAACACAATAGCTGATCTGTGTTCCATGCCAGGCGCAAAGATTATCTCAGCGTCATCAATTTTCCCGATCTTCTCCTGCAGTTTTTTAGCGAGTTTTCTGTTTTCTTCAGTAGGTATCCTTCCTGCTCGTCTATCTATAATGACGCCGTTTTTGATAGTCGCGTAGTTTGCCCTTATGGCTATGTCTGTATTCCTTAATTCAATCCCGAGACCAATCGCCTCAAGCACTCCTCTTCCTATTTGCCACTCAATAGGGTCATAACCAAAAAGGGATAAATGTCCTGGACCGCTTCCAGGTGTTATTCCCATTGCCACAGGGATGTGAAGTCCGCAGGCTGAGTTTGTTGCAAGTTTATCGAGATTAGGTTTATTTGCAGATTCTAATTCTGTCTTCCCATCTATGGGAAGCCCCCCAACTCCATCGAGGACAACAAGCAGTATCTTGCTTTTATTTTTCTGTATTAAATCCTTTATTAATCTTTGCATTAAGGAAATTTATTGAACTTTAAACCTTGCTACTGTATCCTGCAAAATCACGGCAGTTCTTGAAAGTTCCTTTGCCGCTGCAGCAAGCTCTTCTAATGCTACTGACTGTTCTTTGGATGAAGCTGTTGCCTCTTCTGCTGATGTTGCAGCTGTTACAGAGGATTCTGCTATCTTATCTATCTGCGTGCCTATATTTCCCATCCGAAACGTAATCTCTCCAAAATGCTGACTTACTTCCCCTGTCATTGCCACACCTGATTCCATCTCCTTTTTACCTTCTTCAGTAGAAATCATGGCCTCTTCTATCTCTCCTTTAGCCCCCTTTATTATTTTGGCTATATCCCGAGAAGAATTTGCAGCGCCCTCTGCGAGCTTACGGATTTCCTCGGCAACTACTGCAAAGCCATGACCATATTCTCCAGCTTTAGCAGCCTCGATAGAAGCATTTAAGGCTAAAAGATTTGTCTGGAAGGCTATTTTTGTCATCACATTAACTATCTTGTCAATTTCTGCTGAAGAATTTGAAAGACTCTGCATTGCCTCGACTGATCTTGTGGCAGCATTCCGAAGCAATTCTGTTTTTTCAGTAAGCCTCAGCATCAAATTCTTGCCCCTATGAGCCAACTCATTAGCATCGCGGGCCGCTAAAGAGACATCCTGTGAACTTTCGGCAACAGAAGATGTTGCTGATGACATTAAAGAAATAGCTGATGAAAGCTCTACGATTGATTGTGTAGAATGTTTGGAAACCGATGCAAGGGAATCTGACGAATTTGCCAAGAAATCTGCCTGTTCTCGAACTTTCATAGTAAGGTTTTTTAAAGATGAGATCATCGAATTGGTAACCTTTCCAAGTTGATTTAATAAATCATCGCCTGTATCTTCACTTGCACAAACTGTCAGGTTGCCTTCGGTAAGTTGTTGAAGAACAAAGAAGTAATCAGATAATCCCATGGCAAGGTTCATTGTGCTTGAATGAAGTTCCCCTGATGTTTGCCTGAAAGATTCAAGCATATGCTCAAACCCCATGCCGAGAGAATCTTTTTCAGAGCGGATTGGCACTTTAACCTCCAGGTTACCACGCCTTACTTCTTCCACACATTCTTCCAGTTTCCTGAATTCTTTAATCATATTATTGGTAGCCTTGCCAAGTTGATTTAATAAATCGTCACCTGTGTCCTCAGATGCCTTTACATCGAGATTACCAAGTGATAAGTCGGAGATTACACTAAAATAATCGCTCATCCCAAGTGCAAGCTTCATTGAATTATCGTGTAGTTCTTCAAGACTATGCTTAAGATTCTCAACCATCTTTGAAATTGCCATAGCAAGGATATCCTTTTCTGAACGGACTCTGACAGTAGTAGTGAGATCTCCTGAGGCTATCTTATCAGCAGTTTTTGATAATTCGCTTAATGATGCTGCCATCCTGTTAAAGGCACCATTCAATTGTACTATCTCGTTTTTGCTATCAAGACTTATTTCTTTTTCTGAAATATGAGGTATATCACCCTCTGAAATTTTTTTAGCGAGATCCGTTACCCTTCTTAGTGGTTTAACTATTGACCTGGTCATTATGATAACTAATATGGCTACAACCACTAACGAAATGGTAACCAAAAAGGCGGAAATGATTTTTTGTCTGTGAATTGATTTTTCCGATGCTAATTTATATTTGTTGTAAACATTGTCAATGCCTTTCATAAAAGGGTTATATACAGCCATAAGTTCTGGAAGAAGCACCTGCCGTGCGTGTAGGGAAAGCCGCTCCGCTTCCTTAAGATTTCCTTCTCGTACAGCTTTTAGGACGCGATCACCTGATTCGTGAAACTTAGCATGTGGATCTTCTAATGCATTATATAATTCTCGTAGCTCAGGATATAGTAATTCGTAAGAATAATACCACTTGCCAAACTCACACTGTTTAGGATCAAGTTCCCCTTTAAACTCACCCGTTCCTCTTGCCTCAGCTCTTAGGTCATCTACCCATTTATAATGGCTTAACTGCATTACCCGAAGTTTTTCTCTAAGCTCTATCAGCCTCGTCTTTTTCTCTTCAATGTCTTTCAGATACACAATTCCTCTTTGCCAGAATATTCCCAAGACTAAAATCAAGAGAAACAAGATGCCAAAACATATAGAAAGTCTCTTGCCTACACTGAGGTGCTTAAAAACATCCATTTTGCCTGCCTTTAAAAAGTTGAAGGTATCTGCGCAATGAGTTTAAAACTGTATCTGGCAACGCATCTTGCCACCGCCTTCGTCCCTTATCCAGAGAAGTGTCTTCTTAGTTCTCTCACTCCACTGACGCACATCTTTTTCAAATGTAGGGCAGTCAGCAATTACTTCCAAAACATCGCCTGCTTTAAGTTCGGCTGATTTTGCAGCGATTTTAAGCACGGGTTGCGGACATTTAAGTCCCAATGTCTCCAACTTTACTATTGCCATAAAAATTACCTCCTCGCTAAAAGTTGGTATAAGTTTACAAGAAACTTATACCTATATCAAGCACCCTCTATAAATCCCTTTTAAGGATCTGAATTATTTTACCATGTGCATTGCGTAAAGTAACAATCAATGGCATCTTGCCAGGCAACGTATGTGTAGCACATGCCAGGCAGGGATCGTAAGCACGGAATGCCATTTCCACCATATTAAGAAGGCCGTCAGAAATCTTGCCTCCTTTTATCAGACTCCTCGCAGCCTTTTCAATAGACATGCAGATTGCTGCTGAATTATTCAAGGTTGCCACAATCAGGTTTGCCTCAGTCAATATCCCCTTTTTATCAGTTTTATAATGATGTATAAGGGTGCCACGAGGCGCCTCCACAACACCTATGCCTTCTTCAGGTATTGCAGTCGGGATATTCCGTATATTTGGATCTGTAATCTCTTTATCCTGTGCGAGTTCCAGCATCCTTTCTGCTGCATAAAGGGCTTCTATTAACCGCGCCCAGTGAAAAGCCAGTGTATTGTGCACAGGCTTTCCTTCAAACACATTATACATTTTCTCATACTCAGCCTGTGCAAGTGGCGTTGCCATTCCGTCTGAGACATTTAATCTGGCTAATGGTGCGACACGATATACGCCGCTGTCTCTGCCGTCAACAAATCCCTTCCAACCAACTTTTTTCAGATAAGGGAATTTTATATAACTCCATGGTTCAACATGTTCTTCTATATGGTCAAGATATTCTTTGGTCTTGAATTTAGCAAATTCTTTTCCTTCAGGAGTGACTACCCGAATATCACCATCGTAGAAATTAACTTTATTGTTTTTATCCACTAATCCCATGTAATAAGTTTCATGCCGATAGACGTCACCTGTAACCAGGTCAACATAATCCTTATTTTTAAGCACAACATCCTCGAATATCTTTAATGCAAATTGGGCGAATTCAACTCCTCTTTTTGCTGCCCTTGCAATATTTATCCTGTCATCCTCAGTGAGCGGTTTTGAAACGCCTCCGGGCAGACCACACACAGGGTGAATCACCCTGCCGCCAATAAGTGTAATAATCTCCCGGCACTCTCTTCTGAGTTTGATAACTTTTCCTGCAATCTCCAGACCTACTTTAGAAATTACTCCTAAGATATTTCTTTCAGCAGCAGGAGCAGATGGTCCTACAACAAAATCCGGGCCACCGAGAAAAAAGAAGTGAAGAACATGGTCTTCGAGCATAAAGGCAGAATACATGAGTTCTCTTATCTTTTTTGCAGCAGGCGTTGGCTCAACTTTGTATAGGTCATCGAGCGCCTTTGTAGAGCACATATGGTGAGCAGTCGGACATACACCGCAGATCTTTGGGGTTATCCTCGGCATTTCCTCCGCTGGTCTTCCAATGGAAAAGACCTCAAACCCTCTGAGTTCAGGCACCTGGAAATAAGCCTTTTCCACATCTCCTTTATCATCAAGAAAGATCTCGATCTTTCCATGACCTTCAAGCCGGGTAATCGGGTCTATAGTAATCCGTTTATTCATTATTTCTCTATTCTCCTTCTGAGCATGGAAGCCGGAAGTGAATAATAATAGAAAATCCCTGCTGGATCAACAATGGAATCCACTATTTTCTTTATACTCTCCTCATCATTAGCATCAATAATAGATGCGAGGGCCGAAAGAAATTTTGCGCCCTGGTCATAAACCCGGCTTGTGGGACCGAAACAGCCGCGGCAGGGCATGTTTGCATTAATGCATCTTTCTCCACAACCATCACGTGTAGCAGGCCCCAAGCAGATAATACCCTGGTCCAAAAAACATCTGCTCGGGTCTATCAATATCTCATGAACCCTTTTTATTTCTTTTATAACTGCCTTTTCAGGCTTTGTATCCCTTCTTTTACAGGTATGGCACAGGGCTTTGTCCGGGGCAAGGACTGTTCCCTTCTGTGGAAGCTTGCCTGAGAGTATTGCTTCTATTGCCTGCATAATCAGGTTGGGAGGTGGCGCGCAACCAGGAAGATAATAATCTACATCTATGACCTGATCTAATGTGCATACAGTGTCATAAAATTCTGGCAGTGTCAGCTCTCCTTCCTTTACGTCAGTTTTTTCCTGAGGCATTGTTTTTTTGGGATTATTGACAGACGGGGCATTCTGATAAACCCAGTCAAAAATCTTAGCGCGGTTTACAAAATTGGCAAGACCAGGGATACCCCCCAGATGTGCGCAGGAACCAAATGCCACAACTAAACCTGATTTTTTCCTCAGAAGTTTTGCAACATGTTCCTGCTCTTCAGTTCTTATCGCTCCATTAATGAAACTGACTGCTATATCACCATCATTTAATGCTTCAACATCCTTAATCTTGAAATCCAGCGCAACAGGCCATAAGACAATATCTACCGCCTCTACAACCTTAAGAATGTCTTCAGCAAGATCAACCACTGCCTC
This sequence comes from Nitrospirota bacterium, assembly GCA_040753615.1. Classification (GTDB taxonomy): domain Bacteria; phylum Nitrospirota; class Thermodesulfovibrionia; order Thermodesulfovibrionales; family SM23-35; genus JBFMDO01. Next base: position 82,204 of record JBFMDO010000025.1, on the reverse strand, counting down.
TTCACATCCTCCGCACGAGGCGCACCAGTAGAAAGCAACCTTTGGCTTAGGCATTTTTCACTTCCTGAATATCCTCCATTACCTCTTCCGCCACAATGGGAGCTGTTTTCAATGGCCCCAGTGTTTTTATCTTTTTAACCATATCATTTATTACTTCTACAAATTTATCAGACTCGCTTGCAGAAACCCAGTCCAGTCTCAATCTTTCCTCTTCAATCCCCAGCTGGCTTAACATCTTTCTTAGCAGATAAAACCTGCGGAGGGCTTTATAATTGCCTTCTTTGTAATGGCAATCTCCTGGATGGCATCCGAGTATGATTACGCCATCAGCCCCCTCTGTAAACGCCTTGATAATAAACTGAGGATCAATCCTGCCAGTACACATTACACGAATAACCCTTACATTAGGGGCATATGTTTTCCTTGCGCTTCCTGCAGCATCTGCACCTGCATAAGAACACCAGTTACATAAAAAACCTACTATTACTGGCTTAAATTCCTCTATTTCAGCACCTCCTCAATCTCAGCAAAAATCTGTTGAGTAGTAAAATGTCTGCTTTTTGCAGCACCGCTCGGACATGCTGCTACGCAGGTTCCACAACCCTTGCACAGAACTTCATTCACCACTGCAACCTTCTTCTCCTTATCAATAGAGATTGCCTTGTAGGGACATAGAGCTATACATGTCATGCATCCTGAACACGCATTCTCATCTATCTCAGCAGTTATTGTCTCCAGCTCCAATTTTCTGCCGGGCACAAGTGCTGAAAGAATTTGTCCGGCTGCTGCAGCACCTTGAGCAACGGAATTCTGGATATCTTTTGGTCCTTGAGAACAGCCAGCGATAAATATGCCTTCTATATTTGTTGATACAGGCGCAAGTTTGGTATGTACTTCAGCAAAAAACCCGTCCTTGCCCTGTGCGATCAAAAAAATCTCTGCAAGCCTTTGTGTGTCTAATGCCGGGATCATTGCGGGGCAGAGTATTATCATGTCAACAGCAATCTCGCTATTTTTTCCAGCAACATCCTGATAAGACAAACTGATTTTACCGCCTTTTTGTTCTGTCTTTATATTAAGAGGAAGCGATGTATGTAAAAGCTGGATATTATTTTCATCCTTGAGAGAATCCAGAAATGCCTGGTTATCTTTTCCAGGCACACATAAATCAGTGTATATATTGTATATTTTTGCAGTAGGAACCTTCTTCGCTATCAGGTGAGAGAACTTCAGGGCATAAAGACAGCAAACACTCGAACAGTAATCCCTGAACTTTTTATCTCGACTGCCCACGCAATGGATTACTGCTACTGATTTAGGTTCTTTTGAATTCTTCATTAAAATCTTCCCGCCTGTAGGCCCTGTCTGTGAAAGTATCCTTTCAAATTCAAGACTGGTGTACACATCGGGTAATTTGCCGTATCCGAATTCAGGCAAGGTGGCTGAGTCAAAAAGGTCAAAGCCGGTTGCCACGATTATCCCACCGACGTTTTTTTCTATTAGTTCATCCCTGTCATCATAATTGACTGCGTCAAATGGGCAGGCTTCCTTGCACATTTTGCAATCCCCTCCCCCTTTTTTAAAGATTTCATATTCTTCTTTTGTTATTAATCCTAAATCCAGTGCTTCTTTGCTTACATCCATTTCCAGTTCCTGCTTCCTGAACCGCAGGCAATTTGTTTTATCAATCACAGGGGCATTCGGGAGTGCACCTGCATATGGAATATATATTGCCTTTCTGTCACTCAGATTATAGTCGAACTCATTCTTTACCTTAACAGGGCAAGCTTCATAACAAGCACCACAGCCAATACATTTATCTTTGTCCACAAAACTCGCTCTTTTTTGTACCTTACCAACAAAATTGCCGAGAGACCCCATAACCTCCTGAACTTCGCTATAAGTCAACAGTTCGATGTTTTCATTATGTAGAATCTCGTCCATCTTGGGTTCAAGCATGCAGGAGGCGCATTCCATCTTCGGAAAAACCTCTTCATATCTGGCAACCCTTCCGCCAATAAAAGAATTTTTCTCCACCAGATAAACCTTCCTGCCAGATTTTGCGAGCAATAATGCTGCTTCCATGCCTGCAGGACCTGCACCCATAATAAGCACATCTGTATTACATTCGATCTCCTTTTTCTCAAGAGGCTCGTGTAAAGACACCCGCTTAACCGCTGCCCTTATATAAGCCCTTGCTTTCTCTGTTGCATCGGATTTATCAGAAGTTACCCACGCAACCTGTTCTCTGAGATTAACAATCTGCAAGAGATATGGATTTAGTCCGGCTTTTTGAAGAATATTTCTGAAGGTCTTTTCATGTTCTTTTGGAGAGCAGGCAGCAACAACTACACAATCTGGTTTTTCTTTTGATATATCATCACTTAAAAAATTCTTGCCTTCTTCAGAACAGAGAAGTTTATGAACCTTTACATACCCAACATTTTCAAGACTCGATGTGAACTTAACGAGGTCATCTATATCTAAATAATCAGAGATATTTGTTGCACAAGTACATATATAGATACCTGTTCTTTTATTCATAATATCCAGCTTCAATTATCATACCAGATTTCTTAAATTATTCAAGCAAAAATTGTACTATGAAATGGTTTTGAATATCAAAATGAAAATGCTATTATATTAAAAAAGTGGGATATCAGAAGGTTGTGTAACAATGAATATCATTGCTTTTTGGGGCAGTCCAAGAAAAGACGGCAATACAGAGCTTCTTCTTAAAGAAGCAATCAGGGGAATTGAAGAATCGGGACCAAAAGTTCAAGTCTTTAATCTTAATGAGATGAGTATATCCCCCTGCCAGAATTGCGGCGGTTGTGAAGAAACAGGGATCTGTGTTTTTGAGGATGATATGACCGAGGTTTACAAAGCCATCAGGACATCTGACAGGATTATCTTAGCCTCGCCAATCTTCTTCTTCAGTGTTAGCGCACAGGCAAAGATAATGATAGACAGGTGTCAGGCATTCTGGTGTGAAAAATACCTTCTTAAGAAACCACTTCCTGAGGGTCATTATAAAAGAAAAGGACTTTTGTTGCTTGTTGCCGGTATGAAAGAAAAAATTGGCACAGCCGGCATAGAATGTGCAGAAAAAACAGTAAAGGCTTTTTTCAGGACAGTTAGCGTTCCAGAGCATAAGACATTGGGATATACCGGCGTAGATGCAAAGGGTGAAATATTAAGGCATCCAACTGCACTCAAAGAGGCTTACGAGGCAGGGAAGGAGTTGGTCAAAGTCACACCGTAACCATCTATGATCAGGTTTAAAATACTACCTGACAGGGTATCCCCTCCCTTTCGAATGCCATTCTCATCTCCTCTTTTTTTTGCGAGAAAAAACTGTCTTCCATTGCCCTTTGTAGCCCATATCTTTTGTATGCCCAGTCTGCATAGTGATAGTTCAGCCTGTCAAGAATTACATAATCCACCTTACCCTTAAGCGCGCCAACCAGCCCCTCGGCGCCTAAAAGGATCGGTGCTACCATGACAAAGGTTCTAATCTTTTCCGAGTGAAGATTCGCCAATGACTCAATCCTCTCCCTTAATAGTGATGCCCCTGTTTCAAATATCCTCCTAATCCTTTCATCCGCTGTGGTTATGGTGAACCCGACCTCAATATTGTTTGCTTTCTTCAGTGTCTCGATGTCCCTTAGAACAAGAGAGGATTTGGTCTGAACTGTGAAAGGCCAGCCGTTTTCTACAAGGATATCAAGACATCTCTTTGTGATCATATATCTCTTTTCTAAAGGTTGATAAGGATCGCATACCCCGCTTATCCAAACCCTCCCCACCTTTTTTCTCTTCACCTCATGGGCTAAAAGCTCAGGGGCATTTATTTTTACATCAACAAATTCGCCCCATCTTTCCCTGTGACCTGTAACCCTCTTCATGAATTTGGCATAGCAGTAGACACAACCGTGCTGGCAGCCAACATAAGGGTTTAAAGCATAATCATAGACTTGAGACTTAGACAGGATACTCTTTGCCTTTATCTCCCTGATATTCATTTCTTAAACTTTATCACGCTTCGGTTAATTCCTAAAACCGTCCCTGATGTGAATTATACCGCTTCAGTCTAATACTTTCCACAGCAGTTTTTTCGTACAAAATCAAGAGTCTTGCGTTATTTTAGTTTAGAAAAAGATTGATAGGTGTAATTATTTTATTGCTGATTATTTTTGAATTATTTTATATACTTAACAAATAAAAAGGGAGGTAACATGATACAAAAACTTACTGCAATCATTGAGCGAGAAGGAGATGGGTATGTATCACTATGTCCTGAAGTTGATATTGCCAGTCAGGGCAATACTATTGAACAGGCACGTGATAATCTTAAAGAGGCATTAGAATTATTTTTTGAGACAGCATCTCCTGAAGAAATAAAACAACGACTGCATGGAGAAATTTATCTGACACAGGTTGAGGTTGCTGTTGGGTAAACTGCGTATTCTTTCAGGGAAGGACGTATGTACAATATTAGCACAGCATGGATTCACTGAAGCAAGAAGAAAAGGAAGTCACGTTGTTATGCAAAAAAAACTTTCGGAAGGGTCAATTACAGTTCCCGTCCCTGATCATCATGAAATCAGAATTGGAACACTACAGTCTATTATTAGACAGTCTGGAATCCCCCGCTCAGAATTTGAATTATGAAATATAACCTCGTAACGAATCACTCATGCGGACATCTGATAGCCGCCGCACAGTTTAGGTCGTTATATAGAAATAATAAAAGATATAAAGGCATAAACAGACACAAAAATATAGGCGAAAGGAGGTTAGTTCATCGTGAACCCGGTCAATCGTCTCGCTCTTTTCGTCTCTCAAATTTTATTTAGTATTATTACGCCGCTTTTGCTGATGCCGAAAATAGCGAATCTGAAATTTACTCGTTCTTTCATTTCATTCTGTTTTGGACGGTCATATGGTAATCGGTATCAAAATATCATCGATTCGTTTCAGGGGCGGTATGGTCTGGCAATGGCTGAGGGTTTAAAAAAGGCGCGGGAGATAGCTGGGAATGATATTTCTGTAGTTGTGGATTGCGGAACAGGTACAGGCTTTGTGACCAGACAGGCCGCCGAACATTTTTCTCATGCTACCTTCATTGCATTTGACATTCTTTCCGGAATGCTGGCACAAGCACGCGATAACTGCAAAGATATTCCAAATGATGTTTTTCATTTGCAGGCAGATGCCTTTGCACTCCCCTTAGCTGATGAATCGGTCGATCTGCTCTTGGCGCAAAATACCATGCCTTGCTTTACTGAGTTTGCGCGGGTATGCCGGCCCGGAGGCATGATTATTTATGTTGATAGCTCCGCTGGCTGGATAACCGGCATGGTTAAACGACTGGTGAAAAAACAAGGGTTATTTGAAAAAGTAATTGGTAAACAAGTTGATACGGGTTTTTATGTGCTTGCGCAAAAAGCGTCGCATGAAGGGTTTATTAAAATTACCATAGAGGGGGAAACGAAACAGCAGAAACTTACCAGCCTGCTGCGATGTCCGTTAGATAAAAGCAAGATTGTAGTAGAACAGGATCATCTGCGATGTGGGCATCATCAATTTCCTATTCAAAATGGTTTTCCTGTAATGTTGGAGAAGTATGAAGTATCAAAAGCAAAATAACCATCGCTATATAACCCTTATAAGGATCCCTCTTTGTCATTTCGACCGAGGGGAGAAATCTTATTCCCTTGTAAAAAGACGAGATTCCTCGCTCCCAGACTGTGTCATAATTATTTTTTTGTCACCCTGAACTTGTTTCAGGGTCTTAAAACATATTGATTTTATTAGATGCTGAAACAAGTTCAGCATGACATTTTGTAGTAAATATGAATTGTGATACAGTCTGTCCGCTCGGAATGACAGGCGAAGTGACCGGAATGAGAGAGGAGAAGTATTTTTAGGTAAAAATATAAATTCTGGATTTATTGATTAGAGTTCACCCTCTTCCACCTTCTGTGAATCCATAGCCATTCCGAGGGATGCCCTTGTATGTATTCCTCAATGAACGCAGAAAATCTTTTTGTATCTTCTATAACCGCTTTTTCTTTGTTATTAGTGTCTGTTAGTTCTACTGCGGGATGTATTATTATTTTATGGCCTGTACCTGTCCTGTGGATGAAAACAGGCAGGGCTGCGGTACCTGTTTTCCTTGATATAAGTGCGGGCATCTTTGTTGTCCATGCACCCCTCCCAAGAAAATCTATTACATATCCCTCTTCTGGCACAACAGCCTGATCCATCAGTATGCCCACTACGCCGTTATTTTTCAGTGTCTGGATAATTGGCTTTAATGCACCTCTTTTATAAATAACGCTGTTGCCATATCTCTGTCTTGTATTTTCGATGAGCTTATTGATATACGGATTATTAATAGCCCTTGCTACGACAGCTATGCCCGAAAGCCTTATAGACAGAACAATAGCAAGCAACTCCCAGTTTCCGCAATGGCCTGTTAAAAAAACCACCCCTCTGCCTTTTGATTTTGCATGGTTGAAGTTTTCTGCACCCTCTATACCTACAGAGTTAATTATCTTTTTACCAAACCCATAATAGACCTTTATAATTTCTATAAATGATCTTCCGATGTTTTTAAAATTATCCCTGATCACTTTTTCAGCCGGTTCCGAGATTTTTATTGCACTGTTTGATACAGTATTTTTAAGATTTTCTAAGGCAACCCTTCTTCTGCTACCCCAGAGATGGAAAAGTAAAATGCCGAGCATTTCTCCGACTTTAATCGAACATCCAGATGGTAAGATTGCTAACGGTATGGATAAAACAATAAATAGCCCTGCCTCAAACAGCCATACCGCTTTTTTCATTTATCCTTTTGTTTTTCCTCTTTTTCTTCTTTCTTTTCTTTAACAGCCTCTGATATTTCCATAATACGTTTTAATACAAGGTAATTAACTGTGCCCTCTGGATATGTTCCATCATCCCTCAGTTTACCTGCCTGCATGCCTGTAATTATTTCTAATCCCTCCTCAACCCTTTGTATAGGATAAATAGAAAACTTCCCTTCTTTAACAGCTTCAACAACATCTTTTTTCAGCATCAGATTTTTAACATTCTTTTCCGGCATTATTACACCCTGACTTCCGTCAAGCCCCCTTAATCTGCAAAGGTCAAAAAAACCTTCGATTTTTTCATTGATCCCACCAACAGGTTGGACTTCGCCATTTTGATCCATTGAACCTGTAACTGCGATGCTCTGTTTTAATGGAAATTCACCGATACTGCTCAGAAGCGCATAAAGTTCTGCACATGAAGCACTGTCACCCTCGATCATTTCGTATAACTGTTCGAATGTAATTGACGCAGATAGGGTTATTGGTTTCTTTATTGCATACTTACTTCCCAGATAGTGTGTGATTATAAGTATGGCCTTTTCATGTATCTTGCCGCTCATCTTTGTCTCTCTCTCAATATTCACAACACCTGCCTTGCCAGGATATGTCCTCGCTGTTATCCTTGAAGGTTTTCCAAACCTGTAGTCGCCGAGGTCAAGAACAGCAAGACCATTCACCTGTCCTGCCTTCTCACCAGTTGTATCAACAATTATAGTCCCTTCTAACATTAGTTCTCGCAGGCGTTCCTCAATCCGGTTTGTCCTTAATACCCGCTCATCTATTGCTTTCTGGACATGCAGGTCATTCACAACATTACTGCTGTCCTTCAATGCCCAGTAGCTCGCCTCTCTTATAACATCGGCAATATCATTAAACTTCAAGGATAACTTGTTTTGGTGTTCTGCAAGCCTTGAGCTCATCTCTACTATTTTTGCAATACCTCCCCTGTCAAACGGGAGCAATTTTTCTTCCCTGCATAAGGCACCAACAAATGAGGCATATTTTTTCATGTTTTCATCCGTTCTATCTATCCTGTTGTCAAAATCTGCCTTGACCTTAAACAGTTCTCTGTATTCCTCATCAAGATTATAAAGCAGATAATAGAGATATGGATTTCCTACAAGTATAACCTTAACATCAAGCGGTATAGCCTCGGGTCTGAGGGTTGTGGTTGATATCAGTCTGTACTGCTCCCATACATCTTCTATCCTTAATTCTTTATTTCTGATAGCACGTTTAAGTGCATCATAGGCAAAGATGTTCCTTAACAGGTCAAGTGCATTGATTACGATGTAACCACCGTTCGCTTTATGCAATGACCCTCCCTTAATCATCGAAAAATCCGTTATAGCAATCCCGTACTGTATTTTATGTTCAATCCTGCCAAAAAGATTATAATAAGTGGGGTTGCTTTCAAAAATACATGGCGCCCCTTTGCATTCCTTATTGTTGACAATAACATTTGCAGTATATCTCGTAAATGTTGGCTCTGCCCTCGGGGGTTTCATAAACGGCAGCGCAGGGGCTTGCTCTTCCTGTGTCTTAAAGTCATCAAGGTGTTCGAGGATATCTTCTTTTACATCCTCCAGATATGTAGTAATATTTTCATATTGCTTATATTTGTTCTTTAGTTCATAAATGATATGCCCTACAGCAGACAAGGCAGCCTCTTTTTCAAGTCTTCTGAGTGCTTCTTTGACTGTCTTCTCGCTCTCCCTTGCCACCCGCACAACATCATTAAGTCTTTCCTGAAGAACTTTGCTTATCTCATCAATTTTACCTTTTGTATTATCGTCAAGTGCCTCATATTCCTCTTCTGACAATGGTTCTCCTGTTTTTTTAACAGGGATAATCACTAATCCACTAACTGTTTTTCTGATAGAAAACCCTTTTTCCTGAGCCTCTTCCTCAAGACTGGAAAATATCTCTTTTTGTTTTTTTTGAGCCTCCTCTATTATCTTATTTTTTTGTCTTTCATATTCTTTTGATTCAAATACCTTGGGAATTTCAGCCCTGAGTATCTTAATAAGTTCTTCCATATCCTTCTGAAATATGACTGCTTCACCTGGATTAAGGGATATGGCTAAGGGCACATCAGGGTCTTTAAAATTGTAAACATAACACCAATCATTTGGCACAGACTCATCCATAGCCTTATGCGAAAGAAATGATTTAACTGTGGTCATCTTGCCTGTACCAGCCTCGCCGAGAACATATATATTAAAACCAGAGCTATCAAGGCTTAATCCAAAATCAATAGCAGCTAACGCCCTATCCTGTCCTATAGTCTCCTTAATTTCTGGCAAATCATCTGTTGTGCTGAATGTAAAAATATCAGGGTCACAAGACTTACAAAGTTCGCTAAACCTTAATTTATCAGGCATATGTTCCTCCATATCGTCGGTATTAAAACTCATTCAGTTTACACAGTTTTTTTATAAAGTTGCAACCGATAAAAACGACAGGTTACGTAAAGTTTTCTTCTATGCCCTCGGGTGGTGTTTTGTATAGACTTTCTTTAATCGCTCGGCAGTCACCTTTGTATAAATCTGTGTTGTAGATATATCAGAGTGACCGAGCATCTTTTGCAATGACCGTAGATCTGCTCCTCCCTCGAGCAAATGTGTTGCAAACGAGTGCCTTATTACATGCGGCGAAAGTTCGATTCCAACCTTCCTGCCAAAAGTCTTTATCGCCTGCCAGAACCGCTGCCTCGTCAAATGCCTTCCTCTCTTTGTCACAAAGAGATAAGGAGACTGCCTGTTTTTCAGGATCTCCGGCCTGTTCTGATAAATATAGGATTTTATTTTTCCAATTGCCCTTATATTGATGGGTACAACTCGCTCCTTTGAGCCTTTTCCTAACACCCTTAAATATCCTGCCTCTAAATTAACATCTTCGAGTTTTAGAGATACAAGCTCACTCACACGCAGCCCTGAAGAATAAAGCAGCTCAAACATTACATAATCTCTTATTGCGATAGAGTCAGCCTTATCGAGAGATGAATTATCGAGAAATGATTTAACCTCCGAGATACTGAGTGCTTTGGGGAGTTTTTCCCATCTCTTTGGTGTTTGCAAGTTTTCTGATGGATCCTCTTCTATAATCTTCTCAAGGATAAGATATTTACATAAACCTCTAACTGAAGATATAAATCTACAGATACTTGATAGGGAACAGTCTTCCTCTCTAATTTTACTGATAAAATCGGTAATGTCAGACTTTGAGAAAGAATCAAGACCTTTATTTTTTGAAGTTAAAAAGTCCTGAAATTTCTTGAGGTCAAAAAAATAAGACTCAACGCTATTTTTTGATAATCCCTTCTCAACCGAGAGATAAGTCAGAAAATCTTTAAGTAACTCCACAATTATAGTCAGCAATCAATGGTTATTCGTCAAAGCCTCGACGAATAACCATTGACTATTTGACCTTAATTAAGATTATTTAGGGGTTGTCCCTGGAGCAAATTTTCTCTCGTCCATGCTATCAAAAATCTTCATCTGCTTAAAGGCTCTCGGATCTGCCTTCATCGGATGACACATAGCACAGAAATCCTGCATCTTTGCACCTTTTGCTGTATCAACCCTCAGATATTTATAATTTGGGTTTGACGGATGAGGATCGTGACAGCCCACACATTCTAATTTTCCACCTCTTAAAAAGACATCAGGCACTATAGCAACCTTTTGATTTGCAGCAACACCGTATGGGTGACTGTGAGTAGCTGAGATTGCCAGTATGCCTAAGCCGCCTCTCTCCGGGGTTTCATGACAACCGAGACAAAGAGCAGTTATTCCTCCAAAGGGAGCCTTTGTCTTAGGATTGATAGCCTTTAGATTAGGTGCAACCGCTATTATTATCTCCCCCTTTGCAGTATGGATGCCGTGACACCCGGTACAGTTAAGACCATCGTGCTTGCCTGCTGCAAACGCAAGTGCAGGTAGAGCAAGCAAAAGAATAGCAATAACTAAAACCCTTGATAACATCATATCCCCTCCTCCTTTTAGAAAATTTTTGCATATTATACACAAAAAAAGGATATATAGTCATATAAATTATATAAATCAATTAATAAATAACTTATATTATATTACTCTCAAGAATCAGCATTATATATCTCTTTCATTCCGTCTGTATAACTGCCGTCATCTTTATATATAAAAAATGGGTTATCTACCTTTATGCCCGTCTTTCCCTTTTTTACAGCCTCGAGTAAAACCATTTTTGCCTCTGAAGATTTTTTTGAATGAACAAATCTCAACCTCTTTGGTTCAAGCTCCTTTCTTTTTAAAATCATCATGAGATCTGAAAGTCTGTGAGGGTGATAAATCATACAAAACCTGCCTTTTATCCTTAAAAGATACGATACTGCGTTAATGAGTTCGCTGAGATTTAGTTTTATTTCATGCCTGGCAATAGCCTTTTCTGCCTCCATACTTATACGTCCACTTGTAGACTTCCTGAACGGCGGGTTTGATACAACAAGATCAAAATAGTTTAGAGTAAAAGGTGAAGAGCCAGAACCCTGAGACCCAATCTTTGTTATATCAGCCTTAACCACCTTTACCCTGTCTTCAAGCCCATTTAAGATAATATTCTTCTCTGCGATGTTGGCAAGATTTTCCTGTATCTCAACTAATAAGACATCTGCCTCAGGATATTTCTTTGCGAGCAAAATCCCAACAATGCCAGACCCAGCACCAATATCAGCAATGCTATTTAATTTTTGAAGATTAACAAAATCATAAAGCAAAAGAGAATCCACTGAAAAGCGGTAACCTGTTTTCGCCTGATATAATCTTATGTCTCTGATGCTGTCAAGTGTGACTTCCATTATACATTAACCCGAAAATATAATCTATTTATTCACAGGCAGGCATATATGCAGAAAAAGCTTTACCTGCAGCGCCTTTCTATGTGATATGATTTACCAAGAATACTATTCTGGAATATCCATCAGCAGTCCTTTATCATTAAGAATTGAAATAAATATCTTTACAATATTTGGATCAAACTGCGTTCCTGAATTTTTCTTAAGCTCTTTTACTGCCTCTTTGATAGAAAGGGCTTTTCTGTACGGCCTGTCAGTAGTCATTGCACCAAAAGCATCTGCTACTGTTATTATCCTCGCCCCGAGTGGTATTTCCTCTCCTTTAATGCCCTCGGGATAACCTGAGCCATCAAAATACTCCTGGTGATATTTTATTATCTCACGGGCATGCTTCAGAGGTTCAACCGGTTCAATTATCCTTGCGCCATTTACAGGATGTTTTTTAATAACCTCCATCTCTTCATCGGAAAGTTTCCCTGGTTTCATAAGAATATGATCAGGTACTGATATTTTTCCGAGATCATGTAAAAGGGCAGCTTTCCTGATGTTTTCGATTTCAAAATCAGAAAGCCCTAATTTTTGGGCAATCTCAACCGAGTATTCTGCGATATCTTTCATATGCTGGTCAGTATATAAATCTCTCGATTCAACCACACAGGATAAGGCAACTATCATGGAAAGATAAGACTTCTCAAGTTTATCATATAGGCGTGCATTCTCTATTGCTGCAGCAGCCTGTCCGCCCAATACCGAAATAAACTCAATCTCTGATGGAGTAAATGGTCTTTCCTTGGTTGTCCTGCTTACATCGAGGATTCCAATGATATTCCCTCTTATTGATAAAGGGACACAAATACAAAAATATAACTTTTCATTCTCTCTAAGTTTCTCGATTTCCTCTGGAAGTTTGATATCAGGGGTAACCAGAAAAGGCTTTTTATGTTCAAAAATAAGCTCTACTATTTTTTCACCATAGGTATTTTCGAATTCTTTAACAAAATCAGGTGAAAATCCATAAAATTCCTTCACGCTCAATTTGCCTGTTAATTCATCTACCAATGCAATATATGCCTTATCTGCCACCATCTCCTTAATTGCAATATCGAGTATTAATTTAAGCAACTTTTTAGGGTCAAGCTCTCTTATTATCTCTTTACTAACCTCAAAAAGTGGAAGCAGTGTGCGCATCCTTATGTTTTCACTGAGCAATCTTGTTTTTTCGAGTGCCTCTATAACGGCATTTGTAAGTTCTACAGGGGTAAACGGCTTTAATATAAATCCCTGTGCCCCGAGCTTGAGAGAATCTATTGCGATATCGAGCGTACCATGCCCTGTAATAATAATAATCGGTATCTCTTTATTTTTTGCCCGTACATGCCTTATGACATCAAGCCCGCTAATGTTAGGCATCTTTATATCTGTCAAAAGCAGATCAAACGTTTCAGCCTCGAAAAGATTTATGCCTTCTCTTCCATCTGAAGCTGTTTTTACCTCATAATTGCTTCGTGTAAGAATATCTTTAGCAAGCTCAAGGATAAACTCTTCATCATCAATAACCAAAACTTTTTCTTTCTTCATAATATTTAGTTTCCTTTAATGAATAAGGACTATTATTCTTTTTAAATATTAGTAAATCACACTGAGTAATTGCAATCGCTATAAAAAGTTTTTTAATTACCCTTAAAAAAAAAGCCATGCAAGGTTGCATGGCTTTTTTAATGCTACGAATTCAAAGACTATCTCATCTTCTCTGCTACTTGTATCCTTGTGATTGCTCTTTCAAGAGATACACTTGCTCTTCCAAAATCAAACTCTTCTATCTTTTTAAGTCTTTCTTCTGCCCTCTTCATAGCAGCCTTTGCCCTTTCGACGTCTATATCTTCAGCCTTTTCAGCACTGTCAGCAAGTATCGAAACTTCATCAGTACCAACCTCGGCATACCCCCAGTTTACAAAAACGTATCTTGTTTCATTTCCTTTTTTATATACCACCATTCCTATTTTGAGGGTAGTGAAAAAGGGCACATGACCCGGCAGTACACCAAACTCACCCTCGCTTCCTGAGCATGTTACTTCATCAACATCCTCACCCAGAATGAGGCCGTAAGGTGTTACGATCTCAAGTTTTAATTTGCTTTCTTTCTCCATTTATAGTTCTCCTGCCTTAGCCTTTGTTTTCTTAGACCTGTCTGCTCCAGCCAAGTTTCTTAGCCTTCTCCTCGGCCTCTTCTATCGGACCTACCATGTAGAATGCCTGCTCTGGCATATCATCATATTTGCCTTCACCAATCGCCTTGAAACCTTTTATAGTATCTGCTGTCTTAACATATTTTCCTTTTTGACCTGTAAATGTCTCTGCAACATGGAATGGCTGGCTAAGGAATCTCTGAAGTTTCCTTGCACGTGCAACGATCATCTTGTCGTCTTCCGAGAGTTCTTCAATACCAAGGATTGCAATGATATCCTGAAGCTCTTTATATCTCTGGAGGGTCTTCTGAACGCCTCTTGCAACAGCATAATGTTCTTCGCCAATGACCTTTGGATCAAGAATCCTTGATGTAGAATCGAGTGGGTCAACAGCAGGATAAATACCAAGCTCTGAAATCTGTCTTGATAGAACGACAGTACCGTCCAGATGGGTAAATGCTGTCGCAACAGCAGGGTCTGTAAGGTCGTCTGCAGGAACGTAAATAGCCTGCATGGATGTAATAGCGCCCTTCTTTGTGGTTGTAATTCTCTCCTGAAGTGCGCCCATATCTGTTCCAAGTGTAGGCTGATAGCCAACAGCAGAAGGCATTCTTCCAAGGAGTGCTGAAACTTCTGCCCATGCGAGTGTATATCTAAAGATATTATCAATGAATAAGAGAACGTCCTGCCCCTGATCTCTGAAATATTCTGCACACGTAAGAGCTGAAAGACCAACGTTTGCCCTTGCTCCAGGCGGTTCATTCATCTGTCCATAAATAAGAGCAGCTTTTGGTAAAACACCCGAATGTTTCATTTCAAGGTAAAGGTCATTTCCTTCCCTTGTTCTTTCACCAACACCGGCGAACACGGATATTCCGCCGTGGACCATGGCAATGTTATTTATCATCTCCATGATGATAACGGTTTTCCCGACCCCAGCGCCGCCGAACATTCCCATCTTACCGCCTCTGACAAACGGAATAAGAAGGTCGAAAACCTTAACGCCTGTCTCAAACGCCTGTGTTGTTGCTTCCTGCTCGACAAATTCCGGCGCTGGTCTGTGAATCGGCCATCTCTCTTCACCCTGTATTGGTCCTAATTCATCAACCGGATCACCGACAACATTGATAATCCTGCCCAATGATGCTTTACCCACAGGAACAGAAATCGGCTGCCCGGTATCAACAGCTTTCATCCCTCTTACGAGACCCTCTGTAGCGCTCATGGCAATTGTCCTTACCTTATTTTCACCAAGGTGAGCTGCTGTTTCCAGTGTGAGATGGATTTCTGGTATGCCTTTGGCTTTATCCTCCGCAATATCAACCTTGATAGCGTCTCGAATTTTTGGCAGTTGTTTTTCAAATTCAACGTCTACTACTGCACCTATTACCTGCGATACTCTTCCTTCATTCATGGTGATACCCCCCAACTATATTTAAAATTCTTAACTCTTTATTCACTATTGCTTCAACGCCTCAACTCCGCCGACAATGTCCATCAGGTCCTTGGTAATGCCTGCTTGTCTGACCTTGTTGGCAAGGAGTGTTACCTTATTTATAAGTTCACTGCAGTTCTTTGTTGCGTTTTCCATCGCTGCCATTCTTGCAGCTTCTTCAGCAGCAGAGGATTCAAGCAGCGCCCGGTAAATCTGTATCTCTATATACTTCGGCAGCAGCCTCTCGTATATGGCTGCTCTGGAAGGCTCATATAGGTAATCAGCCATCATGGCAGTTTCTTTCTGGCTTCCTTCCCCTTCTATAACGCCTAATGGCAACAGCTTCATTATGGTGACCTTTTGCGAAATCAGTGATTTAAATTCATTGTAAATCACGACTACTTCGTCAAAAGATTCATTGGTATAATTTTCAATAAGATTTGCTGCGATCTCCTGTGCATTTGCATAACTTACCCTGCCGGAAATACCTATCCATGAATTTCTTAATGTGTAGTTTCTCCTGCGGAAGAAATCACGGGCTTTCCTGCCGACAATGCTAAGGCTCAACTGCACACCCTCTTTCTTAAGTTCATTAATATATTTGTTTGCAGCCTTCACTATATTTGTATTGAAGGCACCGCATAGACCTTTGTCAGAAGTTATTACAACTACTTCAACAGTTTTTCTCATCCTGAGTGCAAGGAGTGGATGGATCTCTCTTTCAGCAACTTTTGCAAGGTCTGACAGGACTGTTTGCATCCTTGATGAATATGGTCTGAAGTTAAGCATGCGGTCCTGCACCTTGCGCATTTTAGCAGCAGCCACCATCTTCATGGCTGCTGTAATCTTCTTGGTGCTCTGTATTGCTTTTAATCTTTTTCTTATATCCCTTAAAGTTGGCATTTATGGTCTCCTATCCGCACATATTATGCCGAGAAGGTCTTCTTAAATGTTGCAATTGCCTCGCTGATCTTGGCTTTTATGCCATCGTCCAACACCTTCTTCTCCATAATCTCTTTTTTAAGTGCCTGTTTTTCAGACCTGATATATCTTAGTAATCCTTCCTCAAAAGGCCTGATTGCTTCAAGTGGCAGGTCATCAAGGAATCCCTGTGTTCCAGCATAGATAACAATAATCTGGTCATCAACAGACATCGGAACAAACTGATCCTGTTTCAGGAGTTCAACCATCCTTTTTCCTCTTTCAATCTGCGCAAGGGTAGCTTTATCCAGGTCTGATGCAAACTGCGCGAAGGCAGCAAGCTCTCTGAACTGCGCAAGATCGAGCCTAAGCATGCCAGCTATCTGTTTCATAGCCTTAATCTGTGCTGCGCCGCCGACACGGCTGACTGAAAGACCTGCGTTAACTGCTGGCCTGATACCTCCGTAGAAAAGTTCTGGCTCAAGATAAATCTGGCCGTCAGTAATAGAGATGACGTTTGTTGGGATATAACCGGAAACGTCACCTGCTTGGGTTTCAATTACTGGGATAGCAGTCAGTGAACCAGCGCCCATTGCATCGCTCATCTTTGCCGCCCTTTCGAGCAGCCTCGAATGGAGATAGAAAACGTCTCCGGGATATGCTTCACGTGAAGGCGGGCGTCTCAGGATCAGGGAAAGCTGCCTGTATGCCTGCGCCTGCTTGGTAAGGTCATCATATGCGATAAATGCATGTTGTCCGTTGTCCCTGAAATATTCTCCCATTGTGCATCCAACATATGGCGCTATATATTGCATTGGTGCGGGCTCACTCGCTGTTGCAACAACAACAATTGTGTGCTCTAACGCACCCATTTCTTCAAGTTTTTTGACTGTATTAACAACTGCCGGACGGCGCTGGCCGACTGCGACATAGATGCAGGTAACATCTCCGCCCTTTTGGTTGATGATGGTATCAACAAGGATTGCGGTCTTTCCAATCTGGCGGTCGCCGATACAAAGCTCTCGCTGTCCCCTTCCGATAGGGATCATGGCGTCGATAGCTTTTATACCGGTTTGGAGTGGCTCGTGAACCGGTTTCCTTCTAATAATACCCGGCGCAACAAGTTCAACCCTTCGAGTCTGTTTTGCATTAATTGGCCCTTTGCCGTCAATTGGCTGTCCGATAGCATTGACTACTCTACCCCTGAGTTCAGGACCTACCGGGACTTCCATAACCTTCCCAGTACGTTTTACGATATCGCCTTCCTTAACAAGTTTGTCCTCACCGAAAAGAACAGCTCCGACAGACTCATCTTCAAGGTTCAACGCCATACCGAAAACACCGTTCGGGAATTCAAGAAGTTCTGAAGCCATACAGTTCTCAAGACCATAGATCTTTGCAACACCGTCACCGATGTATGTAACTGTGCCTATTTCGCTGACGTCAACTTTCTTCTCAAAGTCTGTAATCTGCTTCCTTAGAAGCTCACTTATTTCTTCTGTCTTAATTTCTGGCATAATGTCACCCCTTTATAAGCTCATCTTTTAAAAGCCTTAACTGGCTCTTTATGCTGGTATCATACATAGTGCTTCCAATCTTGACGAGAACCCCGCCAAGAAGAGAAGGGTCTATCACATACTCTATATCAACATCCCTGTTGGTAAGCTTCATCAGGGATGTTTTCAGTTTGCCTTCCTGCCCTTTTGTAATCTCTATTGGCGTCATTACAACTGCCTTTGCCCGCCTCTGCTTCTCGAGGTAGAGATTGACAGCAACCCTGAGTATCTGGGCAAGATAAATAACTATGCCCAGTTCTGAGAGGTGAAGAATAAATTTAACCGTAGCTTCGGAGATTTTCATTTTTTCAGCAATCGCCTTAAAAACCTTTGCCCTCTCGTCTGTCGTAAACTGGGGATTTACGAGCAGGCTTTTGAATTCTTTGCTTTTGACCATAAGATCATTAAACATAGCAATTTCTCCGAGAGCATGAGGAGCATTTTCAATGCCGACGTTTCTCAGAAGCGCTTTTCCATATCTGTTTGCTTCCTTAAACTGTTTCAACCTTTGCCTCCTATCTTTGCGAGAGAATCTTCTAAAAGTTTTTCCTGTTCTGCTTTTGTTAATTTCTCTTTCAGCTTCTTCTCTGCAAGCTCCATAGCTAATTCAACAGCCTCTGCCTTTATCGCCTCTTTTGCATGTTTCACTTCATATTCTATATTTGTCTTTGCCTGTTCTAATATCTTTTCCTTTAGAATATAGCTTTCATTTATAATCCTCTCGCGATCTTCTTCGCCTGAACGCTTTGCTGCCGATAATATCTGCTCTATCTCTTTATCTTTTAACTTAAGCTTTTCTTCAACCTCCGCTAATGCCTTCTTCGCAAGCTCTTTTGCATCCTTGGCTTCCTTGAGGGTCTTTTCTATTGTTTCGCTTCTGTTCTTAAGAAAAGACTGCAGGGGCTTTCTTGCAAATACATAAAGGATGATAACCAGTATCCCAAAATTGATGATCTTCCACAAATAGTCCTTCCATAAGGGAGTGTGCGACTCTTCTCCACCACTGGCAAAAACAACCGATGCAATAGCAAAACTCATAATACAGACAGTAAAGACTGTCAGAAAACTTTTAATTTTTAATTTCGGATTTTTTATTCGTCTCATACACCCACCAACTTTCTTACAATCTCGTCTGAGAATTTTTCAACATCAGCCCTTAATGCTTTTTTTGCCTTCTCAGCCTCACTCCTGATCTCTGACATCGCTTTTTCGATCATAGCAGTAGCTTCTGCCCTTGCTGCAGAAAGAACCTCATTTTGCTTTTGAAGACCTTCACCTTTAAGTGACTCGAATAATTCCTTTGATTTGCTCCTTGCCTCAGCACGTTCACGGTTCAAATTCGAGATGTTTTCTTCCTTCTTGGCATTCATCTCCTTAACAGCCTCAAGAGAATCCTTAACCGTATCTTCTCTTTCCTTGAAAATCTTGAGCAGGGGTCTAAAGAGGATAATATTTAAAATGAAAAGCAGGATAAAAAAATTTATTGCCAGCACAATAAACGACCAATTTATTTCCAGCATATTACACCTTCCGTTAAGTAGTTTTTAGAAAAGCGAAACCAGCATACCACAGGGCAAAAATAATTGTCAAGAGGTTTTTGCATTTCATAATTCAGAATTTTTGAATTTAGCCACACAAAAATTTGTAGCATTATTTCAATGTGTTAAAATACACCTATGTTTTCTGAAAAAATCAAGGTATTAAAGGAAAATAACCTCTTCCGCTATATAAAAGACAGGGCATCTCCTCAAGGACCGAGAATAAAATTTAACGGAAAGGAATATATAAACTTCTCATCAAATGATTATCTTGGCATTGCAAACCATCCCTATATAATTGACAAAGTTAAAAGGGTTCTAACAGATTATGGTTATGGCTCGGCTGCATCGAGACTCCTTGGTGGCGGAAGCAACTTGCACAAGGAACTTGAAGATAAGATTGCACAATTCAAAAAAACAAAATCTGCCCTTGTATTTAATTCAGGTTATGCTGCAAATACAGGGATAATTTCTGCTATTGCTGATAAGGATGCTGTAATATTCAGCGATGAGCTTAATCACGCAAGTATCATAGACGGATGCCGGCTGAGTAAGGCAAAGACCCTTATATACAGGCATAAAGATTTATCACATCTGGAGGATTTAATAGAAAAACAAGATGCTACGAAAAAGATCGTTATAACAGATACTGTTTTTAGTATGGACGGAGATATAGCCCCTTTAGATTATATTTATGATATATGTAGAAAAAAGAAAGCAATACTCTATATTGACGATGCGCATGGCACCGGTGTTCTGGGTAATGGGAGAGGATCACTTGCTCATTTTAATATAAAACCCGAACAATGGATTATTCAGATGGGCACATTCTCTAAAGCCTTTGGTTCTTTTGGCGCGTTTGTTACTGGCAGTAAAGATACCATCGAGTGGATAGTAAATACCGCCAGAAGCTTTATATTCTCCACAGCCCTTCCTTCATGTGTTATCGCTGCATCTATAGCTGCCATGGAGTTAATAAAAAATACTCCTGAATTAATCAAAAAACTCTGGGAAAATAGAAATAAAGCTGCTTACTGCATTAAAAATGCAGGGTATGATATTATGGAAAGCGAGACTCCAATAATACCTATTAAAACAGAAAGCACAGAAAATACAATGCGTATTTCAAGGCATCTCTTTAAAAAAGGCATTTATGCACCATCCATCAGACCACCTACTGTAAAGCAAGCAAGGATAAGAATAACTGTCACCGCAGCACATACTGATGAGGATATCGAAAAATTGATAGAATCACTTAATGCTTACTATTGATAATGAGCAAGTCGAATTATGCCAAAAGGTTTTTTCATAACAGGCACTGATACAGGAGTCGGGAAAACAGTCATAACCGGCGCCCTGATTAAGGCTATTGGGTTGCTTGGACTCAGGGCGTGTGGAATGAAGCCGATAGAAACAGGATGTATAAAGGAAGGAGATGTACTTATCCCTTTAGATGGTATGTTTATAAAAGCAATTGCACACATGGAAGAGAGCCTGATGGACATTACCCCATGCTGCCTTGAAAACCCTCTCGCACCATTACCTGCATCTGAAATAGAAGGTGTGCCTATCAACTTAAAAAAGATAAAAAAGGCATATGTGAATCTTTCAAAAAAATATGACGCAGTTATAGTTGAAGGAATCGGCGGACTGCTTGTTCCTATTAGAAGAGATTACTTTGTGATCGACCTTGCGAGAGATTTCGGATTGCCGATCATAATTGTTTCAAGACCTTCTATTGGTACAATCAATCACACAATGCTCACAGTCAATTATGCACTAAAAGAGAGACTCCCAGTTGCAGGCATCATCATAAATTATAGCCACCCTCCTCATGAAACCCTCGCTGAAGAAAGTAATCCTGATATTATCAGACAGATCAGCCCTGTTCCAATTATAGGAATTTTCCCCTATCTAAAAGATTTAGAAAGCAGCACCATCGAAAAGGCTGTAGTAAAAAACCTGGATATCGAGACCTTAAAAAGGCATATTTTAAACCAGTTTTAGATCTGCCAGAACTTTTCTCAGCTTTTCTTTATTTGGCTGTGACATCTCACAGAGAGGAAGCCTGAATTCTTCCTGTATCTTACCCATCATAGCGAGTGCTGTTTTAACAGGTATCGGATTTGTCTCAATGAACATTGCTGCATTTAGAGGCTCAAGTTTAAAATGTATCTCCCTTGCCTTATCATATTGGCCTTTCAACCATAAAGAACACATAATAGAAACCTCTTTAGGCATAACATTTGCAGAAACAGATATCACGCCTTTACCACCGAGGGCAAGAAGAGGCAATGTTGTAAAATCATCTCCTGAGATAACGGTTATTTTATCGCTGCAAAGCCTTATGATCTCGCTTACCTGCTTCATGTCTCCTGAAGCTTCTTTGATTGCAACGATGTTTTTTATCTCAGCGAGGCGGGCAACTGTTGCTGGCAGTATATTCACTGCTGTCCTGCCCGGGACATTGTATAAAACTATAGGAATATCAACTTCTTCTGCAACTGCTTTATAATGCCTGTAAAGACCTTCTTGAGTCGGCTTGTTGTAATATGGCGATACAAGCAATGCTGCATCTGCGCCTGATTTTTGGGCATGTTTTGTTATCATAATAGTTTCATCAGTAGCATTTGCGCCTGTCCCTGCAATAACAGGAACTCTCTTATTAACGGTTCTTATTGTAAAATCAACAACCCTGTAATGCTCTTTATAATCAAGTGTTGCAGATTCACCTGTAGTGCCGCATGGCACTATAGCATTGGCCCCCTGTGCAATATGCCACTCGATTAAATCACCGAGTGCCTTTTCATCAATCTTCCCTTTTTTAAAAGGTGTGACAATTGCAACTATTGAACCTTTAAACATGGCTGCCCCCTTTTTGTTTTTTTGTTTATACAAATTTGACTCCAACCCGATACTTATTATCAATCTTCCATATCCATTTTACAATAGCAACCTTGGGATTAATGTTTTTTGTCTTTATCATATCTATAAAAGTCAGTACATGCCCCTTCTCGAGGGGATAACCTGTTATCATTCCCAAACCACCATCACTTATATCAACAGAAATAGCAGTATCGCGGATATTCTCTAACTGCTTAAAATCCATGACTGTTACTGAATATGCCACATTTGAAGCAAATGGCATCCTTTCGTGCCTGCGTAAATTGTCTTCTGGCAACATATTCCCCTTTCCCTTCCTTATAATTTTATATTTTTATTACCCCTTCAAAGACCTCTGTTGTCGGGCCGGTCATATATATATGATTGTTATCAGCCCACTCTATAAAAAGGTCTCCTCCACGGAGGTGGACAGTCACTTTTTTCTCAGCAAGACCTTTAATATTCGCTGCTACAGCAGAGGCTGATGCACCTGTACCACAAGCCATTGTTTCACCTGAGCCTCTTTCCCAGACTCGCATTTTTATTTCTGAATCTGAAATTATCTCAATGAATTCTACATTAATTTTCTTTGGAAATATAGGATGAGTTTCTATCTTAGGTCCATAATGTGATACGGAGAAATTAGAAAGATCATCAATTATTATAACTGCATGGGGATTTCCCATTGAAACACATGTTATTTTAAATTCTTTATCCTCTATTTTCAAGGGGTAATCAATGACCAAATTTGAGATTTGAGATTTTTGACTTTTGACTTTTGACTTCTGACTTCTGACTCCTGACTCCTGGACTTTTACTGGTATCTTTTCAGGTTCGAAGATAGGCTCTCCCATATCAACCTTTACCATATCACCTGTTTTTTCAGGCTTAACAATTCCTGCGAGGGTTTCTATATTAAGGATATCTTTATCAGAAAGGTTTTTATCCCATATATATTTAGCGAGGCACCGTATACCATTACCGCACATCTCTACCTCGCTGCCGTCAGCATTAAAAATCCTCATCTTAAAATCTGCAATTTCTGACGGATAAAGCAAAAGCAATTGATCAGCGCCTATGCCAAACCGTCTGTCACACAAGCGTTTACTGAGATCTCCTATCTCTAAACTAAGATCTCCTAACTTTTGTTTAATACAATCTATAAGGATAAAGTCATTGCCGAGACCATGCATCTTAGTAAAATGTATATTCATTTTAAAAACGCAGGAACCCGCTCATGGCTTATGAGATCATTATAAGTTTCCCGCTTCCTTATCAGAAAATGCTCTCTGCCTTTCACCATAACTTCAGCAGTCTTTGTCCTGCTGTTGTAATTTGAACTCATAGAAAATCCATATGCACCTGCACTCATAACAGCAAGGTATTCCCCGTGCTTTACTCTTCCAATCTCTCTGTCCTTTGCAAGGAAATCGCTCGATTCACATATCGGTCCAACAACATCGCATAAAATCTTTTTCCTATCATCCTTTATAATAGGTAGGATTTGATGATATGCGTTGTAATAAGACGGCCTTATCAGATCATTCATCCCTGCATCAACAATAATAAATTCCTTTTCTTCGCCTTTTTTTAGATATAATACCTTTGTCACAAGTATACCGGCATTGCCTACTATAGATCTGCCCGGCTCCATAATAAGAGTAAGTTTCCTTCCCTTTAGTAGAGGGATAAGGTGTTTTGCGAGATCTTCGGGGACAGGCGGTGTCTCATCCTTATAGGAAATTCCAAGCCCTCCGCCAATATCAAGATATTTTATATCCATACCCTTAACATTTAGTTCATCCACGAGGAGCAGTATCCTTTTCAGGGCGTCCACAAAAGGAGAAATCTTTGTTATCTGCGAGCCTATGTGCTTGTGGATACCAATCACATTGACATTCTTAAGCGATGTGGCGAGTCTATAATACTCGAGGGCATCTTCTATTGGTATGCCGAATTTATGTTTTTTAAGACCTGTTGCAATATAAGGGTGGGTCTCAGGGTCAATATCCGGGTTAATCCTTAATGCAATAGGCGCCTTTGTCTTCATTTTTCTTGCAATATTATCAATCTCTCTCAATTCATCTTCGGATTCTACATTAAACATAAGTATCTTTGATCTGAGGGCAAATCTTATCTCGGCTTCTGTTTTTCCAACACCTGCATAAACAATCTTTTTGGGCAATATCCCTGCCTTTAATGCAAGATAAAGTTCCCCCCCGGAGACAATGTCAGCCCCTCCGCCATTCTTTGCGAATAATCTGAGGATTGCAGTATTTGAATTAGCCTTAACAGCAAAACAAATTATATGCGGGAAATCATTAAATGCATCGTCATAAACCTTAAAGTGTCTCAAGAGAGTTTTATAGCTATAGATATATAAGGGAGTGCCATATTTTTCAGCAAGTTTTTTGACCGGTACTCCTTCTGCATATAGTTCACCTGAACGGTATTGAAAAAAATGCATCACACCCCCCCTTGTTATTTTGGTTTTGCTATTTTAACATAATTTTCTTTAGGTTTTTTCAGCTTGGTTTGGATTTCAGTTTAGATAGTATGTTAAATTTTTGAATAATGTCTGCATTATAAATATTACTCACATTGGAGGGAACATTGGGGAAAAATATAACAGAAAAGATATTAGAAGCACATAAGGTTTATGGTAATCTCAAATCGGGCACTCCTGTTGGATTAAAAGTAGATCAGGTTTACACACAGGATGCTACAGGCACAATGACATGGCTGCAGTTTGAGGCAATAGGAATTAACAGAATAAAAGTGCCTCTCGCAGTCTCTTATGTTGATCACAACATGATCCAGTCAAATTATATGAATCCCGATGACCACCGCTTTCTCGAAACCGTAGCTGCAAGATACGGTGCATATTTCTCAAGACCCGGCAATGGTATAAGCCATCAGATACATCTTGAAAGATTCGCTGCTCCCGGGAAAATCGCCCTCGGAACAGATAGCCATACCCCTACAGGAGGGGGCATAGGCATGATAGCAATAGGCGTTGGTGGTTTAGATGCTGCAACTGTTATGGCAGGCGTTCCTTTTGAAATTAACATGCCACAGGTCATGCTCATAAAACTGACAGGCAGACTGAAAAGTCCATGGGTTACTGCAATGGACGTGATATTAGAAATCCTTAGAAGGCTTACAGTTAAAGGAGGAGTTGGTAGGATTCTTGAATATGGAGGTCCCGGGGTAAAAGATTTAGGAGTAACAGAACGGGCTACTATCACAAATATGGGGGCAGAACTCGGCGCAACAACATCAATATTTCCGAGTGATGAAAGAACAAAATATTTTCTGAAGGCACAGGGAAGGAAGTCAGCATGGCTCGAATTACAGGCAGATAAGGATGCAGAATATTCTGAAATCCTTGAGATAGATTTAAGTTCTATAGAACCCCTGACCGCACAGCCCCACAGCCCTGACAATGTTGTGCCAATAAGGAAACTCTCAGACACAAAGGTTGATCAAATCTGCATAGGAAGTTGCACTAATTCATCTTACCAGACTATGAAGTTGGTTGCTTCTATATTGAAAGGTAGGACAGTTGCAAAGGGAGTGAATCTTTTAATAAATCCCGGCTCTAAACAGGTTTATGAGATGCTTTCAAGGAAAGGACTTCTGTCAGATATGATAACAGCAGGTGCAAGGATACTCGAATGTTCATGTGGTCCATGTATCGGGATGGGTGGTTCTCCGGGAACAGGTCAGATTTCGATCAGGTCATATAACAGAAACTTTAAGGGGAGGAGCGGTAACAAAGATGCCTTTGTCTACCTTGCCAGTGCCATCTCATGTGCGGTCTTTGCTGTCAAAGGCAAGATAGTTGACCCTCGCAAGTCAGGGATTAACGTAGCAATACCCCGCGAACCATCTAAATATATCATCAATGATAACATGCTTATAAAACCACCAATGGATGTGCATGATGTTAAGGTTATTAAAGGTCCTAATATTAGGGAAGTGCCTGTTAAAGAGCCTCTCGGTGACAAGATAGAAGCAGAGATTTTATTAAAGCTCGGTGATAATATAACGACTGATGATATTATGCCAGCAGGTTCCACAATACTTCCGCTGCGCTCAAATATACCTGCAATATCAGAATATGTATTCCATAATATTGACAGCACATTCAGTAAAAGGGCAAAGGAGGCAAAGGCAAGCGGAGGCGGCATTATTTTAGGCAGGGAAAATTATGGACAGGGATCATCGAGAGAACATGCTGCTATTGCGCCAATGCACCTCGGTATTCATGCAGTGATTGCAAAATCTTTTGCACGAATCCACAGATCAAACCTTATAAACTTTGGCATCATCCCTATGCAATTTAACAACATGGATGATTATGAAAAAAGTGAGCAAGGTGACAAATTAATTATAGAAGATATTAAAAAATCATTAACAGGCGAACAGAAATACAGGATATATAACCTCACAAAAAATTATACATTTGAAGTATCTTCTAATCTAAATGATCGTGAGAAAGAGATTATCCTCTCAGGGGGGCTGCTACCCAACACAAAGAAACGTATGCGGTAAATTTGACAAGAAAACTCCTTAAAAGTTAAATTAAAAGACCTTTCGGGCCGCTAGCTCAGCTGGTAGAGCAACGCCCTTTTAAGGCGTGGGTCGTTGGTTCGAATCCAACGCGGCTCACCATAAGCGTCCCCATCGTCTAGTCCGGCCTAGGACATCGCCCTTTCAAGGCGGTAACACGGGTTCAAATCCCGTTGGGGACGCCAGAAAAATCAAAGGGTTGCGGTGAGCAACCCTTTTTCATTTTCGTTCGATTGTAGCAAAATTGTAACAGTCCCCTGATACTTATACTTATCATCATAACCCTGTAAAAGACTTAACTGGTTAAATAAATTTATTTGTATTACCTAAGGAATTTAACAGTTAAGACATTTACAGGGTATTTATATTTAATTGAACCTATGATTTAGTTCTTTTGCTTCCTGTCATAAATTTTGAAGAAATAGCCTTTAGAAAGTTGAAAAATAAGGATTAACGAGTGAAATGTTGATAACGTTCGCGTTAACCCGCGAGCAAAAACGGCGATTTGCACCGCTTTTGCGAGTCGGTGTTGAACGCGTTGTTATCTTTCGATCTGCAACACATATTCATACAGACAAGCTTGCCCATTCTTTATGACGTAGTTATGGAGAGGCGAATCAAAGTCTCCTATTAGTCTGAATCCGATGCGCTCATAGAAACTGGCCGCACCCAATTTATTGGTCTCCACGACGATGGACCCCACGTTGGCTTTTTCACAGAAGATACGAAATCCTTCGAAAAGCTTCTTTCCAATGCCTCGTCCCTGGAATGTGGGATGTACTACAAAAAGAATGATTTCGCTTTTTCCACGTTTAAGCAGCGTGGTTCTATTTTTCTCATGAGTACCCATAGCATTCCGTAAATCGAGCTTCTCTCGAAATGCCATACCTTTCATGAAGATAAGCCGCTTTAATATTGCCAGCCTTGACGACAACTTTCTCAACTCGTGTTTAGGCAATGGAATTCGTTCGTTGTACCCGAATATAAAACCAACAACTTTGCCATCGTGCTCGGCGACTACACGATAGTTGCTCATGGCAACAGATCCCATTGTGTATAGGTATTTGCCGAGGACTGCCAAATCGTATGGGTGAAAGTGTTTTTCAAAGCCCCACGCATTG
The DNA here is from genome assembly GCA_040753615.1 of Nitrospirota bacterium. GTDB lineage: Bacteria > Nitrospirota > Thermodesulfovibrionia > Thermodesulfovibrionales > SM23-35 > JBFMDO01. The sequence continues at coordinate 54,277 of JBFMDO010000025.1, read as the reverse complement.
TCGACAAGAGTTTCACAATCTAAGTAATCATTGTCTCGGTATCCCCGAAACGTGACATTTCCTTCATTCACGCTAATTTGTCCTATGGTCATGTCATGGGGGTCAAGTCTTGTTTCTTGCATAAACTCATCTTCCCTTATTCACCATCCTGCTTACTGTTGAGTAATGTATCCCAAGATAGTCAGCAACCTCTTTCTGGCTGTATCCATATCTCCCTACAGCCTCTTTTGCCTTTCTGTTTATCTCTTTTCTCCTTTTTATACCTTTCAGTAGTTCCTTAAGTGCAGGTCTTCCTATATATCTCTGGCTCTTTGGTATCTCCTTTATTTCTTCATATCCTTTTACACGTTTTAAAAATCTTTCAATAAATCCATCCTCTCCAAGTATACTCTGTCCCTTTACATCTTTCCAGATTTTTTGTTAACCCATCAGTTTATTATATTCTTCATGGCTGCCGATCCAAAACCAAAGCAGCCCATCGGGAACCTCAACAGCAACCGCACGATAATGCAAGCCAACTCGGACAGACCAGAAACGGCCAGCCTTCTTCAAGTGTAGAGATGGATGATGAGGGTCATTTTTTAATAACGTATAACATTTATCTGCAAGGTCTTGAATAGACTGCGGCAGTGCCTTATAGAGTCCCCAAAACTCCGGCGATGCAAAATGTTTCAAATTTCAGAGCACTGACCAGACTTAAACGCTTTGATAGCTGTCTCGGCCAGTGAGTCAAGCTTTCCTGATAAAGCATCTTTTTCGAACTGACGATCCCATTCTTGCGCGTCGAACTCCCAGAACCATTTCCGAAAAGCCTGAAGTTCATCAGGCTTCAATCCCTGGACTTCCTTTTCAATTTCTTCTACTTTACTCATCCTGATAACTCCTTATCGTTTCTTGACTTTAGTTTAACAAATTTTTTTTTCTGCTGCTATTGCTTTGTTTTACTTGTGCTTTAGCCGTATTTCCTGATTTCCAAGTGGCCCAATCCGTGACTATGGACTTGCCTCTGGCATGATCTATAAAATTTAAAGACAGTATATCTATCAGATAAATCTGGTGTAAAATACACCTATGATTATCAAAGAAAAAGACTCAAAACAAGCAGAAATCGATGAATTAACCTCGCTACTGTCTCTGCCTCTTCCCGACAATAAAAAATTCTTAATTGAACGTGAATTACGTTTTCTCAAATCTGGAGATCGTGGTGAAAATGATTCTGCATACTTCATCAATTTTTATTATGCTGCGTCGAAGAACTGGGCGATAATTCACGATCTGAGGCTTGAGCATAATGACAGAGTTGCACAGATTGATCATCTGCTTATCAATCGCTTTTTTAATATATTCGTTTTAGAAAGCAAAAACTTTTGTTATGGCGTCAAAATCACTGACAACGGTGAGTTTCTTGTCCAATTCAACAACAGCTTTTTCGCTATCGAATCGCCAATAGAACAGAATAAACGACATATCGTTGTAATTGAAAGTGTTATTAAAGACTTCGATATCATGCCAAAGCGGCTTGGTTTAACAATTATGCCTGCCTTTAAAAGTTATGTATTGGTAGCTCCTAAATCTAGGCTTATCCGTCCACGAAAGAGCAACTTTGATACCAGTATGGTAATAAAGGCAGATATGCTCACTACCTCGATTGAAAAAGCAATTGAGGCTATGAAGCCCTTATCTCTTCTTGCTTCAGCCAGTAAGATTTCATCATCCGAAACACTAAAAGAAATCGCTGAGGATATTGCTTCTTTCCATAAACCGATGAAAATTGATTATAGAAACCGATTTAGCATTAGAGCTACTCCATCGCCAAAACAAATTTCCTCGCAAGCACCTGAGACTTATGAGGCAAAGAGATTCTATTGCAGCAAATGCAAGATAACTATTACAGAAAAAGTTGCACGCTTTTGCTGGGACAACAAACATAGGTTTGGAGGAAAAGCATATTGCTTCGATTGCCAGAAAGCATTTACTGGACGGCACTAATCATTCCTTCAGAGGCGTCTTTAAGTCCCTTGTGAAGGCTTTTTAGAGCCTCCTTGTTTTTATAAACCCATCTTTCGGAAGGTGGAATAGTTTCCAGAAGGGTTTCTAATCTGTCGAGCTCATCCATAGCAATAACAGCAGCTACCTTATGACCTCTTTTATCTGTTAAATACTGTTTGACCTTTATAAGTTCGCCTTCGCTCTTTAATGCTATCGGCATATATCCTCCTTCTGAAGTCTGTTCCTGAAATAAATTATAACATAACAATAAACATATCCGCCCTAAAATCCGACAGCAGTTACAAATTCTGAGGGACAAGAGAATTCTGGAGTTCAGAGGGAAAGAAATGGGGTCATGAGAACAGAGATGAGGATGGTGTAATATAATACAAAAATCAGCAATCGGCAATCAGCTGACAATCTATCAAGCTACAAACTATCAGCGATCAGGACGTAAAGCATAAAGCGTAGGGGTAAGAGTAAATCACCAGAATTCTCATGCGAATCTCGGAGGTTAAGACTATATATTTCTTTCACCACCAATTGGTAATTGGCGAATGCGTATGCGCGTCTGTTCAAATACAATCACACTTCCTTGTTCCAATGATTCTTTGATGGCTGGTAGGTTTGAGAGAAGGATCATTAATTGTTTCTCAGGACGTCGCTCCGTACCCCGTCGAAAAAAAATAACAGAAGGCTTGCTTTCTCCTCTAATCGCCAGCAATGTAGCAAAATCAGTATTCTTCTGATACGATGATGCGTTCTTCTGCAGAGGCTTTGGCAAAGATTTCTTCATCATCTGCCTTTTGCATTTTGTAATCTCGTACATGAACAGCATCATACCCTACTTTTCGCAAACTTTCGGCAACTATGGGTGATAATGAGTTATCTATAAGAAACTTCACTTGGTTGTTACCAATGGAAGCTCGCGTTCTCGAACTGCTTCATCTGCATATTGTAGTGCTTCGTGAACATCTTCTCGCTCCAAATCAGGAAAAACTTTTAGAATCTCCTTATCGGTCATACCATCAGCAACCATGCCTACTACTGTTGCAACAGGTATGCGTAATCCACGAATACAAGGCACCCCTCCCATTTGTTTGGGATTGACCGTAATTCTTGTGAACTTCACTTGATCACCTCCAAAAAACAAGATTGATAAGAATATATTATCACAGTATGTACAATATTGAAGCAATGGCTTAAAAAGTTAAAAAAAATCAAATTGAGGGGGCAAAACCAGTTTGTTAATTTAGTTCTTTTAATCTTCTGAGCACAGATGATTCGTTTTCAGAATCACCCAGTGCACCATAACAGGCAGCAGTGTACTTAAGTGCCTCTGGTGAATTCGTAAATTTGAGAAGGCATTTCAGTGCCTCCCCATATTGGCCTATGTTCATATAACTTATGCCCAGACATATGGCTAAAGACTCGCTTTCAGGAAAATATTTTATTCCCTCTGAGAGTACCTGTATAGATTCCTCATATCTTCCTTGTTTTTGCTTTATGATTCCTAATCCCAGATAAGCCCTCTGGTTGGGATAATATGACAATGATCTTGCGTATAGTCTTTGAGCGGTTTCTGCTTTTTCAGGTATAGATTCGATTGCAGCATAATCGCCGTGGCTGAATGTCATAGCAAGCCTTGATAGAAAATCAGCATGGCTTTCGTAGAGATCTTTTTGATCAATGAGTTTGATTGCATCTGCAAACTCAGGGAGATGGCGGTAATATTCTGCCCTGAGTTTTTGACCGAATGATAGGATCATACTCTTGGACAAGTTAGTATCTGTCTCAAAATACATGATATCTTCGACCCTTTTCAACCAGATATCATCGCCCAGTTTTGTCCTCTGCTGAAAGTCTTCATACAGGGCTGTCCCGGGAAATATATCGAGAATATAAAAGATCACGCTCAGAGGCTTGATCTCGCATATCAAATCTATTGTCTCCCGAATGGTCTTCCAGTTTTCTCCGGGTGATCCATAGATAAAATAAGCACGAGGAAGGATACCGTACATAGTGGTCAAGGCAAATGCCCTTTTTATATCGTCAGTCTTAATATTTTTGTTCAGCACCTCCCTGATCTTCCCTGATCCGCTTTCCACCCCATAGCTAATCTGAATACAGCCTGCCCTCCTCATCCAGTAGATCACCTCCTCATCTACATAATTTACCCGTGAGATAGCAAACCAGTTTATTCTTAGGTTCTTTTCGATAATCTTTTTACAGATGCTGATTACATAATCTTTTCTCATAGTGAAGGTATCATCCGAGACATAGAAAAAATTAATGCCCTTGCAGTAGAGATGCTCCATCTGCTCTACAAAGTATTCTGGCGAATGGAATCGAACTTTACGCCCCCAAAATTTTGGTGACCCGCAAAAGGTACAATTTGCAGGACAACCGCGGGAAAATATCAGGTGCTGAAATTCGAAATACTTTGAGGGCATGGGCAGATGGTCAAGATCCTGAACAACTTCAGCATCATTCGTTTTTATAGCCCTTCCTCCTCTGTGGAATGCAATTCCTTTAATCTCATCAATCTTCTCATAGTCTTCCTTCTCGATACATTGTATAAGTCTGAGAAAGCTGTATTCCCCTTCACCCAGTACAGCATAGTCAATTTCCCCGAAGTGCTCAAGCAGATGTTTCCACAAAAATGTAGTGCCAATCCCACCAAATACAATCTTCACCTCTGGAAGAATCTGTTTTGCAATTTTTGCAATATCTATCGCGCCCCATCTGTTGGCATGGACAATGGAAAACCCTATTACATCGGGTCTTTTTTCTTTGAGCATCTCCTCTATCTTGTGTGGTGTCTTATTGATATCATGCCAGTTTAATATTTCAACGTCATATTGGCTTTCCTTTAAGATTGCTCCAACGTAATACAATCCGATTGGCACAACACACACATCATCTTCTTGAAGTCTGTCCTCAAGAAAATAAGGATAGATAAGGATTATCTTCATTCGTCCCTCCCCTTAAATCTATATCATTATAGCAGGTATAAAGGCTATTGAAATTCTATTTTTTCAGTATTCAACACAGTAAATCAGGGACAATTCGGCAAATTGACATAAAGATTCATAAACTGATAATATTATGTTCAATTTTAAACAGAGGGGGGTGTATTATGAATGCCCTATGTAAGAGTTCGTGAAAGTGAATCCTTTGAAAATGCACTTAAAAAATTTAAAAAACAGTGTGAAAAAGAGGGAATCCTTTCAGAAATAAAGAAAAGGGAACATTACGAGAAACCAAGCGTAAAAAGAAAGAAAAAGGCGATTGCTGCTCGTAAGAAGGCCCTCAGAAAAACTATGTTGGTGATAACAAGATAGTGTCCCTTCTACAAAATTTCGATAATGATTTAAAAGTAGCGATTAAGGCATCGGATAGCTTAAAAGTGTCTGTCTTGAGAATGGTTAAGGCTGCCGTGAAGAACAGGCAGATCGAAAAGCGCGGAGAGCTGTCAGAAGAGGAAATAATTTCTGTTATCTCGACTCTCTCAAAACAGCGAAGAGAATCAATCGAACAGTTTTCAAAGGGTGGAAGGGAAGACCTTGCAGAAAAAGAACGACAGGAACTGGCAATCCTTCAGTCATACCTGCCAGAACAACTGACTGTAGAAGAACTCGATAGGTTAATCATTGACGCAATAAAAGAATCTTCTGCGGAGGGTATAAAAGACCTCGGTAAAGTTATGCGACTCGTTATGTCCCGTGTAAAAGGCACTGCTGACGGAAAGATTGTAAATCAGAGGGTAAGGGATCTCTTAGAAAAGGTGTGAAGCTAAAAGAACTATATAAAAAGGCTATAGAGATAGGGATCGAAAATGATCCTCGTGGAAGAGAAATTGTCCTAAAAGATCTGAAAAACAGGAAAAAAGAATTTGATAACTTAAAGGCTGACGAAAAGGAATTCTTTGACGAGGAGTCCCTTCAAAATCCCTATTCTGATTCAAGAATTCTTTACGGTACAGGCGAAGAGGAGATTAAAAATATCCTCATCGGTATAGATATTGACGTAGGCGAAGTCCTGCTTGCTGATAACCTGCGATCAAAAGGCAGACAAATAGACCTTTTGCTTTCACATCATCCTTCAGGAAGGGCTATTGCAAACCTTTATACTGTTATGCAGATGCAGCCCGACATATTCAGCAGATTTGGTGTCCCGATCAATATTGCAGAGGGGCTCATGGAAAAAAGGATAAAAGAGGTCGAGAGAAAACTGTTACCCATCAATCATACAAGGACAGTAGATGCAGCACGGCTTGTGGGCATCCCATTAGCATGTTTGCATACACCTGCTGATAATATGGTTGCAACCTATCTTCAGAGATTATTTGACGAGAAAAAACCCTATCTTTTGTCTGAGGTGCTCGATATCCTTAAAAGCATATCTGAATATAAAGTAGCAGGGATGAACAGCAGCGGTCCGAAGATTCTCATTGGCTCAAAAGACAGGAAGGCAGGAAAGATATTTGTTGATATGACAGGCGGTACAGAAGGCGCAAAAGAGATATTTCAAAGCCTCACAAATAGCGGAGTAAATACAATTGTAGCTATGCACCTGAGTGAAGATCACCGCAAGGAGGCTGAAAAAAGCCATTTAAATGTTATTATAGCAGGACACATTTCAAGTGATACTCTCGGACTGAATCTCCTAATGGATGAGATATCAAAACATGATTCGTTAGAGATATTGGAATGTTCTGGTTTTAAAAGATTTAACAGACTGAATGAACACTGACAGAATACTCGAAGAAATAAAATCTAAAATAAATATCGTTGATTTTATATCCGATTATGTCCAGTTAAAAAAATCCGGTCAGAATTACAAAGCCCTATGCCCTTTTCATTCTGAAAAGACTCCCTCGTTTATGGTAAGCCCTTCTAAGCAGATATTCCACTGTTTTGGTTGCGGCGCGGGCGGCGATGTGGTCAGTTTTTTGATGAAACAGGAAAATTTTTCCTTCAGCGAAGCCATGAGGTATCTTGCAGAAAAGGCCGGCATAAAAATAAGTGAACCGCATTTTAATAAGAAAGTCGCTGAGAAACGCGAGCAAATGCTCAATATCCAGAATGAAGCACTGAAGTTTTTTTTAACGAACCTTAAATCTTCGGAGTTAGCACAGGGATACCTTAAAAAAAGGGGGGTTGATAAAATTTCTATTGATAATTTCTGCATAGGTTATGCCCCTAACGAACGGGATGCACTTTATAAACATCTAAAAAAGAAAGGTCTTAATGACTCTTCACTGAAAGATGGGGGGCTTTCCATCTCTGATGAAAGAGGTTACAGAGACACATTCAGGGGGCGTATTATTTTCCCGATATTCAACATCCAGAATGATGTAATTGGCTTTGGTGCAAGGGTTATGGATAGTTCACTGCCAAAATATATTAATTCTCCCGAGACAGATATATTCAAAAAAGGCGAAACCCTGTTTGGAATTAACCTTGCAAAGGATTATATAAGAAAAATGGATTATGCAATCATTGTTGAAGGCTATCTTGATACAATAATGTGCCATCAGCATGGTTTTAAAAATACAGTAGCACCATTGGGCACAGCCCTAACAGCAAAACAATTGCAGCGTCTTAAACTCCTGACCAAGAAAATAATCCTCGTTTTTGATGGCGATGATGCAGGCATCTCGGCTGCGAGAAGGTCACTGTCCATACTTTGCGAAAGTGATTTCAGGGCAAAGATTCTATTGCTCCCGCAAGGCGAAGATCCTGACAGTTTTTTGCGGAATAATGGACATCAAACCTTTAAAAAGATGCTCTCGAACGCAATATCAGCAATAGAATTTCTTATGAAGACATCAAAGAAAGATAAAATAGATAATGTTAGAGACGCACTCAGTATAATCGCAAGCATAAAGGATATGCTCATTGCTGATGAAATGTTGGTTGAACTTACTGAAAGATCAGGCATCAGCGAATCTGTCCTCAGAAGTGAACTTAAAAAGTTGAAGAAAAAGGTGAAGCTTAATAGTTTTGAAGGATTTCTTCCTCCAAAAAAAGCTGCAAATTTCGAAGAATATCTTCTACTAAGCGCTATAATTTCATTTCCTGAAAAAGCAGAGGGATTACTTTCACGGCTTAATATTGAAGACCTTGTGGAACCCGCTATAAAATCTTTATTCGAAAAAATCAAGGCACATGGGAAAAAATTAGCCATAACCGCCCTTCTTAATGAAACCACTGATGAAGAAAAATCCCTTATCAGAGAGCTTTCTTTAAAGCCGGGGTTTGATTTAGAAGAGGTTGACAAAAATCTATCTGACTGTCTGCGTAGACTGGAGCAGAGAAGATTTGAGGAGAGGACAAGACTGATGATGATGCAGAACCCTGCTGATGCAACGCTTCATAATTTATTGCTTAAGGAGAAACGCAGACTTATTAAAAAGGAACATATATGAAATTTTATTTTGATTATTTTAATGAATATGATGAAAAAAAAGAAGATATATATGACGCGACTATAACTGACGAATTACTCAAAGAGGAGGAGGAAGAGGAAGAGGAAGAAGAAGAAGAAAAAAAAGAAAAGGCGCCCTCCCTGCTGGACGACGAAAGAGAGCCTATCCGCATTTATCTTAAAGAAATGAGCAGTGTCCCTTTGCTTACGAAAGAAGGAGAGGTTGAAATCGCTAAGAAAATAGAAGAGGGAAAAGAGAAAATTTACGGAGTAATATTTTCTATGCCCTTTGTGCTAAAAAAACTTATAACACTGGGTAAGATGGTCAAGAATGGAGAGGTCCCTATAGAAGATGTAATTCAGAATAGCGAAGATGCATCAGAAGATGATTTAATCTTAGAGAGAAAAAACTTTTTTGATACCATAAAAAAGATAGATTATTTGAAGAAAAGAAGGATTGCATTTCTTAAAAACCTAAATACATCTCTGATTAAATCAAGGAAAAACTCAAAAAGATATAAAACCTTAATAACGGCACTCGAGAATAACAGGAACAAGATACTCGAAAAAGTGAACGAACTCAAACTAAAAGAAGTTATTATAATGGCATTCTCGGAAGAACTAAAACGGTCAGTGGCAGAAATTGACGGCACCCATAGAAAACTTTTGAATATAACAAAAAAAGGGCGTTTAACATCTGAAATAAAAAAAGAACAGCGATTGTGTAAAAAGAAAATCAGGCAAAAAGAGATATTGTTTGGCATAAAATATCCTGAAATGAAACAAGCCCTTAAAGTACTTATGCGTAGTGAAAAGGTTGTATCTATAGCAAAAAAAGCTCTGGTAGAGGCAAACTTGAGGCTTGTTGTTAGTATTGCCAAACGGTATTTAGGCAGGGGGCTGAATTTTTCGGATTTAATCCAGGAAGGAAACAGCGGCCTCATGAGGGCTGTTGACAAGTTTGAATACAGGCGCGGGTATAAGTTCAGCACGTATGCAACATGGTGGATCAGGCAGGCAATAACAAGGGCGATTGCAGACCAGTCAAGAACTATAAGAATACCTGTACATATGGTTGAAACCATTAATAAAATAATAAAGGTAACGAGAGAACTTGTACAGGAAATAGGGAGAGAACCCACGCCTGCTGAAGTTGCTGACAGATTAGAAATGCCGATTGAAAAAGTCAGCGCCATATTAAAGATATCAAAAGAACCCGTCTCTCTTGAAACACCTATAGGCGAAGAAGAAGACGCGCATCTAAGAGATTTTATAGAAGATAAGGCGATCTTGTCTCCACTCGATTTAGCAATACAGGATGACATGAAAAGAAATATAGAGAAAATCATCTCTTCGTTAAGCCCTAAAGAAGCGAAAATTATAAGAAGAAGATTTGGCATTGGCGGAGATGTTCCTCGTACACTGGAGGAAGTTGGCGTTGAATTTGAGGTTACACGTGAAAGGATAAGGCAGATAGAAGGGAAGGCAATAAGGAAACTAAAGCACCCTTCCAGAAGCAAATGGCTCAGAGAATTTATCGAAAAGCCTTGACCTTAAATCGGCAACAAGTTTATATTTAAAGACTTAGAGTAACAGCCTTTTATAATTCGGATTAAATAAAAGGGGGCCCATAGCTCAGTTGGTAGAGCTACCGGCTCATAACCGGTTGGTCCCAGGTTCGAGTCCTGGTGGGCCCACCAGCCAATTTTGCCTGTGGCAAAATAAATTAAAAAAATTTAGAGAAAAAGGTGAATAAACAACTCGAACTCTTAATAGAAATCCAACAGATTGATTCAAAAATCCTTGATAAAAAATGCCTTATAGATGAAATCCCTTCAAAGATATCAGAGGCAGAATCGCCGCTTAAAGATTCCCTTGGTGCACTCGACAAAATAAAACAGCGACAGAGTTCCGATGAAAAAAAGAAGCGGGATAAAGAAAAAGAAATAGATGATATAAATGAGAAGATAAAAAAATTAAAAGCCCGCGCTTCCGAGATAAAAACAAATAAGGAATATCAGGCACTCCTGAAAGAAATCGAATCAGCGGAGAAAGAGCGGTATGCTGTAGAAGACGAGATACTTACTATTATGGAAGAGATTGAAAATATTTCAAGAGAGATAAAATCGGAGGAAATAAGATTTTTATCTGAAAAGGAAAAGGTTGATACAGTTAAAAAGAAACTCGAGATGGAAAAACAGAATGCAGAGAAAGAATTTTTATCCCTGAAGGAAGCGAGGTTGAAAATAGTAGATGCTATTGATAAAGACGTATACGAACATTACATAAATTTATTCGAATCATGTAAAGCATTAGCTGTAATAGAAGCAAAAAGAGAAATCTGTATGGGTTGCAACATGAATATACCCCCTCAGCTTTTCGTAGAAATAAAAAAGAATGATGAAATTATTCACTGTCCTCAATGCCGTAGAATACTTTACTATAAAAACACATAAGCGCTGAATAACCTCTTCCAAAAATTTAATATTTATTATATAATGATAAAAAAAGTTTATTATTTAGAGCAGGATGAGTGGTCGCCCCCCTGCTTAATATAAAGCAGATGGGGGGAGGAAAGTCCGGGCTCAAAAGGGCAAGGCGGTCGCTAACAGCGACTGGGGGTAACCCCAAGGAAAGTGCCACAGAAAGGGAAACCGTCCCGACTTTTGTCGGGATAAGGGTGAAAAGGTGAGGTAAGAGCTCACCAGTTGAGATAGCGATATCTCAAGCTTGGAAAACCCCGCCTTGAGCAAGGTCGAATAGGTTCCGCTTCGAAAAGTGCCCCTTTGAATTCCCGATTTAAACATCGGGAAGGCGGAACGGGTATAGACCGCAAGAGTCAGGTAGCAACACCTGACCATAGATGAATGATCACATAAATGGAGCACTAACAGAATATGCTCCATAAACAGAACTCGGCTTACTTCCTGCTCTGAATATAGTAAGGATAGAAACCTATTTTTTGGGAAGGGGAGAAATGGAAGATCATAAATTAAGGGTTTTTTGCACTGTTGCTGAGACAAAGAGTTTTTCAAGGACATCCGAAATTATCCACCTCACACAGCCTGCTGTAAGCCTCCAGATTCAGGCACTCGAAGAGATTTATGAAACAAAATTATTTGACAGATCATCAAGCACGGTTACCCTTACTCCTGCGGGTGAGGTTTTATATAAATATGCAAAAGAAATACTTACGCTTTATGCATCTGCAGAAAAAGTCATAGGCAAAATAACAGGTCTTGTCAAAGGAAGTATAACAATAGGTGCAGGTTCAAATATTGGCAACTATCTTCTACCGAGTGTTATAACAGATTTCAATAAAACACACCCAAAAATAAAATTGCACCTTCTTGTTGGCAATACAAAAAGGGTTGTAGAACTTCTTAATTCAGGCAGCATTGATGTTGGCATTGTAGAGGGAGATATTGTAAGACAGAAGATGACTGTTAAAAAACTGGTCTCGGATGAACTTTTAGTAATTGTATCGCCAAATCATCCATGGGCAAAGAAAAAAGAAATTTCTGTAACCGACCTTCCAAAAGAATCAATTATTTTCAGAGAAAGCGGCTCCGGAACACGCCAGGCTATAGAAAAATTTCTCGGCCGTCATGGAATTACACCACAGGATCTAAAGATATCGCTTGTGCTTGGAAGCACAGAGGCTATTAAAAGCGCTGTTGAGAATGGATTAGGCATCTCAATAATTTCATGCTGGGCTGCAAGAAAAGAAAGCAAATATGGGATACTTAAACTGCTCAATCTAAAAGAGGAAAAGATAGTAAGGGATTTTTCACTTGTGCTTAATAAAAACTTGGTTTCACCAAATCCCCTCGATGAATTCCTTGCATTCCTGAAGTCGTATTCATTTGACAAATTATTATCGTAGTGTGTGCAACTTTTTACCGATCAACCCCCACACTTTCAAAAAGTGTGGGGGTCAATGCTTTTCAGGCTGTTGAAAAAGTCTGTTTCTGTCACCCTGAACTTGTTTCAGGGTCTCCTAAGTTATTATTTTTACGAGATGCTGAAATAAATTCAGCATGACAAATTGCTCATGTTAAGACTTTTTCAACAGCCTGTTTTATATGCTCTATAATCAATAGCCTGAAAAATCCTGTTCCTATCTTCAAGATGCCTCACCCACTTCTCTGATATGTCGCCTGAAAGAATTGAATAATAAAGTTTGTTGAAGCTGGTTATATGTTCTTCAAATCTCTTTTTTGCATATCCTGTAGTACTGCCGTTTTTCATCATAAATGCCCAGTCACTCTGCTGTGACAACAGGACTTCTCTCGCAGCCTGGTTGATCGCCCTTTGGAGCAATCCTTTTGCACACGGGAATCTATTAGCGAGATATATCATACGCTCTGTTGCCTTTAGAAGATGGCGGTAAATATAATCATTAGAGCCATTCAACCATACCTCATTATATCCTTTATACCCCCAGCTTGACATTGAAGGCTGACAGGTTTGCAGGGTTTCAGGATGATTTATATTCAAATTTAGATATTCTGAAGGCGTTATAGGTTTAAAATTTCTGCGTTCAGAATATATCTTTTTAAAAAGAAAATAAAGCCATTCAGGTCCTTCAAACCACCAATGCCCAAAAAGTTCTGTATCATAGGTTGCAGTAATTATCGGCTTGATATGTGCATGCCGTCCCTCCAGTATCTTAGACAGAAAATTTATCTGTTCTTGTTTTTTAGAGATGAAATCGCTGGCATGTTCTTGAGCCTTTTTCCTTGCATTCTGGATAACATATGGTTTTTTATTATCCGTTTTTCCTGTTATTCTGTAATATTTAAGCCCTGTAAATACCCTGATGCCATCGGGATGGATATAGGGTTTTATATAATTAAAATCGAGATCAAATCCTATATCCCTATAAAAATCTCTGTAGTCAAAATCGCCTGGATATCCCTCAACAGAAGACCATACCTGTTTTGAGGATTCCATATCCCTGCCAAACGCAACAACACTTGAGGGACACAATATAGGAGTATAAACACTGAATCGCGGCAATGGTGTTCCATAAATTGCGCCATGTGTCTCGATGAAAAAAAACCTTATGCCTGATTCCTTCAAATAACTATCAAACCCTGTTGTAAAACCACATTCCGGAAGCCACATGCCTTCTGGATATCTGCCAAAACTTTTTCGATAGACCTCTGCTCCAATCTTTATTTGCGCCCTTACAGCCTCAGGATACATGGAGAGATTAGGGAGAAAGGCGTGAGTTGCAGCACACGTTATAAGCTCTACCTTGCCTGTATCCTGTAATTTTTTAAAGGCACATACAATATCCTTTTTATAGACTTCTTCAAATAAATGTTTAATCCTCAGAAATCTCTTGTTGTACATCCTGACAACAGGCTCAAAATTAATATCCCCTTTTGTCCTGCAAATCTCTTTTTCTGTCAGTTCTATCAGTTGTTCGATATGTCTCTTATATCTCTCCATAAGAAGATCGTCATTAAACATCTCGATAAGGGTAGGACTGAGGGATAAGGTTATTCTGAAATCAATACCACCATTCATAAGTCTTTCGAATATATCGAGAAGCGGTATGTATGTTTCAGTTATTGCCTCATAGAGCCAGTTTTCTTCAAGAAAATAATCGTATTCAGGATGTCTGATATACGGCAAATGGGCGTGTAATACTATGCACAGATAGCCTTTTATGACCCTATCCATTTAATTACAGTTTAACACAGGTTTGATTTTAAAATTTCAATAGTATTTATGGTATCATTTCTTACAAATAGAAAAATATGAAAATACAGACAAAGATTATTTTTCTGCTATGCCTTGTAATAATAATTTTCATGGTCGGTCTTATATTTCTAAACATTTCTGAAAAAACCAAGATAGACCTTTTTCAACAATCTCAGGAGCAGGATCAAAAACTTCTCGTTGACAGAATATTAGAGCTAAAAGGCTCGTCATTAGAGATGTTTGCCTATGATTATACCTTCTGGGATGAAATGGTAAACTTTGTCAAAAAACCTACTAAAAAATGGGCATCTGAAAATATTGAGACTGCTATGTCTACTTACAAAGCCAATATGGTCTGGATTTACAAAAAAGATTATTCTCCTCTTTATTTCACCTCTGATGTAGAATGTAATGGACTCAAGGAAATATCTTCGAAGGTAGACTATAGCAAACTATTTGAAAAAAATAGATTTTGTCATTTTTTTCTTGATTCTCCCTGTGGTCTGATAGAAATACGCGGGGCAACGATTCACCCGACTGCTGACCATGACAGGAAAACGCTACCACAGGGATGTTTTATAGCCGGCCGCCTGTGGAATGAAGAGTATATTGCTGATATCTCCCGATTAACAAATAATTCAATAAATTTGTCTCTCTTTAAAAAAAGGGCGTTCGAGAGCAGTCCGAATCAAAAATCCGGCATTATTGAACTTTCAAAGATACTTAAAGGCTGGGATGAAAAACCAGTAGCAAATATTACAGCCTTAAAAGAATCTATTTTAGTCAAACAGTTTATTTACTCATCAAATCGCCTTTATGTCCTTTATATTATTTTCGGGCTGACTATTCTGGCTACTACCTTTGCTTTATTTACCCGATGGGTCAGTTTGCCATTAAGCATGGTGTCGAGAAGTTTAAATGAAAATAATCCTGCACTATTAACAGCTATTCAAAAGCATAAGAACGAGTTCGGTCAGTTAGCCTTATTAGTAGAGAGCTTTTTTAAACAAAAAATAGACCTTGAACAGGAAATAAAAGAGCGTGAGCAGGCAGAGGAAAAATTACAAAAACTCCTTGAAAAACTCGATGAACGGGTAAAGGAAAGAACAGAAGAATTGAAAAAAAGCGAAGAACGATATGCACTTGCTACCCGCGGTGCAAATGATGGGTTGTGGGACTGGGATATCAAAAATAATAAAGTTTATTTTTCTCCTCGATGGAAGTCAATGCTCGGCTATGATGAAAAAGAGATTGCAGATAGTCTTCAACAATGGCTAAATCTTATACACCCTGATGATGTTGAACGTGTGAGGTCAGATATAGAGTTGCATCTCGCTGGGAAAACTTTTCATTTTGAAAGTGAATACCGTATGCTGCACCGAGATGAAAGATACCGCTGGATATTATGCCGTGGCATAGCAATAAAAGACGAAAAAGGCAATGCTTACCGCATGGCTGGTTCACAGACAGATATTACTGAAAGAAAAAAAATGGAAGAACAGTTAATTCACAATGCCTTTTACGATTCATTGACAAACCTGCCGAACAGGACACTTTTTATGGACCGTTTAGGGCATACACTAAAACGCTCGATTCGTTCTCAGGATTATTTATTTGCAGTACTCTTCCTCGATATTGATAATTTCAAGGTAATCAATGACAGCCTCGGACACTTAGTTGGTGATAGCCTGCTGATAGAGGTAGCAAAAAGGCTGGAGATATGCCTGAGGCCAGAGGATACAATAGCTCGGCTCGGAGGAGATGAGTTTGCAATCCTTCTTGAAGGCATAAAAAATATTGATGATACGAAGATTGTTGCTAAACGTATTCAGGAGAGCTTGAGAGCAAGTTTTAATCTGGAAGGTTACGAAACCCGTATTACTTCGAGTATAGGAATCGCACCAAGTTCAAATAGATATAAAATGCCAGAAGAACTTCTTCGTGATGCTGATATTGCTATGTATCGTGCAAAGCTGTTCGGCAAGGCTCGTTATGTAATATTTGACCCATCTATGTATATTAAGGTAGCAAACCGTTTGCAGTTGGAGAATGATCTGCATCTTGCGATTGAGCGACGGGAGTTTTTAGTTTACTACCAGCCAATTTTATCTCTTGAGACCCATGAGGTTGTTGGCATAGAGGCCCTTTTGCGATGGAAACACCCTGAACATGGTATTATTCCGCCAGGCAAGTTTATCCCTGTAACAGAAGAAACAGGCATGATCATCCCTATTGGCAAATGGGTATTACGTACTGCTTGCTATAATATAAAGGCACTGCATGATGTGGGGATTCAATCTATTCGTGTCTCTGTAAATATTTCTCCGCGCCAGTTCACACACCAAAACTTTGTTGAAATGGTCTCAAAGATATTAAGTGAAACAGGACTTCAACCAAACTTCATGGCACTGGAGATTACTGAAAGTATGATTATGAACCACCCTGAATTTGTCGGCAGTAAACTCTCTAAACTAAAGGAATTAGGTGTCAAAATATGCCTCGATGATTTTGGCACAGGCTATTCATCATTAAATTATTTTCAACGCTTCCCCATAGATGAATTAAAGATTGATCGTTCTTTTATTGCTGACTTAACATCTGATGATAAAAGGATTGAAGTAGTCAGAACAATTATAATGCTGGCTGAAGGCTTTGGTATGGATACAGTAGCCGAAGGCATAGAGACACCTGATCAACTTATACAACTTAAATTATTAAAGTGTAAATACGGACAGGGATATTTGTTCTCGAAACCATTGCCATTTGATATTAAAAAATTAAAAGAATTAACTATCGAATTGCCAAAATTACATACCTGAACTATGCCTCTATCTCAGCAGCAACCTCTCTTGCGAACAAAATCTTATCACCCTCAAAATCAACCTCTACTGTATCTCCCTCTTTAAATGTCCTGTTGAGGATTTTTAAGGCGAGGGGATTTAATATCTCCCTCTGCAATGCCCTCTTCAATGGTCTTGCTCCATAAACAGGGTCGAAACCAATTTCTGCAAAATATTCTCTGGCGCGCTCTGTAAGCCTTATGTCAACATTTTTATCCTTTATGAATTTCTTCATCCTGTTTACCTGTATCTCCACAATCTGTTTCAGGAGTTCTCTGCTGAGGGGATTAAATATGAGTATCTCATCAACCCTATTCAGAAACTCGGGTCTGAAAAATGCCTTCAGGTCTCCCATAATCTTTTCCTTTAAATCAGCATTGCTCTTGATCCAGTATGCACCTGGTTTTTTTGCCCTTTCCTCAAGCATCTCCTGTATATGAACACTGCCAATATTAGATGTCATAATCACTACCGCATTTCTGAAATCTACTGTCCTTCCGTGGCTGTCTGTTAATCTTCCGTCATCGAGTAACTGTAAAAGAAGGTTGAACACCTCTGGATGAGCCTTTTCGATTTCATCAAAAAGGATTACAGAATAAGGCTTTCTCCTGACAGCCTCTGTGAGCTGGCCTCCTTCCTCGTATCCAACGTAGCCGGGGGGCGCTCCAATAAGCCTTGAGACTGTATGTCTTTCCTGATATTCTGACATGTCTATTCTGATCAGTGCATTTTCATCGTCAAACAGAAATTCAGCAAGTGCCTTTGCAAGCTCTGTCTTGCCAACGCCTGTTGGACCGAGAAATATAAATGAACCGAGAGGTCTGTTCGGGTCCTGAATGCCTGCACGCGCCCTTCTAACTGCATTTGATACTGCCTCAACAGCTTCATCCTGGCCAACAACCCTCTGTTTAAGGCGTTCATCCATATGAAGCAGTTTCTGAACCTCTCCTTCGAGCATTCTGCTTACAGGTATCCCTGTCCACTTTGAGACAACCTCTGCAACATCCTCTTCGTCAACCTCTTCTTTTAGCATCTTCCTCTTTTCCTGTGTTTTAATAAGTCTTTTGTTTTCTTCTTCAAGGGACTTCTGCAGATCGAGCAATTTTCCGTATCTGAGTTCAGCAGCCTTTGTAAGGTCTCCCTCACGCTCTGCCCTTTCTGATTCTATCTTTGTCTTTTCTATCTGCTCTTTATATTCCCGAATTTTTGCGATAACCTCTTTCTCGCTAATCCACTGTGCCCTTAATTCATCGCGTCTCGACTGAAGATCAGCCATTTCCTTCTTTATTTTTTCGAGCTTTTCCTGAGAATCCTTTGTATCCTCTCTCATTACCGCCTGTTTTTCTATCTCGAACTGACGAAGCTTTCTCTCGATCTCATCAAGCTCTACAGGCATACTGTCTATCTCCATCCTGAGTTTGGATGCAGCCTCATCAATAAGGTCAATCGCCTTATCAGGGAGAAACCTGTCTGTTATATATCTGCTTGAAAGCACTGCAGCAGAAATCAAGGCAGAATCTTTAATCTTTACACCATGGTGAACCTCGTATCTCTCTTTTAATCCACGCAGGATTGATATTGTATCCTCAACACTCGGTTCTTTAATAAGCACGGGCTGGAATCTCCTTTCAAATGCAGGGTCTTTTTCTATGTGCTTTCTGTATTCATCAATAGTAGTTGCACCAACACATCTAAGGTCTCCTCTTGCGAGGGCAGGTTTAAGCATATTTGATGCATCAATCGCCCCTTCTGCCGCACCAGCCCCAACGAGGGTATGAAGTTCATCAATAAATAATATGACCTTGCCCTCTGACTGTTCTATGTCTTTAAGAACTGCCTTCAGTCTTTCCTCAAACTCTCCCCTGAATTTTGAGCCTGCAACAATTGCACCCATATCGAGGGCAACAACTTTTTTGCCTTTAAGCGTCTCAGGCACGTCGCCAGCAACTATCCTCTGAGCAAGCCCTTCTGCAATAGCGGTTTTCCCGACTCCAGGCTCGCCAATAAGCACAGGATTATTTTTTGTCCTTCTCGATAAAACCTGAATAATCCTCCTTATCTCATCATCTCGCCCGATAACAGGGTCAAGCTTTCCTTTTGTTGCCAGCTCAGTCAAATCACGACTATACTTTTTAAGGGCTTGATATTTTTCTTCAGGCGTAGGGTCTGTAACACGCTGTGCGCCTCTTATTTCTCTCATTGCTGAAAGAACCTTGTCAGCAGTTGCACCATACCTTTTTAATAAATCAGAACACTGCCCGCCTATTGATATAAGTGCCATGAGCAGATGTTCGACACTTATATATTCATCGTTCAGGTGTTCTGCCTCTTTTGCGGCATTTTCAAATGTCTCTTTTAACCTCGGTGATATATAAATCTGTCCTAAAGGAGTTGCGCCAATCACCTTTGGGAATCTGTCTATTGCCTCCTCAATATCCTTTTGTAATAAGGCTGTATCAATGCCAATCCTTTTCAGGATTTGCGAGGCAACGCCTTCTTCATCCTCAAGCAGTGACCAGAGCAGATGTTCAGCATCAAGCTGCTGATTGCCTTTTCTTTCTGCAAGCCTCTGTGCCCCCTGTATTGCCTCCTGGCTTTTTATTGTAAATTTATCCATTTAAAACCCCTCTCATTCCTCATAAAAAATCTTTTTAAACTTTTCAATAAAATCCCTTCTTATATCATCCTCAAGAAGATCCATCATCTCCTCAACCTCTCTCTGCAAAACCTCTATCCTTTGTCTCATCCTCAGAATTATCTCAACGCCTGATCTGTTAACCCCGAGTTCTCTTGTCAGCCTAAGAATCATGGCTAATTTATCAACATCCTCTTGTGAATAAAGCCTTGCCCTTTTTGTACGCTTTGGAGTAATAAGTCCTTCCTTTTCATATAGTCTCAGAGTCTGCGGATGAACACCGAGCATCTTTGCTACTACACTAATCACAAATACTGGTTGTTTCTTATCCCTTGATTCCATTATCTTCTAAACAACCCCTTCCTCGGATCTCCTTTATATAAAGAATCAATCTGTTTTATTGCCTCTTTACCCTTGTTATCTATATCTTTTGGTACAACTATCTTTATATCAACATATTGATTACCCCTTACGCCTGTCTTTGGCGAAGGCATTCCCTTTCCTGAAAGTTTAAACCTCTGTCCGCCCTGCGTACCTGCTGGAAGTGTCATTACTGATGTGCCATCTATAGTAGGGACATCAATCTTTGCTCCGAGTGCAGCCTCGCCAAATGTCACAGGCAGATCAAGATAAATATCGTCGTCCTTTCTTTTAAAAATGGGATGGGGTCTTACAGTAATCTCAATATATAAATCTCCCGATGGACCCCCATTTACACCAGCACCACCCATGCCTTTCACCTTAACCCTCGAACCTGTATCCGCACCCTTTGGTATTTTCACCTTAATTGTTTCTGTCTGATAATTTTTCCCTCTCCCACCGCATGCAGTACATATCTTTGTTATCTTTCTTCCCGCACCTCCACATGCTGTGCAGGGTTGGGACATCTTGAAAAATCCTTTTGAGGTAGTAATACTGCCGCTGCCTTTACAAACATCGCATGTCTGAAATGACTCACCACCTGAACCATTACATGCCCTGCAAATAATTTCCCTGTTAAATGTTATTGGTTTTGTTACACCAGAGAAAGCCTCTTCGAGCGAAAGTTCAAGACCCATAAGCATATCTGGTCCTTTAGCAACAGCCTCTGCCCTTGTCCTCGCTCCAAAAAGGTCTGAGAAGAAATCACCGAACCCAAAATCAGCCGTTTCCCTGAAATCATGAGTCCTGAATCCCTCAAAACCAGGTCCACCAGGACCAAATGGAGATCTGCCAAACTGGTCGTACTCAGCCTTCTTTTTCGGGTCACTTAAGACATCATATGCCTCGTTGATCTCTTTAAACTTCTGCTCTGCTGTCTTATCAGCAGGATTCAAGTCAGGGTGATATTTACGCGCAAGTTTCCTGTATGCCTTTTTTATCTCATCCTGAGAGGCATTTTTGTTTACTCCAAGAATCTCATAGTAATCCTTAACAGCAGGCATGTTTCTCTCCTTTTATTATTCATATAATAAATATTGAGTAGACTTTTGTCAAGTATTTTGTAATGAATAATATTAGATGTAAAACCTGATGTCTTGTTTTTCAGTTTAAAAGTGGGGTAATGTTATATTAGTCCAAATTATTCATAAACCATGTTTATCAAGACGGGACATGTATTTTCGCTCATTCTCGTCCCGACATAAAGTCGGGACTCCGAGGTATCCCGAAAGCTTTCGGGATAAATCCGCTCTAATACTATGTCCCGTCTATATCTTAAAAATTTATGAATAAAATAGGTTAGGAGATGTATCCCTTAAAAGTAATGTGCAGATATTACGATACCGATTCTACAGCCTATTATTTCCTTGTCCATCACAGCAGGATGGTGGCAGAGAAGGCATTGAAGATTGCGGAGAGGGTTAAACATCTTAACCCTGATATTAAATTCATAGAAGAGGCTTCAATGCTCCATGACATCGGGATATTTTTAACTAATGAACCGAGAATTGGCTGTTATGGCCATAAACCATATATCTGTCATGGTTATCTTGGGAGAGAGATTCTTGAAAAAGAGGGATATCCCTTACATGCCCTTGTATGTGAAAGGCACGTTGGAGTTGGAATTACTGCTGAGGAAATTGGAATCAAAAAACTGCCGCTTCCAAAAAGAGATATGCTTCCTCTATCTATTGAGGAACAGATAATATGCTTTGCGGATAAATTCTTTTCAAAAGATTCTGATTTTTTATTAAAAGAAAAACCTCTTGAAAGAGTCAGAAAAGGTATTTCAAAGTTCGGGGAAGATAAACTGAGAAAATTTGATGAGTGGCTAAAGATATTCGGTATTTAACCCGGGTAAGGCAGGTGCATATGCATTTATATCCCAGATTATTAATAACAGGGGATAGAGTATTGGAGCGGATTTCTTTTGCCGATAGTCAAATACAATATGTCAAAATAAAGAGGCAAAAGCCTCGGAGGGCGATAGCCCGAGAATGAGCGAGAATACTATATCCCCTATTTGATCATAAAAATTTATAAATAACCGGGGGTTAGATTAATAATTAATCTTTTCCAGAAATAGTCCATTTGCCGGGGCAGTTGGTCCTGCACATCTCCTATCTTGTGATTTTAGAATCTCGCTCATTTTCTGAACAGCGAGCCTCCCCCTGCCAATCTCAACCAGCGTACCTACAATATTCCTAACCATATGCCTGAGAAAACCGTTTGCCTCAACATTTATCTTTATAAAATTTCCCTTAATGCCTTTAGTCATAAAATCAATTTTATTGACCTTCTTTATACTCAGAGAAAAGATTTCCCTTACAGGATTTTTTACACTGCTTCCTGTACCCATGAAACAAGAAAAATCATGCATTCCAATAAGTATCTGTGCTGCCTCAATAATTGATTTTATCTCAAGCGGCTGCTGGATAAACCATGCGTATCTGTATAAAAACACAGATGATTCTCTCTGATTTCCAATAATATAAAAATATGTTTTTTTAACAGCACTATATCTTGGGTGAAATGAATCTTCAACTTCAGATGCATCAAGTATTCTGATATCATAAGGAAGCAAGGCATTTAATGCCCTTTTTATAATTTCAGGCTTAAGGTGCGACCCTGTCCTGAAGGCAGCTACCTGTCCAAGTGCATGTACACCTCCGTCTGTCCTGCTTGCGCCAATAACCCTCGAATGCCGTCCTGTTATCTTTTGTATCCTGTCCTCGAGGATACCTTGAATAGTATCTCCCTTTTTTTGTATCTGCCAGCCCTGATAGCTTGTGCCGTCATATTCAATAAGAAGCCTGATTTTTTTCATATCCCCAAATATACTATTATGTCTTATTTCCCGCAATCATAGTCAAATACCCCCCCTTAATAAGGGGGGGGGGAAGCAAAAAGCTATTGACTTATAACTATACCTTAGCATAAAATTGAGATTGAGAATCAGTCGCAGAAATGGAAAAGAAAATATTCAGCACTTTTCTTAAAGACAAGGGACAGAAGCTTACTAAGGAACGGGCAGCCATCCTTCAGAATGTCCTTTCTTACAGGGGACACTTTGATCCTGAGACTTTATATTTAAAGGTCAAGAAAACAGGCATGAAGGCTTCGAGGGCTTCTGTTTACAGAACTTTAAATCTTTTATGTGAATGTGGCATTATAGAAAAGGTCAAAAAAACAGAACATGGCACTATTTATGAAAGCGTCCATGGCAATGAACATCACGATCATATGTCCTGTATTGGCTGTGGGCACGTTATAGAGTTTTATTCCAAAGACCTCGAAAGACTTCAGGAAGAAATCTGCAAAAAACAGGAATTTCAGGGAACAAGCCATAACCTCGAAATAAGAGGATTTTGCAAAAATTGTAAGAAGAAAAGATTAAAATAATTATTTAGTTCTGGAGGAAACAAGATTATTATGGATAGAGATATGATGAGAGAGTTAAACCCCCTACTTGCAATTAGAGAAGGACAAGAAGGTATTATCCATTCAATCACAGGAGGACGAGGTTTAATAAGCAGACTTGCTGCAATGGGGATAGCTCCTGGCATAAAGATTAAAGTGGTTAGAAACAGCGGGGGACCCCTGCTAATTGCCACCAACGGCGCCAAGGTTGCTATTGGAAGAGGACAGGCATCAAAGATAATAATTATCTCTTTGTCACAGGGCAACCCATAAACCCTTTTACAAAAATGAAACACACATGCCCCGAAAGCTTTCGTGGCATAAAGGGGAATGAAAATGTCATTCCCGCTTGCCTGCCTGTGTGTGTACGCACGCAGACAGGTCGGGAATCCTGTCCCATTCTTGAGAGGGACACACACCCCTTATTCCCCTCTCGAGAGGGGATAGGGGTGTGTGAAGAAAGATTGCGGACAAGCGTTCGACTGATCTCACGCCGAAGTCCGCAATGACAGCGAGAGGTATTTTCAAATGAAACAACTGCTTGTTGCGCTTGCCGGACAGCCGAATGTTGGTAAGTCAACAGTCTTTAATATCCTGACAGGGCTATCCCAGCATGTGGGAAACTGGCCCGGAAAGACTGTAGAAAAAAAAGAGGGCAGATGTATTTCAGGAGATACTGAGATAAGGATTGTTGACCTGCCCGGGACATACAGCCTTACTGCATTTTCAGAAGAAGAGAAAATAGCGAGGGATTTTATAATAAATGAGGAGCCTGATGTTATTATTCTCATAGTCAATGCTGCATCTCTCGAAAGAAGCCTTTATCTGCTGTCAGAATTCCTCCTTCTTAAGCCTCCTGTCATAATGGCTCTTAATATGATAGATGTGGCTAAAGATCAGGGGATACAAATAGATGTAGATTCTCTCAGACAATCCCTCGGAATCCCTGTTGTCCCGATGGTCGCTTCAAAAAATAAAGGTGTAAGAGAATTGGTCTCTGAGGTCATTTCTCTCGCAGAAGGGAAATTTGAATATAATCCGAGGATACCTGATGTGTTTGAAGACCATAAAGACCTTTTCCTCAATCTGAAGGATATCCTCGAAACGCATATCTCTCCTCCTTATCTCCTCCGATGGGCTGTAACCAAACTTATGGAGGGAGATACTGCTGTCTCAAGCATGGTGAAAAAAGCCCTGCCTGAAGATAAATGGGATGAAGTGCAATCACTCCTGCATAAGCATGAGGACTCTCTCCTCGCTGTTGTTCACGGCAGGTATGACTGGATTGAGGATATCATCCGTCTTTCGGTCTCTCAGCACAAAAAAGGGCAGATTCTTATAACAGACAGGCTGGATCATGTGCTTACCCGACCTGTTTTTGGCATCCCTATTCTCCTCGGTATTCTCGCATGTGTATTTCTTTTGACATACAAAATAGGATCCCCTGTCCAGACAATGTTGGAATCTATAATAACCTCCTTTGCAAAGTGGTTAGAGCCTTTTCTTTCCAGTGCGCCATCATGGGCCAGCGGGATTTTGATAGACGGTGTTATAGGAGGCGCAGGGACTGTCCTCACCTTTCTCCCGATACTTATAATATTTTTTGCATCTATGGCTTTTCTTGAAGATGTAGGATATATGGCAAGGGCAGCATTTGTAATGGATAGATTTATGCATATAATCGGTCTTCATGGAAGGAGCTTTCTTCCTATGTTTCTCGGGTTTGGATGCAATGTCCCTGCAGTTCTTGGAGCGAGGATACTGGAATCAGGCAGGGCAAGACTCCTTACAATATTTCTTTCACCCTTTGTTCCGTGTACTGCAAGATTAGCTGTTTTAACAATAATATCAGCAGCAGTCTTTGGCGAAAAGGCAGGGTATATCACATGGTCGCTTGTTGCTGTGAATTTACTATTACTGGGTGTCTCCGGCACAATAATAAGCAAGTGGTTTCTTAAAAAAAGCCCTATGCCTTTTATAATGGAACTCCCTTTATATCACAAGCCAAATCCAATGACTATAGGGATTGTAGTATGGAACAGGACAAAGGCATTCGTGAAAAAGGCAGGGACTGTTATACTCGGATTTTCTATATTGATATGGCTGATGGCAAACATTCCATCAGGAAGAATAGAAGATAGCATACTCGGATGGATAGGACGCATTATCGAGCCAGTTGGCTCAGTAATGGGACTTGACTGGAAGATGATGACAGCCCTCTTAGCAAGTTTTGTAGCCAAAGAGAATTCAATAGCAACATTAGGGGTGCTTTATGGCGTTGGAGAGGAAGGTTTGAGAAATATGCTGCAGGAAGTGATGACGCATGCCTCAGCGATCTCATTCCTCGTTGTCTCAATGCTCTTTATACCATGCGCAGCAACCATGATTGTGATGAGGCAGGAAATAGGAAACACAAGGTGGTTTTTCTTTTCGCTTATGTTTATGCTTGTTCTTTCGTTTGGAGGCGGAATATTAGCCTACCGTCTTGCCTTACTCTTAGGGATATAAAAACTTATGTCCCGGCCGCAATCTCAAATGTAAAGGTCTGAAAAGCCTCGCCGCCTTGATCATCCTTAACAACGATGGTTACAGGTGCCTTTTCTTTGAAACCCGGAGGGATATTCCATTCTATAAAGCCTGTTTCTGAATCTATGGTCATACCTGAAGGAGCAGTCTTAAGGGTATAAGTCAGGGTATCTTCTTCTTGATCCATTGCCCTAAGCTGATATGTAAATTTTCTATCTGCTATCTTGCCATCTGTAGAAGGAGATGAGATTATCTCCGGTGGCGAATTGCCTATTGTTGCTGTCATAAATCCAGGACCGCCCTTTTCTTTACCATCGTCAGGAATCACCTGAAGGGTTATTTTGTCCCCACGTTTAAAGTCTTCTTTATTTAAGGTCAGGGCATCTGAGGTCTCAAAAAGGGGCTCATCATTTTTAAACCAGAGGTATTCCAGCGTAACCTCGTCTTTATCAAGGTCATTGGTCACTACTGTCACTTTAATAGTATCCCCTGTTTTAGGATAAAGTGGAGCAACATCAATAGACACTACATATGGGGCACGATTGGGCACTGTCTTTTCAGACACTGCAACTTCTTCTTCCTCAACAGGTTCTGTCTCGGCAGGAATGCTAATCTCCTGCGGTTCTGATGTCACTGGTTCAGGCTGGGGGGCTAAAGGTTCTTTCGGCATATCCTTGCCTTTACAGCATAATATCAATGATGCAATAAAGAGCAGTAAAAATATCTTTTTAATCATTTTACCACCCTGTAAACTGCATTTGTTCTCGCAATATTATATGGACTGCCTGTTTCCTTAGCCTCAGCAGTTATGTTAAAAAAGACATATGATGTTATAACACTGCCTATGCCACCGCCGCTTGCACCTGGCGGAGGAGGAAATCTCAATGCCCCGCCATAACCAGGAACAGGCTTGTTTCCGAGACATTGTATAACCATCCTAATAGAATAATCCCCATCTGCTGTTCTCGCTAAAATTGTTGCCGTAGCTGTAGTACTGCAACCAATCACGCCGAGTAAAGTCGCAGCATCAGGGCTGATCTCTCCTATCTTAGCAGTTGAACAAGTTCCATCAAGACAATCATTTATGATTCCAGTGGCATATTCTACGCCTCCATTGGCAGCCTCATAAACAGTGGCAAATTGTCTGTTTATGACGCCTGTTCCGAGACCCTTGATAAAAATATAGGTTACACTGCTTATCAACATAAGGATAACCGCAGAGATTATCAATGCAGTAACTAAGGCTATTCCTGATTCCTTAAAGTTATTGTCTGTTCTATTTCTCTCCATTTGTAATGCCTCTCTTCCTCGCTTAAAGGTACATCCCTCTTCAGGGAACTACCCGAAGCATCTAATAAATCCTCAAATAAGGTAATAGTAGGTGAAACCATCATATCCCTTCTCGGGCTGTTCTGGACAATTATGCCAATTTTTATTAGGCTTAGTGTAGCTGTTCCACAAAATCTATCATTCCTCCATGTTAGACCCCCTGATGAATCAATACAGCCAAATTTAACCTCAAAATGAAGCACACAATCAATCAGAGGACGATAAAGCGTGGCTGAAGTAGATGCTCTTGAGCTCCTCGATAATTTTGTGTTAATTGCGCATATTGTGGGTTTTGGATCACCCGGCGCAACATAAGGTTCGAGAGAATACCTTGCCTGATAATATGGGGTGGTAGTGTCTGGAATCCAGTATGCAATGTTATCTTCATAACTTGAATCACAAGGGGTAATAAAACTACTCCCTGAAACAGTTACTACACTTACAGTAGGAGACTGGGCTAAGAGTGATTTATCGAGAATGTTTATAACAGCAACAGTATTATCGGGTGCAGTATCTGGCAGACCGGTTACAGCACAGCTCGCGCCGATGTAGCTCCATTTGCCTGCATGCTTACTGTCTCCTGCAGCAGTGCTGTTAATGATGAGTTCATCGGTGGTGTCATCCCATGTTATTGGAACAACGCTTGAAGACACGCCAAATCCTGCTGTTTGAATCTCTTTTGTAAGGGGCCAGATAACATTAACCACATCGAGTTCTGTCTTTGCCACTTTTCTCTCAACCATTGTATGTTTTAAAAGGGTATTATATACAGAATAAACCATAGCCATAACCACAGAGAACACCCCGAGCGCTACTAAAAGTTCAATAAGTGTAACACCTTTATTACATAATCTCATGCCCATGACTTTCATAAAAATCCCTCTCATTTTTTGCCAAATAATATTCCTCATCATGATTCAGTTCCTATCACTTTATCAACTACCAGAGAGACATTTTTTATAGTATAAGTGTGATTATCTATCTTTGTCTGAACAGCGGCAACTGTAGCATCATTTGGCTCAGGGTCAATCCAGTATACTGTAACAAATATCTTCCGTTTTTTTGTATCACACGTGCAGGGCATGTAAACAACACTCCATACAGCATAGTATGTGGTGGTGTTGTAAGTCCTTATAGGGTTTATACTATCGTATGCAGTTGTATTTGCATTCGGATGGTCTATATTTGTATTTGCAGCAGCGGCAATATTAACATTGGTTCTACAAAGATTATCAACCCATGTCAGACCTTCGCAGGAGTTTTTGTCATAAAGGTATAATGTGTTAGTTGTTCCATTCCACGGATTTGTATATACTGTCATACCTGTTGAATCGCTTGCAGGAGCACTTCCTGATAGTACGGCACCACTACACGTTTGTAAGTCTCCGCCACTATTAGGTGCATCATTAAATCCAACGCACTTGGTAACTCCTCCTGTCCTCGGCTGTATGAGGGCATTGTCCTGCATCCTCTGTAGCCTGTCAGCAATATCCAGTGCTATGGTATACGCAGTATTGTTTTTGCGCATAGAAAGGTCATACTGTAAGATATTAGTTGCCCATGAAAAAAAGCCTGCTGCTGCCACAAGGAGGACAGCCATAGCAACGAGGAGCTCCACGAGTGTAAACCCTTTTTTATTATTCATACTGTATCCTCCCAGCAGAGCTTATAACAACCTCTTTGTTTTTTTCACCTGCATCAAGCAGATTATCATTGTCTGAATCATACCATATTCTAAAAGTCCTATTCCCGATTAACCATCCGTTACCTCTCGGTATTCCTTTACGGTCAAACCAGAGCTCAGTGGTGTCAGTCATACTGAGTTTTACAGGCGATGACAGGGATATTATTGAGAGGATAGTGAATAATTCGCCAGTATCCCTTACAAAATTTGCAGAACCTATCTCACAAGTTTCGCCAGCAGGACAATCAGTATTTGCGCCACATGTGGTTGCAACTGTAACACTGCAAGTTCCGTCTCTCAACCTTACTTTATTAAAACTCGCAGCAGAAGGCAGCGTCATACCGTGAGGAAACCCTGTTAATGACTTTAGTTTAACATCTTCTATCTCTGAGATAAGCAGGTCTCTCTGCTCTGTTAATTTTGCATCCTGCATCAGTGATACAAACTGTATAGTTGCAAAGCCAATGAGTATTCCGACAATCGCAATGACAACTATTACCTCTATAAGTGTTAGTCCCCTCATTTCGAGATCCATAATACATACCCGGTTGTTGCAGGCAGACTCGGGCTTAGTGTTGTGCCTGGCAGACCGCCGCTAACCTGTGTAATAACCTTATATGTATCTCCTGAAAGAGGCAATGCAACAAGGCTTTCTCCTAAAGGAGGCACACCTGTTCCCAGACTCGCTAAAGCCTTTACAGTCACACTCGAATAAGCTCCTGTTGTGCCACCCTCCAGATAAAGTGTAGGCTGTATATACGCAGTCCCTGTTGTATAGTGAAGAGATATAAGATATGTATCACCACCGAGGCTGCACACATCACTCGTCGGCTCAAAGGATGTAAAGTCCACAAGACCGCCTGCTACAAAAGGACGGGCAAATATCTTGTGCCCTGAAAGCGCCACCTTCCAGCCTTGATAATTGTTCCTGACTTCATCCACAAGACAATTGATCGCCTCCTCATCCTGTTTAGTATCACATGTTGTCCCACTACCTGAAAGAGTTGCACCTGTTACAGCTATTACTATGGTATCTTCATCAGTGCCGCAGCTACCAGGACAGGTGCCCGGGGATGTGCAGGTGATATTATCTACAATATTACCCGCACACATACAGCCCAATTCTGTAGCATCTGCACCTGTAAAGGCAGCACTTGTTGTATCAAGAAGGGTTGTAATCTCATTACATGTCCCGCTTCCTTTCCAGCATTCCTCTGTCTCCATAAATCCATAAATATATTCATTGTCTGTGGTTACAGATGCATGTTCGAGTGTCAGATATAGACCTGTTCCAAAATAAATCCATATATTTTCATATGCATCAACAGCTATGTCTGCCCCGGCAAAGACAGGTCTTCCTGTATTAATAACGCGAGTAATATCCCAGTCTGTAATGGTGGTTTGATATGTTCCATTATTATTAATCCTGAGTCTGTAAAATCCACCTGAAAGTGTAGAGTCTGTACCAGTATAGGTGCCGAAATATATATCATCAACCTGATAATCGTCATCCATATCCACTGCCATCATATCACCTATAGCCACACCTGTAGGCACAACTCCTATACTTGCAGTGTTTGTATTAATCTCACCAGCCAATGCACCTGTTTCCAAGTTAAAGACATAGATCATGGCTGCACCACTACTCTTATAATTAAGTTTGTTTGTTGTAACACTCTCAGGTCCGCTTCCGAAAACCACATACCATGTGCCGTTTTTATCATCAGCCCCGAGTCTTACAATAGCAGGATTGGATGTTGTGAGTGTATTATCAGGCAATGGTCTTTCCCAGAGAAGCGAGGGGCTTGATGGATTTGTTATATCAAGCACAAATACAGAAGAGCTCCATGTCTTAGAGCCAACTGTTATGCTTTTGCCGCCAACACCCATTGCGCCAATAAGAAGTCTTTTCCAAGTTGACCCGTCAGATGCCCTTGCCGTGGCATCATCTGTTGAGTCTGTACCAATAGACGCATCAACAATAGTAAATCTCGCATCTACCATCGGGATATGACAATACCCTTCCTTGCAATACCATCTGAGGAAAGGCACACTATTATATGGTATATATGCCCACAACTCTTTTCCGAGGTCAGTAGGAGGCGTTGTATCTGCAGTAGGATTATCAGCAAACATAGCTACCTGTTTGCCGCTATCGGCTGTGCCAGGGGGATCAATATCCTTAATCTTGCTGACCTTGAACGCATGTATCATTCCATCATTTGCTCCCACAATAACAATCGGGGTTGCATCTGCTATGGCAGTGCTCTCTATAAAGGTTTTATAACTGCTATCACTGTATCTCAGATCATAACTATTTACTCCGCTGTTTGGAGAAATCCTCGGAGTAGAATATACAATATCCCCGAGTTTCAGGGTCTTTGTTATATCAGAGCTTGCATCCGAACATATACCAGTAGAGGTATCGCATGTGCCGCTTGGACAGTCTGCATCAGCAGTACACTCATGCCTGATCCTGAATGAGCCTCCGGATGGGGTGGGCTTATCAAAACCGCGCACAAACTTTATTACTGATTCAGCACAATTAGCATCACATTCTGCCTCGCAGGTGAAGCCTGCGGTAACACAGGTATCAGCAGTGCATATGCCATAGTCATCTATACAGTCAGTAACAACTGAACATGATCTGCTGGTATTGCCTGTACATGTACCTTTGCACGTGCCAGCACAATCAGCATTAACAGTACAGGAAATTGCAGGATTATTTACGCAAGTAAATGTAGTAGTAGTGTCACATACTTCGTAAGCAGTGCAATCAGTATCTAAAGTACATACAGCAGATAGATTATTAGTACAATATTGGGTTGTGAGGTCGCATGTCCCATAATCAAAATAGCAGTCTGTTGCAGTCCCCAGACCTGAGCATACGATTGTGGTCCTTCCTGAGCAATAATAGCATTCGTCATTAGTGCCTCCCGGGCATGTGCGAGTTGTATTTATAGTGCAGTAATTACAGTCTGCAGTAACAGAACACCAACGACTTATATTATTACTACAATAGCTCGTATAATTCCAGAATGGCTGAAGGGTAGAGTCTAATGCGGTTGTAAAATCAACCATCTCATTTGCCTCACTACCCTTTACTATCCCACTATTGTTAGCATCAATACCAATCTTTATTGTCCTTGTAGAGGTATCTGTCTCAAGAGGGGTTCTATTAAGAAGCATGGTTTGTGCATTCCATATTGCAGAAACCTGATCATTAGTCTTATCAGTGTAAGTGCTACAACTATCAATCTTTAAATCGCCATCGCTGTCACTATATGTCTTTGCCTTGTAAGAATTGCTAATATCATCATAGTAAAACGAAAGAATATCATCGAGCATAAGATCGAGCCAGCCTGTATTATTCGTATCTTCTCTAAGGTTTGCGCCTGTGTCAGACCACAGAAGACGCAGATATCCAATCCATTTAAGCATCTTGTTGTCAGGGTCCCTCGGATAAAAGTATGCCTGAGTAAGTGTACTCGACTCCCTTGTCTGTGTTGTGAGTGTTGCAACTGTTGACGCAGATGAGGCGCTCGATAGGATATTTAAGAATGCCTCTTCGAGAGCTGCCTCGAATTTTTCAGGATTATCTACAGAAAGATATTCTCCTCCACCCACATCTCCTGATGCAGCGTATTTGAGCCTATCTGCATTTGCTGCGCCTGAACCATAAAAGGATGTATGGATAACATAAGTCATTATGTTCTGTGTGCCAGCCTCTGTGCTTAAATCTGTATGATATGCATAACAGGTGTTTGTTGGAAAGGCATCTGTATAAGTCAATCCACTGCAGTCAGCAGGAAGCGGTGTGAGTTTATCAGCGTCCTCACCTAAATAAGTTCCTGTGGTTATGAACAATGCAATGGTCTTTCTGCACTCCTTTGCAGGATCAGTGCTCCAGCTATATGGTGTCTGGGTCCATGCGTCATTATCACAATAACTGCAAGATGAACCGCTAATATAATCAACTATATCTGCCATCATCCCACCGAGATATGCAGTGCTGGGGTCATCAGGCGGAGCCTTTGATATTGCTGTAAGAATAGATTTAAAATAAGAACTTCGCTCTGCATCGGTTAATGCAGTATTTTTCATGATATCTTCTTGTTTATCATTACCACTATGCCATCTTCTAATCGCAAGCCTCATAGGGGCATCAGTATCATATTTTAAATCCTTATCCGTGTCTATGTATTTCTGTATAAGCCCATAGCGTTGCTCAGTTGTGAATTTCATGGCAACCTGTCCGCCGGATTTAATAACTGTACATGTTCCTGTGCAAGAGCCTGTACAGGAGGGCGCTGCTGTTCCGCTTTTTACCCTTATGGTTAATCCTGTGGGATTACTTCCTGTTGCCTGAGATATACAAAAGGCATATGTGTAATCTGCAGTTCCATTATTATCAAAATCTGCGCCGTAACTCACGCTTGTACTATTGCCTGACCTCCATTGACCATAGGTTATAGGCTCTGAACCATTATTGTAATTTCCTGTGTATGTAAAGACTTCTCCTGCACTTGTAGCAGCTCCAACATCAGGCCATCCAAATCCGACGAGCGCCCTTCTCGATAAGTCAAGTGAGCTCATCAATGCCCAGTTAAGGACTTCACCTGGAAAGCAGTTAAGGCTTGTTGCTGAGGGTGTGCAGGTAGTGGATCTAACAAAATAATTATTGGTTGTATCATAGGCATAATAGGAGTTTGCATCAAAAAAACCATAATATGTTGTTGTTGGTGAATCATCATAAGTAGTGCTATATGCCCTCTTTAAGATATCAGCGCTTTTTTCATAGACTATTAATACATTCGGGGGTGTATTCGGGTCAGTAACAAACGGCGGCAGATAGCAATAATCAGCCATTTGAGGTGCTGAACTGGCATTTTGGGCTATTAAATAAACACTGAGAAAACAAATTATTATTAAAGCATATCTCAGGAATCTAAATGGCATTAACTTCTTCATGGCTTTACTCCTTTGGATAGATTTTTATCTATCGCCTTAATAAGTATAATATTTCTCTTTCGCAATCTCAACTCTGCGGTATTTTAAAAAGCAATAACCATGCCATTTAAAAAGTATCTAAAAATATGGGAATTTTTCAAGATTATAGTGTATCACCCTTAGGGATTTATGTAATTGATTACATAACCTTCTATCTGCTCACCTTTAAAATCCCTTCCATTTGTCCAATCTTCTGCGTCAGGGTTAGAAGTTGGTTTTTGTCTTTTACTTGAAGGATGCAAGTAAAATATGCCTTTTTATCCTCTGTTGAATTAGCCTCTATATGGCTTATGTTTACATTAACCGCTGATATCAAGGCGCTCAGGCTTGCGAGTATGCCTGGCTTGTCTATGGTTTCAATAACTATTTTGACAGGCGTTGTGGCATCACCCTCTGTTTTCCATTCAACATCAACGAGCCGAGCCTTATCAAAGGCGAGTCTGTCAAGATTCTGACAGTCTTTCCTGTGTATTGTAACCCCCTTTCCCCTCGTTACAAAACCTACAAGGGCATCGCCGGGTATAGGAAAACAGCACTTGGCAATATGGTATAAAATATTATCTATCCCTTTTATACTAATTCCTTTTGGCTCTTTCTCAAGCTGTATAACCTTTGCTACAGGCGACTCTTCCTGTGGTTTCTCAGGCGCTATTTTATTAACAATCTGATGGGCTGATAATTTCCCATATCCAATAAAGGCATAAAGGTCGTCGAGGGACTGCATATTGAACTGTTTTAAGACATTCTGCATCTCCTCTGATTTTACTATAGAGGCTGCAAGTTCATGCCTTTTCATCTCTTCTTCAAAAAGTCTGGAACCGAGATCTATGCTCTGTTTACGCTCCTCAGTCTTTATCCACTGTTTTATCCTGCTCTTTGCGCGCTGTGTAACAACAAATTTCAACCAGTCTCTGCTGGGCTTCTGAGATGGAGAGGTTATTATCTCAATAGTATCCCCGCTTCTAAGCGTATATCTGAGCGGCACTATCCTGTCATTAACCTTTGCGCCAACGCATTTGTTGCCCACCTGCGTATGTATGCTGTAAGCAAAATCAAGGGGGGTCGAACCAATAGGCAGCTCTTTTATCTCTCCCTTTGGGGTAAAAACATAAATAACCTCAGGAACGACTTCACCTTTTACAGCATCGAGAAAGTCTTTTGCATCAGCAAGCTCCCTCTGAGTCTGCACTACATCCCTCAGCCATAAAATATACTTGTCGCTCCTTTCATCAATCTTCCCTTTTTCTTTATATCTCCAGTGGGATGCTATGCCATGCTCTGCAATCATATGCATCTCCCGCGTCCGTATCTGAAACTCTACCCTTTCTCCCTTTGGCCCTATAACAGTTGTATGCAAAGATTGGTACATGTTTGATTTTGGCACGCCTATATAGTCTTTAAATCTTCCAGGCACAGGCGTCCAGAGCGAATGTATAAGTCCGAGAATAGCATAGCAGTTAGCCTTTGTGCCTGTGATTATCCTGAGTCCGAGCGCATCGTGAATCTGCTCGAATGTAATCTTCTGTTTCTGCATCTTCTGATAGATGCCATAATAATGTTTTACCCTCCACGAAACCTCTCCCTGTATGCCTTCTTCTTTTAATTTATTGTTTACTATCTCTGTAACCTCTTTCAGATATCCTTCCTGCTCCTCTCTCCTCTTTGCAACCTTCCTCGTAAGTTCATTGTAGAGTTCAGGCATTATGACCTTAAAACTCAAATCTTCAAGGTCAGTCTTTAGCCAGCCAATACCAAGCCGGTTAGCTAAAGGTGCGTAAATATCGAGAGTCTCTGTAGCAATCCGGGACTGTTTATCCGGAGGGAGATATTGCAGGGTCTGCATATTATGGAGTCTGTCTGCAAACTTTATGAGTATCACCCTGATGTCCTCTGACATTGCCAGAAGCATCTTCCTGAAGTTTTCTGCCTGGGCTTCTTCTTTGGTCATAAATTCCATTCTGGAGAGCTTTGTCAGCGATTCTACAAGAAATGCTATCTCTTCACCGAATAGATTTTTTATGTCTGCTACCTTAGTGTCTGTGTCTTCGATTGTGTCATGAAGAAGTCCTGCTGCGAGGGTTGAGACATCCATCTTCATATCAGCGAGTATCGAGGCAACAGCCAATGGATGTTCTATGAAAGGCGCGCCTCCTATCCTTTTCTGTGTGGAATGTGCATTGCTCGAGAACTGATAAGCCTGCTTTAATATCTCTATGTTGGCGTCAGGATTATAAGAAATCACCTTATTAATAAGGCGATCTATAGTTATGAGGTCTTCTGCCATAACTTTATTATACACCTAATAACTAATCACTAAATACTTAACCCAAATATTCATGAATAATTTGTTGTTAAAGGCTTGGCCTTAATGCCTTCAAATTCAACTGAAGACATCTGCCGCCTTCCCACTCATTTACACAAGGCGTAAAAACAGCATCAACTGTTTCATGTCCATCGAGCATGCCTAAAAACTCACCCATATCAAATCCTATTGCATCAAAAGACTGATTCTTCTGTCTCAATTTCATTTTCAGGTGATTATTGCCCACTATCTTGGGATAAAGAATCTTAAGTCCTTTTGCCCCGAGAAGCGGCTCAGTGTTGCCAAACCCGAAAGGTTCGAGCATCTCGATCTCGCTTATGAGATTAGAATTAATAGCAGAAAGATCCACATCTGCATCTATTTCAAGGGTAGGAATAAAATCTTTTTCATTAAGGATATCCTCTACAACCCTGTTAATGCCTTCTTCAAACAATGGGATATCTTTAGCCTCCAGCTCTAATCCTGCAGCCTGTTTATGACCGCCAAAGCCTCTGAGAAATTTTTTACACCCTGAAAGGGCTTCATATATGTTAAGAGGAGGTATGCTTCGCGCTGAACCTCTTGCGATATTACCTTCTATAGAAATTATAAATACTGGGCGGTAAAAAGCCTCTGCAATCCTCGACGCCACAATGCCAACGACACCCTTATGCCAGCCTTCTGAATAAAGCACTATAGCAGACCCTATATCTTTATTATTAAGTTTATTTAAAGCCTCCTGATAAACATCTTCTTCTATACGCTGTCTCTCAAGATTAAGCTTGTCGAGCCATAAAGACATGTCTGCTGCTTCATCATCAGAATCAGCGAGAAGGAGCTTTATAACATCATTAGAATCAGCTATCCTTCCTGCTGCATTAATTCTCGGTATCAATGTAAAAGAAAGCCTGCCCGAATTAAGTCCCTTGTCTCCAATGCCCGAGACCTGCCTCAATCCCCTCAAGCCGGGTCTTGCGCCATTTTCTATAAGCCTCAACCCCTCCTTTACAATAATCCTGTTCTCGCCTGTAAGCGGCACGACATCAGCTATTGTCCCGAGAGCGGCAAGGTCGAGAAAGTCGTGAATCGTGAGTTGTGAGTCGTGAGTTGTAACTATTGCCTGAGCAAGCTTAAATGCAATGCCAGCGCCTGAGAGATTTGAGATATTGGATTCAGGATTCGAGATTTTAGGATTAATAATAGCAAGGGCATCTGGAAGTAGAAACTCGGGGGGTGAGGGGGGATTTTCATTCTGACTTCTGACTCCTGACTCTTGACTCCTTATTGGTTCATGATGGTCGGTTATGATTAAATCAATGCCTTGTTTTCTGCAAAGTGCTGCTTCATCAAACGAGGTTATTCCGCAATCAACAGTTATTATTAAAGCTGCGCCTATCTCTTTTGCCTTTTCCACTGCGGCGGAATTAAAGCCATAACCATGTTTTAACCTGTTAGGTATAAAATAGCAACACCCTATCCCGATTATCTTTAGAGCCTGAAGGATTATTGCTGTTGCAGTAAGCCCATCCACATCATAGTCGCCATGAACAAGGACTTTTTCGCCCCTGTTTGATGCAGTAATAATCCTCTCTACTGCTGTCTTCATACCCTCGATATCGAATGGATCAGATAATTGCGAGATGTTAGGATTCAAGAAGGAGCTTATATCTTCAGGTGTTTTAATCCCTCTATTTATCAGTATCTGGGCAAGGACAGGAGAGATAGATGTATTTTTTGAAAGATATTTTATATATTCTGGATTGGTTTTGTTAACAAACCAGCGTCTATGCATAAATTAGTCAATAGTCATTAGTCAATAGTTTAATAACCAGTGACTTTCTACTATTTCTTTGCAAATGGCCTTTTCCCTCCCCATAGTAACACTATCGGACTTGCAACAAATATTGAGGAAAAAGTGCCGAAAAGTATTCCTATAATTATAGCGAGGGCAAAATCATGGATGACTTCCCCGCCGAACAGGAAAAGCGCCAGAGCTGCAAGTAAGGTTGTAAGAGATGTTATTATTGTCCTTGAGAGAACCTCATTAATGCTCTGATTTACTACTGCCCCTACTGATTCCCTGAGTTTTATTTTTAAATTTTCCCTTATCCTGTCGAAGACAACCACTGTATCTGTTAGGGAATAACCTGCAATAGCAAGGAGTGCAGAAACAACAATGAGATTTATCTCCCGATTGAAAATGTAAAAGAAGGCTAAGACTCCAAAGACATCGTGCAATGTAGCAATAGTTGCGCCAATCCCGAATCTGAACTGAAACCTCCATGCAATATAAATGAGGAGTCCTGCAGTAGCAGCCATAATAGCCCATAGGGCGTCTTTCCTCAGCCTTTCCCCTACCTTTGGCCCTATTTCTGTGGTAGAATCAACAACAAGTTTCTGGTCTGAAAAAGTGATCGAAAGAATTGATACTATCTTTTCTGAAAAACCACCGAGTGTATCTTCTTCCTTCTTTACCCTTATTAAGAGTTTCTTTTCAACAGGCATATCCTGAAGATCAAAATCCTTCAGTCCGCCTTTTTCGAGCGCCTTTCTTACTTCAGAAAGGACAACAGTTTTCTCAAATTTTATCTGTACAGCAGTGCCCCCTGTAAAATCTATGCCTAAGTTGGCTTTTCCTTTCGCAATCTGAACAATTGCAATAATGCCTAAAATAAATATTAGCCCTGAAAAAACAAATGCATAATTTTTCTTTCCCATGAAATCAATATTTGTTTTCTTTAAAATCTCTATCATATGCTGAATGTCCTCAATTTCACCCTGCTCGTTATAATATCAAAAATAGTCTTTGTGCCTATGAGGGCTGTAAATAGATTTATTGCAACGCCGAGGCTTAAAGTTACTGCAAAACCCTTTATAGGTCCTGTGCCAAACTGAAAAAGCACAGCTGCTGTTATTAATGTTGTCACATGAGAATCAAAGATCGTCCAGAATGCCTTCTTATATCCTGAGTCAATTGCAGCCGCTGGCGTCTTGCCAGCCCTTAATTCCTCTCTTATCCTCTCAAACATAAGCACATTCGAGTCAACCGCCATGCCGATTGCGAGTATTATTCCAGCAATTCCAGGCAGGGTAAGTGTCGCATTAAGGGATGCCATAGCCCCGAGAAGGAGTACTATGTTAAAGATGAGCGCTAAGTCAGCAACAATACCCGAAAGCCTGTAATAAAATATCATGAATCCAATAACCGCTATAGTGGCAATTATGCCTGCTATCTTTCCTGCATCTATTGAATCCCTGCCGAGTGAAGGTCCTACTGTTACATTCTGAAGCATCTTTAGGGGAGCAGGGAGCGCGCCTGCCCTTAATACAATGCTAAGGTCTTTTGCTTCCTGTATTGTAAAGTTTCCTGTTATTTGGGCATTGCCTCCTGCTATCTTCTCCTGTATGACTGGTGCAGAGTAAACTGTATTATCGAGGATTATTGCAAGTCTTTTGCCAACATTCGCCCCTGTAATCTCTTCAAAAATCTTTGCGCCTGTATTATTAAAGGTTAGAGAAACATAAGGTTCGTTGAACCTTGAATCAATATTTACCCGTGCCTCGCTCAGGAGGTCTCCTGTGAGAGAAGCCTGTTTCTTCAATAGTATTGGTATCTTTCTCACCTCGCCTGTCTCGTTGTTAATCCTTTTTTCAAACAGTATCTCATCACCTTCAGGAATTTTCCCGGCAAACTGTTTTAATAGATTATCTTCTTCTCCTAAAAATATTACAGGTGGGAGTTCTGCTGCTGCCTGTGCTTCATCATCAACGAGCTTAAATTCAAGCTGGGCAGTCTTACCGATCAGCTCGATAGCGCGTTTTGGATCTTTAACGCCCGGAAGCTGAACAACAATCTCGTTTTCACCCTGTCTGTGAATTGCAGGCTCTGCAACACCAAACTGGTCAATCCTGTTACGGATCGTTTCGAGTGCCTGGTCAACAGCAGTGTCTTTTATCCTGCGAGCATCTTTGTCAGAAATTCTGTAAATAAGTCTTCCTTCAGCCTCGACAGGCACAAGCGCAGAATAATTATTCTCGACTATTTTTCTGGTTTCAATATTTGACGGATTGATAATAATATCACGCCCGCTTACACT
Source organism: Nitrospirota bacterium (assembly GCA_040753615.1). Taxonomy (GTDB): domain Bacteria; phylum Nitrospirota; class Thermodesulfovibrionia; order Thermodesulfovibrionales; family SM23-35; genus JBFMDO01. The sequence continues at coordinate 13,878 of JBFMDO010000025.1, read as the reverse complement.
CACATCTACTGTCAGGTTTTTCTTTTCAAACAGTTCTTTTAATCCCGATGCATACCTCTCTGTTGTTATATCAACAGCCTTATCTCCCTTAACCTCAAATACAAGGTGCAGCCCTCCTTGCAGGTCGAGACCGAGAATAATGCCTTTATTCGGCATGCCTTCCTTCCACCAACTGGGCATGTATTTAAATACAGGAGTGTTGGGAAGAAAAAAAACACCAGCAAGAATAAGTGTTACGCCTATAAGGATTAATTTCCAGAAGACCTTTTTCTTCATGAACCCTTTGGAATCGCTCGTTTAATCTTCGTCTGAAGTAGCCCTGAGTGCAGCAATATATGCCTTGCTGAGTTTTATCTTCACATCCTCAGCAATCTTTAAAGTGACTGTATTTGTTCCAACAGCCTCTATAACCCCATAGATGCCGCCTGATGTAATAACCTTATCTCCCCTTTTAATATTATCCAGCATCTTCCTGTGTTCTTTTGCCCTTTTTTGCTGGGGTCTGATGAGCAAAAAATAGAAGATAACAAATATAAGGATAAGGGGAACAATACTTGCAAAAAAACTCCCGGCCCCCTCACCCCCGCCTCCCTGCGGAGCAGGACCCATTGCATAAGCTATATCTACTAAACTCATAAACATCTACCACCTCCAAAATTTTAAATAATAATATACCTGCTTTATATGTTTTTTATCAATATCAACTCAAAAATACAATTAACCCCGAAAATGCAGTTAAAAAATGTCCCGATAATTCGGGGCGCCCCCTTAGTGTGCCTCAAAGTGTCATTGCGAACTTCGGCGTGAGATCATGTCCGCAATCTTTCTTCACACACCCCTATCCCCTCTCGAGAGGGGAATAAGGGGTGTGTTGACTCTCGAGAGGGGACAGGATTCCCGACCTTTCGACAACCCTTCGACAATCTCAGGGTGACTGCAGGGTGACTGTCATGGTGAGTCTGTCATGGTGACTGTCATGGTGAGCCTGTCGAACCATGGATTTCGTGTCAACAGACTGTGTCATAATTATTTTTTTGTCACCCTGAACCATGCCCTGAATCAAGTTCAGGGTCTCCGATTTCAGGGTCTTAAAACATATTGATTTTATTAGATGCTGAAACAAGTTCAGCATGACATTTTGTAGTAAATATGAATTGTAACACAGTCTGCAAGCACGGAATGATAATTGAATGGACAGCTTTTTATTGCATAAGAATTAATGAGAATGTTATAAGTATTATGTGAATACCCCGATATACATCCTTGTTGTTGATGACGAGTCTGATCTTGTTGAACTCGTCTCTTATAACCTTAAGCGAGAAGGCTTTATTATAGATTCTGCCCCGTCTGGTGAGATAGCCATGGATAAGATTCGAAAAGGCAGATATAATCTTGTAATACTCGATCTTATGCTTCCGGGTATTCAGGGTACTGACTTATGCCGCATGCTGAAAAATGATGCGAAAACAGCAGATTTGCCTATTATTATGCTTACTGCAAAAACAGATGAGGTGGATAAGATAATCGGCCTCGAGATCGGAGCAGACGATTATATTACAAAGCCATTCAGTCCAATGGAGCTTGTTTCAAGAGTAAAAGCTCTCCTCAGGAGGACAACAGAAAAACCCGTTACAGAAAAAGTTGTTGCAGAAGAACTTGAAATAGACAGAGAACGATATACGGTCTCTGTAAAAGGGAAACCAGTTAAACTTAGCGCAACAGAATTTAAACTTCTGCTCTATCTTGCTGAAAGAAAGGGGAAGGTATTCAGCAGGGAACAACTTCTGGATACAATATGGGGTAATGAAGCATTTGTTGAGCCGCGGACAGTAGATGTGCATATAAGAAGATTGAGATCCCATATCGAAAAAGATCCTGCTAACCCCAGATATATAAGGACATTGCGGGGCATAGGTTATTTCTTCGCTGAAAAATAAAAATAATGAAGCGGATATTATTCAGAAGAGTCCTGTTTTTTTATTTAATAATAACGCCCCTGCTGATCGTCTCGCTCCAGCTCTATCTTTCAAGTATAATAAAAGACAATTATATCTTGACCCTCAGAGAGAATCTTATCATACAGGCGCGTTTGATTGCTGACCAGATCCCTTCCTCTACCTCAAATCTCGATGATTTTTGCAAGATATTTAAGGGAAAAACAGGGGCAAGGGTGACCATAATTGACAATGCAGGCCGTGTCCTCGGAGATTCTGACGAGCCTTCACATAAGATGGAAAACCATGCAGACAGGCCTGAAATTAAAGATGCAGCTATAAACGGAGACGGTAGTTCCATCAGGTTCAGCAAAACCATTAAGACAGATTTATTCTATCTCGCGATACCGACAACTAAAGAATTAAATGGAGGTTTTGTAAGGCTTTCCATGCCTCTTTATGGCGTCGAAAAGGCAATAAATAAAATAAGATTGAGGATCATCGCTGTTTCTCTCGCAGCCCTTATCATGTTAATTGTAGTGGCACTTATCCACACCCGCAGGATCACAAAATCCATTGAGGAGATTACAGCCTTTTCAAAAGAGGTTGCTGAAGGAAATTTCAGGAGACGGTTATTTATAGAGGAGAAAGGTGAACTCGGTGAACTTGGCAAAAATATAGGTGACATGGCTCAGGAGTTGAATATAAGGCTTACACAAAGTGAAGAGGAAAAAGACAAGATGGAGGCGATCCTGAAAAACATGTCTGGCGGGTTAATATTAGCGGATATCAAAGGCAGGATACTCCTGAGTAATTCTGCCATAAAGAATGTCTTCGGTATTGAACAGGATATAGAAGGAAAAACAATGATGGAAGCCTTTAGAAAAGCAGAACTTACAAATATAATCAATAAGGTAATCGAAAATAAGGAACCCATGTCACAGGAGGTAAACGTTACTTATCCGAAAGAGATTTATTTGATAGTCAATGCTGCTCCATTTTTGGTTAAAGGCAAGATTTCAGGAGCTATTTTGACATTTCATGATATCACCCGGCTTAAAAAACTCGAAGATGTCAGAAAAGATTTTGTAGCGAATGTCTCTCATGAGATAAGAACCCCTATCACTGCAATAAAAGGATTTGCTGAAACACTTCTTGAAGGTGCAATTGATGATAAAGAGAATGCACTTAAATTTCTTGAGACAATAAAGAACCACAGTGACCGCCTGAATTCCCTTGTAGCTGACCTGTTGACTCTTTCCGGAATAGAGCTCGGGGATATAAAGATAGAAAAAACAATTGTAAACCTTAATGACCTTATTGATACTGTTTTTGCAACCTTAAAAGAAAAGGCACACAAAAAAGGACTCTCTCTTAAGAAAGATATATCTCCTGAAATTCAGGAAATACAGGCAGACAGAGATCGCCTAATTCAAATATTGCTTAATCTTGTAGACAACGGGATAAAATTTACAGGAAAAGGGGGGGTTACGATAAAAGCTCAAAAAGTCAGCAGTCAGCAGTCAGTTTTCGTAGAAATCTCGGTTGAGGATACTGGTGTCGGTATCCCTAAAAAGCATTTATCGCGACTCGGAGAAAGATTTTACAGGGTTGATAGGGCACGTTCAAGAGAGCTCGGAGGCACAGGACTTGGACTTGCTATTGTCAAGCATCTTGTGAAGGCGCATGGATGGGAAATGAGCATAGAGAGCGAACACGGAGAGGGTACTAAAGTGCGACTTTTTTGTCCATTCGCCATTGCATAACCCATCAACCCAAAAACGCGCTTCATTCAAGCCCCATCTTTTTTAATGCCTCATCTGCTGCAGCTACCGATGCAGGGGCATCCTCAGGAAGATAAAGCATCACCCCGCCCTTTACAGGTCTTATTATAATCTTTCCTTCTTTTGCAAGTTTGTTTGTTACTTCTATTGGGTTTTCACCGTCAAAATATTTCTTGAATGCATTATTAAATCCAGAATATACAGAATGAATGCCTTTAAAACCTTCTTTCCTTAAACTTATGATTGCCTTTTTTACAAATTCCTCATGACTTAATTTCTCTGACATAATGACCTCCTTCTTTGTAATTTATTTATCTAACCCAAATTATTCATAGCGAACTTTGTTCCAATGGTTGCCGCATTAGGTTGTCATTCCCATTTGCCTGCCTGTGCGTGTACGCACGCAGACAGGTCGAGAATCCTGTCCCCTCTCGAGAGTCAACACACCCCTTATTCCCCTCTCGAGAGGGGATAGGGGTGTGTGAAGAAAGATTCTGGACAAGCGTTCGACTGAGCTCACGCCGAAGTCCAGAATAACAGGATTACGAATCTTGAATAACTTTTAAGATCTTTGAAGATTAATAACATAAACCATATTTATCAAAACAGGACATAGTATTTTCGCTCATTTTCGTCCCGACTTTAGTCGGGACTCCGAGGTATTTTACCTCTATAACGTTATCAAAGCAGAGATGTTTCATCAAGTTTTATATTTTCATCAACATCAATAGCTTTTTGTTTCCTTATTTCATCTATTTTCTTGAGCGGTCTCTCGAGCATATTACTTCTTGTAGTGATAAGCGAGTCATATTCCTTTCTGGCAGCATCCAGTCTTTCACCCATAATCCTGAATTTATCTTTATAGGCATCCCACTGCTTAGAAAATTCGCTGAGTAATTTCAATATTTCAGAGGCAGTCCGCTCAAGGTTAAAATTTTCGATTGCCTGCCTTATTACTGCAAGCACTGCGTAAAGGGTAAAAGGAGAACAAAGGATTACCTTTTGTTTGAGTGCTTCATCCATTATTGTTATATCTGCCTCATTTATGAAACTGTAAACCTGTTCGTTCGGAATAAACATGATCACATAATCAACGGTGTTTTCTGTGGGATTAATGTAATCGCGTGTTGTTAACTGTTTAATCATGATCTTTGTATTTTTTAAAAGCTCATCTCTAAATCTTTTCCTGTCATGCTCGGATTCAGCATTAAGGTAGTGTATGTAATTATCAACCGGGAATTTTACATCCATATTGATCTTCAAATTGTTCGGCATGAAAAAAGTGTAATCGGGTCTGCCTGCTGAACTATCCAGTGTCTTCTGCTTTATATAATTTATACCCTCTACCATACCTGTAAGCCTAATGATATCTTCTGCCATCCGCTCACCCCATTCACCTCTTTTCTTTGAACTCGCGAGGGCATGACCAAGCCTTTCAGTCGTATCTTTCAATTTAGAGGTAACTTCTTCATGTTTTTTAATAAGGGTAGAGACTTCGATACTTCCCTTTCCGACCTCGTCAATCTTTGTCTTTATCTCAGATAAAGTTTTATCTATTGCCTCGATACTCTGGTCAATAAGATCTTTTTTGCCCTCAAGCTCTTTTCCCCCCTCGATGGTTTGTGACTTGAGTGCTTCCTCAGCAAGTTTTAGGAACTCAGCAGAGTTTTTTGAAAGGGCTTCTAAAGAAATAGAACCAAACTTGTCAGTAAGTCTGGCCTCCATTATCTCAAGAAGTTCTTTCTGTTTCTGGAGGCTTTTCTGTGATTCATCAAGTCTTGCCAGTGTATCGCTTTTTAATTGTCTTTCTGCATCAAGCTCTATCCTAATCTGTCTTAGTTCAGATTCCCTCTGCTGGATCTGCTGCCTTAATTCTTCAATCCTTGCCTCAGCACCGCTTGCCCTCTTTTCAATCTCAGAAATCTGTTTTGTATAAACTCCCTGAAATCGGGCTTTTGCCAGGAGCCATATAACAGACCCTCCGATTATCAATCCAATCATTAAGCCTACGACTATATAGATTATCTCTGTCATATCCATCCCCTTTTATAAATAAACCTTTTCATTTTTTACCTCCTTACCCATTGAGTTCCACAGATATATCTGAAATTGCACCGAGGACATTCTCTTTTTATATCTTTTGGTGGTGCAAAAGGAGTTGCAGGATCAACTATTTCCCTGAGTAGTTTGAAGATTACATCTCTGAGTATATTCATAGCTTTTTCAGTTTCTTGCTCTTCAAAAGGAGAAATTTCTATACCTTTATCTTTATCTTTATCTATTCTTGAATACCCGAGGAGAAGATAAATACCGTTCAGATATTTTACATCTTCGCCCATTTTTTCTGAATACAGCATGAGATAAAAAGGTATCTGCAGACTGCCGATAGCATCACTCCATGTTTCTCTATTAGCGATCTTGTCAAGTTTGATTTTTAATTTGTTCTTATTAGAAGAAGTTTTATAATCCAGTATAACAGTTTTCCTCCCTCTCTTCTCTATACTGTCTATTCTGCCTTTTAAGTTAAAGGAATCAACTCGAATTTTTATTTCATCCTCAACATTAAAGATACTCACAGCCTCACTTTTTATTAATGGAATATAATATCTTTCAAGAAACTCCCTTAAATGATTTTTGATCTGCTTTTTTAATAGATATGCAGCACCAGCTATATTGCTTCCATATTCTTTTTCAAAAATTTTATTTGTGAGATTGTCCATTTCTTTTATGTCAATATCTTTTTCTTTCAGAATACGACCAGTCCTTTTTGAGAAATAGCCTCTAAGTGCATTATGGACAATTTTCCCTATATCAACTTTTTCAATCTCCCCAGTGATTTCCTCCTTCTCCTCAAGATTGATCACATGGCTATAATAAAATCTTAACTGACATTTAAGATAATCATCGAGAACAGTTGGGCTGTAAGTAAAGTTCTTCAAGAACTTTACAACACTTTCTGTTTTTTCTATTTGTTCTGGATTTTTACTTGCAAGACTTATCCTGTACTGGACAGGCTGAATATATTCTTTTGTCTCTATAGTAATGTCTTTTTTCTGCCTTTCCCAGAGTAGTCTCTCCACAAATCTTGATCTCTCTTTCCTGTCATTCTCTATAAAAAAAAGATGAACCTCTTTTGCCCCTCTAAGCAGGATATCAAAGTAATATGCCATGATTTTATCCCTGTCCATGTACGTAGGGAGACCCAGCATCTCTTTCACCTTCATCGGGATTAAAGAATCCTCCTTTTTTGTGTCAGGAATTACCTCTTCATTTACATCGAGGAAAAAGATACGGTTAAATTTGATATTCCTCGTCTCTAAAAAACCTAATATCTGCAAACCCTTTAAAGGTGCGCCTTCAAATGGTGCCCTGCAATTCATTATGTATTTTCTGAAAAAGGTAAAATAAGTTGGCACTTTCTCAAAGGAAATCTCTTTCATCAATGATTGTCCGATCGCATCCATCTCCTTTATGAATGCCTCTGCAAAGGGATGAAAGAGAGGGTGTAGTTTTGCTGTGCTGTTATTATAGATATACGTCAAAACGTCTTTGCATTTAATTGTAAAGTCTTTTATATTCTTAAAAGACATAAATTTTTTGATAGTGTTTTGATGAATGCTCCTTAAGTGTTCTTGAATATCCTTAATATTTACTCCCATATAAGCAGAGTTTTTATCTATAAGATGAAAAATATTTTCCTCTATCTCAGAAAGGGTTAAAAATGTCATTGTCCTTTTCTTTGTAAATCTTTCTTCGAGGGCATGGAGAATTATCCTCGTTATTTCAGCATTGCCCTTGAAATAAATATTTTTGGTATAGGGATGAAGCATGAATCTCAGATAGTAAGGGATATATACTAATTCACCTTCCATTGATGTTGTGAGTTCCATTAGATTATTCAGAAAACCAAAAATCGGTGTCCTGTATAGTGGATAACCGAGAGAGATGTTGTAATTGTCTTCATCTATTGTGAGACCCTGTCTTATGAGAGGGAACAGGGTTTCAGAGGAAGGAAGTACTATTACGGTTCTCGTATCCAGAGGTTTATTTTTAAGTTTGGCGCTTAAAGCATATATTTCACCATGTGTATCAGGACTGCTGTAAAAAAAGATTTTCGGCTGGGGATCCCTGTTCTCACTTAATACATTGGCATCCCCGATGTACTGACCTCCGAAAGTGTCATGCCGAACTTGATTCGGCATCTCTTTTTTTGAATTCACCAGATATTCGCTTCCTACAGTTACGTCTAAATCTTTAATTCTTTCTTTTAGTCCCTCTCCTTCCTGAAAGAGAAAAATGGCATTTTCAAATGAAAGTAATTTTTTAAAAAGCCTTTTTTCTGATAGGGTAAGTGCAAAAAATCCAGCGAATATTATCTTATGAAAGTTATTTAGGAGTGATTTGTTTATTTCTTCAGACACTACCTTATATCTAAATGACCTTGTCGAAAATCCAAGTTCCCTGGTCCTTTTATAAAACTCCTCATAGAAATAAGAAAGCGACTGCAACATATTTGACGAATATGTCGGTATAGTTTCGTTTATGCCAAACTCAACATTCTTGAGATGATTAACACTCACTCCTTCTATATATAATTCTTCTAAATCATTAAAAATCTTGAGACCTATTGGAAAGAAACTATCAGGACTCATAAAATTGTCTTTGCCAATACGTACTGGAGAACTTCTGTGAATTTCATAAAGTATAGAGACAGCATCTATAGTTTCTATTTTTCTCCCTGATCCGAACTTCTCAAATACATAATCTACAAACTCATCCATAGAGAGGGTCAGAGGCGGGATAAAGCTTTTTTTAACCCTTCTTGAAATTTCCTTTCTTAAGAAATGAGATGGCCTTTTTCCCGGAAAGACTATTAGATTGGACGAATAATCCACTCCTTCAACTTTTAGCAAAGGAATTATTTCATCAATAATGCCCTTTTCAGGTGAAATAATTAGCGGATTCAATTAATACCTTTAACCTCCCTTAAATCTACATAAGCAATGATGCCATCTACCTTTTTATCAGGAAAAACCTCACGGAGTATCTTCATGTAAGTCTTTAATTGTGCAATATGTTTTTCCTCTTCTTCTTTGTCTCCTGTTTTGTAATCAATTACAGTGACTATATCTCTGTCAATGATTAACCTGTCCATGCGGTGAAGGTTGCCATCTCTATCAGAAAATTCCTGCTCCATTCGTACAGTTCTTTCTGGTTTTTGCTTGAAGTATTCTGATATATCACTATGTGTAACTGTGCTATATACAAGTTTTTCCATCTCCGGATATCTCAGCCCTGTCTCATCCTCTATTTTTCTTATACTCTCAGATAACCTGTCATCAAAATTATCACCAACATATTCAATGTGTGCTAAAACCCTGTGGATGAACTCCCCCCTTTGTTTTTCTTCCATCTTAAGCCTCCTGTCAGATGTATCCTTGAACTCAATAGGCTTATATTGATGGTTGATGGGTAAAGTGGCAATTTCAGGGCTGACAGTGGTTTTTATTGCAGGTTTTTCTGAAGGTAGAAATTCTTCTGCTGGGAGCAGATTAAATGGATATTTATCATTCTTCTTTTCCCCTTTCTTTTCAGCCCTGATTCCTATTATATATAACTCATCTTCTGCCCTTGTAAATCCCACATAAAGGCTGTTCAGTTTGTTGACCATTTCTCTTATTTTTTCTTCTTCATATAATGATTTAAGCTCATCATTATGGGTTGAAATCTTTTCATTAATCTTTAACAGGGAGATAGCCTTTTCATCTTTTTTAACAATATAATCAAACCCTCTGCTCTTATCTTCGTAAAGAAGAACAATTGTAACAGGGAAACCAAGTCCTTTTGCCTTATGTATGGTCATGACAGTCACAGCGTCTTTTTTCGGGATGCTTATATCCCACTCTGATTCACTGCCTCTGTCATCTTTAACAGCCTCGATAAAATCCCTAATATTGTTGTAACCCTCTCCCTCAAATTCCTTTATTACTTCGAGTATCTTAATAAGTGTTGCCTCTTCATCTGAAGCAACATCAAAAACCTGAAAGGTATTGAATATTTCTGTTACAAGGTCGTAAAGTGGCAGATACCCCACTGATTTAAACAGCCTCGCAAAGTATTTATCCCATATATCTGGAAAATTTTCCTGGAATGACTTATAAAGAAATCCCTTGTCTTTGTTAACAAATAGAAATTCCCTTAAAGTGTGTCTGTCAACTCGGGATGAACTATTTTCGAGAATCTTATTGAATACATCTCCTAATATAAATGTTGCAAATGAGAGATTATCTGCTGGCGAATCGAGAAAGCTTAATAAGGATACTATCTCGCCTGTAATCTTTCTTTTTCTTATATCCAGACTGCTGTAGGAAAGAAAAGGTATTTCTTCTTCATTTAGCCATGAGCTGACCTTTACAACATCTTCGTTTTTATATGTAAGGATAGCAATATCACTGTACCTGTATCCCCTGTCATATAGTTCTTTCACCAATCCCTGTAGTTTTTCTTTTTCAACAGGGTTTTCATCATCTTTTTCGCAGAGTATTATCTCTACATATCCTTTATCTTCATTGCCTTTTTTGACATTTTGCTGATAATCAGTAATGCCGCTTTCTTGCCCTGCCGTTTCATGTTTATTTTTAACAATCTCTTTAAATACCTTCTCATTAAAATCCAGTATCCTCGAAAGACTCCTGTAATTAGTGTTCAAGCTTTTTAATTTATGACTCGCTGATGGGAAAGGATTATTATCTTCCAGTTCCTTCATGATTTTATAGTCTGCCTCACGAAATCCGTATATTGCCTGCTTTGTATCACCAACTACCAGAAGGCTTCCGTTTTGTGAGAGTGAATTTTCTATAAGGGGGAAAAGATTTCTCCATTGTATTGGTGATGTATCCTGAAATTCATCAATGAGAAAGTGATAGATTGTTTCACCGAGTCTGAAATAAACATCAGGGACTATATCATTATTGATATATTTCACGAGATATTTATTTATATCATCAATAAATACTTTGTCCTGCTGCCTTTTTATACTCTCGATGGTCTCGGTAAATATTTTATGCACTTTAAGATAGGATGAGTAAAAAGACCGACTATATAATGATGCATATTCTCCGATTAATCCTGAAAACTTTTCCCATAATTGTTCTATATCTTCAAATGCCTCTTGAAGTTGGCTGTTAGACTTTCCGGGTTTTTTTACTGGAGGTTTTACAAGACCTTTCTTCATTATGTCATTAAACATTCCTTTTCTTGCCAAATCAAGGAATGAAGAATTGCTTCTCTTTTCAAGCCCTGATTTATTTATTTTGTCCTCAATCAATTCAACTGATTTCTTGATTTTCTCTTTAATCAATGCAATTTCTTTTGAGAGGTCTTTAATTGGTAGTTCTTCCCCATAAGAGGACAGCTTAGAGTAAATCTTAGATATTTCTTTGAAAATGGTATCTGAAGGATCCCAGAGATATGCGGAATCCTTTCTCTTGTATTCCTCGATGGAGGAGATAATCTCTTCAAATAGCATGGCACCATCTGTCCCTTCCCTGACATTCTTCAAAAACACATTAAATGAATATTCCATTACAGAATCTTTATCCATCAGGATGTCAAAATCAGGATTATACCCAAAGTCAATTGCAGATGCCTTGAAAATTGTGGTCATAAAACTATCAATAGTCTTTACCTGAAAGTCAGAGTAATTATTAAGGATTTCTTCTATAAGCTCGCCTGCCTTTTCTCTCAACCTTTCTTTATCCAGAGAAACAACATGGAATATATCCTTTGCTTCGTCAGCTTTATTGAGATAAATGGATTTAAGCCATTTGAGAATCCTTCCCCTCATCTCCTTTGCAGCATTATTAGAAAATGTAATGGCAAGGATATTTTTTAATCTGTTTTTGGGAATTTTATCCGAGAGAATAAACTGCGCATATCTTTGTGTAAGGGCATATGTCTTCCCTGAACCTGCAGACGCCTTTAAGACCCAAAAATGAGGGAATCTAATATCTATATCTCTTTCTAAAACTTGAGCAGCCATTGATTAAAGCCTTTCATATATCCAGACCCTTCCGCCATTTCTTATATCTTCTGTCCTTTTAACAAGCCTTTTCTTATGAAGATTCAAGAGGCGGGTGCCGCTTGTATTTGCAGGAAGTTTTAAAGATTCAGAAAGATCACTGGCTGTGATTTTGCCTTTTTCAAGAATAAAATTAAGGGTCTCTTTGAGATAGTTATTCAGATTTCCAAGAAGGGTCTCTTCGCCATTATTCATTCGAGCTATTACAGCGAGGTCTTTCCTCTCAAGGGCAACCTCGATATTTTCTTTTTGGTTTTCGTTAAGACCTGTAAGGATAATATGTTTATCTCCGTATTCTCCGCTCAAAAGCCTCGATATGAGTTTCACGATTACCTCATCAGCACAAGAGTAATCAATGATCCCTATCTTTGAGAAATCAAGGGCAATCACTTCCCCTTCCTTTGCCTTTTCTATATCTCTCTCTATCCGCTCTCTGATTACCTGTCCCGATTGTCTCGTCACAAGGTCAGCAGAACCGTTTTTGAGTTCTTGTTTTAAAAGGTTATAAAGGTCGTAAGTTTGCATAATTACTTTCTCTTAACCTGTTGACGCGCCTGATAAAGTTTTTCTGTGAAGCCGCCTTCTTCCATGAATTGTTTTTCCAGTTGTCGCAGTTGCTGGTCAAGTAGATAATTTGCCTGATGAATAAGGCAAATAAGGGTGTTTGCGGCAGTTTCAGGCGAGCTTTGCTCGACATAGGTCTTATAGGTCATATACGACCTATTCTTTTCCCACGCAAGCTTTCTAATCATCTGCGCCTTTGGATGATCTTTCTCCCAGATCGGCAACCCCCTCTGACGCAAAAAATCATGGTAATCAAGCAGCAGTTCCTCCAGACTCGCACGCGCTATGCCAATCAGTTTTAGTTCGTTCTTCCTTGAGGTGCCTGACACCATACTGCCTTCGGCAATATTCTGCTTGCCGCTACGCGCTGCCTGTACCATCTGGTCATGCGTGCGAGAACGTTTGTCAACAAAAAGGTCACAGAATACAGCCGTGGCATCATAGATGATTTCCGCTGTCTGGTAGGACTTTAAATTGCGATATCCTCCATGAGGGGGAATCAGTTCAGGTTTTGACTTTTTCTTGTTTATCATAATTGTCCTAAAATTTTTTTAGCGTAAAATTAACATCCCATGGCTATCGCCGATGATTATGGTAGTTTTAGATTGCATAAGCCTTTTCCCCTTCCTCAAATTCTCTAAAACATCCCGTGCATTTCATAGAATACCTCTCTTAACCTTATGGGTAATAATTGATATCTTCATATCTATCACCTGTCCACTCCCAAATAGAAACATGGTAATAATCCGAACCATTTATTTCGCTTGGTCTGTACCGATGAACACGAGCTATCTTCCCAAATGCTCTTTTAGCCTTATCAAATGAAGTAAAATGATTGACCTCACTTGTCATGCCTCTGCTTACTGCAACAACTATATATTTTGCTATACCCATCATTTATCCTCCATCCCGCTCTAATATTGCATCTTAAAAGTTATCGTGTCGGTGAAATTCATCTCTGGATCCAAAGCCTTTCAGCAGACAAAACATATTTTTAAAGTGTAATTCCTTCCAATAAATACTCTACATCGCAAGACCCAATGGCATTGATTACAAAAACAAAATCTATTCGAACAAAATAGTCTTGTGCTTTTGAAATTTCTGTTAGTATATTCGGGAGAACAATTCCCAAAACCAATTTATTAATTTGCCTATCTCGAAAAACCTTGTTTAGGCTTTCAGAATAAATACCATCTCGTATCTTTTCTAATTTGTCTATATCTTGTTTTTCAAAATAGGGCTTATTCTCAGAGATTAATCCTATACCATCTTTGAAAGCTATTATGTCAGGTATAATCACCCCCTCATTTTTTGTTTCTGGTTGTCTGAATGCTTGATTAGGCTGAAGACTAATTCCTGTACCACTTTGTGGAAAATCATAGGATAGTATTTCGATACTGTCAAGTCTTTTCTGCAAATTCTCTCAAAGGGTCTATTCTCAATGGTTTTCATGGTTCCTAATTAAGCTGCAATCCTCTCAAGTTTAGATACCTTTATCCCTGCAAGGATTGCCCTT
>JBFMDO010000024.1:0-35806 GCA_040753615.1 Nitrospirota bacterium | reverse complement strand
AGCGATTATGGATTTTATTGAAACACATAATGAGAATCCTAAAATATTTACTTGGACAAAGGATGCAGATACCATCCTTGCGAAGGTTTCTAAATGTATAGATCTGTTAGGGACAGCACACTAGTTCATACAAAGGGGTATTTTAATAATATTAAAGCATTTACTGGTTATTATGATCCTGACACATACATTTCAGGCAATTCGGTTGAGGCAGCCTTATTTGCAGCAGGCGCGGTTATAGAAGCGATAGACAGATGTAAAAAGGTTGAGATTGAGAGGGGATTCTGTGCTGTTAGACCACCAGGACACCACGCAGAGGCAGACAGGGCTATGGGGTTCTGCATTTTTAATAATGTTGCCATCGGTGCCAGATATGCCCAAAAAATTGGGTATAAAAAAGCCTTTATTATAGATTTCGATGTCCATCATGGCAATGGCACACAGCATATCTTTGAAGAAGATAATACTGTTTTTTATTTCAGCACCCATCAATATCCCCACTATCCTGGCACAGGAACAAGCTCTGAAAGAGGAAAAGGCAAAGGAGAAGGTTTTACTTATAATATCCCTTTAAAATATGGTTCAGGAGATAATGACTATATTCATATCTATAATGAGATTTTGCCAAACCTTATAAGGAACTTTTGCCCTGATATTATCATTGTCTCTGCAGGTTATGATATCCACGAAAAAGACCCTCTTTCTGATATAAATGTATCTAATGAAGGCATTCGCGGCATAGTCAGGGGAATTGTTTCTTGCTCATTACATGCAGGTCGTTCAATACCTGTTATATTTAGCCTCGAAGGGGGGTATAATCTTCATGCCCTGAGCGAATCAGTAATGATCACACTCTCTGAGATGTTAACCTAAAAAATGCAATAAAAAATGCAGATGTTGTGAGAAAATTTAGTTTTCGATACCTTAGTGTACCTATAACTGATGGTTTTACGAATATTTTTATCCATACAGCCATTCAAGATAATCTCAATAAATCATCGAGTTAACTAAATTTTTGAACAATGTCTGCATTTTTCGGGTTAAAGAAATGAATCTTTTCTTGAGGAGGGATCTAATTTCTTCTCTTTTTTATTTCCTGTATCTCTGAAATTAAATTTAAAACCTGTTCTATTCTAAAAGGTTTATTCAGAATCAAATCTGCGCCACTTTCCTTCATTTTCTCGTCATCTGCCCGAATATCCCAACCGGTAATTAATGTTACAGGCACATTACTATCAATATTTTTTATATGCCTTGTCAACTCCCAACCACTCATCCCCGGCATGCCTATATCAGCAAACACTAAATCAATCTTTTCTTTACGGAAAATATCAAGACCTTCTTTTCCAGAAGATGCCTTATAAATATTATGCCCGCTCTGGATAAGCAAATTGCCTAAAATATTTCTGACCAGCTCTTCATCATCTATAATCAGAATATTATAAGTTTCGGTTCCCTCAGGTCTAATTTGCAATTCTTTTTTCTCTTTTATCTCCGATGGTATCGGTAAGATTATCGTTATAGAGGTGCCCTCTCCCTCTTCGCTCTCTACCTCTATCCTTCCTCCATGCCGTGTGATAATGCTGTACGAAATGCTCAATCCCAATCCATCACTGACAATGCCTTTAGTGGTAAAGAATGGGTCAAAAATTCTTCTTTTTATTTCTTTTGGAACACCCATTCCTGTGTCTGCCACATTTATCCGCACTTCGTTGTCAATCTTTTTCGTCTCAATAGCAATCCTGCCGCCTCGGGGCATGGCATCAATCGAATTGAAGATAAGATTAGTCAGCACCTCGCGCAGTTCCGAAGGATTCCCCAGTATGGGTGGCACATCCTGACTTAATGAAATTATAAATTCAATATTAATGCCCTTTTCCTGTGCCTGATCTTTCCATCGAGGTTTTAACATCTCTTTTACTTCTTCAATAATTTTATTGATATATACTTTTTGATATTCCTTATCCACCCTTATCCTTGTAAATTCCTGAATACGCCTCACAGTCTCGGCAGCATCGAGGGCAGCTGTCTCGATCAACTTAAGCTGTTTTTTTAATTCATCGGTATCCAGAGTATCTATCTGCCTGTCAAGCAACTCGGTATTACCTAAAATGATAGCCAGTGCATTGTTAAAATCATGGGCAACTCCTGAAGCCATCTGACCAATTGCCCTGAGTTTTTCTGATTGTATAAGCTGTTCTTCAATAATTCTTTTTTCGGTAATATCTCTCATTATGAATTCAATACCGATAATCTTCTCTTTTCGGAAGTACAAACGGTCACTAACCTCAACAAACAAAGTTTTTTCACCTTTGTTCAGCATCCTGACCTCGTATATATCTTCCATTGTTTCACCTGCCACTCTTTTTTGAAAACGTTCCAGAGCTCGTGATAAATCTTCAGGATGGATAAAATCTGAAAACTTTTTATCTTTCAATTCCTGCTCAGTATAACCGAATAATTCGGCAAATTTTATATTATAAATATGAAGCTTACCGTCAGCTATCAGAAAGACGGCTAAGGCGTCATTTATGCTCTCAAATAATTGTTTATATTTTTCGAGAGATTCTTTTAATTCTTTTTCTAATCTTTTCTTTTCATTTAATAGTATTTGTTTTTCTATTGACTTCTTAACCACTGCTTTCAGTTCTTCAATATCAAATGGTTTTGTCACAAAGGCATCCGCACCTTTATTTAGAGCTTTAATAGCATTCTCTGTGCTGGCATACGCTGTCATCATTATTACGTTTAAATCAGGATTGATTCCCTTAATAATTTCCAGCAATTCCACTCCATTTATATCAGGAAGCTTTATATCCAATATAGCCATAGTAAAATTTTTCTTCTTTATTAAAGCGATGCCATCAGATGCAGTATTTGCAGTTTTTACATTATATCCATCAAGTTCGAGTATACGTGAAAGCGTCTTGCACATGCCTTTATCGTCGTCAACTATTAAAATATTTGGTGTAAAGACATCACTCATTTTGATTTCCTTAATATCATTTTATAGGCAACCTAATAATAAATGTAGTCCCCTCTCCAATCCGGCTTTTAACTTTTATCTGTCCTTCGTGTCTTTCGATAATTCCACGCGTAACCGCTAAGCCCAGCCCAAAGCCCCTTGCTTTAGTAGTATATAATGCATCGAATATCCTTTCCTGATCTTCTTCTCTAATTCCCCAGCCAGTATCTGTAAATTCGGCATCTACAAATCCATCCTTCTCTCTCGTAATTATCTTCAATACCCCTCCATCTTCCATCGCTTGAAATGCATTTAAAATCAGGTTATTAAATGCCTGCCTTATCTGATAAGGGTCAACCATAACCTTTTTAATATCAGGGTATAATACCGTTTCTACTATTATATTTTCAGGTTTTTTTGTAATAAACAGGATGTCTAAAATAATATCATTTATATCTGTTGGTTTCACTAAAGGGCTTGAAATCTTCGAAAAGTTTAATAAATCTTTTATTATTTTATCTGACATACCTATTTCATTCTCTATAATATTGAGAAATTCAAAAATGCTTTGGTCTTCTGATGTTAAACCGCTCTTATCAATCCTTTCTCTTAAATAATAAGCTGAATTTTTGATCACCCCTAAAGGATTTCTCAGTTCATGAGCCACACTTGCAGCTAATTGCCCTATAGCAGCCAGCTTTTCTGATCTGATAAGGCGTTCTTGTGTTTCTCTTAATTCGATGCTGCTTTTTTCCAGTTCCGATGTTCTTTCTTCTAATTTCAGTTGATTATCTATCAATTCTTCATAAATCCGGTCTATTACCTTGATAATTTCCAGCCACATCTTTTCTTCCATCTGTCTGTGTACTACGCTTTCTGTAATATCTCTTGCAACATGTACAAAACGGTTAATCTCACCACTGCCATCTTTTATCGGATAGATATTGATTAATACATGGTGTTCATCCCCATTATCATGAGAGGTGGTATGAATATGAGTCGTGGAGCAGGACCTTCCTGTAGCTAAAACATCATTAATTGGACAGAGGTCAAATGGTCCCTGGCAAGGAAAATCGAAACCATGTGTTACAAAATAGCAGTGTTTATTAATAACATCATGTCCATAAGTATCTATTGCTATGCGATTTGCCCATAAAATCTTATAGTCTTTCGAGATGAGCATAATCTCTTCATCAATTCCATTAACTACCTTCTCGTATACCCATTGACTATTTTTCGTTCTAAAAACCATTTAAATTTAGCTGCTAAAAATATACTATAATTTTATTGTATGTACTGTACATACAAGGCACGGATCGTATGACCTGATTACATGCCCGATTTCTACTGGATTATCTATATCTTCAATCATTGTCCCGTTTAATGCACTCTCGCATGCCCCATGCTGGTCAAGAGAATCCTTTGGTGAAAGATTCCATGAAGTAGGAGTTACCACCTGATACCTTTCGATTTTATTGCTTTTAATAGTAATCCAATGACCGAGCGAACCTCTTGCAGCTTCTACAATGCCAACCCCACTTACATCCACAAGCATTATAGGTTTCTTATAAAATGGCGAACGGGCATCTATTTCTTTTATCCATACCCCAACCTGCTTAACCAGCCTTACTGCTTCATGGAGCCTTGTTAAAACCCTTAAAAAAACACTCGCGCCTAACTTGCTAAAAATATCACAAATTAAGGGGTCTTTATCAAGTATCATTCTGGCTAAAGGGCCTACTTCAACCACATTATCATTATACCTTGGAGATTTACTCCAGCTATATGCCTCTTTTTTATTAGCATCAGGTTCGGTAATTCCTTGAGAGGGATGCAGCCCGCCTTCATAACCCTTCAAAAAAGAATATTTGATATGCTCAGTTATCTTTTTTTCTTCAAATGTAAAATACTTATTATTGTAATAGCCACTGGAAATCCATGTTTTTCCTTCAGGAAGCTCAAAAGCTCCATAAGATAAAAATCTGGATGGCCCAATGCCGATTTTATCTAAACCAATTTTTCGGGCATACATTATGTAAGTTCCCATGTCGCTATCCCTGTGTCTCGGTTCTTCCAGCCATTTTTCCACTTCATGTAAACTTTTATTCTCCAGCCACCTATCAATATCGCATCCGACTAATCGTTCTTCAATATAATCCTGCAATTCCCTTAATAGCCCTAATGCCTTTGTCTGGCGCGAAATACTTATACTACAGGTAACCCCTCCTGGCTGAAAAATAAGGGTATTTGGCCATTTGCCTGCAAACACTCCCATAAGTTCTAACATGCTCGGCCGAGCCTCGATAGCCTTCAAATAAGACTTGCCTTTAAAAGGAAGAAACCTCTTGACAATTTCAGGATATTCGAAATGAGAAGAATATTTTTTATTGGTTAAATCAGGTGCAAATAGCATATAAAAATGTGTTAAATGACTCATGAGGATTTCGATTGCCAGAACAATATTTTTCACTCTATATGCATTATCTGGCATCTTACATTTCCATGCGTTTCTCATTGCCACAGAGCTTGCTATCCCGTGGGAAGCACCGCAAATTCCACATATCCTCGGAGTAAATACTATAGAATCCATCGGGCATCTTCCCTTCAACATTATCTCAAACCCTCTGAACATAACCCCTTTGGACCTCGCATTCTGCACAATACCATCCTTCACGTCAACATTTATCTCGAGGTCACCTTCTACCCTGTTAAATGGACTTATATTTATTGTCTTACCCACGCTGTTTAATCCACCCTCCGGAATGATATTGCGTTCTTTTTAAGTCTTACAGGTGTAGCAAGTTTTGACAGGTTTGCCATACCTACATACCATGCCTTTGGTACATCGAGGGGTAATGTAACCGGCACTTCTCCTACCTTCCTCGTTTCAAAAAATGGCACAGAAGCATCAGGAAAATCCGGCAGGGTACATGCAATACATGGAAAACCTGCCCGTGTGCAACTTCCTGTGCGTCCCAACCACAATCTCTCATTGCAATCTGATTCGCATAATGTTCCTTTACACCCAAGATACTCAAACAGGCACCCGAGCTGACTGTATTCAACAGCGGATGCTTTAAATTCATAAAATTCATTTCTCGGGCAGCCATGATGCGCCAGTTTTTTATAAAATGCCTTAGGCCTGTTATATTCATCTAATTCACCTATGCTTAATTTACCCATTAAAAGCCGCATTAGTGTTTCTACTATCCAGTCCGGATGGCAGGGACAGCCCGGGACATTAATTACCGGAAGACCCATTGCCGAGACATAATCTTTACCCAGATAACCCCCTTTTTGTCTTCTGAAAAACTGTAAGCCTGTAGCCTCAATAATATTAGCTCCTGCAGCTACTATGCCGCCAAATGCAGCACATGTGCCGATTGCTATAGTATAATGACTAACCCGGGCAAGCTTTTCTATCCATTCCTTAAAAGGTATCCCATTGAAAAGAAAATATTTTCCGGTTCCCTCAGGGCCGCATATCACAGCCCCCTCTACTATCAAAACATCTATCTTTGTCTTCTCTGAGATACAATCATCGAATATCTTTTCTACATCTTCTCCCATTTCAAGGCTCAGAAAAGGATGCCATAGTAAATTTATATCAAGCATCTTAAGGGCAGTAAGAACATGAGGTTGCTCTGCATTAAGGAATGAGATGCTATCTCCGTTACAACCACCGCTCTGAAGCCATAATAAATTGACCATATTTTATCCCCTTCCTCTAATACCCAAATTCTGCTTTATTTGAACAGATTGAACGGTTTGAACGGTTTAAACCGTTTAATCTGTTTGAACTATTTGAACTGTTCAATATGCCTCCCCTAATTATTAATTAATTGCATTTTTGGGTTAAATAAATGCTACCACAATACCTTTTGAAAATCAAAAAATTTTTTTTAATCCCTAACCCCTCAAAACTTATATTGCATTTTAACATCTTAATATTTATAATTTATAAAAATATGCAGAATAAACCTATATATTTTTTTCTTTTAAAAATCATAACTTTATCCTTTTTAATTCTTTCTCTTTCCCACCCCGCATATTCCGATGAAACAAACATGTCCCATAGCGACAAAAAAGACAATAGAAATAATCCCTCCTCACCCCCCTTTAGCAAAGGGGGGAAGGGGGGATTATCCGATGAAAAACCAAAAAAAGAGGTTATGATTATCACTCTCAATGGCGTCATCAATCCAGTTGCAGCAGAATATATCGGGAAGAATATTAAAAAGGCAAATGAAATCAATGCTGAGGCGCTTATTATTGAACTTGATACCCCCGGTGGATTAGATACCTCTATGAGGAAAATCGTTAAGGATATTATAGGAAGCGAGGCTCCTGTGATTGTATATGTTTCACCGAGCGGCAGTCGGGCAGCCTCTGCCGGGGTATTTATAACATTAGCTGCTCATGTCGCAGCAATGTCCCCGGGCACAAACATTGGAGCTGCCCATCCTGTGGGCATTGGTGAAAAAATGGACAAGGCAATGTCTGAAAAGGCAACCAATGATGCAGCAGCTTATATTAAATCAATTGCTGAGAGCAGAGGAAGAAATGCAAAATGGGCAGAAGACGCTGTGAGGAAAAGCATCTCTGCTACTGAAAGTGAAGCCTTAAAAAATAATATTATAGACCTCGTTGCAGAGGACTTAAATTCGCTTCTTTCTATAATTCATGGGAAAAAAGTCCTGACAATTCTCGGTGAGAAGGTTCTCAATACTAAAGATGCGACTGTGATAAGAGAAGAAATGGGTCTCAGGCATAAAATACTCAATCTTATCTCTGATCCAAATATTGCATATATACTTATGCTCCTCGGCTTTTATGGACTCTTTTTTGAACTTACAAATCCTGGTTCAATCTTTCCAGGAGTATTAGGTGGCATCTGTCTTATACTCGCCTTCTATTCCTTCCAGACACTTCCTGTAAATTATGCAGGACTCCTGTTAATCATACTTGCTATTATCCTCTTTATCTTAGAGGTAAAAATTATCTCTCACGGGATACTCACAATCGGCGGAATAATTGCGATGGTCTTAGGATCATTAATGCTTTTTGAATCACCTGCACCTTTTATGAAACTGTCACTATCAATCATCCTGCCGTCTGCAATTTTAACAGCCTTCTTTTTTGTATTGACATTCAGACTTGCCTTCAGGGCATATAAGAGAAAGCCTGTTACAGGCTCAGAAGGTCTTACAGGAGAGGAGGGAACTGCTGAAACAGATATAACAAAAGATGGAGGTATGGTATTATTACATGGTGAACGATGGTCAGCATATTCAGATGAGGTTATCCCAAAAGGAGAAAAGATAATCGTTGAGGCTGTTCAGGGCTTGAAAATAAAAGTAAAAAATATTAAAAAATAAGGAGGTATTTATGCCACTTTTTGCACCATCTTTCATGGGTTTTCTTTTTATAATCTTTTTCATCATATATTTCCTTTCGAGCGCGATAAAAATTCTAAAGGAATATGAAAGAGGCGTTGTCTTCAGGCTCGGCAGGGTTATACCTGTTAAAGGACCTGGTCTTATTATCCTCTGGCCAATAATTGATAAACTCGTAAAGGTCAGTCTTCGGACTGTTACAATGGACGTTCCGCCGCAGGATATAATAACAAAAGACAACATCACTGTTAAGGTCAATGCTGTTATATATTTCAGGGTTATGGATCCTACAAAGGCGATCACGGAAGTGGAGGATTTTTATTTTGCAACATCCCAGATTGCACAGACAACCCTCAGAAGCATTCTCGGACAGAGCCAGCTCGATGACCTTCTTACAAAAAGGGAAGAAGTTAATGCAGAGCTCCAGAAGGTTATTGATTTTCAGACAGAACCATGGGGGATAAAAGTAACAGTAGTTGAGGTTAAAAATGTAGACCTGCCTGAAGAGATGCAAAGGGCAATAGCAAAGCAGGCTGAGGCTGAACGCGAAAGAAGGGCAAAGATTATCCATGCAGAGGGAGAGTTTCAAGCGTCACAGAAGCTTGCAGATGCAGCAACTATAATTGCCTCAGCGCCATCCGCGCTACAGCTCAGGTTCCTTCAAACTCTCACAGAGATCGCAACAGAGAAAAACTCGACGATAATATTTCCTGTGCCCATAGATTTAATTAAACCATTCATGGAAAAAATTGGGGAGGGTAAATCTTAAAAAAATTCCAATAAAAGGGGAGGGGGTCATGGAAAATTTCTCAATGGGGATGAGAAAATCAGAAAGAAGACCATTTTCTCAAACTATCTCTTGCTATCTCAATGTCTTTGAATCAACGAGAGAGAGAAAATGGCTGAACTTGCAAGCCAGGGCTATTGATGTAAGCGACAGGGGAATAGGCATTCTAACAGAGTATCCTTTATCTCCAGGATATATTTTATGGTTCAATGACGGAAGTGGAGATAGGGCTGGTTTTGTAGTGTGGTGTACAAAGCTCGATGCTGAATATCGCGCCGGGGTTAAGATATATAAAAAGTATGTCGAAGACCTTGATGAACAAACAGATATCTTCATTAACAATCTCGAAGATATTGAAAAAACTTGTTCTAATCCTGATGCAAATCCTGCTGAAATCTTAAAGGCAATAGATATAGCCTTTAGTGACGTGCTGTCTTCCTGTGAGGAATTTGAACAAAAAGTAAAAGACGAGCGACTCATCCGTGAGGCACAGATCAGATTCAGGGAAAGAACAAACCCTATTCTTTCTAAAAGTTACTGCATAAATCGTGCACGAACATGGCCTCAGGGACACCAGGGTGACTATCTATCACTTGAAGTCGTTTATAAAAACACACCCCTTTCTGATGGTATAGGACACTATTTAGATTTCTATATGTTAAATTTTCCCTTCACTCATTCTATAAGGAACAGGATTAACAAACTTGAGGATATATTAAGGGAAGAAATTAACAAGAGGCAAAAGCCAAATGTTTTAAATATTGCCTGTGGTTCATGTCGAGAGGTATTCAGGCTATCTCCTGAGATTGAAAAAACTGGAGCTAATTTTACATGTATTGATCTGGATGATGATGCGCTTTCCTTTGCAGCGAATCGCTTATCTCATACAAATATTTCACCACTTTTCTCAAATCAGGTCAATTTCCGAAAATATAATGCCCTGCGGATGTTTGATAATGAATTAATCATGAGCGAATTTGGAAAGCAGGATATTATATATAGTGTTGGATTCTTTGATTACTTGCCCTCTAACTTTCTTTCTATAATGCTTTATTCTCTTTATAACTCATTAAATCCTGGCGGTGTATTAATAGCATCATTTAAGGATGCAAGGCAATATGACCACCGATTTTTCCACTGGATTGTAGATTGGGATGGTTTTTTACAGCGCACTGAGGAAGACTTCTGGATCATCTTCTCTGATGCTGATATACCCTACTCTGCAATAACACAAACGAGAGAAGATAGCGGGGTAATAGTGTTTTATATAATAACTAAATGAGGTTTTGGTCATTCCAACTTGTTCGGAATCTTTCTTCACACACCCCTATCCCCTCTCGAGAGGGGAATAAGGGGTGTGTGTCCCTCTCAAGATGGGACAGGATTCCCGACAAGCGGGAATGATAACCTAATGCGTCAACCATTGGAACAGAGTTCGCTATGAATAGAAGGGTTGTTATCACAGGCATAGGCATCCTCTCTCCTATTGGTATCGGAAAAGACGAATACTGGGAAGGATTATTTCAGGGCAGAACAGGATTCAGAAAAATAACCCTTTTTGATACATCGCAGTTTAAAGTCCATATTGCAGGTGAGATAAGTGATTTTGAGCCTGTATCATTTCTTGGTAAAAAAGGACTTCGCACTTTAGACAGAAGCACAAGACTTCTAAGCTCTGCAGCAAAACTCGCCATAGAAGACGCCAAACTTCATATTACAGATGAAACAAACATGTCCTATAGTGACACAAAAGACAATGGAAATAATCCCCCCTCACCCCCCTTTAGTAAAGGGGGGAAGGGGGGATTATCAGGTGAAAATACACATTCCATAGGCGTATCTATAGGAGCTACATTCGGAAGTCTTCACAGTATCTCACAGTTTGACCGTGAAGGTCTTATAGAAGGTCCCAAATGTGTAAATCCATCACATTTTCCTAATACAGTAATAAATTCCCCTGCGAGTCAGGTCTCGATCCGCTTTAATATAAAAGGCTTTAATACAACAATCTCCACAGGATTTTGCGCCAGTCTCGATGCTGTTTATTATGCCGCAGATTTCATAAAACTAAACAGAGTGGATATAGTTCTCGCAGGTGGAGTGGAAGAATTATGTGAAGAGACATTTCATGGATTTCATAATCTTGGATGTTTATCAGGATTTAATGGTTCAGAGCCAATCTGCTGTCCATTTGATTCAAGAAGAAATGGCACAATCCTCTCTGAAGGCGCTGCTGTCTTAGTTCTTGAGGAGGAAGAACATGCCCTCAAGCGAGGAGCAGAAATACCGGCAGTAATATTAGGTTATGCGAATTCCTTTGATCCAGAAGCAGATATGGGCTTCAATCACACAGGAGAAGGATTAAAAAATGCGATTAATCTTGCATTAAAAGATGCAATACTTTCGCCAGAAGATATAGACTATATATCTTCTGGCGCTAACTCGACAAAAGGGATTGACAGGATGGAGACAAAGGTTATTAAAGATGTCTTTGGAGATTATGCCTTTAAACTTCCTGTAAGTTCTATTAAATCAATGATAGGCGAGTCTTTTTCTGCCTCAGGCGCTTTCTCACTCGCATCAGCAGTTGGCGCTATAAATAAAGGTCTAATACCTCCTACAGTAAATTACAAGGAAAAAGACCATGAATGTGACCTTGATTATGTCCCAAATGAAGCAAGACAAAAAAAGATAAATAATGTGCTCGTAACCTCAGTTGATCCATATGGAAATAATACAGCAATGATTTTGGGAAAATACAATGCAAGATGAACCTATTATTTTTCTGTCTTATATTTAGTGTGAAATGAAAAATTCTAAATCCGAAGTACTAATTTTCAAAAAGTTTTGAACATTAGAATTTTGGATTTGTTTAGGATTTAGAAATTAGGATTTAGGATTTTAAGTTCGAATATGAAGAAATTAAAATCATGAATAAAAGGGTTGTAATAACTGGTCTCGGCGTTATCTCATCCATTGGTATTGGTTGGCAGGAATTCTGGGATAGCCTCCTGAAAGGAAAATCAGGCATAAGCCCTGTATCATCATTTGATACCACAAATCATTTCACACATAATGGCGGGGAAGTTAAGAATTTCAGACCAGAAGAATTTATTCCAAAAGAGCGTTTAAAATATATAAACCGTTCTACACAAATGGCATTGGGTGCCACAAAACTCGCATTGGATGATTCAGCTATAAAACCAGAATATTTAGGCAAATATAGAGTTGGAGTTTCTCTCGGCACAACCTTTGGTACAATTCAAACTATCGAAGAAATAAATACCTTACTTCTTAATAATCAAGAAATTAGTAAAAGCTTAGCGTGTCAACTTCCAACACATTCAGCACCATCTAAAATAGCAAAAAAATATAAATTAAATGGTCCTAATTTTATTTTTTCGACTGCCTGTGCATCAGGTAATTATGCCACTGCTTATGCTTATGATTTAATAAAATTAAACAGAGCAGACATTGTTTTTGCAGGTGGATCTGATCCATTTTCGCGTATTGAATTTACAGGTTTTAATCAACTCTCAGCAGTTGCACCTGAAAAATGTCAGCCTTTTGATATGAATAGGAAAGGTATGATGGTAGCAGAAGGTGCAGGAATACTTATTCTTGAATCATTGGAAAATGCATTGGAAAGAAAAGCGAACATATATGCTGAGATACTCGGTTATGGTCTTAGTTGCGACGCACAGCATATGACACAACCTTCTATAGAAGGTATTTCGGAATGTATAAGAAAGGCAATAAAAGAAACAGGCATTAATATTGAAGATGTTGATTATATTAGCGCTCATGGAACAGGAACACCGACTAATGACAAAGTAGAATGCGCTGCGATTAAACAAGTTTTTGGACATCGTTATAAGGAAATTCCCATTAGTTCTATTAAATCCATGCTTGGTCATACAATGGGCGCTGCATCTGCACTTGAGGCAATTGCATGTGCCCTTGTTATAAAAAACAACATTATTCCACCCACTATAAATTTTGAGACACCTGACCCTGAATGTGACATTGATTGCGTGCCAAATCAAGCAAGGAAACATACAGTCAATATAGCCTTAAATAATGCCTTTGCCTTTGGCGGCAATAATGCTTGCGTGGTGATGAAGAAATTTATAAAATAAGGGGTCAAGGGTTGATGGGATCCTTGAACCCTATTATTATAGAATAAAGGAGGACTAACAAAAGAATGGACACCATTGAAAAAGAAATCATTTCCATAATCTCAGATGTTTCAGGATTTGAGCCTGAAGAAATTAAACCTGATACGAATTTAGTCAATGATTTAGAAATTGATTCAATCAAGGCTATCGAGATAACCGTAGCTATTGAGAAAAAATTTAAGATTTCTATAAGGGATGAAGATGTACCGAATATCACAACCGCAAGACAAGCAGTAGAGATGGTTAATAAATTATTGAATAATAGAAAATTGAAGGAACCTGCGAAATAAATCAAAATGCAAAAAGAAAAAATTAAATATGCAGAGCAAAATTATAAACCTATAGATAAACTTCAATCACGGATGCTTTTCTTTATATTTAAAGTAAATATACGCACCAATCGCCATGACGGCAACACCGACCATTATTATGAGAAAACCTTCCATTATCCGTCCTCCTTTAAGGGCGTTATCACAAAAGCTGTTATAAATATAATTATAGCGATCACTACAGTGATAACAACTGCAAAAATGTTTATAGTCTTTTCCGATAATAGCAGTATTGCTCCCAATGTTGTCAATAAATACTTCACGAGATCAAACATGAGATTTGCAACTTTTTCTTTTTTTAGAAAATACCTGTCTTTCATACTCAAATTTAAACATGTGAAGAATGTTTTGTCAACACAGCGTGGGCAACATCTGATCATGTGTGGCTTTTATTGAAAGATGCAAAAGTTATTTATGAAGCAATAATCATTAAGTGCAGGAATTGGTGGCATTAGCTGTGGCTACTATCTTGCAAAAATAAGATCAATTTTTATGATATACTTTATCTCAAAAGGAGGCTTTGATGCCTACAATTGAAGAAAGGGTAGCATATCTTGAAGGCATGACTTCCTCTGAGAGAAAACTTTTGAGTAGGATAGACGCATTTGACAAAAAGTTTTCGAGATATTGTATATGTATGATAAGCATACAGATAAGTACATTACTTGTAATTATTTTGCGATTATTGCGACTTTTTTGAATGGATAAGCAATCAGCAAATATTTATAACGACTGACTAAAGGCTGGGAGCAAAAGACATGAGAGACTTCAAAGAATTGAAGGTTTGGCAAAAAAGTCATAGTGTTAAAGGCTTAAGAAGAAGAAAACGGAAAAATTTGGTAATGAAGTCCTTAGTGAATTTATGTGATGATTTATACAGATATATTTGGAAATTCAATTGAGCTGACTGACGAAAGATGGGTTCATATTGTGAAGGAACATCCAGAGATAAAACAATATAAGGATAAAATACAGATGGTTTTGGGAAGTCCTGATTATGTGAAGAAAAGCAGCAGAGATGCTGATGTATTACTATATTATAAGTTTTATAGCGATATTTTTGCAGGGAAATACGTTCTGATAGCAGTAAAGAAAGGATTGCGGTCTTTTATCCTTACTTGCTATATTACTGATACAATTAAAAAGGGGGCAACTTTATGGGAAAGGAAATAAGAATGGTTTACGATGAAGAAGGAGATATATTGGATATTTCTCTCGGTGAGCCGGGGGTA
This sequence comes from Nitrospirota bacterium, assembly GCA_040753615.1. Lineage (GTDB taxonomy): Bacteria > Nitrospirota > Thermodesulfovibrionia > Thermodesulfovibrionales > SM23-35 > JBFMDO01. Next base: position 20,919 of record JBFMDO010000024.1, on the reverse strand, counting down.
GCGATCTCCAAAGAAGTAGCCGATGATTTTTTTCTTAGGGTTAAGCCTGATAGCAATGAAGTCGTTGGATTTTCGATATTAAACTTCAGAAAATGGTTCAAAGACGCAAAAGACATAAAGATCCTTCCTGTTAAATGTGAACTTGTTTCATAAACTTTCAGGAAATATTCGTGCCCTTGATCAGAAGTTTTCGAGATATTTCCTCTGGATAATAGGTATTCAAGTAAGTATATTTCTTGCAATTATTGCAACCTTCCTGAGGCAGTAGTATCAAATGAAAACAGGCACTCGAACCCTCGAATCCTTGAACCCTCGAACCCAAATAAAGACAGGTATGACGCTATAATTATTTGTTTGTAATTTTTATTTCTTCATGTTATTTTTAAATTAAATGAAATATTACAACAAAAAAGAAAAGACAGCAAATTGGTTATTTAAGATTGCTGAATATGTGACAATAGCATTAGTTGTAAATGCATTATTACCAAACAGTCCTATTACTATTGGCAATGCAGTGATTGGGCTTATCTTATTGATGGTATTGTTTGGATTAGCCCTATGGATAACCCCAGAAAAGGAGGAAAAGCAATGAATACATTAATTCTTGTCTTGATTGCTGTGATACTAATCGGAATTGGGGCCGGTTTATATTTTTATCTATCAGAGAGAAAACATCCACGATAGTGGACACCTGACATTCACACTTGAACCATTGACCTCAGAATAAAACCATATACGACGTTATAATTATAGGTGCAGGAATAGGCGGACTTGTTTGCGAATGCTATCTTGCAAAGGGAGGGAAAACAAGATAGACAATTTTAAAACTTGTTAATTAACGCCAAAAATGCTAAGTTATTTTAAAATACCTAAAAAAGGAAGATAAAATGGTCAGCCAAAAACCCTACAAAGAGCGGATAGTAATTGATCCTGAAATTCATTTTGGAAAACCCTGTATAGCTGGCACACGAATTCCAGTAGAAAATGTGCTTGAATTAGTTCAGGAAAATATTCCCTTTAGTGAAATTGTTGAAAAATATTATCCTGACATCGAGATTGAAGATGTTAAGGCATGTGTAAGATACGCAACATATCTGGTTTGTTCGGAAGAAATTCATGTTGAGACAGCTTAATGCATCTATTTACAGATCAGGACGTGTATAAAATAACAGTAGAACAGCTTAAAAAATGGGGACATAATGTAGTAACTGCTAAAGAGCTTGGCATGCAACGAGCAACAGATAGAGATTTACTAAAGAAAGCTATTACAACAAACCGGTTGCTTATTACAAGGGATAAGGATTTTGGGGCGCTTGTTTTCTTAGAAGAATCAATAAATACCGGTGTCATTCTTCTGAGAGTTACTCCGATAACTATTGAAGATATACATCGAGAACTTCGTCGTATCTTTCAGGAACATACCGAAGAGGAATTAAAACATTCATTCTGCGTTGTTGAGCCCCATCGTCATCGAATTCGCCGCTTATAAACACATTCACTAAAGGACTGACGGCTGATAGCTGAAAGCTAAAAGACATGTATTACGCTATAATTATAGGTGTAGGAATAGGCGGACTTGTTTGCGGATGCTATCTTGCAAAGGGAGGGAATGAAGGGACTTATTTGAGAGAAGCATTAATAAGCATGGAAGGGCGCTACACCATACATAATAATAGATGTTAAAAATATTAAGGAGTTAAAAAATGACAAAGGACCAGGAGTGGATTATCAAGCACTTTGAGGAATTGGTAAGTAAATATGAAGGGAAATTTGTAGCTGTTGCCAATGAGGAGATTATTGCTGTTGGGGATTCAGCTAAAGCAGTGGATGATCTTGCTCGTGAGAAATATCCTGATATTATCCCTTCAGTTATCCATGTTCCCAGAGAGGAAAATTTAACATGTATTCTGTAGAATTTAATTATATTGTTCATCGCGGTTTAAAAGTGCCGATGATACCTTTGCGTGTGAAAGGTAAGAAAGACTGGTATGATATCTGGGCTTTTGTTGACAGTGGAGCTGCCTATAGTGTTTTTGAGGTTTCTGAAGCAGAGAGATTGGGAGTAAGGATGGAAGAAGGGAAAAAGATGATGATAGTCGTAGGTGATGGAAGTTTTATACCCGTCTATTTTCATAAAATACCGGTTCAAATTGGTGAGGAAGAGTTCGAGGCAGAAGTTGGCTTTTCCAGTCATCTGGGAATTGGATTTAACCTGATGGGCAGAAAAGGCATATTTGATAGATTCAAAGTCTGCTTTAGTGACTTTAACGGTATTGTAAGTTTTCAGAAAGAACAATAAAAATCCAAAGGATATGTATGACGTTATAATTATAGGTGCAGGAATTGGTGGACTTGTCTGCGAATGCTATTTGGCAAAGGCTGGGATGAAGGTGCTTATCTGCGAGCAGCATTAATAAGCATGGAGTGAGGATACTCACGTTGTTTAAGAAAAGAAATACTTCTTTACTGCAATCAAATCCAGAGGTATAATTTAATTTATAAGGCATGAGGACAGAAGAAAAGAAGCTGGGAAGATGCTAATGGATGTCACAAAGTATCTGCTTACAGTTGGAATTATAAGCGGATTTCTTACTGAAAAGTTTTCTTATGTCGCAGGGATAACTCTTTTTGTTGTTGCTATCGTAGTTTTTATTGTAGGCTTTTATTCAATTCCACCTAAGAAGGAGGGAAGTTAAATGTCAGAGGGAGTCTATATAGTATTAGCAGGCATATTGGTTATTGCCATTTTTGTATTTATAGTTTCTTATAGGGAGGATCATCCTAAGAGATCTAAATAATTAGGGTTGCCTCAAAATCTCGCGGGGTCGAGATAAACATGCATGATGCAATAATCACAGGCGCTGGGATAAGCGGGCTTGCCCGCCTCTGGCTGGTAAATCTGCGGATGCTATCTTGCTAAAAAAACTTATGCCTTAACCCCTCCATTTTGTGATATACTCTATTGAAAAAGGAGGACAGAGGACATATGTATCACAGATTCCCTACCACTATAATATTGAGCCTTATTATCTTAGGCATATTGCTAACATCTTCCCATGCAAAAGAAGTTCCTTTTACTCAGGAGGACAGAGACAGACTGATACGGCTTGAAACAAAATTAGAAGAAGGACATAAGTCACTTCAAAAACAGTTCGATGACGGGCAAAGATCACTTCAAATGCAGATTGACGATGTTAAAACTTTTATGCTTTGGGGATTTGGCATACTCTTCGGCGGCATGGGGATACTGATTGGATTTGTTATCTGGGATAGAAGGACAGCCCTTTCTCCTGTTCTGAGAAAGACCGGTGAGCTTGAAGAAAGGGAAGATAAGATAGAAAAGGCATTAAAAGAATTGGCAGCAAAAGACCCTAAAGTTGCAGAGGCATTAAAACATGTGGGACTTTTGTGATGGGGGGACCCTATCTTGCAAAGAATAAGATCACTTTTATGATATACTTTATCTAAAAAGGAGGCTTTGATGCCTACGATTGAGGAAAGGGTAGCATATCTTGAAGGCAAGGTAGAGGAACACTCAAAGGCATGGGTGGATTTGAAGGATATGATAATCCATCTTGAGGGCAGGATAAATGCACTCGATGCAAAGGTAGACAGGAGAATTGATGCCCTCGATGCAAAAGTGGACAGACATAGAGAAGAACTTTCTGGAAGTATCCGTGCCCTTGACCAGAAGTTTTCGAGATATTTCCTCTGGATAATAGGTATTCAAGCAAGTATATTTCTTGCAATTATTGCAACCTTCCTAAGGCAGTAGTACCCACAATGAAAACAGGCACTCGAACCCTCGAATCCTTGAACCCAAATAAAGACATGTATGACGCTATAATTATAGGGGCAGGAATAAGTGGCGTTGTCTGCGGATGCTATCTTGCAAAGGCAGGGTGTGTTTGAAGATAAAGTTCATATATCCAAAATTTGATAAGTTTTTAGACACATATCCTGAGCTTGCTGAAATGCCGGCTATCTCTGCAATCTGGTCATTCAGGATGCCCCCAGCGTTAGGCATTCCGATAATGGTGGGACTGACACCTGATAATATAGAGTGGCATGTAGAGGATCAGAATATCGAAGAAATAAACTTTGAAGATGATTCTGATTTGATCGCTGTCAGTTATTTTACACCTCAAGCCGGTTATGCGTACGAGATTGGGGATGAATTCATGCGACGGGGAAAGACAGTTATTGCGGGAGGAATGCATCCATCCATGATGCCCGAAGAAGCGTCCAAGCATTGTAATAGCATATGTATTGGAGAGGTAGACACTTTATGGCAAAATATAATCGAAGATTTCAAAAATGGACAGCTAAAACCTGTTTATAAGGCGTGCAATCTCCCAGCACCTGATGAAATAAAGAGCCCAAAGAAAAGTATCTTTGATTCAGAAAAATTCAAAAAATATGAGTGGCACGCTTCTCTTGTTTCTGTTGCACGCGGGTGTTCTTATAACTGTAGCTGGTGTAATATCCCAATCTATCAAGGGAAAGAGATTCGGTTCCGTCCAGTAGATATAGTGGCAGAGGAAATACGTAAATTGTCTGGAAAGGAATTTTATATTACTGAAGATGTGATTATGCTGAATAGGGAAAATAGTCACAAGTATCTGATGGAACTTTGTGATCGTGTTAAAGATTATAATGTGAGCATGTTTTTATCCGGCTCTCCTGCTATAAACAGCGATCCTAAATTTTTTGATGTCCTTGCACAGGCAGGAACGAAAAATATCTATATGGTTTTTGCCGGCGATAAAATACATGGTTTTTACACAATTAGTAAAATGTTTTATATGGGAAATAAATTAATATGGGATAAATGCATTGATTTGGTCAAGACTATAGAGGATCGTGGAATTCGCTTTTTTGCTTCTTTTAGTTTAGGCTTTGATTTTGCTGGGGAAGGTCAATTTGATTTAATATTAGAATTCTGTGAAAGAGCTAAAGTTAAAACTGCAGAATTCTTTATTGCAACGCCTTTTCCAAATACACCTTTCTGGCATCAACTCAGAGAAGAAAACAGGCTTATTTTACCCATAGACTGGAAAAAATACAATTGTGCAAACGTTGTCTTTAAGCCAAATCTAATTACAGAAGAAAAACTTCTTGATGGTTTTCTCTATCTTTGGAAAGAGTTTTATAAAAATGCTGATTATAATGAATATCTTTCTACATTCCCGACATTACATCAGAAGGCTAAAAATATTTTAAAATCTGATAAATCAGAGAGATTCTTAGATGTTTCAAGTTAAGACAAATTATGATACTATTATAATAGGTGCAGGAATAGGCGGTCTTGTCTGCGGGTGTTATCTTGCAAAGGCAGGGATGAAGGTGCTTATGTGCGAGCAGCATAATAAGCCGGGCGGCTACTGCTCTTCTTTTGAAAGGCATGGATTTATCTTTGATACTGCTGCGCATTGTTTCGGTGGTTATAGAAAGGGAGGGATGACAAGAAAAATCTTTGAAGACCTTGAAATAGATAAAAAGATAAAAATAACAAGGGCTGATCCTTTAGCCATTATAATAACACCTGATTATAAGGTTTCGTTCCGGACTGATTTGGATGAAATAATTAAAAACCTCCAAACAACTTTTCCAGACGAAAGTAATAATATCAGGAATTTCTTTTATTTTTTGACTAATCCCGATCATGCGTCTTTTGCTCGAATAAGAAGTTGGACATTAAAAGATTTACTGGATCAGCATTTTTCAAATTATAAACTAAAGGCTATTTTAGCCTCTCCTTTATTCGGAATCAGGGGATTGCCGCCATCACTATTATCTGCATTTGTCGGAACAAAACTTTTTTCAGAATTTTTTATTGATGGTGGATATTTTCCTGAAAATGGTTTTATGCAGGAAATACCCGATGCGTTGGCAGAAAAATTCAAGGAATTTGGCGGCGAATTACGGTTATCATCTCCTGTAAAGAAAATAAGGGCAAAAGATAATAAGGCTACAGGCATAATTTTGGAAGATGGTGGTTTCATACAGTCAAAGTATGTGATTTCAAATTGTGATGCAAGACAGACTTTCTTAAAACTCTTGGGCAGAGAAAAACTCAATACTGAGTTTTACGATAGATTGAAAAATATGATACCTTCAATATCATATTTTATTTTACATTTGGGTATGGATAGATGTTTTGATACCAGATTGAGCCCGGTCACCAGCATAGGCTTTTTCAAGCACTACGACTTAGAAACGGCTTACCATGCTGCACAAAGGTGCGACATTAATGGTTTTGGCGGACATCTGATTTGTCTTTCGCACGACAAATCATCTATTTTGGCCCTTATTCCTATGGCTTATAAGAGTAAGAGATACTGGGACAAAAATAAAGATAAATTCTCAGAGTCCCTTATTGAACAAATAGAAAGATATACGATTCCAAACTTGTCGAAACACATTATATATAAAGAGGCAGCTACACCGCATACTTTATATAAAACCACTTTAAACTATAAAGGAGCTGGGTTGGGATGGGCATGTATACCTTCACAATTAGTGATCTCTGATTTTAAAAAGCCTTTTTTTATTGATGGACTTTATTTAACAGGCCATTGGACCACGTTGGGCGCTGGAATCTCAGGAACAGCTTATGCTGGTTACGATACAGCAAAAATTATCTTGAAGAAAACAAAACCCTGAGCTAAACTGGCTACTATGAATAAAGAAAAGTATATACAAGAACAGTTGTCCACATTATTGCGGTCACTCTATCCTTTACTTATTATTATCGGGGCATCTACAGATATGTTATTAAGCATCTTGGATTATTTTGTTACCCCTGAAAATTTTTCAAAATTCTTTATTTATAGATTGATAACTGCTTCTTTAACAATGGCAATATATTTTATTACCACGTTTAAAAAAGGCAAATACTTTCACTTTATCTTTGTTTTCTTAGGTTTTTTAATAACTGGAGCAATGGTTGAGGCAATGATTCTCTCTTTTGGAGGACATCAATCAATTTATTATGTGGGGATAGGTCTTATCCTTGCTTTTTTCCTTGGCTTTCTTCCACTTTCTCTCGGACAAGCAGGATCAATTGCTGGTTCGTTATATGCTATCTATCTCATTCCGATTATTATTTTAGATGATATTGTGAATGTAAGGATATTTATAAATAACAATATATTCTTAATAACCTTTGCTCTCGGTGGCCTTACATGGAGATATATCGCCCAAAGACTTCTCGTAAATAAGATCTCCCTCCAATACGAACTCGAAGAACAGAAAAAGAAGCTTGAGGATTATTCTATTCAGCTTGAGAAATATTCAACCCAACTCGAAGAATTAGTTCGGGAAAGGACAAAACAACTCTCTATCTCAGAAGAACGTTTCAGGGCGCTTTTTGATAATGCTAATGATGGTGTTGCAGTTCTTGACAGGAATGGAACTATTATTAATGTAAATAAGAAGTTCTGTGAATTGCACGGTTTTGATAAAAATGTATTGGTTGGAACACATTACAAATTTATAGAAGTTGAAGATGCTAAGGAAGAAAAAGATGAAAGACTCAGGAGGCTTTTAAATGGCGAATCACTTGTTTTTGAAACACAGCATTACAAGAGGGACGGAACCAGGATATTCCTTGAGGTCAGCTCAAAAGGTATAAATGTAGGCGAAGACTATTTTATTCAGTCCTTCCACAGAGATATCAGTGAAAAGAAGGCAATACAGGAGCAATTAATACATGCTCAGAAGATGGAGACTGTAGGACAGCTCACTGGGGGCATAGCCCATAACTTTAATAATTTAATAACAGCTATTCTCGGATATGCAGAATTATTAATTATGCATAGTAATCTGGACGACAATCCGAGACAGAAGGTGATAAATATAGAAAATATCGCCCGAAAAGCAGGTATTATAGTCTCTAAGTTAATGAGTTTTTCGCGGAGAGATATACTGGAATTCTGGCCCATAAGCCTGAATGATGTTATCAATGATGCTGTAAACCTCATTGAAGGCGTTCTTGAGAAAAGAATAGGACTAAAAATAACCCTGACTGATAAAATCCCTTATATCGAGGCTGACCAGAATCATATTGAACAGATACTTATGAATTTTATTTCTAATTCTAAAGATGCCATGCCTGAAGGAGGACTTATAACAATCACAACTGGTACGACTGAAGTTAAAAAAGGCGAGCTGGACATCCCGACATATATACCTGATGGGAAATATGTATTATTAACAGTGTCTGATACAGGCTCTGGAATTCCAAAAGACATAATACAAAGAATTTTTGACCCATTCTTTACTACAAAGGAAAAAGGTAAAGGCACTGGACTGGGTCTCGCAACAGTTTACGGTATTGTCAAAGAACTTAAAGGATATATTACTGTTCAGAGTGAAGTAGGCAAAGGCACAACCTTTTATATTTATTTTCCAATTTCTGCTAAGAAAAAAGCCCCTCCGGATATAAATAAGTCACAGCACATTTCCTTATTAGGAAATGAAAAAATACTTGTAGTAGATGATGATGAAGATGTGCTCGGATTTTTTAAGGATGTCCTTGAAACCCACGGATATAAGGTCATGCCTGCAAATAATCCTATTATTGCAATAGAAATATTCAACAAAATGTCTAAGGAAATAGATATTGTTATAACAGACATTATGATGCCGCTCATGGATGGGAGAGAACTCATAAGAAATCTCAAGGATATAAAGCCTAATATCAAAATAATCTCTGCATCGGGTTTTAGCGGCGAAGCAATAGACAAAAACAAAATGAAGATAGACGCATTTATCAAGAAACCAATCGAAATCAATAATTTTCTGACTACAGTCAGACACACACTCGATAGAGGAACAGAAAAACTACCACTTTATTAATGCTGATGCCCATGTGAGACCTCCACCGAATGCCTCGAGAAGGATATAATCGCCATTCTTTACTCTGCCTGTTGTTACAGCCTCATCGAGGGCAATTGGTATAGAGGCAGCCGAGGTATTTCCGTATTTATCAAGATTTACAACTACCCTCTCGATGGGTATCTTTAGTCTATCAGCAGTTGCCTGTATTATCCTCATGTTTGCCTGATGCGGTATGAGAAGCGAAAGTTGCGAGGAATCTAAATTATTCTCTTCAAGGGTTTTATTTGCAATGTCTTCTAATGTCCTTACAGCAACCTTGAATGTCTCATTTCCTTTCATTTTAATGTAATGCAACCTGTTTTTGACTGTATCTATAGTTGCCGGATTCTTTGAACCGCCAGCAGGGAGATAAAGAAGCTCCCATAATTTCCCGTCAGAATTAATATGTGTTGAAAGTATTCCTTGTTCATCTTCAGTGGGCTCAAGAATAACTGCGCCTGCTCCGTCTCCAAAAAGAACACATGTGGTTCTGTCTTCCCAGTCTGTAATCTTTGAGAGAACCTCTGTTCCGACAACAATCACTTTTTTATATTTGCCTGATTTTACCAAGCTGTCAGCAATATGAAGACCATAAAGGAATCCTGAGCAGGCTGCATTTACATCAAATCCCACTGCATTTGCAGCCTGCAATTTGGACTGAAGAATACACGCGGTTGACGGAAAAAGCATATCACCTGATACAGTTGCAACAATAATCAGGTCTATATCGTCTGCATTTAACCCTGCCCTTTCGATAGCCTTCTTTGATGCCTCAAAGGCTAAGTCTGAGGCAGACTGATTTTCATTAGATATTCTCCTCTCCTTGATGCCTGTCCTCTCCGTAATCCATTCATCAGAGGTATCCACCATCTTTTCAAAATCAAAATTCGTGAGAACTTTTTCCGGGAGATAAGAACCTGTAGCTATAATTTTACTTCTTACCAATTTCTACCCCTTCATGATGAACAATATCTTCTTCTATGGCAGACGAGATGAGCTTATATACTTTGTTTTTTGCAAAATCCGATGCAACCCTTATTGCATTTTTTATCGCCCTTGCTGTTGATCTGCCATGACTTATTATGCATGTGCCATTTATGCCGAGAAGCGGCGCTCCACCATATTCAACATAATCTGTCTTCTTCTTAAAGTTTCTTAAGGCTGGCTTTATTAAAAGATATCCAATTCTTCCTGCTGTAAGGTTCGCAACTTCCATTTTCAACATTTTAATCAAAGCATCTGCAAGCCCTTCACTGGTCTTCAGTATCACATTCCCTGTAAAACCATCGCAGACAATAACATCAGCACGCCCTGTAAAAACATCCTTTCCATCTACATTTCCAATAAAATTTACATCTGCCTCCTTAAGGAGTTTAAATGCCTCTTTCGTAAGTTCATTGCCTTTTGTATCTTCCTCACCTGTGCTGATGAGTGCTACCCGCGGTTCTGATCGTCTGAAAATTATCCGCGAATACGTGCTTCCCATAAGTGCAAACTGCAAAAGATTATGTGGTTTGCAATGAATATTGGCTCCTGCATCTATAAGAACAAAAGGATTTTTTAGGGTGGGCATTATAGTTGCTATGGCAGGCCTGTCAACCACCTCAGGGGTTCCGAGAACTAACAGTGCTGTGCCCATCACCACACCGGAATGCCCTGCGCTAACAAAACCATCCGCCTCACCAGTTTTAACTAATTCTACGCCTCTTCTAATAGAAGAATCCTTCTTCCTCCTGATTGCAGTAGAAGGTGATTCATCCATAGCAACAGCCTGTGAGGCATGTCTTATTGAAATTTTGTTTGGAGGAAATCTCTTACCTTCAAGCTCTGCCCTTAATACTGACTCGTCGCCGACAAGGATAATGTCAATATCGTCAGAATTGGTTACAACCTCAATTGCACCCTCAATATTTATATTAGGAGCATAATCACCCCCCATTGCATCAAGGGCGATTCTCATTTTTCTTTTTCAACGACATTAAGAATCTTCTTGCCGTTATATGAACCACAATTAGGACAAACCTTATAAGAAAGCTTTAATTCATTGCAATCAGGACAGAGACTTGGGTTAGGAAGAATTCCTTTCCAATTAGCCCTTCTTTTGTCTCTTCTTGACTTAGAATGCCGATGTGTTGGATTTGCCAATTTTTACTCCTTTCATATAAAAATAATCTCTAAACTCTAACAGACTGTGTCACAATTCATATTTACTACAAAATGTCATGCTGAACTTGTTTCAGCATCTCGTTCTTTATTAGACCCTGAAACAAGTTCAGGGTGACATCTCTGGGTAATTTTCATTCCCTTTTGTGTTGACTTGTCAACACACTTTTTAATTACTTTAACAATTTCTTTAATGCTTCAAGCCTTGGGTCTATTTGCTCTGCTTTGCAATTGCACTCCCCTGTATTAAGGTCCTTCCCACACCTAATGCATATTCCTTTGCATGAATCTGCACAGAGAGGCTTCATCGACAAATTAAGCATTATCTGTTCTTTTATAAGAACGGCCGTATCCATCTCGTCAGTTGAATAAAAATCCATATCAAGTTCTTCGCTTTTAACCTCATGCCGTTCATCTCCTTTAAGCTCCTCTATAGGGTGATAGATTGCCTCTATTGGTATATTTATAATTTTCTCAAAATCTTTCAAGCATCTGCTGCACTGAAGCTTAACAGTAGCTGTTAATTCACCCTTTATTACAACCTCGCTATTAATTTTTTCAATTTTTATTTGTGTTTTAACAGGAGGAAGGATTATATTGGAGTCAATAGATTCCTCTATGTCTAAATTAAGTCCATCTTTGGGTATTTCCGAGATTAATATTTTCATAATAATTTTTCATAACTGAAATATATAATTATAAAGACTATAATAAAAATCTGTCAAGGCAAGATGATGCAATATACATGGGTCTTTTTATCGCTAATATCAGCTTTTGCTCTCGCAACAAGCGACGCCCTCACAAAAAGAGCGCTTGCTCAAAACAATGAATACCTCGTTGCATGGTTCAGACTTCTTTTTTCACTTCCTCTTCTCATAATCCTATGGTTTTTTATACCCATGCCAGAACTTAGCAATGATTTTTATAAGGCTTTTGCTCTTGCGATACCGCTTGAGATAATCTCGATTATCCTTTACATAAAGGCATTAAGGATTTCTCCTCTTAGCCTGACACTCCCTTTTCTCGCCCTCACTCCTGTCTTTTTAATCCTCGTATCTTATTTTATTCTCGGAGAGGAGGTCTCTTTGCAGGGCGGCATCGGCATTATTTTTATTGCTGCAGGAGGCTATGCCTTGAATCTGCATGAAGTGCGAAAGGGAATCTTCATGCCATTTAAGTCTATAACTAAAGAAAAAGGCTCGATTTTCATGATATGTGTTGCATTTATTTATAGCATTACATCTTCTCTGGGCAAGATGGCTATAGAGCATTCATCTCCATTATTTTTTGGAATTACATATTTTACTGCCTTAACCATTATCTTTGCCCCTCTATCTTTATGGCTGGGCAGGTCAGAAATAAAAGGCTTTTTATCAGAAAGAAGATATAAACACCTGCTTCTTCCTGGAATTTTCTACTCAGTGATGATAGCATCTCATATGATTGCAATAAGCCTTACAAAGGTTGCTTATATGATCTCTGTAAAAAGGATAAGTCTGCTAATAGGCGTAATATATGGTTATATCTTCTTTACCGAGAAGAATATAAGAGAGAGGCTTTTAGGAGCTACCCTTATGTTTGTCGGGTTTGTAATGATTGTAACAGCCTCATAAGGTTTATATATTCCCAAATATAGTAGGGGATTACGCCGCTTATCGCTGAATTTGGGATATTGTAACTTATCTTGTTAATTGCTACCTATATGTATAAAATAGAACTTGTACATTTTGATAATAGAAATATCTGGCTCTAAAAACAGAGAGAACATGAATGCCCTCGATAAAATAAGAAAAGCAAAAGAGTTTCTTGAAACTTATGGCATCGAAGATGCGGTCAGAGAAGCTGAAATCATAATATCGCATTGTATGAGATCAGACAGGGCAAATATTTACAGGGATAATCCTTATATTACTGAAGACTTGAATTCAAAGATAGACGGCTTACTTGAAAGAAGGAAAAATAGAGAACCCCTGCAATATATAATTGGTCATATAGAATTCTACGGTTTAAAAATAAAGGTGGGACAAGGTGTCCTTATACCAAGACCTGAGACAGAATTACTGGTAGAAGAAGCAATACGAATAATTAAAATAGAAAAAATACCCCCCCACCCCCCCCTTACTAAGGTGGGGATCAGGGGGGGTATTAATCCCCCATCATCCCCCTTTGCTAAAGGGGGGATGGGGGGATTTATTATTCTCGACCTATGTACGGGCAGTGGATGTATTGCACTTTCGCTTGCAAAAGAATTCCCTGATGCAGAGGTTTACGGGACTGATGCATCAGAAACTGCAATTAAATATGCAAAAGAGAACGCAAAATTAAATGAAATAAATAACGTTATCTTTTTAAAAGGTAATTTGTTTGAGCCAATAGAAAATCTAAAATCTCAAATCTCAAATCTCAAATTTAATTTAATTATTTCAAACCCGCCTTACATCAAACAGGATGATATAAAAAATCTACAGCCTGAGATTAAAGACTGGGAACCTGTAGAAGCATTGGATGGGGGGAAGGACGGACTCGATTATTACAGGGCGATAATCCATGGAGCAAAATATTACTTAAAAGAGGATGGTTGCCTTATGTTTGAACTTGGCGATAGTCAAGCAGACTCTGTAAAAAAAATAGCTGTGAATGCAGGCTTTAAACACATATCTTTGATAAAAGATTATACAGGGGTTGATAGAATACTGATAGCGAACACACCCCTAACCCCTCTCAAGAGGGGAATGAAAAGAAGGGTTCCCTCCCAAGGAGGGGAAGAAAAAGATAAGTCCCCTCTTGGGAGGGGATTAAGGGTATAAGTCCCCTCTCAAGAGGAGGATAAGAAGATAGCTCCCCTCTCGGGAGGGGATTAAGGGGTGGGTTAATAGTTCAATGAGAAGAAAGAAAATTATTCGTTATAATCAAAATTTGAAAGAACTTGCAAGACAATTGCGAAAAAATAGTACACTTTCAGAAGTTTTACTATGGAGACATCTTAAAGGAAAACAAATGCTTAACTATGATTTTGATCGCCAAAAACCCATTGATGATTATATTGTTGATTTCTTTTGCAACGAGCTGATGCTTGCAATAGAGATAGACGGTGATACACACAATTATAAAATTGAAGAAGATATAATAAGACAAAAAAGATTAGAAAGTTTAGGAATCAGATTTTTGCGATTTACTGATAGAGATGTTAAACAAAACATTGAGGGTGTAATGACAACTATTAAGAGATGGATAAAAGAACACACCCCTAACCCCTCTCAAGAGGGGAATGAAAAGAAGGGTTCCCTCCCAAGGAGGGGAAGAAAAAGATAAGTCCCCTCTTGGGAGGGGATTAAGGGTATAAGTCCCCTCTTAGGAGGGGATTAAGGGTATAAGTCCCCTCTTAGGAGGGGATTAAGGGGTGGGTTAATATGGGCATTCTCGAAGAAAACAGAAGACTCGAAGATATTGACAGGAAATACATCTGGCATCCCTTCACACAGATGAAGGAATGGGTTGACGAAATACCAATAATTATTTCCGAAAGCAGAGATTGTTTTATAAAGGATATTTATGGCAGATGGTATCTTGACGGTGTGTCGTCACTATGGGTAAATATTCACGGGCATAGGAAAAAAGAGATAGATGAAGCAATAAAAAGTCAGCTTGATAGCATCGCCCATTCTACATTACTTGGTTTGAGTAATGTTCCTGCAATAAGATTGGCAGAGAAACTTATAACCATAGTTCAGAAGTCATTACCCCCCCACCCCCCCCTTACTAAGGGGGGGCTTTTGGGGGAAGTATCCCTTACTAAGGAGGAAAAGGGGGGTAAAGCACATGGAGCAAATCTCCCCTCCTCCCCTTTAGAAAAGGGAGGCAAGGGGAGATTTGAAAAAGGGAGTCATGAACTCTCTAAGGTCTTCTACTCTGACAATGGTTCAACTGCTGTCGAGGTTGCTCTTAAAATGGCATTCCAGTACTGGATACACAGAGGAGTTGAAGGAAAAAATACTTTTGTAGCCCTTAACAATGCCTATCATGGAGACACATTGGGTGCTGTAAGTGTTGGAGGTGTTGATGTATTTCATAAGGCATTTGGACCGCTTTTATTCAAGACTTATAAGTCACCTTCGCCATACTGTTATAGATGTGAACTTGGCAGGAAATATCCTGAGTGCAAACTCGCATGTCTTGATAAGATGGAAGAGATATTAAAAGCCCATTCATCTAAGATAGCCGCAATGATTATAGAACCTCTTATACAGGCAGCAGGTGGGATGATAACATCTCCTCCAGAATATCTTAAAGGGGTTAGAGAATTATGCACAAAGTACAATATACTGATGATTGCGGATGAGATCGCAACAGGGTTTGGACGCACAGGGAAGATGTTTGCCTGTGAACATGAAGATGTTGTGCCTGATATTATGTGTCTTTCAAAGGGGATAACAGGCGGCTATATGCCTCTTGCGGTAACACTTGCAACGAATGAGATATATAATGCATTTTTAGGAGAGTTTAAAGAGTTAAAAACATTCTTTCATGGGCATTCATATACAGGGAATCCCCTTGCCTGTTCTGCAGCCCTCGCATGCCTCGATTTATTTGAAAAAGAAAAAGTGTTAGACGGTCTTGAAGGAAAGATAAAAATACTCCGGTCATGGCTTAAAGATGTTTCAGAACTTCAGCATGTTGGAGATGTAAGAAATGCTGGATTCATGGCAGGGGTAGAACTAATAAGAGATAAACAGACAAAAGAGCCTTATGACTGGGCAGAAAAGATGGGTTGGCGAGTTGCGTACCATGCGAGAGATAACGGAGTTTTCATCAGACCACTCGGAAACGTTATCGTCATTATGCCTCCATTAATCATCAGCGAGCAGAACCTTAATCAGTTATTAAAGGTAATTAAGAATTCTATAGTTAAAATAACAGAAACAGATAGTTAATGGACAGCTATTCTTGCAAAAAAGTTATTTTTTCCAGAAACGAGGCACAAACAATATCAATACTGTGTAGATTTCAAGCCTCCCTGTAAGCATACAAAATATTAGTATCCACTTCCCTGGAATAGATATAGATGCGTAGTTCTCATATGGCCCTGCAGCGCCAAAAGCAGGACCAACATTGCTCATAGCTGATATCACGGTTGTCGCAGACGTAATCATATCAGTCCCTACAGCAGCCATGCCGATTGTTGCTACGGCACAGACCCCTAAAAAAAGAAAAACAAATCCCCATATGCTCCCTAAAATCTCCTTATCGAGAAACTTCTCATCGAGTTTAACTGCTGTTACTGCACTGGGATGGATCAATTGGTACATCTCTCTATATCCCTGTTTAATCATCAGCAATATCCTGACCTGCTTGATACCACCGCCGGTAGAACCAATCATGCCCCCAAAAAACATCACCATTATAAGAACAATATGTGCAAAGGGTAACCATTTTTCATAGTCTGCGGTTGCATATCCCGTAGTAGTCATAAGAGATACTACCTGAAAGAGGGAATATCTGAAAGCTTCAAAGAGAGAGTCAATGGACGACCTCCAAATGCTGATGGTTATCATTACAGTAGCAATTGCAGTAACAGTTACGTAAAATCTGAATTCGTTGCTCTTCCACAATCTCCCTATCTTCCCTTTAAAGACATAGAAATAGAGTGTATAATTTACCCCTGCTAAAAACATGAAGATGCTCGTTATGTACTCAATGAAAGGACTATTAAAATGTCCTATACTGGCATTTTTAGTTGAAAATCCACCTGTTGCCATAGTGGTAAATGCGTGGCATATAGCATCATAAAAATCCATCCCCCCAGCCATCAGCAAGATTGTATTGAGTGATGTGAGTGCAACATAAATAAACCAGAGTGCCTTTGCTATATCAATAATTCTTGGCCTTACTTTATCAACACTGATTTCAGGGACTTCTGCTTTGAAAAGCTGCATGCCGCCTGTTCCCAAGAGAGGAAGTATTGCCAGAGCAAAAACTATTATGCCCATCCCACCTATCCATTGAGTCATACTTCTCCAGAACAGTAATCCTTTTGGAGCAGCTTCTATATTATTGATCACTGATGCACCTGTTGTTGTAAAACCAGCCATAGATTCAAAATAAGCATCAGTGAAAGAATGGAATGTTTCTGTCAGCATGAAGGGAATGGCTCCAAACAATGAAACTACAAGCCACGTTAAGCTTACAATAACAAATGCCTCTCTATGTTTGATTTCCTCTTTTTTCTGCTCTCGTGTCAGAAAGTAGAGTATGCCGCCAGAAATGAGAGCAATCAAGAATGATTCGATCAGAGGAATAATATCTGATTGCTGGTAAATGAGTGAGACACCGATAGGAATAATCATAAAAATGGACAAGAATATGAGTGCAATTGCGATTATGTTCAGGATTACTCTGAGTCTCATGATCGGGGAGAGATTATCATATCAGGAGTTTTTCCACTTTTTTTATAGATTCTCTAAGGGTAAAGATGATTAATTTATCATCTTTTATTACTCTGTCTGAACCCGAAGGAATAATAACTTCTTTACCTCTTATAATTGCACCGATAATCGAGGCATTAGGTTGCGCCTCCTCAAGTGTCTTTCCCACAAGGGTTGATGAACTGCCAATCCTTGCCTCGATTATCTCTGCTTTATCTTCTGCAATCGCTGTTAAGGAAAGGATATCTCCTCTTCTGACATACTTCAAAATAGTGCTTGCAGTAATGAGCCTCGGGCTGAGAACAGCCTGAATGCCGAGACTGTGGGCGAGAGGTATATATTCTGTTTTATTGACAATCGCAAAGCTCTTCTTCGCCCCTAATTTCTTCGCAAGAATGGATACCATTATATTTAGTTCATCATTGTTAGAGACAGACACAAAGGCATCCATGTCGCCTATGTTTTCTTCCAGCAGTAATTTCTGCGATCCATCACCATGGAGCACAAGGGCTTTTTTAAGATTTTTGCTGAGATATTTGCACCTTTCTGCTTCCCTCTCTATTATTTTCACATCTGCTCTTAATTCTATATTAGATGCGATGTAATATCCTATCCTCCCTCCTCCAAGCAACATTATCTTTTTTGCAGGTTTTGCTGGTACCCCAAGTAGTGCTATTGTATTTTCTCCATCGCCTTTTTTGACAGGCACATAGATTATATCTCCTTCTTTGACGACATCTTCGCCCGAAGGGATTATTGTCTTATCTTCCCTTACAATAATCCCTATCAGAAATTTTTTGTCCATTGTCATGCCGAGTCTCTTTAATTTTTCTCCGATTATAGGGGCATTCTCAGGAATCTTAAAACCAATCACCTTTATGCTTCCATCTTCAAATTCCTCAATATCTGTTGCCAGAGGTACTTCAAGAAGTCTAACTATTGCACGTGCAATCTCAAGCTCAGGGTTAATGGCGGGATTTATGTCGAGATTTTCCTTGCTGAGGAGTCTCTCGTTATTAAAATACTCTGGATTTCTTATTCGCGCAATCTTTCGAGGGATATTGAACACCTTTGCGAGAAGGCATGCAATCATATTTATCTCATCTTTGTCAGTAACCGCAAGGAGCATATCTGCCTTATCTGCCTCAGCCTCTTCGAGAACCAGTGGGTCTCCGCCCTCTCCCTCTATAGTTGCAACGTCTAAATCTTCAACAATTCGCTTCAGTTTATTTCTATCCTTATCAATGACAACAACATTGACGGATTCAAGAGAAAGGAACTTTGCTATCTGGTAGCCAACCTCGCCTGCACCAACAATAATTACACGCATGGGAAATTATATCATATAAACGAACAATGAAGTTGTCAACATAACCACATAATCCTGTTACGGAAATATCATTTATGTACTATTTGTAAAAATCATTTGTGGACATATTAATCTGACCACTTGTTTCTTTGATGGAAAAGTGATACATTAGGTTCGTCATTCCTGCGAAAGCAGGAATCCAGAGATGTTGAATGAAGAGATTTTATGTTTATATTCTTTATAACAAACGAAACGGGACTTTATATACAGGCATTACATCTGATCTTATTAAGCGTATTTACGAACACAAAAATAATCTTGTTGAAGGTTTTACCCAGAAATATAATATTCACCGTTTAGTCTGGTACGAGATACATGGAACAGCAGAGGCAGCCATTTGTAGAGAAAAACAAATAAAGGCATGGAAACGGCAGTGGAAACTAAGACTTATAGAGGAAAATAATCCTGAATGGAATGATTTATACGATATTATCTGTGAAGGCACTGGATTCCTGCCTCCGCAGGAATGACACAATAAACATGTCCCCCCAGGCTTTAAGCAGGGAGCGGAAGAACCTTACCTAACAATATATGCAAAAATAGTTTCCCAGATGTGCATGAATGATTTTTACGTAACACATAACCACATAATCCCCCCATTTCCCCCTTTACTAAAGGGGGAAATGGGGGGGGAATTGCTCCGTGATTCAATAATTAGTTGACATCAATGGGCTTTTTAATGCTAAATTCTTAGCAACATGAAAATGAACACCGAAGCTAAACACTCGAAGGGGGCAGGATAATGGAGACAAAGCCTTGAGTAAAAAAATTATAGCACTTTTATTCTTTTTAATAATATCCCCTTCATCTTCCCGTCTGACGAAGCAAGGATTAAAAAACTTTTCAGGGAAGGTTCAAAGGCAATAGAAGATGAAGATATTGATGCGGTGATGTCAAAGGTTTCTTATAATTATCGTGACGAATATGGTCTTACATATCTTTATATAAAAGAATTAATGAAATCTGTTTTTCAGGATATGAGTGACATTAAGGTTGAATATGAAAATCTTGGCATAAAGATTAATAAAAAAATTGCCGAGGCGGATATGGATGTAAGGATTATTGCAACAATTGAAAGTGAAACTTATTATATATTTGGAGATTTGTCAAAACCTGTTCACCTCACATTTACACTCGAAAAAGAAAGGACAAAGTGGTTTGTGAAAAAGACAGAGGGATTACCATTTGATTTTTAGGGTATAATATTTAAGAGCCGAAGTGGCGGAACTGGCAGACGCGCTAGGTTCAGGGTCTAGTGGTCGAAAGGCTGTGCGGGTTCAAATCCCGCCTTCGGCACCATATAACTTTAAAATGAATATAAAGGAAGGGTATAGTGTTTGAGCGGATTTCTTTTGCCGATAGTCAAATACAATATGTGAAAATAAAGAGGCAAAAGCCTCGGAGTCCCGAGTTTATCCCGACTTTATGTCGGGACGAGAATGAGCGAAAATACTATACCCTTCCTTTAATGCTTAAAATGAGGAATTTATGAAAAAGCTTACTCATCTTGATAGAAAAGGCAGGGCAAAGATGGTTGATGTTAGCGAGAAACCTGTAACTCAGAGAATGGCTGTTGCTAAAGGCTCTGTATCTATGAAACCTGAAACCCTGAAACTCATAGAAGACAAAAAGATTCCGAAAGGCGATGTATTCTGTGTTTCAAAGATTGCAGGGATATCAGCAGCAAAAAAGACGAGCGAACTTATTCCGATGTGCCATCCGTTGGATATCACTGTAATAGATATAAACTTTAAGACTGACCGCAAAAAAAATAAAATAGAGATAGAGGCTTGCGTCCATGCTGTTGATCGTACAGGGGTAGAGATGGAAGCCCTCACTGCTGTATCAGTAGCTGCTTTAACTATTTATGACATGTGTAAAGCGGTTGATAAAGAGATGGTTATCTCGGGAATAATGCTTGTGGAAAAACACGGCGGGAAAAGCAGAGTTTTTAAACCCGACTTTCGAACTTTTTCAATGTAACCCCTTGAAAACATTAGAAACATGCCTTTAATGTAGTGGCGAATATTTTAAACATATATCATTTCTCTCTTGACAATAGCTTATACTTTATAGTATAAA
>JBFMDO010000023.1:0-17306 GCA_040753615.1 Nitrospirota bacterium | reverse complement strand
CAAGGGCAATCCTTGCAGGGATAAAGGTATCTAAACTTGAGAGGATTGCAGCTTAATTAGGAACCATGAAAACCATTGAGAATAGACCCTTTGAGAGAATTTGCAGAAAAGACTTGACAGTATCCCATAACAGCAATCTTAACAATATTCTTATTCAGGTTCTGGAAATGATATTTCTGTATGCCTACAAATCCTTTAGCCTCACTGTGTTCAATAATGTTCTGACATACCTCTGAAAGGGCAACTATAAATCCGTTTATTGTTCTGTCATCATATCGAAGATGTCTTGTGAGTATTGCATCTGCACGGTCTTTTACTTTTCCCACGATGAAATGGATGTCGTCAGACTTTTCTATCGGCGTTATCTCAAGCAGCACATCAGGATAAGAGCTTCGGAAATATTTAGACGGTATTTGGGATAAAGAAGACTGAATCATGAAATACCTTTCGACAAATTGAAAAAAATCCATCCTCTCAAGGTATTTGAGAACTTCTTCTGTCTTTGGCAGAAGAATTGTCTTCTGAATCCCTTGTGTGTAAAAAAATTCCCCTATCTCAAGAAGACCAACCATTCCATAGGGGTCAATAAAGGTTATCTCCTGAAGGTCAATTATTGATGAATCTTTAATGGATTCTAAAAAGTGTTCAAAGGTATCTTCTGTTATTTGAGCTATCATGCATTATCTCTTAATAGTTCTAACTGTTCCCTCACTTTGTTTACAAAAAGCTGATAACCATCCATGCCTGCTGGTTTTTTTGAGAAATCAATATCAGATGGATAAATAGGTTTCCCAAAGATGATCTTCATCTCAACAAATTTAGGACATATTTTACCACGTGGGAGCGCCTGATATGAGCCTTTAATATACGCCGGGATAACAGGGATATCGAGTTCCTTAGAAAGTATCCCGACTCCCTTTTTGAATTCCATTAATTCCCCATCATAAGACCTCCCACCTTCAGGAAATATGAGAAGTGATTTTCTATTTTTCAGGATATACGACGCCATTTGTAGGGCTTTATTGAGATATGTCTCGGGGTCTGTCGGGATAACGTGGGCAAGCCTGGCAAAAAAACCCTTTACACCCCCTGTAAAATACTTCTGAAAGCCAATGGAATATAAATCCTTAAAAGATTTAAAAGGCAATACAGCCACAACATTAAATGCGTCAAGATAGCTCGCATGGTTTGGGGCGATTATGTAAGGACCTCCTTTAGGTAGATTTTCGATACCTTTAGCCTTTAATCTGAAGAATATTTTCATTGTAACCTTTATCAGGCATAAACATAAGATGATTAATACCCACTCTAAAAAATTATGATGAAGTCCAACCTTTTTCCTGTCATCAAAATGAGGATCTTCCTTCAGTATATCTTTCCACTGCAGCACCTTTTCAGTTTCGATGGTTTTGCCTGTTCCATATTCTTTTATCTTTTTAATAAGCTCTTCAACAGTCTGTACTTCTGAAGCAAAGGTCTCTGGAAGTTTTATTGAGAATGCCTTTTCGAGTGATACAACAAGTTCTATTCTGGCAAGCGAATCAAGACCAAGATCAAGCTCAAGATTGTCTTTAGCCTGTATTGGAATCTGCTCTTTCAATAACGGCTTTATGCATTTAACCACCTTTTTACCTGCATCATCACTGATTAATATTTTATCTTCTTCACCTTTGATTTTTGACTTTTCACTTTTGATTTTTAAGAGGTCTTTGATCATAAATCTCCGTAGTTTTCCGAGAGGTGTTCTCGGCAGGGTATCCGGATAAATAGTGTACCCCTTTATCCTCATGTATTGGGGCAGATGCAGTGAAATATTATTTATCTCCCATTTCAGTGCCTCCTGTATATTCCCTATCTGTGCCTTTTTTGCATATTCAAGATCAGGCACAATCACTGCATTGAGGGACTCCACAATCCCCTTATCTTCAATGCCCATTACACATATTTCTTTTATAAGAGGGATTTTTGAATATTGTTTTTCGACTTCTTCAGGATAGATATTTTTTCCGGAACTTAAAACAATAACCTCTTTTGACCGACCTGTTATGAACAGATAACCTTCCTCATCTAAATATCCGAGGTCTCCGCTGAAAAACCAGCCATCTTTTATTACCTCTCCTGTCATCTGAGGGTTTTTATAATAGCCTTTCATGACCATCGCACCTCTTATTGCGATTTCACCCTCCTCCTTTATTCCTAATTCTCTATGTTTTTCAGCTTCAAATACCTTTATTTCAACAGACGGCAGAGGTCTTCCAGCAGACCCTGCCTTCCTTCTCGTGATCGGGTTGAATGTAACAACAGGGGATGTTTCTGTCAGGCCATAACCCTCAACAACTGCAAAACCGAGTGCCTCAATATCTTTCATGACCTCTGGATTCAGTTTAGCGCCTCCGCTTGCAAAAAACCTGAATCTCTTGCCAAGTGCCTTATGAGCTGACCTGAAAATTATTTTGCCGAGATTTATCCCTGAATTTTGCTTAAGTATTCCGCAGACCTTTAAAATGCCGAACATTATCTTTGACATCAGTCCGGGCAATTGTTTTACTTTGTTAAAAATTCCATTTCTTATAAGTTCGAGCAGTTGTGGGACTCCAATAAGAATGGTCACTTCTTTATCTTTTATCGTTGACATTAATTCAGGACCTTTCAGGCTTGGTGGAAATGTGATTGTACTGCCTAATAGAACTGGAATCAGGAATGTACATGTAAATGGGTAAGTATGATGCAGAGGAAGGATCGAGAGAATATGATCTTTGTCTGTTATAATTTCGGCTTTTATAACAGCCTCTGCATCTGAGCAGAAATTTTTGTGTGTTAATTGAACCCCTTTTGGTATTCCTGTTGTACCTGATGTGTATATAAGGGATGCAACATCTTCCTCTGAAATCTCCGGATAATTCTTTATATCCTTTGTATTACAGATGGTAATAAAATCAGGAGAATCAAAATCTATTAAAGTAACAGAAAGATTATCTTTAACAGCATTCTTGGTATTTTCTTCAGTCTTTGAACTATGGAAAACTACTCTTGATTCTGAATCCAGAAGCAGGTTTCTTATCTCATCAGTTCCGAGTTGAGCATCTATAGGAACTGCGATAGCGCCTGATAATGAAATAGCAAGATATGCCGCGCACCATTCCGGAGTATTTTCAGAGATAATGGCAACTCTGTCACCTTTATTTATTCCTATTTTTATGAGATGGGATGCTATGGCTTTTGTAATATTTAAAAGCTCGCCATATGTGATTGTCATCCATGTCTTATCAAAGAAATTAAAGGCGATATTATCTTTATGTTCAATAGCGCTTCGGATAAATAATTCTGGAATAACCTTTTTATCCATTCTTATTCATTATGTGAAAACTAAAATGATAATGCAATTGTATAATTCAGAGACTTGACCAACAGTAAGCAATAGTAGGCAATATTGGAACGTATTCAAGGGATGTGCCTAATTTGGAGATGAGTCGGTTCCCTTCCCTATAAATTTATCTAACAACTTCCCTTCATATTCTGGAAAATCTTCAAAATCCAGCGGCTTTTTGCGGTTAAGATTGAGTTTTAACAGTTTGAAATTCAACTCTCTTATTTTTTTCAATCTTTCCTTATCATCATCTATCATATTTATCAGGTCACGCAAGTTTATTATTTCGTTTCTCATCTCCAGTTCAGGTGGTAAACAACCTGCATTTTTCATAAATCTGTAAGCCATCCTCAGGTCATCGGGTATCCATGTCTCATCCTCGAATATAATGGGTTTGCCTTTCCCTTCGAGGTCATTAAATTCGCCATTCTCTATTGCCTCTCTGATTCTTTGTTCAGCAATTCTGTATAAAAAATCCATAATGCTCTACCTACCCTATACCGAGCATCCTATCTAATGCCTTTTTGGCAGGAATCCGTATCTCTTCAGATACTTTAACAATATAATTGTTTTCTTTCAATGCCCTGATAATGCTTTTGAGTGTGGTCTTTTTCATTGTAGGACAGATCATATCCTTTCTTAATGGATAAAAAACCTTATCAGGGTTTTCTTTTCTTAGACGGTATAAAAGCCCTATTTCTGTGCCTACTATAAATTCTTTTTCAGAAGACGCCTTTGCAAACCTTAACATCCCGGCAGTGCTTGTCACATGGTCTGCGAGATTAAGTATATCAAGCCTGCATTCAGGATGTGCCATAAAAAGTGCCTTTGGATGTTCTCTCCTTGCCTTTTGTACATCCTCTATATTCGCCCTTTCATGCACATGGCAAAATCCATCCCATGCAATAACTTGTTTTTTTGTATTCTGCTGCGCCCATGCGGATAGATTTCTATCAGGTATACAAATCACTTTTTCATCAGGCAGTGACTCGATGACCTTAACAACATTAGCAGAAGTACAGCATATATAACTTTCTGCCTTGACGTCTGCAGTTGTATTCACGTACGCCACAACAGGCACACCCGGATACCGTGTCTTAATATCTCTTAATGTAAATTCCCGTGGATATATGTAAGCAGGCGGATTAAACGCGGGGAAACTCTCTATTTCTGGACGTGGAGAACTTACACTGATCATGTCAGCCATTGGACATCCTGCATCAATCTCCGGCAGAAGAACAATCTTATCAGGTGAAAGGATTGAGGCACTTTCTGCCATAAAACTGACCCCAGCAAATACTATAACATCACAGTCTATGGTGGATGCTGTCCTTGAAAGCTCAAGGGAATCACCTGTAAAATCAGCAACCTCCTGTACCTCGTCTCTCTGATAGTTATGAGAAAGTATGATTGCACGTCGCTTTTGTTTTAGTCTCAGTATCTCTTCCTGAAGAAGGGCAAACTCAGAAGACATTCAGAACCTGACAGCGTTTTTTTGACAAAAAGTGGAATTTGTGAAAATGACAGTGCCATCCTCTAAAATTATCTTGTAAATCTTTTCAAGTTTTTTACTGTCTTTTGTTGAAAGATATTTTGTTTTGCCATTATAAAGAGAAAGCACTTTATTGACATATTGTTTTGTCTCAGTAATCGGGGGAACAAAACCAAACTTTTCAACAATCTTTGGCCCTGCATTATAAGCAGCAAGCGCCAACGTAAGGTCACCCTTAAATCTCTCGATAAGATACTTTAGATATCTTATCCCAGCCTCGATATTTTCCTCAGGGCTAAATGGATTATGCAATTTTAACTTGCTTGCTGTAACAGGCATAATCTGCATAAGACCCATTGCGCCTTTTTTCGAAACAGCCGTTGAATTCCAGTTAGACTCGGCTTGTATGACAGCCTTTATAAGGGAAGGATCTATACCATGAATCGCTGCCTTCTCATATACAATTTGCTTATAATTTGTGATTTTTTCAGAATTTTTTTTGACAGGTTTTTGTTTTGCATAATCTCTATTTGTATCTTTTTTGATAAACTTGTTTACATTTCTAGTAACAGGCGCATCTGTATAGCAAATTACACCGTTGTCGTCAATATATTTATAAATATCTGCATAGGCTACAGGAAAGATGAGAAAAATAATACCAAATATTGCAATTATATATCTCATGCTTGAGATATTATCATTAAAAATATTGCCTGTCAATATTATCCCCTCATTCCAAAATTCCCTTTAAAAGCCCTTCAGGGGTTGATTTAATTTTTCTCACTGGGATCCCGATTGCTTCTTCCATATCCTTTAAAGTGACATCATCAAGAAATTTGTCTTCATCATTAAGTACTACATCAGGTACAAGTATGATTTTGCTGCCTTCTGATTTGCCCAATAATGTCTTTATTACATCCCTGCCTGTCAGCAATCCTGCAACTGTGATAGATGCGCCAAAGAACCTATTTTCCACAGGAATCACGTCAATAATCTTAAGTTTGCTGTTATCAGTGAGGCTTTCTATGAATTTTTTAAGAAAAGGATAGAATAATAAGCCAGTAAAAGTAAGAATTTTCTTCCCACTCTGAATCTTTTGATGTTTTATTTTCTTTGCACAATGCATAAACCATGGTATCATTCCCACACCATTTTCTAACTGGTGCAATTCTCCATATCCACTGAACGGGAGGAATAAATGTCCTGCCTTTAAATAAAGCTCATCTGCTCCATATACTAAAAGGTCGCCATACTTCCTCCTAAATTTTTTCTGGTAGGATTCTATGATCTCTATTGTGCGATCAGCATCGTTCTTCTCGACAGCCCGAATATCGTGTTTTCTATAAACAGTCACTCCTACTGGAACAACTGCGATAGACATAACGTAAGGGTAAAAGATGGAAAGGTCATTGAGTGTCCTCTGCAATTCTTTTCCGTCATTGTAATCAGGACACAATACTATCTGTACATTAAACTTTATCTTATTGTCACTGAAAAATTTGAGTTCTTTCATTATGTCAGGAGCTTTTGCATTTCCGATTAATTGATTCCTCAATGTCCTGTTTGTTGTGTGAACAGAGATATACAGCGGACTTAATCTCTGCTCCACAATACGTTTCCTGTCTTCTTTGCCCATATTAGTAAGGGTTATATAATTTCCATAAAGGAAAGACAACCTGTAATCCTCATCTTTTATATAAAGTGTTTTTCTGAGACCTTTTGGAAGCTGTTTTACAAAACAGAATATACAGTTATTTTTGCACGTCATGACCTTGAATGGCTTAAAATCGAGACCGAATTCAGCATTATCTTTACGTACAGTATGGATAGTAAACTTTTCCCCTTTTCTATCTAATTTTATTTCGAGATTCTCATCATTGCTATAAAATAAAAAATCGATAGAATCGCGCAATTTATGTGAGTTTATTGATAGAAGTATATCGCCGGGAAGAAGACCTAACTTTTCTGCAAGGCTGCCCGGATAAACATTATCTATTATAAGACCTTTTTCAGATGGCATATGATAGTTTCAACCCCTTATAAATGTAATGAAGTCCAGAGAATATTGTTATCCCTGCTGTTAACCATAAAAGCAGGGAAGGCATGTCAGGCAGAAATAAAAAATTGATATCTATAAGCACATACGCAATGAATAAACTCTGCACCCATATTGTCGCCTTGCCAGGGATTGAGGGATCAACTCTGGATTTATGAGTGGTAAGATAAACTAAAAACCAACCGGTAACTACAATGATATCTCTACTTATGACTGTTACCGTAAGCCATTTGGGTATCAAATCATAAGTGGATAAGATAACAAATGCTGTAACGAGGAGAAATTTATCCGCGAGTGGATCAAGGAATGTGCCTAATGTGGTCTTCTGGTTTGTAAGTCGCGCAAAGAGACCATCGAGTAAATCTGTAAAAGCAGCGATTATGAATAAATAAAGAGAATAATTATAACGTTCATACATTATCGAAATTACGAATATGGGAATAAGCAGTATCCTTATTATTGTAAGTGTGTTAGGTATGTTCAATACACCCATAAGTCTCACCTGAAAAAAATAATTTTGGGGGATATATTCATTGCTATGGTATATTAAAAGGTAATCCTTGAAATTCAAGCCTTAATCCGAGCCTATTATAACATCTATTAATTCCCCCTCCATTTATAAAAGATAATAGTGAAGAGGCATGACATTTCTCAACAGCAAAACCATATTTAGTTGATTCATGTAAAGATTTTAAGAGATGCATTTTTGCAACTGCCCCTTTATCTTTCAAGATAGCTAATTCGCATAGTCCGAGTCTGCAATAGATTATTCCTCTATGGTCTTTTGTTCTTTTAAATAGTCTCAATGCTGCATTAAGATAATCATGCGCCTTTCTATAATTACCGATCATAATATGAGTCATCGCAAGAGACCATATGGTATATGAATAACTTACTATATCCCCTATTTTTTTATATAATCGTACTGCTTTTGCAAAATTAGCGAGCGCATTTTTATAATCCTTCAGCATCCTGTATGCATTCCCAATACCGCAATAAGAATACGCCTTACCAAAAATATCTTTATTATCCGAAAACACTTTATTCGCAGATGAATAATAATTAAAAGAATCTCTGAATTTTCCTGCAACACGTGAGGTGCCCCCAAGACCGCATAAACAGTACCCCATGCCGCTCACGTCTTTAATAGATTTAAACATCTTATATGATTCCTTAAATGTGTTGATTGCACGTCTAATATCTCCCTTTATTCTCAATGACCCTCCCTCTGCCCATAATGCAAAAGCTATGCCATCTTTATCATTTTCTTTCTGATATGTTTTTTTTGATTTATGAATCAGATTTAAGGCTTCTTTCCATTTCCCCTGTGCCCTTAAAGAAAGTCCTAACCCGATCAGGGCGTCAGCGATATTAACCGCATCCTTATTTTTTTTTGCGACTTCTATTGAATGAATATAGCTCTTTGCTGCAAGGTCAAAGTTCCCTATCATCCTGTATGTATCGCCAAGTGAATACAGACAGCGGAACATCCCGTTTAAATCAGATATCCTGGTATATCCTTTGAGTGCCTTTTTGAAAAGTTTGAGAGATTGCGGATAAAAAGACTTTTCCCTCAGTTTTTCTGCACAGCGGACAATATCATCTATCTTCAAGAACTTCTCTGAATTTTTTGATAAAGGAACCATAATCGCCAGAATTAAAAAAGGCAGAACCCATTACGAGAATATCTGCGCCTGCAGAAATAATCTCAACTGCATTCTCGATCTTCACACCCCCATCCACCTCTATAAGAGCCAAAAGCCCTTGCTCATTGATCAGCTTTCTTAAAAACTTTATCTTGTCCAGAACCTGTGGAATGAATTCCTGCCCGCCAAAACCAGGATTTACAGACATCAAAAGGGCGATATCTATGTCTGGCAGTATATGTTCGAGGTTCCATACAGGTGTTGCAGGATTAAGGGAAACACCTGCCTTTACCCCGCTTTCCCTAATCCATTTAACCGTTCTGTGTAAATGCACAGAAGCCTCATAATGGACAGTGAGGTAATCCGCACCTGCGTTTACAAAGTCTCTCAGATATTTATCCGGTTCTTCTATCATGAGATGCACATCAAGGGGCAAGGTGGTAGCCTTACGGATTGACTCTACTATAAAAGGACCTATAGTTATATTGGGCACAAAATGACCATCCATGATATCAACATGGAGCATATCAGCGCCTGCTTCCTCAGCTCGGTGTATCTCTTCTCCGAGTTTCAGAAAGTTAGCAGAAAGTATAGAGGGCGCTATCTTAACCATTGCATACCTTAGATTTTGTTCACTCCGTCTGCAGATAGATTGTATCACCTGCTTTTATCCTATTTCCCGGCTCTGGTTTTTGTCCCATGATATAGTTTCCCGATCCTTTAATCGCCGTCACAAGATTCAGTTTCTCTGCAAGTTCCTCAACATATTCAACAGACATGCCCTTAAAATCAGGGCAATAATAGAATATATCATAATGCCCGAGACTGACAAGTACAATAATTTGATCACTTGCTTCTTCATCAGGTCGGGGTTTTTGAGCGACGATTCTACCTTTTTCGATTACGTCCGAATGCACCATTATCTTCTTTGTTATCTTTACTCCTTTTTGAGATAACAGGGTTTCAGCCTTTGACAATGTCTCATTAACGAGCATTGGGACGGATTTTATTCTGGTACCTCTGCTTAAAATAACCTTTATGTTTGTTTGTTCTTTTACTTTATCTCCTGCGGAGATATCCTGTCTGAGTATATATCCTGCTGGAATAATCGCATCGTAATCCTCACCTTCGATCTCCAGAGAAAGCCTGTTTTTCGTGAGCAACTCTTTTGCTTCTACCATGCTCTTACCATACATATCAGGAACCTCTACTGTACGTCCAAAGCTCAACACCTTAAAGGCAAGATATCCGAAGATAATCCCCAGAAAGATAAAAGAAAGTATATAGACAGGCAACTTTATTAAATCGCTTATTTTTGGCTTTGGTGGTAACTGTTCAGCCTGAATTGTTGTTTTTTCATCCTGCATATCATTCATCTTATTAATAGTTCCAATCAAATACTCTATCCCATATTTAATTATAAAAATTCATGAATAATCCTGCTTAGAGTTTCTGCAAAAAAACTCTATCGCCTCTTTGACCTTTGTCAGGTCAACAGTAGTATCAACGCAAGGGCCAAATGGCCTTTTATTTGGTATCCCTAATATTGGCAGTGGATATGTATCAGCTATCCCGCTGCTTAAATCATTCTCGCACGCAACAGCAACTACTGCATCAGGCTTTGTATCATTTATAATCCTCCTTGCCAATGACCCGCCTGTGGCAACAGAAAGATATAAATGATGTTCATCAGCAATCTGAATCAGGTCTTTGATCTCACACTTCCCACATCTTTCGCAATTGTAGATATCATATGTAAGCCTGATCTTACATTTAGCTGTCTGGAGGCAGTGTGGCAATAATAATAATATTTTTTTTATCCTGAGTCTTTCTTTTTTTACAAGTTTATTATTCATGTCTATGATTAGTTTCTGAAATGCCTCTTTCTTGTCTTTCGAGAAAGACCCTACAAACATAAATAAAGGATATAAAAATTTAAGTGTAAACCCCCTCACCCATCTATAGCTCATCAAAAAAAGCACCTTCTTTTATTCGCCTCCCCTGCAAGAAGGCTCTCGCAGACATCGGCTTTTTCCCTTCGGGTTGAAGTTCGATTATTGAGATTAACCCTCCTCCTGTGCCAACAATGATTTCTTCCCCTGTCTTCTCGACCCTGCGGGGCACACCAGAACCTTCGATAACCCTTACCTTAATAATTTTAAGTCTTCCTTTATTTAAATAACAATGGGCACATGGCCATGGGTACATACCGCGGATAAAATTAAATATCTCTCTGGCAGTTTTTGACCACTCAATCCTTCCGTCTTCCTTTTTAAGGATAGGTGCATAACTCGGATCCCCTATCTGCGGCAACGGTTTAATATTCCTGCTTTTTACACCTTTTATGGTTTTAATCAATACTGATGCACCCAACTCAGCAAGTCTTTTACTCAAAGTGTATGCATTATCATCATCATATATCTCTGTTTCTTTCTGAAGCAGGATATCACCTGTATCAAGTCCTTCGTCCATCAGCATCGTGGTTATTCCTGTCTTTTGTTCGCCATTAATTAATGCCCACTGTATTGGAGATGCTCCCCTGTACTTGGGCAGCAGAGAGGCATGCACATTTATACAACCATATTCTGGAAGCCTGAGAATCTGTGCAGGCAGTATCTTTCCATACGCAACAACAACTATTACTTCAGGCTTTAAGTTCGAGACTTCATTAATGAATAATTTATCTTTTATATTTGCTGGTTGTAAGACAATGATTCCTCTGTTAATAGCGAATTCTTTAACCGACGTTGGGGACAATGCCTTACCCCTTCCCTTTCTTTTATCAGGCTGTGATACTACAGCGAGAACATCTTCTCCTGCCTCAAGTAATGCAGCAAGTGAAGGAATAGCAAACTCAGGTGTGCCAAAAAATATTACACGCATCTATTAGATATTATTTATTTTCTCGGATTAATTTTTTATAGCGCCTTTTGAAAAATTCCTTCTTAATATGACCGATTCTATCAATAAAAAGGACCCCATCGAGGTGATCTATTTCATGCTGAAAAACCCTCGCAAGCAACCCTGTCCCTTCTGTCTCTAAGGGCTTGCCGTCCCTGCTAATGCCTTTCACAAATACCTTCTCTGCCCTTCTTACAGAAGCCATATATCCGGGGATGCTAAGACATCCTTCTTCAGATTCGACAAACCCTTCTTTTTCTAAAATCACAGGGTTTATTAGAACTATGAGTGATTTGCTATCTCCATCCTGACTCGTGTCTATTACACACAATCTTTTTGGAATGCCTACCTGATTTGCTGCAAGCCCTATGCCTTTTGCAAAATGCATCGTCTCAATCATGTTATCTATAAGATGCTGAAGATAACCGTCTATGTTTTCTATAGAAGCGGCCTTTTCTTTCAGAATCTTTTCAGGATATTTTTTTATTTCAAGCAAAGCCATATAATATTATAAAATATTTCGAGGATATAACGCTTGCAATTGTCCGCACTAAATCCTCCTTTATCTTTTTTAGAAGTTACTACTGATACCTGTATAATAATGTCCTATGCTTATATTGTTTTGTCATTGGCCCGAAAATACCCCTCTTAGCAAAGAGGGACCCTACACCCCTCTTAATAGAGGGGGGATGGAAGATTTTATGATTACTAACTCGAATCATTTGTTCTTAAAATCCCCCTTCATCCCCCTTTTCCAAAGGGGGAGTGTATAGTATTTTTCATGCCCCCTTGTGAGCCAAAGGCTCATGAGGGTTTCACCTGAAAATACTTCTCAATTCGTCATTCCGTGCTTGACAGAGCCTGCCCCGTACTTGATACGGGGGAATCCAGTCCATTCTGGATTCCTGCTTTCTATGCTGTGTCACTCTGTCATTCTGAGTCCCGAATGCTTTCGGGACTCAGAATGACAGAGAGCGAAGGGTTCAGAATGACAATATTCCATTTCATGGTAATTGTGACACAGTCTGTTTGCAGGAATGACATTTTCATTCTCCTTTGTGCCCCGAAAGCTTTCGGGGCATGTGTGTTTCATTAATGGATAAAGAGGGATCAGATTAAAAACATTTTGAAATATAAAAACAAAATTATGTATTATAGAAATCTATTTGTAGAGCCTTTTTGTTAAACTGTTTTATTAAGGAGGTTTCTATATCAGAAATATAGATTTTAGTTCTAAAGAGGATAGGGAGATTTACAGACATAGCACATCACATATAATGGCACATGCTGTGAAAGACCTCTTTCCTGATGCAAAACTCGCTATCGGTCCTGCTATAGATGAAGGTTTCTATTATGACTTTGACATTGACAGGCCGTTCACCCCTGATGACTTGTCTTTGATAGAAAAAAAGATGTCAGAGATAATAAAGCAGAACAATCCCTTTGTGCGCAAAGTTGTTTCGAAAAAAGAGGCTATTGAATTATTCAAAAAACTGAGGGAGGATTATAAGGTTGAACTTCTTGAGGAAATAGCGGATGAAGATGTCTCCCTGTATGAAGAAGGTAATTTTATAGATTTATGCAGGGGCCCGCATCTTAATTCCACAGGTGAAATTTCTGCGTTTAAATTATTAAGTATTGCAGGTGCATACTGGAGAGGCAATGAGAAGAATAAGATGCTCCAGAGGATTTACGGTACTTCTTTTACAAATAAAAATGATTTAAAAAAATATCTCGATTTTCTTGAGGAAATCAAAAAGAGGGATCACAGAAAACTCGGCAGAGAGCTTGACCTCTTCAGCGTAAGTGAAGAAGTAGGAGCAGGGCTTATAATCTGGCATCCAAATGGTGCAATAATAAGAAGAACTATAGAGGATTTCTGGCTAAATGAGCATTACAGGGCAGGTTATAAGATTCTTTACACACCGCATATTGCCAAGCTCGAATTATGGCAGAGAAGCGGGCATCTCGATTTTTACAAGGAAAACATGTATTCTCCAATGGAGATCGAAGGAGTAGATTATGAGATTAAACCCATGAACTGCCCTTTTCATATTCAGGTATATAAAAGTTCATTAAGGAGCTATAAGGATCTTCCAATAAAATATGCTGAACTTGGGACTGTCTATAGATATGAACGCTCCGGGGTTTTGCATGGCCTTTTGCGTGTCAGGGGTTTTACGCAGGATGATGCACATATATTCTGCAGAGAAGATCAGATAGAGGATGAGATTTTGAATATCCTTGATTTTACCCTCTTTATACTAAAGACTTTTGGATTCGAGAACTATGATATTTATCTTTCAACAAGACCTGAAAAATATGTTGGAAGCCTTGAAAACTGGGAAAGGGCAACAAATGCCCTCAAAATGGCTCTCAATGCCAAGGGCATTTCATACGAAATAGATCCAGGTGAGGGTGTTTTTTATGGCCCTAAAATAGACATAAAGGTAAAAGATTCCCTTAACAGACCCTGGCAATGCAGTACTATTCAGGTAGATTTTAATAACCCTGAGAGATTTGGCATGACCTTCAGGGGAGGCGATGGTAAAGACCACAGTCCTATAATGATACACAGGGCATTGATGGGATCGTTAGAGAGATTCTTTGGAATATTAATAGAACATTATGCAGGTGCTTTCCCCTTGTGGCTTGCGCCGGTGCAGGTAGAGATACTCACGATTGCTGAAAGGCATAAAGATTATGCAGTAATCTTATTGGAAAGGTTAAGATCAGAGGGATTGAGAACCGAATTAAATGCTGACAATGAAAAAATTGGATACAAGATACGAAATGCTACTATAAGAAAAGTGCCTTATTTGGTTATAATAGGTGACAAAGAAGTCTCAGAGAAAAATCTTACTGTCAGAAAACGTTCAGGTGAAAATATAGGGACATTCACAATAGATGAATTTACTGGAATAATAAAGGATGTAATAAAAAATAAAGTTGGGTGAGTAATATTTAAAGTTGGGTGAGTAATATTTTTGGACTTTTTTTATATTGTAATTGTATAATTATAGTCTTAAATTTTAGGAGGTGAGAGTATAACCAAAAATATAAGGGTTAATAAGCAAATAAAGGCTAAAGAGGTCAGACTGATAGATGCTGATGGAACACAGCTTGGCATTATCCCAGTAGGGGACGCATTAAAAGTTGCTAATGACAGAGAGCTTGATCTTGTAGAAGTAGCGCCAAATGCTAACCCCCCTGTGTGCAAGATACTTGATTTTGGCAAATACAGATATCAGCTAAGCAAGAAACAGACGCAGAAAAAGACAATTGATGTCAAGGAAGTCAAAATAAGGCCACAGATAACAGAACACGACCTCGGGCTGAAGGTAAAAAATATCAGGCGATTCCTTGACCATGGCAATAAAGCAAAGGTAACTATGTTTTTTAGAGGCAGGGAGATCGTGAGACCCGAACTCGGCATGAAGGTATTCGAAAAGATAACCGAATTGCTTACAGGGAACTTCAGTATTGAGCAGGCACCAAAATTTGAAGGCAATCACATAACAATGGTTATTGGACCAAGGTAATACAAAGTCCTGATTACCCTCCGGCAAGCAGGCTATCTGACAATTATGAAAATGGTTTCCTGTCATTCTGAATTTATTTCAGAATCTCTAAAAAAGAGACTGTGAAACAACCCCTGAAACAGGTTCAGGGTGACAAATTAAATATTAGGGTTAGAGGATTTTAAAATTAAAAAGAGGAGGATAAAGTGCCAAAACTCAAAACACATAGAGGGGCAGCAAAGAGATTTAAAACTACAGGAACAGGCAAGATAAAAAGGAGCAGGGCATATAAAAGTCATCTCCTTACAGGAAAATCCTCAAAGAGGACGAGGGGATTAAGGCAAACTGCTTTAGTTTCTGATACTGAATATGCTAACATTAAAAAACTTTTACCTTATATATAGAAGATACAGGATGCAAGATAAAGAGTCCGAAAGTTATCATGAATCAAGTATCCTGAATTGAGGAGGAATAGATGCCGAGGGCAAAAGGTGGATTTAAAACAAGAAGAAGAAGAAAGAAGATATTAGAAAAGGCAAAAGGTTATTGCGCATCTAAAGGCCGCTTGTACAGGGTTGCTACAGAAGCAGTTGACAAAGCCCTGCAATATGCTTATAGAGATCGCCGGGTAAAAAAGCGCGAATTTCGTTCATTATGGATTATACGAATAAATGCTGCCGCACGTAAGTTTGGACTTTCTTACAGCCAGCTTATGTCAGGCATGAAAAAGGCAAATATTTTATTAAACAGAAAAGCACTTGCTGACATTGCCTATAATGACCCTGCTGCATTTGATCAACTTGTAGAAAAGATTAAAAGTTAAAATTGTGGAGGATATCCTTTCTTTAAAGAATGCATTTCTTGAAGAATCAAGATCCGCTACATCTATAGAAAAAGTCCAACAGTTAAGAATAAAGTATTTGGGGAAAAAGGGTCTTGTTACATTAAAACTCAAGACCCTCTCTGCAATCCATCCTGATTTAAGACCTGCATATGGGAAGGCAGTCAATGAGGTTAAAACCTATATAGAAGAGGAATTAACCAGAATAGACTATCTTCTCAAAAAAGAAGATCACAAAAGACGCATTGCATCAGAGGCTGTAGATATAACACTCCCCGGGAAGTTTACCCCTTTTGGCAGGGAACATCCTATCAATAAAATACTTTCTGAGATAACCGAGATATTTATCTCAATGGGATTTGAAGTCGAAGAGGGGCCGGAGGTAGAACTTGACTACTATAATTTTGAAGCCTTAAATATTCCAAAAGACCATCCTGCGAGGGATATGCAGGATACATTTTATATTTCTGATGATGTTGTACTCAGAACACATACATCTCCTGTCCAGATAAGGGTTATGGAAAAACGGAAACCTCCGTTGAAGATTATCGCTCCTGGCAAAGTTTATAGATGTGATGCAGACATATCCCACACACCAATGTTTCATCAGGTAGAAGGATTTATGGTTGACACAGATATCGCCTTCAGTGACCTTAAAGGAATCCTCGAATCATTTATACATAGCATTTTTACTCCAGAAACTCCTGTAAGATTCAGGCCGAGCTTTTTCCCTTTTACAGAGCCGAGTGCTGAGGTAGATATAGGGTGCATCTTCTGTTCTGGAAGGGGCTGCAGGGTCTGTAAGAACACAGGATGGCTTGAGATACTGGGCGCAGGCATGATAAATCCACGGGTATTTGAAATGGTTGGATATGATCCTCAGACATATACAGGCTTTGCCTTTGGCATGGGTGTTGAAAGGATAACCATGCTAAAATATTCAATAGACGATATACGGCTATTCTTTGAGAACGATATGAGGTTTTTGAGACAGTTTTAATTTAATTAAATAGATAGAGCAACTTCGTAATTTAATGAAGGGGTCTCACGCAGGACATAAATCTTTTAGAGAAAGACTTCAGTCTTTAATTGCAAAATTCGAAAAAGATATACACCACTACCTATCAAAAGGCTATCCCGAGGCACAGGTAAGAATTGATTTTATAAATCCCTTTTTTGAAGCCCTCGGCTGGGACATAGAAAATAAGGCAATATTTTATGTTAAACTGGCTCATTTGTAAGAGAAATATAAAAGCCTATCGTTATGGATATATTCAGCAAATTCTGGATTAAAGTTAAACCTTTACTGGACGAATTTATAAAATTAAATTACAAAAAGATCCCTGTGGAAATTCAAGATACTGTCAAGTCTTTTCTGCAAATTCTCTCAAAGGGTCTATTCTCAATGGTTTTCATGGTTCCTAATTAAGCTGCAATCCTCTCAAGTTTAGATACCTTTATCCCTGCAAGGATTGCCCTTGC
>JBFMDO010000022.1:0-5513 GCA_040753615.1 Nitrospirota bacterium | reverse complement strand
TTTAGTGCGGAAGTATGGCCTTTTGATAATTTCAATTTCAAATCGATTACAATCATTTCTTCCTTCGATCCCAGTATTTTCAATGTGTTATACTATTTCCTAATTTCAACGTTGGGACAGTAGTGATATAACATATATATTGTTTTCACCCCCCATACCCTTCCCCTGTGCGGGACAAATCCCCTTGTCCCGCACTCCTCATCTATTCACAAGATTAAAATATAAGGAGACAAAAAATGGCTGAAAGAGTAAAAAAATCCGGAACAGTTAAAAGACATGCCAGGAAAGGAAACGGAAATCTAAAACTCATGGGACGGATTAAAGAACTTGAAAGAGAACTCAGTGAAGCCAATACACGCAGACATTATTGCGAATCTGTTATCTCTTCTACAGCCTCACCAATGTTTGTTGTTGATAGGGATTTAACTATTACATTCGCTAATGACGCTGCGTTGAAAGCCATGGGATATACGCGCGAAGAGGTGGTAGGAAAGATGACATGTGCACAGTTTTCAAGAACGTCTCTATGCGGCACCAACCAGTGCACAATCAAAAACTGTATGCGTACAGGTGAGATTATTCTTGGTGAAACCATTGCTGAGACACGAACCGGGAAAAAATTTCCTATTGCTGCTGCATGTTCAGCCTTAACTGATAGAGAAGGCAAGATTATGGGTGGCATCGAAGTTATAACTGATAAGACAGAAGAGGTACGGGCAAAGCGAGAAA
Organism: Nitrospirota bacterium; assembly: GCA_040753615.1. Classification (GTDB taxonomy): domain Bacteria; phylum Nitrospirota; class Thermodesulfovibrionia; order Thermodesulfovibrionales; family SM23-35; genus JBFMDO01. Next base: position 4,784 of record JBFMDO010000022.1, on the reverse strand, counting down.
CAGAAAATATACTGAAGTCTATTGGTGCACCAATGTTTGTGACCAATCAGGATTTAGTTATTACATCCATAAATGACGCTGCGTTGAAAGCCATAGGATATACGCGCGAAGAGGTGGTAGGAAAGATGACATGTGCACAGTTTTCAAAAACACCCCTCTGCAGCACCAACCAGTGCACAATCAAAAACTGTATGCGTACAGGTGAGATTATTCTTGGTGAGACTGTTGTCGAAAGGCGAGATGGAAAAAAGATACCCATACAGGCAGCATGTTCAGCGCTCTTTGATGAACACGGCAAACCTTATGGCGGCATGGAAGTCATAATTGATATCACGGAAGTAAAGCGACTTCAGAGAGAGGCTAATGACCAGAAGGAATATCTTGAAAGACAAGTAGCCCTGCTGGTAGAGAAACTCGAAAGGTTCAGCTTAGGTGATCTCTCAATAGAGTTTGCATCTGAACGCAAAGATGAGATCAGCAAGATTATTGATAGCCTTAACAAGGTGATTAAAAATCTCAAGGAGACATCACATACTGCTGAACAGATTGCCAGTGGAGATCTGACTGTTAAGGTAAAGCTCCTTTCTGAAAATGATACATTGGGCAAATCATTATTATCTATGGTTAATAATCTCCGCGATGTTGTTAGCAATGTGAAATCCGCTGCCGGCAATGTCTCTTCTGCAAGCCAGCAGGTAAGCGCGGGTGCGGAGGAACTGTCACAGGGGGCTACAGAACAGGCAGCTTCTGTGGAAGAGGTATCTTCCTCAATGGAAGAAATGTCTTCGAATATAAAACAGAATGCAGATAACGCACAGCAGACAGAAAAGATAGCTATAAAATCTTCTGAGGATGCAAAAGAAAGCGGAAAGGCTGTTTCAGAAACAGTATCAGCAATGAAGGACATAGCAAACAAAATTTCTATTATAGAAGAGATAGCGAGACAGACTAACCTGCTTGCATTGAATGCAGCGATTGAGGCAGCCCGTGCAGGAGAACACGGAAGAGGTTTTGCAGTAGTGGCCTCCGAGGTCAGAAAACTTGCCGAAAGGAGTCAGGCATCTGCAGCCGAAATAAGCCATCTGTCTGCCTCAAGTGTTCAGATCGCTGAGAAGGCAGGCGATATGCTTTCCAGACTTGTTCCTGATATACAGAAGACAGCAGAACTGGTGAAAGAGATAAGCGCAGCAAGCAATGAACAGAACATGGGGGCAGAACAGATAAATAAAGCATCCCAAGAATTAGACCGGGTAATACAGCAGAATGCAAATGCATCAGAAGAGATGGCTTCAACAGCAGAAGAACTATTATCACAAGCCGAGCAGTTACAGGAGATAATCACATTCTTTAAGGTAAATGAAGCAGTCAGCAAAATCGTAAAGGAACACACTGTCCCAAAGGCAATACAAAAGCCTGCCCACAAAATAAAGGTTGGTCATATCAAAAAAGACAAAGAAGTTAAAGCTCCTGTAATGGCATCTGCCCCTGTAGGAAAAGTATTAACAGGGGCAGTTATAGATATGGGTGATGGTGATGAAGCTCCTGACAAACTTGATAATGAGTTTGAGAAATTCTGATAAAGAGGAACTATGAATACAGCCACTATAGCAGAAACAAATCAATATCTTACCTTCAGGCTGGATGAGGAGACATTTGCCCTTGAGATATCAAAGGTTCGTGAGGTACTCGATTTTATAAATATAACGAGAGTGCCCCGGACACCTAATTTTATGCGGGGAGTTATAAACCTCAGGGGCAATGTCGTGCCTGTAGTTGACATGAGATTGAATTTTGGGATGTCCATGACAGAGAAGACAGTGGCTACCTGCATTATCATCGTAGAAGTATCCATAGATGGTGAAACTACAATCCTGGGTACGCTGGCTGATTCGGTGCAGGAGGTGATAGAAATTGATCACAAGCATATAGAGCCAGTTCCCTGTATCGGAACATATCTGAGGACTGATTTTATCAAAGGTATTGGAAAATGCGACAATGGGTTCATAATGCTCCTCGATATAGATAAAATCTTCTCTTCAGAAGAACTCACTCTGGTGCAATCTGCCAAAGAAAATATGTCCTCAGAGGAGGCTAAGATATAAAATGGAAGCGGTTTTTTGTCGACCAACGATGTCTGAAAAGGATTTTCGGAGATTCAGCACATTCATAGAGAATGAATGCGGCATAAAGATGCCTCTATCCAAAAAGTTCTTCCTCGAGTCGAGATTCATGAAGAGATTGTGGAAACTCGACATAAAATCATTTTCAGAATACTATAATTACGTTTTTAGTCCCAAAGGAATCACAGGCGAGATATCTAACATGATTGATGTTGTCACAACTAATAAGACCGATTTTTTCAGAGAACCTGCACATTTTGACTATCTTATACAGGAAATATTGCCTGAGTTAGTTACAAAAGAAAAGATGGGTTTCAGGAAAAAACTTATGGTATGGAGTGCAGGATGTTCGACTGGCGAGGAACCCTATACTCTGGCAATAGTCATGAATGAGTTCGCTGAAAAAAATGCCGGTTTTAGTTATTCAATTCTTGCATCGGATATTTCCACACGTGTTCTCGAAAAGGCAAAAGTAGGTATTTATGAACAAGAGAGGATATGGCCGATACCAACAGAACTGAGAAAGAAATATCTTTTAAAAAGCAAGGACAGAGACAGTGGAATTGTAAGGATTGTACCCGAACTCAGGACACGGGTAAAATTTATAAGGCTTAATCTTATGGATGATGATTTTGGATTTCAGGAGCGGATGGATATTATCTTTTGTAGGAATGTGCTTATCTATTTTGACAAGCCATCTCAGAAAAGACTGATAGAAAAGCTTTGCCATTGCTTAAGTCCCGGGGGATATATTTTTATCGGACATTCAGAAACATTACACGGCCTTGATGTATCTCTTTTAGGGGTAGCACCCGCAATTTACAGATATAACCCCTGATCTCATCTTCTATCAAGCACCTCCCTCACTTTTGTTAATACAGTTGATGGTGAAAAAGGTTTTAAAATAAAATCTAAACCATCTTCAATTATTCCCTTTTTATGTATTATATCTGCTACATAGCCGCTCATGAAAATAACCTTTATATCAGGTTTTATTTTTTTAATAGCCTCGTAAACTTCTTTTCCGTTTTTCTTCGGCATTATCACATCAAGAAGAAGCATCTGTATTTTATCCCTATTATCATTGAATTTATCTATTGCATCTTTGCCATCAACTGCTTCTATAACCTTATATCCATACTCTTTAAGTAATTCAGTCACAGTATTTCTAACCTCAACATCATCTTCTGCTACAAGAATTGTTTCTTCCCCTCCCTTGAAGAATGAAACTGACGCATCTTCTTTTTTCTCCATTTTCGATTTAATCAAAGGCAGATATATCTTAAATGTTGTACCCCTACCCTGTTCACTGTAACAATTGATATAGCCATTATGCTGCTTTATTATCCCATATACGATTGCAAGTCCAAGACCTGTGCCCTTGCCCACCTCTTTTGTTGTAAAGAATGGATCAAATATCTTTTCTTTTGTCTTTTCATCTATTCCTGTGCCTGTGTCAGAGACAGAAATTAGTGCGTACTTTCCCGGACTGCCAAAGCCGTGGGCGATTGTAAACTCCCTGTTGATTTCTACAACCTCTGTGCCAATCTCAAAAATGCCTCCTTCAGGCATTGCATCTCTTGCGTTTGTAGCGAGGTTCATCAGTATCTGTTCCATCTGACTACTGTCTGCCATTGCTGTTAAATCTCCGACAGCAAGAGATATCCTCAGTGTAATATCTTCGCCAATAATTCTTGATAGGAGGCTTTCTATATTTTTTATGACTGCGTTCACATCCAATGGCTTTAGGATTGTTATCTGTTTCCGGCTGAATGCGAGAAGGCTCTGTACAAGAGATGTAGCCTTTTCTGATGAATTGAGTATCCGTTCTATATAATTCCTTAATGGCTCATCTCTCTTCATTTTCATAAGGAGTATATTTCCATAACTTATTATTGCAGTGAGTATGTTGTTGAAATCGTGGGCAATGCCTCCCGCGAGTGTTCCCATTGCCTCCATCTTTTGAGCCTGAAGAAGTTGTGCTTCGAGTTTTTTGCGTTCGGTGATATCTTCTATGAGTCCATCATACCGGATCAATTGCCCTTGGTCATTAAAGAAAGGTATCATGCTATTACGAACCCAGATTATACTGCCATCTCGCTTTATCAACCTGTGTTCGAGAGTGGGAACTTCATGACCTAAAAAAATCTCCTTGATAGAATTTTCAACCATTGCCATATCATCACGATGTATTATCGAATATAGCAATTGTGGTTCTGATTCATAATCCTCTGGTGTATAACCTGTAACTGAAAGACATCCCATGCTATGCCTGCTATGGATTATCTCTCCTTCCCTGACTTCTACCGAATAAGTATACGAAGTAATCGCATCAACCATGCGTTTATAGCGTTCTTCACTCTCTCTGATCACCTTTTCTGCTTTTTTGCGTTCAGTGATATTAGTAAATACAACAACCGCACCTCTTATTTCATCCCCTTCCAGAATCGGTGTGCTTATATACTCAATAGGAATAAATGTCCCATCTTTTCTCCAGAATAATTCATCAGAACCCCGATGGATGAGTCCATTCTTATACACTACTGTCCGGTTAAAAAAATTGAAGTTGGGGGTTATCCACTTTTCTCACTTTGAGAACTGTATGGCTATTTAGGGATAAGATGTCGATCAAAATGAGCCGATCAAGGAGCGTCTCCCTTATTA